>JAZLHP010000001.1:0-27644 GCA_045616905.1 Bacteroidaceae bacterium
GAAACAAAAAAACTTCTTTCAGAACGAAAACAGGCAATAAATCCTCAGTCTCCAATTAAAAAAGATGATAAAATAGATTATGGTGTTGGTGTTGTATATAATAAACATATAAATGATTCTATTATAAATAAAAATATAAACATATCTTCATTTGTACATATAAAGTATTATTAATAGAAAAAATGTATCGCAATGGTTATATCTACTAATATTCATCTTTTTCTGTTATTATAGTTTTATATTTCTATTTCAACATAGAAAAGCATTTCAGTGCTATTTTGTGATGTATTATCTCATCACACCTATATACATATTAATATTCTTATAGTAATATATGTTTCATGTTTTATAGTTTTATTGGGACGCATATTCCTTTGTTGCTATTTTACAATGTTCATACTTTGATGTAAAAGTATGATTTATGGTAATGTATGCAATATATTATGTAGATTGTCGTTATTATATATGGTGTATTTGTTTCTCAATAAATGGCCACAATAGAGATAAAGATAAAATAAGTATCATGTATAAGTTTATTAATAAGTAATCAAGAGTGTTCTGGTCTTTATTCTGATCACTTCGCCAAGTTGTTACTTAGCCATTACTAAGCTATAATTTATCGATTACTAAATATCTTAAATTAAGAAATTATGAAACGTACTATATTTTCAATTGTTATGATGTTGGCAACAACTGTAGCTGTTGCTGACGAACCTGTAAAGAAACTTCCAGACGGTACCCGTGTAATCAACACTACAGAACTGTGCAAAGTGCGTGGTTACAATGCAACTACACCGTTAGAGGTGTATGTGAAGAAAGGAAAGATAGTTAAGATTGTAGCATTGCCAAACCGTGAGACGCCTAAGTTTTTTAACACGGTTACAACGAAACTCTTTCCGCAGTATATTAACCTGACCGTGGCAAAGGCAAAGAAATTGGCTGCCAGCGGTAAGATTGACGGATGTTCGGGTGCAACATATAGTGCCAAGGCGGTAGTGCAGAATATAAAGGCTGCACTTGAAGTTAAAAATTAAAAGTGTCGGTTTGTTGTCTTGTAGTAGTGCTGGGGGCGTTATTACAAAAATGTTTGTTTTGTACACATTTATGGAGTTTTTAATTATTAATTATTAATTTTTAATTAAAAAGCATTATCTTTGTCGGAAATTTAACTTAAAAATTATGAGAAAGACTTTCTTTATTTGTTCTACATTGATGGTATCAATGCTGTTTTCTTGTGGCAATAAGACAGAAAAGGCAACAAGCGTGAATGACTCTGATTCAATAATTGTGGATGAAGAAGTGGGAGATGAAGCTGCGGATGTACCTCCTATGATAGAGGGGTATGAAAGCGCGGAGATGTCAGAGGCTGGTCTTAAGGCATGGATAAAACATGGTATTGTGTACTGGCAAGTGAGCAATGAGGACGCTTACAAAAAGTTCGTTGAAATGTCAGATTTCGTACGTTGCGGAACTGTAGGTCCTGTGCGTCTTTATTTACCAGAGTATGCCACAGGAGTGAAGATTGCACGTCACGGAGCTACAAACGAAAAGAATGTGGGCCTTTACATCATCTCCGAATCAGGCGATGTGTACATCCTCGATCTCTGTCAGGCAGTCTCAGGCATCGTTACCACGCCTGGATTGTTGAGTTATGCACATGAGGTGTGCGGATTTAACTGTCACAAAGAAGATGACAGATATGTGGTGGAGACACAGCAGACCGACGAAGGCAGTGTGAATGTTGAATTCTATGGATTTAACGACGAGGAAGGTCCGCTGTCATGCAGTTTCACGGTAGGCGGAAAAGACTATATACTTAACATGGAGTCATCTTGGAGCTGTCATCTTATCACTCCCGATGGTCAGATGCGAGGATCGTTCCTTTCCGCTGGTGACTTAGGCGGAAATAAATGGGTTCTCACTTTTAACGAGAAGTTAGAGTACGGTGAGAATGGTGAGGTTCACAATCCTATTGATGCTATTACGATTTATATGGAATGGTACGGTGGGGCTGAGACAATTATCTTCGGCAAGAATCCATTAGGAATACCAGAGGATATAGAATTGCCTGCTGAAATACTTCCTTTGTACGACTAAAATAATTTATGTACGACTACAATAGTTCAAGTTTCACAAGCTCAACTTGGATGTACAATCTATGTGTACAATCTACCATGTACAGTGAATGGTACATGGTACATTAAACAGAGCATGTTAAAAGCTTGCGAAAGTTAACTATTTTCCCCCTAAAAATGAACTTTTAATTTATCAAGAATATGGAAACAAATGAAATGAGCCTTAACACGAAGTGCGTGCAGGCAGGATATCGTCCCGGTAATGGCGAACCACGCCAGGTGCCAATCATACAGTCAACAACATTCAAGTACGATACGTCGGAGGACATGGGCAAGCTTTTTGACCTTGAAGCAAGCGGATATTTCTACACCCGTCTGCAGAATCCAACCAACGACTACGTTGCAGCAAAGCTGGCAGCATTGGAAGGCGGTGCGGCTGCCATGCTCACATCTTCAGGACAGGCAGCAAACTTCTTCGCCATCTTCAACATCTGCGAGTGTGGAAGTCATATTGTAGCATCAAGCAGCATCTACGGAGGCACATTCAACCTTATTGCCGTCACTTTAAAGAAGATGGGCATTGATGTGACATTCGTAAGCCCAACAGCAAGCGAGGAAGAACTCAATGCAGCATTCAAGCCAAACACCAAGGCTATGTTTGGTGAGACTATTGCTAATCCAGCCCTCACGGTGCTTGACATAGAACGTTTTGCAAAGGTTGCACATGCCAACGGAGTGCCACTCATTGTTGACAACACATTCCCAACACCAGTCAACTGCCGTCCGATAGAGTGGGGGGCTGACATTGTAACACATTCCACAACAAAATACATGGACGGTCACGGAGCATGCGTGGGCGGAGCAATCATTGATGCAGGAAAGTTCGACTGGATGGCACATGCAGACAAGTTCCCTGGACTCTGCACACCCGACGACTCTTATCACGGTATCACCTATGCAGAGAAATTCGGCAAGGCAGGTGCCTTCATAACAAAATGTACCGCACAGCTCATGCGCGACTTCGGTTGCATCCAATCACCTCAGCATGCTTTCATTCTCAACCTCGGACTTGAGTCGTTGCATGTTCGCATGCCTCGTCACGTAGAGAACGGACAGGCAGTGGCAGAGTTCCTCGCTCAGCATCCAAAGGTGGAGAAAGTGAACTATTCAGGTCTGCCAAGCGACCCATATTATGAATTGGCAAAGAAATATCTTCCTAACGGCGGATGCGGAGTTGTCAGCTTCGTCATCAAGGGAGGACGCGCTGCAGCAGAAGCATTCATGAAGAAACTACGTCTTGCAGCCATAGAGACACACGTTGCCGATGCACGCACATGCTGTCTCAACCCTGCAACCAGCACACACCGTCAGATGACAGAAGAGCAGCTTGAAGCAGCAGGCATACCAGCAGGACTTGTTCGTATGAGTTGCGGACTCGAGGATAAGGCAGACCTCATTGCCGACCTTGCACAGGCACTCGAATAAGTTTAGGTCTGATTAGTTAATTAGTTTAATTAGTTGAAGAAGTTGAAGTGAGTTGAACAATTCTACTTATTCATCTCAATCATCTTCTTCAACTACTTAAATTTCTTCAACTTTACAAAAAATCAATTTAATTACAATGATACGGAAGATATTGTCACTCATACTCATGCTGTCTTTTCTTCCATTGGCAGCACAGCAGAGTAGCCACTATTGGAATCCGATAGAAGTGTCTCAGGTAAATTCTCAATACACACTACGACTGCTGAACCATTGGGATAATCCTAACGGAACAGTAGAACGAGGATATGCAGGACGAAGCATTTGGAAGTGGGACGAAATACCATCGTCTCCAAAGAAACCGATGCCTAAGTATCTCGTGGAGAAATACAAGGAATATGCACAGCTCAACAAGGACTGTGGCATTAATGGGACAGTTCTTAATAATGTTAATGCAAAACCATTGGCATTGTCAACAGACATGCTTCGCAAGACAGCACGCATTGCCGACATCCTTCGTCCTTACGGCATCAAGGTGTATCTGTCTGTCAACTTTGCTTCGCCAAAGGCATTGGGCGATGTTGACACAGCAGATCCGCTTGACGATAGGGTAGTGAAGTGGTGGAAGAAAAAGGCAGACGAGATTTACAAGCTCATACCAGACTTCGGAGGATTCCTTGTCAAGGCAAACAGCGAGGGCGAACCTGGTCCTATGGATTATGGACGCACACATGTTGACGGAGCAAACATGCTTGCAGCAGCAAGCAAGCCACATGGTGGAATCGTGATGTGGCGCTCTTTCGTATATTCTCCTCAGGGAGGTGACCGTGCCAGCCAGGCATACGATGAATTCGTGCGTTTCGACGGACAGTTTAGTGACAACGTTATAATCCAGATTAAGAACGGACCCATCGATTTCCAGCCACGCGAGCCTGTGTCGCCACTCTTCTTTGCCTTGAAGAAGACAAAGATGATGGCAGAGTTCCAGATTACACAGGAATATACAGGCAACAGCATCCAGACATGCTATCTTGCTCCTATGTGGCGTGAGTTCTTTGATGTGATAAAGTCACAAAACGTCAATCTCGTAGGTGTGGCAGGTGTTGCCAATATAGGTGATGCTGGATGGAAGAATGAAAGCAAAGGCGACTGGTCCTATTGTGATTGGACATCCAACGACCTTGCCATGGCAAACTGGTACGCCTTCGGTTGTCTTGCTGTCAATCCTGATGCATCTTCATACGACATCGCCTGCAAGTTCCTCAGCGAATGCTATTCGTCCGATGAGAATTTCGTAAAGCCAATGACACAGATGCTTATGAAGTCGCGCGAGGCTGTCGTAAACTACATGATGCCATTCGGACTCCATCATATCTTTGCCGGCGGTCACCACTACGGACCAGAGCCTTGGTGTGCACCAAAGGGATGGCGTGAAGATTGGCTCCCACGTTACTATCACAAGGCAGATGCATACGGCATAGGTTTCAACCGTACAAACCATGAGGAATTGCAATGTCAGAATGGAGCGAGCGAACCTTCGCGTGTCATGGGTTCAGCCAATACACAGCAGTACCCAGAGCCATTACGCTCTACATACAATAACATCGAGACCTGTCCTGAGAATCTGCTCCTTTGGTTCCACCATGTGTCATGGAACCACACCATGCAGAATGGACTCACACTTTGGGACAACCTTTGCTACAAGTACGACGAAGGCGTGATGCAGGCGCGTCAGTTTGCCGACACATGGGCAAAAATGAAGCCATACGTTGATGCTGAAAGATGGACACGCCAGATGGCACGATTCAACCAGCAGGTAAAAGATGCCCAGTGGTGGCGCGACGCATGCGTTCTTTATTTCCAGCAGTTCTCTGGCAAGCCAATACCAGTAGATGCTCTACCAGTGCAGCACGAGTTGAGTAAACTGCTCAAGTACAAATTAAATATCGACAACTATACGGCACCAACACCAGACATGTTGCCATAAGTAAGTAATAGAGCTATGTGAACGTGTGTTCATAACGGATTTCATCCTCGTTGTAGTGATGCCTTATCTTCCCACAAGACTACGCCCTGGCGATCTGGCTGCACTATTCTGACCACTTACATAGTTCCATTATAAAAGCAGGAGGTAAACACAGATTTGCGTTTACCTCCTGCTTTTATAATTCTTCTATATTTCTTTTATAATTATATTTCTTTTATATTGAGATGTATAATAGAAAGTGAAATATAGTTTGCGAAAGTCAAATGCCTTATTTCACCATCTCCGTAAGGATGCGCTGTAAGAGTTCGCGCGTATCTACAGAGAGACGCATATTGCCAACTTGTTTCATTGGCTGACGCTTACCAGAGTCTATGTCTGCTATACGCTGCTGTAGCATATTACGAACGGCTGCCTTGTGTTCTTCTGTAGAGCCAGGACCAACGAGTGGGCGAATCCATCGTGCCAGGGTCATGTCATCGGCATCAAGTTCAGGATTACTCATGTATTCATTGATATATGCCAGATACTGGTCGAGGTTCTTTTGCTTTTCCGAGAGAGTGATAAGAGTCTGGAGTCTATAGCTGTCAGCTTTCTCAATGCCAAGGCTCTTTATCTGATTGACGAATGCGTCAAATTTCTCTTGGTCCAGCGATGCTGTGCCGTCATGCTCTATGATGAGCTCACGCTGATAGTTGTTAAGCACGCTGAGAGTCTTCATCTTCACAGGCATCTCGCCAATAGCCTCAGTCAACGCCTCAGGATGCTTCACAGTATATACAAAGGCAGGCGAGAAAGGACTGCTCACATTGCGCATGTAAATCATTCGTAGTGTGCTGTCAGCGGCAAATGTTTCAGCCTTGCCCTCAAGGATTGCGTCAGCCACCTCGCTTGCTTGCGAGTTCTTGTAAGTGGCATTGAGGGTGGAAAGGTAAGCCATAAGGAACTCTGGGTCACGGTCACCATTCTTCCATCGTTCATCCATTGCCGACGAACCACGGTCAATACTGTTCTTTTCTACCTGCTCGATGAATCCTTTTGTATCAGAAGACCCCATAAAACGTCCAATCTCCTGTCCGTCTCCATTGAAGATGACGAAAGTAGGGTATGCACCCACTTGCAGTTTCTTAGCAAGCGGAGCTCCGTATGCAGTCTCCATATCTACCTTGATAGATACGAACTTTGGATTCATGTATGCACCCACCTCTTCGGTAGGGAACACATCACGCGCCATTTTCTTGCATGGTCCGCACCACTGTGTGTAGCAGTCCATAAACACCAATTTCCCTGCAGCCTTAGCCTTGACTGCAGCCTGCTCAAGGGTTGTGCCTTCTGGCTCAAAATTAACGCCCTGTCCCCATGCGGCACATGTAGCGATAATGCCTAAAAGGAAGAAATATAATCTTTTCATGTAGTTGTACTTGTTGTTTGGTTATATAATGCTATGTAAATATAATGCTATGTAAATATGATGATATTTTTATAGGTTGATAGGTTGCGATGTCTTGGAATTTTGATGCTTCTATGCTTCTATGCCTCGATGCTTCGAGAATTGGACGCCTCGACGCTTCTAAGTTACGACACATCATGTGTCGAGATATCTATGCCTCGATGTTGTTTACTCTATTATTCTGTCTCCAGATAACCAGTGTTCTGCTTAATCAGGCCTTCGGTGAGACGGATCTCGTAGTTTGGCACGGGGAGGTTCCATCTCTTTGAATCAATATTTCCCATGACATTGTCGCCAAGCATATTGTTTGTGCGTATGAGGTCATAGCGATACTGTGCCTCGTATGCAAGTTCCTTGCGACGCTCTGTCAGCACTGTGCGTATGAACTGGTTCTTGTCGGAGAAGTCTGAAGTCTGGTAGAGTGCAGGCTTGTTTTCGTCAGGATAAGCACGCTGATGCACATCGTTGAGTTGTTGCAGAGCCTCATTAGTGATGCCTTGTGTACGAGCAATAGCCTCTGCCAGTGTCAGCTTAACCTCCGAGAGTCGCAGGTATATCACATCATCGTACATGCCACCAAGATACTTGGCAGAAGTCCATTGAGCAGCATTGTCGTTGAGCGAGCCGTGGCTCAGCAGGTAAGTGCGTCGCACGTCATACTCATCATACACATCCAGCATCTCGACAGGTACGTAGTAACTCTTCTTGGAATAGTATGCCATTCCGTTAGGATAGTTTGCTGTGTATATACGGCTTGGCTCAGAGAAGAGAACCTCGCTGCTGTAGTTTGTTGGGTCAGGATAACCGTCACTCTGTGAATACTCATTAGATGGGAACATGTTGTTCTGATACTCCATATATGAAGGGTTGAAAGAGTATCCTGCATCAGCAAGCACCTCACGGGCATACTGAGCAGCCTTGTTCAGCTCATCAGTGTTATTCTTGAATGTGCCTTTCCATAGATAAACACGGCTGAGCAATGCTTTAGCCACCGACTGTGTGGCACGTGTGCGTGCATTGGCAGAAGGAACGGTGGTGCTTAGGTCAGGGATGGCAAGCTCAAGGTCTGTGATAATCTGGTTCCAGCATACCTTGTTCGATGAGCGTCCCGCTGGTTTGTCTGGGTCATAACCGTTGTAAGGATCAAGCTGCATCACCAATCCATCACCTTCATCATTGCCCAACAGAGCCTGGTCGCCATAGAGAGCAAGCATCTGCAGATATACATAAGCACGGATGAAACGCGCCTCAGCTATGTACTGCTTCTTTGCCTTCTCGTCAAATGTTCCATACTTGTTGATGCCTCGGATTATGTTGTTGGCATAGTCCACACAGTTGTAGCCCCATCGCCACATGCTGTAGAGGATGCCATCATGCTCATTGCTGCTGAACTCACTGTTCTGTACAGCAATGAAAGTGCTTACGTTATCCTGGATGGCAAGATTCTCTGTTGTGAGATCGCCACACAGATATGTGTATCCATTATTGCTGTAGTTGTTCTGATCCTGTGGAGCACCGCTCAAGAACACGTTGAGTCGCACATAGCATCCCATCAGTGCAGCCTGAGCTGTCTTCTGTTGTTTATATACCTTCTCATCCACATAGGTATTCTCTGGTGCATAGTCCAACTCGCATCCTACGAGCGTCAGCACCATCAACATGCATAAAATATGTCTTATTTTCATCACCTTATTGTAAAGTATTATAAAGTCAATCACTATATTGAATCATCATTAGAATCCCACCTTGACACCTAACTGGTAGCTGCGGCTGCTTGGCAGGGTAGAGTTGTCATAACCGGCAGCAGTGGCAGACGAACCGTAGGCGCTCACCTCTGGGTCGATGCCTGTGTAAGAAGTGAATGTGAGGAGGTTAGTCACTGTCAGGTATAAGCGTAACTGGCGAATGAACTTTGTCTTCCTCAATACATCAGCAGGAACACGGTATCCCAGCGTGAGTGTCTTGAGACGAAGGTATGAGTTATTTTCAAGGAAACGTGTCGATGTTATGCTTGTAGTGTAGTCATAAGCACCAATCATGCTTTTGTTGTTCATCTTTGGAATGTCGGTCACCTGTCCAGGAGTTGTCCACATGTTCATCGCCTCAGCACTCAGGTTGTTGGCATCCTGAGTGTAAGTGAGCAGTGTGGCGCGAGTGGCGTTCATCATGTGACAGCCAACGGCGTATGTGAACATCAAGTCTAAATCCCAGTTCTTGTACTCAAAGCTATTGGTGAGCGAACCGTAGAAAGTAGGCATGGCCGTACCCATCACGAACTTGTTCTGCTGCTCGGTGGCATAGTTGCTTGCAGGAGGCGTTGTACTCACGGTGCCGTCCTTGTACTGCCAGAGCGGGTTACCTGTGGCAGGATCCACACCAGCCCATTTGTGCAGATACCACTGTGCCACAGCCTCACCCTCTGCATAGTATTTATATGAGCTGTTAGCTTCGTCAAGCTGATTGCCTTCAAAGTTGAGCTTCAATATTTTGTTAGCCGAATGGCTGATGTTCAGTATTGTCTGCCACATGAAGTCCTTCGTCTGCATGTTGGTGCTTATCACCTGAAGGTCAATACCCGTATTCATCATGTCGGCGATGTTCTGGTTCTCCTTGGTGTAACCCGTATAAAGTGGCAGGTTGCTTGAGAAAAGCATGTTGGTGGTTTTCTTGTAATACCAGTCGAGAGTGACATGCAGACGGCTGCGGAACATCTCCACATCAAGACCAGCATTGTAAGTCCATGTGCGTTCCCAGTCTAAGTTCTCATTGCCTGGCTGCGACATGGTGAGATAGCTGTTGCCTCCATAAGTGGTGAGACCATTCAGGGCGTAAGTAGCCTGAGCTCCGTAGTATGAGTTATTGCCGTCTTTACTTGACAGACCGACAGAGGCACGAATCTTACCCTCATCAATCCAGCTGCATTTGTCCTGAACAAACTTCTCGCGTGAGAATCGCCAACCGGCACTTATTGATGGAGTTGACAGGTAGCGGTGATTCTTGTTGTAACGTGACGAACCGTCAAGGCGATAGGTTATACCAGCCAAGTATCGTGACTTATACTGATAGTTAAGTCGTGCAAAGGCAGACAGGAGAGCCGACTGCTGGCTGTATGCCGTCTGCACTCGGCGTGACTGAGCAGCACCCACACCCTCAAGGTCTGGACTGAAGAAGTCAGAACCAGCCACCGCATTGTAGCGCTCACGGCTGTACTCATAGCTCTGACCAACCACACCCTGCAGGTAATGGTCGCCAACGATTTTGTTAATGTTCAGCGTATTGTTGATTACGTATTTGTTCTGCAAGCGAGTTGACTCAGTAGCCTGATTGCCCACCACATCGCTGAGTGTAGATGGAAGCTCACCCTTGCGGATGTTTGAGAACACGTTATACATATCCGTGCCCACCTCAGTGCGCCATGTGAGCCAGTTGAAAGGCTTATACTCCACGTATGCATTGCCAATGACACGCATGTCCTCGCTGTATTCGTCATTGATGTAAGCCATTGCCACAGGGTTGTAGCAATCAGCATTACCCTTAGCGTTAGGAGCATATCCGTAGTGATAGCTGCCGTCCTCATCATAGATAGGCAGGTTAGGAGCCTTCTTCAAAGCGGCAGCATATATGTCGTTTGCCTGCAAGGCATTGTTGTCCAGTTTTGCCAGCGAGAAGTTCAGACTCATTGTCACCTTCTTGCTGAGGTCAGTGTTCAGGTTCAGGCGAGCATTGTAACGCTGCATGTCCTGATTGATGATATAAGAGTTGTTGTCGGTGTATGAGAGGCTCAGGTAGTAGTTTGTCTTGTCCTTACCTCCCTGCACACCAGCCGACAGGTTGTTGCTGACAGCAGTGCGAGTCACAGCGTCAATCCAGTTGGTGTTGACACCCTCTGGGAATCGGCTGATAGGGTAGTACTCTCTATACAGTTGCGAATACTGGTCTCCGTTGAGCAGCTTAGGCTTGTTCATCAGCTGGTCAATACCGAGCGAGTAGTTCACCGTCACCTGTGTGCGGTCAGTGCGTCCCTTCTTTGTTGTGATGAGAATGACACCATTAGCACCACGCGAACCGTAAATGGCAGTTGCGAAGGCATCCTTCAGAATCTCGATGCTCTCAATGTCATCAGGGTTGAGGTTAGCCAGAGGATTCTTCTCGAAGTCATACTTCAGCTGCATGTTGTTCTTCAGCGTACCGCCACCAGTCTGTGTACCACCCATTGAGACAGCAGGAATGGCACCACCTGAGATGTCAGTGCTGTTAGAGCTTCTGTCAGTGCTGTAGATAGGCACACCGTCAATGACATAAAGAGGATTCGTGTCACCCATGATGCTGCTGATGCCACGAATAGTCAGCACGTTAGCACTGCCAAGTGCACCGCTCGACGTTGACATATACACACCAGGAGCCTTGCCTTGCAGCATCTGATCTACAGTCTGGAACTTGACGTCATCATCCAATTTCACACTTGACACGCTACCCGTGACGTCGCGTCTCTCCTGTTTGCTGTATCCGGTAACAATCATCTCTGCCATGCGTGTGTTCTTGCCAGGCTCAAGCACCACATCAATGATGGTGCGATTGCGCACTGTCAACACTTTCGATGCGTAACCTATAAGGCGAAACATCAGTGTATCACCACTCTGAGCTTCAATGGAGTAATGGCCGTTCTGGTCAGTAGCAGCCACCTGCTTCTTTCCCTTGATGCTCACAATGACCTGTTCCAACGGTTCGCCGTTCTCGCTGTCAAGAACACTGCCCGACACTCGCTTCTGGGCGAGGGATGGAATGCTGAACAACAGCACGCCAATAAGTAGAAATAAGGATTTGATTCGTCTGTCCATATATTATAGTATATGATATAAAAAAGAAAAACTTACCCCGCCTCTGTTAGTGCGTTGAGGCGGGGTAAGGAAGTATAAGTTAATTACTTAATTTCGATTGTCCATGCATTAGAAGCAAATCTGTCCTCATCAGCAGGTGCACTATAGTTACCTACAGAAGCAGAAGTGTTACCACCGAGGATGAATGCATAGTTGCCCTTTGTTGCAACAACAGGGCTGCGATAGCCTTCGTATCCCTCTGGAGTTTCAACCTTTGTCCAGTTGATAGCATCCTCACTGCGGTAGATAGCAGTTACGATTTCGTGAGTGCCGTCTTCAGCAATCTCCTCGCCACCGATGAGGTAAACAACGCTTCCTGTGCTGATAGCCTTTGCCTGATAGAGGGCAGGAACTGTAACGTCCTCTTCTGGAAGCTCAGCCTTCTCCCATGTAGTGAGGTCTTCTGTGCAGAACACAGCAGGAACTACATTGCTTGCCTGTACCCAGTTGTTCCATCCACCTACTAAGTAGAGCTTGCCGTTGAGTTCGAAGAGCGAACCAGCAGCATTAGTGAGGTTGATGTTGTTGCCCTCAGCGTCAACTGGCTGCAACCACTCCCAAGCCTGACCGTCTGCAGAAGAGAGAAGCGCGCGTGCTGACTGCATCATGCCAAATGTTGACATGAAACCACCGTAAGCAACAATCTTGTTCTTGAATGATACAACAGAAGCGTATGGGTTAGCGTACATGTTCTTGATAGCCTCGCTAACCTCTTCACCTGCCTTTGACATTGTAGTCTCACAAGCCTTGAAGGCAACACCGTCAGCACTCTCCCATACACGGAAAGAAACTATAGGTGAAGGACCCATCCAGCCATCTTCAACCTCAGCCTCGCCACCATTGATGTCCTTAGCCTTAGTGCGCATACCTGAGAATACATACAACTTGCCATCGTTGACAACAAGCTTAGCACCCTCACCGCCGATCAAGCCCTTAGCGCCATCGACAGTATATTCAACCTTTGTCCAGTCAGCTCCGTCAGTTGACTTGTAGAGATCGTACTTCTCAATTGACTCATCACCGCTGTTGTCAACAGAAACAACGAGAGCGTAGAGTTCATTGTTGAAGCCAACAGCATCCATGTAGAACACACCCTGACCGAAGTCGAGCTTCTGACCATTCATGATGTTTACACTTGGAGTTGGAGGTGTTGATGGCTTGTCATCATCGCTACAAGAGCTCATGAAGCCAACACTCAGCATGGCAGCAGCTGCCAAAAAAAGATGTTTGAATTTCATAATGTTAAAAATTATTTGTTAATGAATAAAAAAGTTTGTGTTTGCTTATTTAATGTATTTTTTTCAAGATTTTAGTTTTGGGATCGCTTCTATATAACAAATAGTTATAACCCTATTTCGTTTACGGCAATGGTACCTTCGCTCGACATCTAAACTAAAATCTTCAGGAAAATCTCAACCATTACATCATCATGGCACCCATGCTGATGCCAGTGACAGTCTTTGGCTTAGAAGGCTTACCGTCCAGACAGTCCTGGATGGCCTTGCGAATGTCTTCGCCACGCACCCACTTGCGGTAGATGTTGCCCTCCTTGTCGAGAACGAGGATGAATGGTATGCCACCGAACTGGTAGTCCTCCATCACCTTCTTGCCACCATCAGGAACCCATCCCAACTGCCATGTCATGCCTTCCTCAGCAAGAGCCTTTGTCCATGCGTCCTTCTTAGCATCGATTGATACCGAGAGGAACTCAACGCCCTTGTCCTTGTAGTCAGCATAGATGCTCTTCAGGTTTGGAATCTCTGCACGGCATGGTCCGCACCAGCTTGCCCAGAAGTCAAGCACAACAACCTTGCCTCTCAGCTTTGACAGCTTGACCTCCTTACCCTTCACATTCTGGAATGTGAACTCAGGAGCAGGGTTGCCCTCCTTCATACGTTCGATGCGCTCCTTGCGGTCAGCCTCATTCTTCAGATAAGCAGTGATGAGTGATTCTGCATTAGGGTCATTCTTGCGCAAAGTCTCGAATGCGTTATCGATGAGCTCCTTGTCCTTATCGTAGTCGAGACGGCTGATAGGAACCATCACACTGTTTCTGTCGGCATAATGCTCAACAAAGAAACGTGAGTGAGCATCGCTGTTCTCGTTGTTGTAGCCGTAGAGTGTAGAAGTGAGAGTGTTCTTGTTCTCATCGTCAGCAAACTTTGCCTTGTATGCAGCCTGTGAATAGGCAATCATGCTCTGGTAGTTGCGGTAGTCCTCAAAATTGATGAGATTCATCAAGTCATTCTTCTTTCCACCCTTGATAAACACGTAAGGTGGATTCTTGATTTTCACCTTTGCAGTATCCAGACCACGGAAATCCACAGTAAGATCCTCATCGTCAAGCCACACGTTGACGCTCTGCCACATGCCGCAATCCAGCACAGCAGTTCCTGCCTTCGAGATAGGCACAGAAAGTTCATAGTCCTGAGTCTGAGGGTTGACAACTGTCTCGGCAAGCACGTTCTTGCCAGTACCCACGCGCTGATAAACCGTCACCTTGAAATCGTCCTCGATAAACTTGACATGACCTTTTATCTTCACGTTGTTCTGCGCTATCATGGCACCACAATTAGCCATCAATAGCAATAAAAGTGATAATTTTCTCATATATTAAAAATTTGCAGGTTTTACAAAACGAACGTAGATAGCTCTGTTCGATGTGCAAAATTACAAGATTAATTCGGAAATAACAACAAAATGACGACAAAAAAGAATAATATTCCAATATATTCCAATATTGACGACAAAAAAGAAAGATATTCCTATGACATACAGACAAATTGACGAATAATTGAAAGAAATCTCTATAACTCTTTAATCAATAAATGCGCATTGCGCTTAGAGACCCTTCCTTCTCTCTTCCTCCTCTCTTCCTTCTCTCTTCCTCCTCGTCTTTTGTGGTCGGAATACGGTCGGAATACGGTCGGTATAAGGTCCGAGAGCACATTTGTCGATTTTTTGCATAAAAAAATTATAACGAAAAACGAGGGGAAAAGGTTCCGATTATGATTACCTACTTATAATCGTACTATGAATATCTGGGAGCAAAAGTACAAACAATAATTGAATCATGCAAATTATTTCTACTAATAATTCTAATTTCTTTCAGTTCGGCACTTCGCTTGCGCAGATAGTCGTATTATAGTTACCAGATTTTATCTTAATAGATGACCGGCGTTGGTCTTAATAGAAGCCTGCAAAAAGGTCAGGTACAACGCTCTTTGATTTCTTCGTTGTCTTGTGTTTGCCTCATTTCTTTATGATTTTAGTGGAAAAACGCATGAAATAATGTTTTTTTACATAAAAATAGTGATTTTTTTGCAAAATCCCCTTTTTTTTTTAGTGAAATCCCCTATATTTGCAAACAAAACTAACAAATACAATTATAATTTATTATTCATTTTAAAAAGACTATTATGAGAAGACTTAAGAACGTTTCGTCAGCTCTTGCAGCTCTCGCAGTACTTGCATCTACAGGTACAGCCAATGCTTCGAACAGCTGGCTTCAGGACGTGCGCATGGCAACAGAAGTGCCATCGGCTCCTCAGAGTACTCCTTACCCAAGTAAGGTCAGTGTGTCATTCTTCCAGAAGGCAAAGTGCGAAGGCAACTGCGTGAAGTTCACAGTTACTTACAAGACTTGTAACCTTGATGCCAACGGCAAGCCAACCAATATCAAGGAGAAGTCGTTCTTCTGGGACATGCCTTGCCAGACAAAGGCTCAGACAGGTTCTTTCGAACTTGCAAGCGGTGAATATGCTTACGGCGATGCCACAGTTGAAATCAAGAAGCGTCCTGCACGTGGTACAAAGTGGGAAGAGTTCAAGAGCGGCAAGGTTGACATTTCTTCAGGAAAGCTCAGCTTCGCTACAGAAGGCGACCTTCCAAACGGTAAGTTCAGCCTCGTAACAGGTTCTGGATATTCTACATTTGGTGGCAGCTCTGCTGCAAGCACTTCGACATCTGCTACTGCTAGTACACAAACAACCAGTACAAGCGTTGGAAGAGGAAGACCAACAATATCAAGAACTGGTACAGAAAGAGGAACTGTTGAAAATAAGATTAATCGCACATCAAACACAGCTACTTCAACATCATCTTCAAATGATAAAGCACGTAGAGATGCAATCAACAATGGAATTGCAGGTTTGAAGGCTAAGAGCAATCTTAGAGATTTCCAGATTAATTACAATGCCGAAAAGCAGGCTGACTATCAGATAACAAACCAAGGATTGGTTCTTGTTCAGCAAGTAGAAAGAACCTTGTCAAAGGATGATGCAGATGTTCTCTTTGCCATCTCAAACAGAAATGAAATCTTTCCAGGTGCCATAGTATATGTGGATCAGAATCTTGCTAACGGCAAGCCTCGTCTCTTCACTGATGGCGGTTATGGCAAGGTGACTGTTTCGTTAGACTTTGATAATGGTGGAAAGGCATCGCGTACGGGCATTGTAAACAGTCCAAATGCCATAAATTCCGCAATCGACGAGATGATCCGTGAGGCATATACAAGTGGTTATAGAGGAGGTGCAAAGGCAAACGGTATGTCAAAGACATTCGAAAGCTCACGCACTGCAGCATTCTCACTTGGCTGTGATGTCAACTTCCTCGAGGTGACATGTAACGCAAAGGTCAACACAAACAGCTCTAAAATAGAGAACCTCTATATTCATGACCTTTCTCAGGTTTACTACACAGTGACGATAACGCTTGACCCTGACAAGTCAAACTATTTCGGTAGCGATGCATCATGGGAAAAGATGCAGCGTGGACTTGAAAACAAGGCACTTGCTATCATCTCTTCTGTGTCATACGGCCGTCGTCTTTACCACTTCAAGAAGTTCAGCTCATCTGCATTCCGTCTCAATGCTTCACAAACCCTCAAAGCATACGGACAGAAGCTTGAATCATCTCAGTCAGTAAACGACTCTACAGTATCTGTTGACGAATGGGGTTATGCCTTAGGTGGAAGCAACAAGGCTGCTGCTGCAAATCTTAGAGGCGACCAACTCAAGCAGGCTCTTCAAGATACAGAATTTGACATTAGCAAGGCAAACCAGGGCGTTCCTTTGAGCTTCAAGGCATTGTTTATTGCAAATAACGAACTTGCAAAGGTAAGCTCTACAACAAAGTATTACGAGACAACATACTCTGCTTATCCAAAAACAATCAATGTTGACATTTACAACGGAGCAAAGGTTGTTGGTGCTACAAAGATGTATGTGGACATGTGGTATAATACATTCTCATACGATACTAGAACAAAAAAGAAGACTCCTGTTCAAACAGATAAGAAGTGGAACATGAGCTGGAGTGAGAGAGGTAGAAAGAATGATGTCATCAAGTTGGGTCCAAATGAATATTTTGAGCCAATTGCAGATATTCGTATCACACATAAGCATGGTGCTGGTCCTGCATTTGATACAAATGTATCTTCAAAGGGACAAATCAATATTGCCGACGGTTATCTAAAGCTTGACATAGAAGGTTCTTGTTATAAAGGTCAGTCAGACCCTAAGTTCACAGATGCACATGGCGGCAAGACATTGCTGAAGTAATCATTAATCAATAATCATAGTTAGCGGTAGTGGCATCTCCACTACCGCTTTCTTAAAAATAACTGAAAAATATGAAGGCAATAGTAAAATTCATGCTCGTTGCTGTAATGGCAGTAGTAGCAATGCCACTTTCTGCACAGAGAGTAAATACCAATCGTACAACAGTGGCTAACAATATAAAGTTAGCTGACAATAGTGTGCCAGTGACATTCACTCACAAGGGTAATGCATTGCCTGATGGTGTGAGACTGGTTGTTGACTACAAGGTGAAGAAGAAAAGCGGTAATGCTGCTCCTGAAAGCAAGTCAATGACAATGACTGTGGGCAAGGGCACAAGAAATAAGACCATCACGCTTGCTGCAGACGAGGAACTTGCAGAAACTCCTGTTGGCGAGGTTAGATACCGGACCGCTATGGGGACATCGTGGAAGAGTGTAGGCAAGGGCGAACTTGTTATCAAAAACAACGAAATCGTTGTAGTGACAAACGGTAGTGCATTGGCTGGTGCTGCAAAAAAGGTGTACATTGAGTCTGGTATCAATACTGCATCTGCCGCATCTGCATCGTCACAGGCTAAAGAGCAGACTATAAGAGTACAGCACAAGCATAGCGGATCAGCAATGGACAAGTGCCTCAAACTTGTCGTTGACTATAAGGTGAAGGCTAATGGCGTAGAAACCGACAAGCAGCTTTCAATCGAGTATCCTCGCGTATCAGCTGACATCACATTGGCTCCAGGCGAAGAGATTGTGGATGAGGCAACTGTTACCGTACGTAAGAGAACGAGTCCTGTTTCCAACTGGAAGACTGATGCAACAGGCAAGATTAAGTTCTCTGACGGCCCTGTGTTAATCATAACGAAGGGTTCTACTTACCTTGGTGGTGCTGCTATCAAGTTCGTTACAGAAGGGGGAGCATCTAAGATTTATTAATGCAGACATCGTACAGCACGTATATATAGTAAAAGTTGGCACTTCATTGCGGAGTGCCAATTTTTCGTTTGTGCTGGCATGTCATCTTCACAAAATGCTTCTTGTACAAAAATAAAGCTGTGATTTATTGATTGTTTGGAGAATAATGAGTACTTTTGCATACGGATAGTATGGGACTTAAGGAAATTAAACCTAAAGAGTATGAACGAAACAATGCAGCCACAAAGGATTAGTGAGAACATAATGCAGGATGCCAATGGTACGTATCATTGGATCTATGAGATGGATTTGTTGAAGAACCCCACCATCATCATGATATTATGGAAGATATTCTTTTGGATATTTGTAGGTATATGGGCATTTGTTCTGGTGATTGACTTGTTTGACGGACGCCTGACATGGGATAATTTTGTAGGATGGACAACGGTGGCTATATACATAGAGTTGGGTATGGCGGTGTTCATCTTTTTCTCATATCTTATATACCTACTGTTTACTGGACGCAAATACTGCGTGAGATTCGAGATGAACGAGAACGGTGTGACTCACATTCAGCTGCCAAAGCAGGTGAAGAAGGCGAATGCCATTTCGTCGTTGCTCATCTTCACGGGACTCGCTTCGGGTAACATAGGCAATGTGGGTAAGGGTATGCTGATTCGTTCACGCACTGGCATGCATTCTGATTTCAAGAGTGTGAGGAGCATCGAGATTTATCCGAAACGTAATGTCATCAAGGTGAACTCGCCTCTCAACTATAACCAGGTGTATGCTGCTGATGAGGACTTCGTGTTTGTCGAGAGCTTCATAAGGGCTCATGTGGGGAAGAAATGTAAGGTTAGGAGTTGAGAACCTCTCATCTCTACCCTATAAAGTGGCAAAAGTGCAAGTATATCGGGAAATTAGTGGTAAAAGTGCAAGAATGCGAGTGTAATGCAAGGTTTTTTGAATCATTTTTATTTACTTTGCATTAGGAAATTCACCAACCGGATAAATAATATCAAGATGAAATTTTTAACAACATTAATGATGGCTCTTTTCACATTAGTACCTTCTGTTTCTGCAAAAGGGAAGAAGGCGAAGATTGTTAAGGCTCAGTTTGAGGTGACACGTTCGCATCGCAATGACATGCTGCGATACAGTGATGGCAGGGGGCCAGAACAAGAGGTGACTTCGGATACTGTACAGATTGCAGTCGGTGAGATGGGCAATGGTTTCTCTCTGAAGAAACTGACTCGCAAAGGATGCGTCATCGACACGCACATAAGGCACATGAATCTTGACACGAGAGAGACTGGCACAGAGTTCCGCATGAAGAGGGGCGAGACTCTTCGGCTGATGATGTGCGATGTGACAGATGTGACAATTAAACTTACTGTAAAGATGTTGCCGTAAGATATGACGGACAACAGGACTGACACCCGAAAAAACAATTACATGAACAAGATACTTAGATTATTTATTATGTCGCTGATGGTCTGCATCAGCATGACGGCAAAGGTTTACACCCCTGACAACGTGCCAGTGGCAACAGAGTTCTATGATTCCATAGACTTCACGGCAGTAAGCAATCCTGACAAGATATTGTCGCAGGCAGAGGTTGATTCGCTCAACGATATGTTGTGGCGATTGCGTGAGATAGTGGGAGTGCAGGGACTCGTGGTGTGCGTTAGTGAGACGGATCCTGACGACCCGTATGAGTTCACAATGGGGGTTGCTAAGAAATATGGAGTGGGAGGCAAGTCGAACACTGGTTTCGTGGTGATGCTTGCCACCGTGAGCCGTTCATACAGCATCCTCACTGGCGAGGGAATGGAGAAGTATCTGACTGATGCTCTCTGTTCGCAGATAGAGCGCCACTATATGGTGCCGCTGCTGAAGGAGCAGAAGTGGGGTAGTGCTCTCATTGCAGGAGTGCAGAAGATAGAGGGTGTGGTGACTGGCGATGAGGCAACCATAGAGGAACTCATGTCTGCAGAAGACTATGAGGACGATGGCAGCGGTATGCTCGGACTGCTTGTCTTCGGAGGAGGCATTGCAGGACTCATTGGCTTGTCTCGTCATCAGGCAAAGAAGAAACGCAAATGCCCTAACTGCGGCAAGTATCACTTTGGAATGGCACGACGTAATATTGAAATGCCAGCTGCCGTGATGGGTGAGAATGGCAAGAAGATATTGCCAAGAGCAAAGATTACCGACACGTATCTGTGTCCTGACTGCCAGCATCAGGTTGACAAGGTGTATAATGGTAACCGCGAGGACTACAAGGCGGGTGTGTATGATGGCACCAAAGGTGACTGGGGCTTCAGCGAGATGTTCCTCGCAGCTGCAGCACGTGAGGCTGCACGAAGAAGACGCATGTCAAGTTCGTCTTCAAGCAGAGGCTCAAGCCGTTCGTCAAGAAGCACGTTCGGCGGCGGCAGATTCGGCGGCGGAGGTGCAAGCGGAAGATTCTGATTTTTAACTTCTAATATTTAACTTTCAATATTTAACTTTCAATGGTGAACTATTTTAAGCATCTGCCACTATGTGTCTTATTGACATTGCTGGCATCATTATCGATGATGTCATGTGGCGAAAAGACAGACAGCCAGCAGGCGAAGATTGACTCGCTTGAGAATGCCAACACTCTTGGCAAGATGGATAGTGATTATCTGCGTGATTACATTGCAGTCATAGCAGAGGGTCTTGACAGCATCACTGCTGGTGAGGGCGAGATTCTTAATGTCGATCCTGAACGTGGCGACGCCATGAACAGACAGCAGATGAAGGAGAAGCTCGGCACAATACGCGACATTCTTGCGAGACACAAGGACCGCATCGCTGACCTTGAGAAGCAGCTTGCCGATGCCATTGACAAGGGCAACAGGGATGCTAAGAACCTGCAGAGCATCATTACGGCACTCAGAACTCAGCTCGACCAGAAGGATGCAGAGTTGGCACGTCTGCGTGCTGACCTTGATGACAGCAGAAAGAGCATAGAGGAATTGACAGGCAGAATAGACAGAATGCAGGAGGTGCAGGACGAGCAGAACCGCACGATAGAGAAGCAGGCTGCCAAGATTAATGATGCCTTCATCAAGATTGCTTCAAAGGCTGAACTGAAGTCTCTCGGACTCCTTAACGGCGGCAACTTGTTCAAGAAGTCATCGATTGACTACTCAAGCATCGACCTCTCGGTGTTCACTCGTGTTGACAAGCGCACGACATCGTCTATCACGTTGCCAAAGAAGTTCAAGATACTCACTCCTGTGCCATCATCAAGCTATGAGGTTGAGGACAATGGTGACAGCAAGGAACTGTATATCACTAATTCAGAGCAGTTCTGGAGTGCATCGAACTTCCTTATCATCCAGGCAAACTAATAAGAAGGTAATCGAAACTAATTCAGATCAATTACTTAAACAAAGAAGATTATGGGTTTTTGTAAATATTGCGGAGCAGAATTAAAAGCCAATGCACAGTTCTGCCCTAAATGCGGAAAGAACGTGGTTGCTACTGTTCCACCTCCTGTGGTTCCTGCTGCTCCTGCTGCACCTGTTGAGAACAAACCAGTCGTGCCAACGTATGCTCAGAAGTCGCAGCAACCAGTCGTGCCAGCGTATGCTCAGAAGGCACAGCAGCCTGTCGTGCCTGATTATGCGAAGAAGGCACAGCAGCCTGTAGCACCTGATTTCTCAAGAAGGGAAGAGACAATCATCTTGGCACCAGAGCCTCCAAAGCCAGCACCTCAGCCGGCACCTTATTCTCCATACGCGAGAAAAGAGGAGACTGTGGTGGCACCTGCCCCTCAGCCTAAACCACAACCAGCTCCAAAACAGCCAGTCGTGCCTGATTATGCAAAGAAGGCACAGCAGCCTGTAGCACCTGATTTCTCAAGAAGAGAAGAGACTGTGGTTATGCCGGCAGCAAAACCAGTTGTTGAGAGAAAAGAGGAGACTATTGTGCAACCAGCACCAAAACCAGCGCCTAAGCCAGCTCCGTATTCTCCATACGCAAGAAAAGAGGAGACTGTGGTGGCTCCAGCACCAGCGCCTAAGCCTAACCCTGCTCCTAAACCAGCACCTGCTCCTAAACCAGCACCGATTCCTCAACCAACTCCAACTCCTGCACCAACTCCTGCACCAACTCCTGCCCCTGCCCCTGCGCCACAGCCACAGCCAACACCTGTGCCACAGCAGCCAGTAGTTGAGAACAAGGAAACTCCATTGGCACAGCCTGAGAAGAAGTCAGGAGGAAAAGGAAAGATCATACTGATAATAGTCCTTGCAGTGCTTTTGCTCGGAGGAGCAGGAGCCGGTACATGGTATTATCTGACATATATGAAGGGTGGTGACACCCCTGCCAAGACTGTGGAGCGTCCTAAGGCTGATGACTTTGATTGGTTCACCAAGAGCAAGCGTAATGGCGTTTCAATGGATAATGTGACTGTCATAAACGACTACGAGAAGGTTAAGGGCTCGTGGAAAGGTTTGATATACACTGATCCTGAACAGGAACATGATTGTACTCAGATGCAGACTCTCAATTTCGAAATATCAGGTGCGGCTGACAATATTGTAGTGGTGGCAGACTGGTGTGGCACAGTCAATCTTATCAACGGCGAACAGACTGACAACACCAAGGAAGCGGACGGAGAGTTCCGTGGCAAATGGGATGGCAACGGATTCTATGCCTCTGGTGCCGGAACCATCAGGATTGAAAACATCTGGGAGAAAGACGGCAAGCAGTATGCTACAGGAACAATGGATGCTCCTGACGGAGTGCCTACTGTTGTAGCTATGGTGCGACCATAACATAATATGTGGGTAATCATAATTAGTTAATCAACAAAGTAAAAAACAATAATAAATAATAAACAAATTCACAAATCATGGGAAAGAACAAAGGATTAATCATTTTAGCCGTTGTAGTTGGCGGTTTAATTATGTGGGCAATCAGCACTTATAACGGAATAGTTGACAAGGAAGAGACAGTAAATCAGGTGTGGGGTGATGTACAGGTGGCATACCAGCGTCGTGCCGACCTCATTCCTAACCTTGTGAGTGTGGTTAAGAGCTATGCTAAGCACGAGGAGAACACTTTCAAAGAGGTGGTTGAGGCTCGCAGCAAGGCAACTTCAATGCAGATTAACATTGACTCTCTTGACGAGAACTCAATGAAGAAATTCCAGAAGGCACAGGAAGAACTCGGTGGTTGTCTGAGCCGATTGATGGCTATTACAGAGGCTTATCCTGAACTCAAGTCAAACGAGAACTTCCTTCAGCTCCAGTCACAGCTCGAGGGTACTGAGAACCGCATCGCTGAGGTTCGCAAGAAGTATAACGAGGCAGTAAAGAACTACAACGTGAAGGTACGTAAGTTCCCTGGCAGCATCTTTGCTGGCATCTTCGGATTCGAGACAAAGCCTGAGTTCCAGGCAGATGAGTCGGCTCAGCACGCTCCTGTAGTTAATATGGATATGTAATTATTGTGGAGGGGTCGAATCTGATAAACTGAAATCTCAAGGTTTTGACGAATCGATTCCTCGGCACCTCGATAACCTTTAACTTCTCATTCGTATGAAGTACATACCATTATTTGCCTTTGTGTTGCTTTTGTCTTGTCAAGGCAAGAAGGATGCACAGGTTCAGACATTAGCAGTAGATGGCGATGCTGTTGAGGCTTCGTCTGATGATGCGGCAGCAGAAGTTCACGAATTACCATCCGATCCTATAGAGGTGAATACCGATGGCAGCATAGATGCCAAGACATGGACTCCTGGTGAAGAGGCTTCGGTAACCTTCAGCCGTATTCCTGCAAGCGTGGCTGAGTTTAAGCAAGTGCAGCAGCAGATTGGTGGCACACCCCAGGGTGCTGTGGCTCTGCAGCTGATGGCATTTGAAATGTATAACCGTGATGCTGCCATTGGCACGGAGTGCATAAAACTGAACAATGCTGAGATTAACGTGCCTTCTGTGATGCGTCGTATGCCAGACATATTCAGCAAGACAGATGAGTATTATCCTCGTCTGCACCTTGTGGCAACATATTTTGATGGTGCTACGCCTGAGAACGGATTCAATCCAAGTTCGCCATATAAGGTGAAGGTGCGCACGAACAAGGTGCATCAGTACGAGCGTAGTGAGTCGCTCAAGGGATATGTCCTCTATCTTGATGTGTACAGCACAGGTTATGACACTCCTTGGCGTGGATGCGAGGTGGTGAAGCAGAAGGGTAGTGATTACTACGTGGTGAGCAACAGCCCAAGCATGTACGTGCAATGTAAGCAAGTGCCATTCGATGCGGAGGAAGACTACAAGGGTCTTAAGTAACGTGTGATTTCTTACGGTGGTGATTTATAGAAGCCACTTACCTGTTAAATTAATTTTGATTACTAACTTATCATGAAGAAGTTATTTTCATTTTTGCTGACATTGGTGTCTGTGGTAGCATTTGCCAATGATGGCGTTTACTATACATCGGGCAACCAACTCATACCTCTTCAGGAGACTGACATAAGCGTGAAGAAGGAGATTCTCACCATATCGATTCTCGATGATGGATTTGCCAAAGTGGATGTGTACTATGAGTTCTACAACCCTGATTCACAAAGCAAGACTGTGCAGATGGGATTTGAGGCTGACATGCCATATAACTCGGATTATGATGAGTTCGATGGCAGTGCAGAGCATCCTAACATCAAAGAATTCACTGTGGATGTCAACGGTGAGAGAAAGGCTTATTCAAATGCTGTCTGCTGGCAAAATCTGAAGAACCTCAAGGATGGTCTTGTCGATTTGAACAAATGGGAATACAACAATGAGATATACAGATTCATCACCAAAGGAAAGTCTCTAGATGATAATGATACAGAATATGCTGACATCTCGTTTGTATATTACTTTGATGCAACCTTCAAGCCTGGTGTCAACAAGATACACCATACCTATCAATACGAGATGAGTGTTGTGGTGGGCACTCAGTATCTGATTGATTATAAGTTGTCGCCAGCTGCTCGTTGGGCAAACGGACAAATAGATGATTTCACACTTATCGTCCGCGCAGACAATACTGCCAAGTATTTCAATGTACATCAGGGCTCGTTCCCTGAATCTGCTCAGTTTACTTGTATAGAGGGTAAGGCAAAGATTCGCAAATTCAAGACGGATTTCACAGAGGGTTACTCTGTATCATTGCGTAATGGTGCCGTTAAGTTGCATCTGACAAACTTTAAGCCAGAGGATGGTAAAGAACTGAACATCAATTCTGCTGATGAACATATAACGTTCGCTGATACATGTCGTTTCGGTGATTATTATGACAGAAACAATGTTGTTGCTCTTTATACATGGAAGTATAGTGAAGAACTTCGTGCGAAGATTTCAAATTCGATGATGAAGCGCATTGCCCGCAACTTGCCGTATGCAAACAGAGGACACGTATTCAAAGACCCTACTTTGAAGAAGTATTTCGAGTCTTTGTGGTGGTATATGCCTGACCCTTCTTACAAGGATGACACAAGCGACTTCACTGAAAAAGATTGGGAACACGTAAACTTCGATCCAGAAGCAGAATAAGTTACTAAATTAAAAACCGGGAAACCAGTTTTTAATTTGAAATACTTCATGAAAAGAATACTACAAGCATTATTATTATATATATGTGGTGCTGCTATATCGCATGCACAGATACCAGAATCGCTGGATGCTCTCATCGACCAGCAGGTTGACTCTTTATTTGACTCGTCGTTGGAGCAGGGTGAGGACACAATCCCTCTCACTCCAGAACAGACGTGGCTGAAGTCTCTCGTATATCGTGTGGATAGTGTGTCGCGTCGTCCGATTACTTTTACTACAACAACTCGTGACCGTCGCCGCCGACTGGTTAAGCGTACCGTCAATTCGTCGCATCGCATAGGAGTGACTGTATATGACCTTACAGCTGACTCGACAATCTACTCGCTCAACGATACTCTGCTATACATTCCTGCAAGCACGCAGAAACTGTTCATATCAGTTGCGGCGTTGTCTAATCATGGGATGAAGCACACCTACCATTCGCGTGTGTTTTCTGAAGGGACAGTAATGCATGACACCATTGTGGTGGAGTCAACCATGACTGACCCGCTTGCTGCCACATTGGGTGATGATGAGGCAGTGATAACCGTTTCAGACACTATCTTGCGTCCGTTTCTCCGTGGTAACATCATTCTTCGTGGCGGTTACGACCCGACGTTTTCATCTGACCATCTGCGTAGGGCTGCCGATGCCGTAAGGTCATACGCTAACAGCCTGGGAATTGACTCCATAGACGGGCGCATCCTCATAGATGATGGTTTTGACAGATACATCACTTCGTCACGTTCTGCCAACTCTTCATTGTCTCAGGCGCGGACGTTGCATCGCTATATACTGAGTGACGGCATCAGCTTCTCGCAGAAGGATCCATGCCAGACGGTAAGCAGGTCAATGACAAATCCACGTCAGAACCAAAACATGCATCACTTGCTTACCATTTCCACTCCTCTCTCTGATGTGTTGCCACGAATGATGAAAAGAAGTAATAATGATTATGCTGAGTCGTTGCTGCTCACGTTAATGTCGCCTGATTCTGACTCATGGTCGTATGACGGGTGCAGAAAGATTGTCCGTGACCTTACAACAGCAGTAGGCGGTCCGTCTTCTGATTATGAAATCATTGATGGCAGCGGACTGTCGCACAGCAATAAAAGTACTCCTCGTCTGCAGGTAAAGTTGTTGCGTTATGCATCGCTGAATCCTCATATCTACAATCCTTTATATGACGCTCTGCCTATCGCCGGAGTCGATGGAACAATATCTGAACGCATGCTCTCTGCTGCAACACGCCATAATGTGAGGGCAAAGACTGGTACTGTCAACGGCGTAAGCACTCTTGCCGGATATGTCACTGCCAGCAACGGACACAAGCTCGCATTCTCTATCATGGTGAATAACGTCAGCTCTTCTTCTCTTGGCAGAAAGATTCAGGATGAGATTTGCTATGAGTTAGCAAGATGAAAGGAATATATTTATAGTTAACCCCAAATTGTTCATTAGGCTCGTAATACATTTTGATTAGAGCCTATACAGATTTTTTCTGGCTTTTGAGTGAGTGATGCGGGCATCATGACCGAAAAAACAGGGAAAAGATGTAAGGAAATAATCATAATGGATACGAGAACCTTAAAAAACAAATATCATTGTGTCCTAATGAACTATTGGGGTTTAATGAAGTCATTTTTATGGATCGTCGCTACGCTCCTCGAAATCCAAACGAAATCTAT
>JAZLHP010000002.1:0-55408 GCA_045616905.1 Bacteroidaceae bacterium
AGAAGCCAGTCATCATGACTAATTATCCAAAGAAGATAAAGGCATTCTACATGAAGATTGATGCTGAGAAACCTGTGTTCAACGGTCAGGAAATGGAAGAGACAGTACAAGGCACAGACGTTCTTTTCCCACAGATTGGCGAAATTATTGGCGGTTCTGTCCGTGAAGAGAACTATGACAAACTCATTGGTGAGATTGAGGGACGCGGCATTCCTATGAAGGACATGTGGTGGTACCTTGACACTCGTAAGTTCGGCTCATGTCCACACGGCGGATTCGGTCTCGGCTTCGAGCGCCTCATTCTCTTCGTGACAGGCATGCAGAACATCCGTGACGTGATTCCATTCCCACGCACACCAAAGACTGCGGAATTCTAATAATCACATTTTGGTGAAAAAATATTGCTAAATGTTTTGTGGGTTACAATAATATGCGTAACTTTGCATAGCATTTAGCAAACGGGCGTTTAGCTCAGCTGGTTCAGAGCATCTGCCTTACAAGCAGAGGGTCGGCGGTTCGAATCCGTCAACGCCCACACTAAGGTGACGGAAAGACTATGGGATTCAAGTTAATTCGTCAACGACTACAAAGAGAGACGGAAAGGGAAGGACAATATTTGTCTTTCCCTTTTCTCGCTATTATAATTAAGTGGAAAACTTAAAAAAAGTTTAATTATCTGTTTACGTTGTACAAATATTTTGTCAGTTAGAAAATGAGTTGTACATTTGCATTACTAATTTTATTAATAGATTACATAGATAATTAAATGAAGAAAATAATAAATATTGTCACGGTGCCAATGTTGTTGTTGACATTAATGATTTCATGTGCATCGGCTGACAATTATAAGATTACCGGCACTTCAATACAGTCGCGTTACGAGGGAGGACATGTTTACATGCGACCAATGGGTGAGAAGAGTGACAAGACAGTCGATTCGTGCGAGATTCTGCATGGCAATTTTACAATGTCGGGCATGGTTGATTCGGCAATGTGCGTACGTTTGTTCTTTGGCGAGGCAGGCGACAATATACCGATAATTTTGGAGAGTGGAGACATAAGAATAAGTGCTGGTGACAACGACATTAAGGTGGGTGGCACTCCGCTGAACGACCGCTTCTACTCGTTCATGAACACTCGTGACTCGCTTATCTACATCTTGAATTATGAGATTCCTCACAAAGAGTCGTCGATGATAATGGATGGTTTTGATTACGATGAAGTTCAGCGGCAGTTGGGAGAAGAACTTGCTGATGTGCGCCTTGCGATTGACAAGCTCGAGACAAAGTTTGTAACGGATAATTATGATAATGTGTTAGGCATCACCTATTTCCTCATGCTTTGTGATTATGCTTATAATATGTATGGCTATGCGACCACAACCCCTCAGATAGATGAGTTGTACACGAAAGCCCCAGAGAAGTTCCAGCAGAATTTTGAGATTCAGAAGTACATGCAGCTGTGCAAGTAGTTTGATGTGAATAATAAAGAAACGTGCTAAAGGTTTTGCCCAGAGCACGTTTTAATTTTTTCGTTAGTGTGTTTGTTATTGCTGTAAACAGCATTTTTCATCATCCGTTCATGCTTATGAGGAATTCCTCATTGCTTGTTGTCTTCTCAAGCTGTTTCTTTGTGAAATCCATTGCTTCTATAGAAGTCATGTCTGACAGATGGTTGCGCATTACCCACATGCGGTTGAGTGTTGTCGGGTCTTGCAGCAAGTCGTCGCGGCGTGTTGATGATGCCATGAGATTTACAGCTGGGAACACACGCTTGTTTGCAAGGCTTCTGTCGAGCTGAAGTTCCATGTTGCCTGTTCCCTTGAATTCCTCAAAGATAACCTCGTCCATCTTTGAACCTGTGTCAATGAGTGCTGTTGCAATGATGGTGAGCGAACCTCCATTCTCAATGTTGCGGGCAGCTCCAAAGAATCTCTTTGGCTTGTGCAGGGCGTTGGCATCGACACCACCTGATAGCACCTTGCCGCTTGCTGGACTTACCGTGTTGTAGGCACGTGCGAGACGAGTTATGGAATCAAGGAATATCACCACGTCATGACCACACTCAACCATGCGTTTTGCTTTCTCGAGTACGATGCCGGCAATCTTGACATGATTCTCCGCAGGTGCGTCGAATGTAGATGCAATTACCTCGGCGTTAACTGTGCGAGCCATGTCTGTGACTTCCTCTGGGCGTTCGTCGATGAGAAGCATCATAAGGTATGCTTCTGGATGATTGGCGGCAATGCTGTTTGCAATATCCTTCATGAGCATTGTCTTACCGGTCTTTGGTTGTGCTACGATGAGCGCACGCTGTCCTTTTCCTATAGGCGAGAACAAGTCAACCACTCGTGACGAAAGGCTGTCTCCGTGTCCCTTGCAGAGTTTGAACTTCTCGTCAGGGAAGAGTGGGGTGAGGAATTCAAATCCGATGCGGTCGCGTACGTCAGCAGGTTCTCTGCCGTTGATGCGTTCAATGTTGCCCATTTGGAAGAATTTTTCCCCATCCTTTGGAGGGCGTACGAAACAATCAATCACGTCGCCTGTTTTAAGTCCGTGGTGCTTTATCTGCTGCTGACTTATGTAAACGTCATCAGGCGAAGGGAGGTAGTTGTAGTCGCTGCTTCGGAGGAATCCGTAGTTTTCTACTGTCTCCAGCACTCCTGACACTTTAATAATGTCGTCAAACTCGTATGGTTTCTCCTTTTGAACGACTGCAGGCTTTGGCTCTGCGTATGCTGTCTCACGTCCTTTGTATTGAGGATCGTAGTCGTTTCTTTCATTCTGGTATTCTTTCTTTTCAAAGAAGTCCATAGGGTTGGAATATTCCATCTCTACTGGAATGTCTTCCAGAATGATAAAGTCGGAGTCATCTGTGTTTTCTATTTTATCGTCTGTTTTCTTAAGGATTATCTCTTTCATAGACTCTTTCTCAGCTGAGTATGCTGCTTCTGGCACAACGAAATCGTCTGCTTTTGATGGAGAATCGGCAATTACAGATTCCTCTTTGTTTATCTCGTTGCCTTTTGTTTCGTTCTCTGCGCTTGCCTCTTCTGCTTTTTCAACTTTTGTTTCCGCTTCCTTTTCTGCTTTCGTTTTGCGTGTACGCTTGGCAGGTGCAGCTTCCTCAGCAGCTTTCTGTTCCTCTGCAGTATTCTTCACTTCTGCTGTCTCCTCTTCCTCACTATTGCTTGATTTAGTGGATTTCTTTGTTTTCTTTGCAGGTTTCTCTTCTTCTGTCTTCACTTCTGCATCGCTCTTTTTGCGTGTCTTTTTCTTTGGTGTGGCTTCTTCTGCTGGTGTTTCTATGCCTTCTGTTGCTGAGGCTGATTCTACAGGCGTGAGCATGTCACGCTCTTCGGCTGTAAGGTCGCCATACAGAGAGTCATCCATAGCGATTTTCATATTCTTGTCTATCTTCTTTGCCTTCATCTGATTTGCAGAGTACACGCGGTCAACGTTCTTCACGCTGATACGCGAGCGCTTGCGTGGTGCCTGTTGCTCAGATGCTGCGCTGATTGCTTGAGCATCGATGATGTCTAGTTCAATTTCCTGACGTTCCTTCTTTGCAATGTTTGTCACGCCAAGCTCCGCAGCTATCTGCACCAACTCTTCTGGAGTCTTGTGTTTCAGTTCTTCTAAGTTATACATATAAATAATTATGTGTAATGTGCTATCAAAATGCGCTTGTTTCGCATTTTGTGAAAACATTCTTGCTCTTCGTGCCTATTGAGAAGATAGAATGATTTCTAAAATAAAATGTTATTGGAATAATTAATTTGAAAAATAGGGGATTGTTCAGTTTTGAATTCGATAAATAACAACCTTGCCACTATTTATCACAAAACTGATGCAAAAGTAGGCAATTATTTTCAATTGACAATACTTTTGTATCAGTTTTTTTGTATGTTGAACAAAAAAGGTTCAAATGTGGGATTCTTTCTTAGTGGAAATGCTACTCTTCATTTCCATTATTCTCCTTCATCTGTTTGTTTATTCCGTCGATGTAGTCAAGGATGTCTTCTTTTCCCAGTTTGCTTGTTGAACTTGTCACGAAGTAAGGTGGAAGTTCTTCCCATTGCTCCTTAAGTTTGTCGAGATACTTGTCCACCGCAGGTTTGATCTTTGAAAAGGCGAGTTTATCAGCTTTTGTGAACACGATGGCGAACGGCACTCCGTTCTCCCCAAGGAATTCCATGAACTCAAGATCTATTTTCTGTGGGTCATGACGGATGTCTATTAGGACGAACAAGCATACTAATTGCTTACGCTCAAGCACATAATGGCTTATCATGTTCTTGAGTTTGTTCATCTCCTTCTTTCCACGCTGGGCATAACCGTATCCAGGAAGGTCAACGATGTACCATTCATCATTAATCAGGAAATGGTTTATGCACATTGTCTTACCTGGTGTAGATGATGTAAGTGCAAGGTTGCGTCGGTCGGTCAGCGCATTTATAAGACTTGATTTGCCAACGTTGCTTCGCCCTATGAATGCATACTCAAGCATACCTGTCTTCGGACACATGTCTTGCCTTGGGCTACTGCCCACGTATTTTGCAGTTTTTATTTTCATAATTTGATTTTTTTTTTTTCAGGGAGTTAACGGCTGTTTGATTATATGCAAGTGGTGAGCGAGTTGCCGCAAAGCAGTTCTATTTCCACCCATCCGGTAAATCCTCCTTTAAGTTTAAGCTTTGCCCATCCGTCAGAGTAGTCAAGTATTCGTTCTATTGGGTATTTCAAGCCTAATCCTCTTTTCTTTACGGGATTGTGTCTGCCAGGAGCCTTGCGCAGTTCAAATTTCACACCACCGTCGCTGTGCCAATCTACACTAACCACCGAAGAGTGAATCCACAAGTCTCCTGCATTATCGCAAATAGTCCCATGCTCATCTGCACCATACCATTCGTTAGCAGCAATGTGGAACCATCCGTTTTGGCTGTAGTCAACACTTATCATGTCGCCGTTCTTGAGGTGTGCCACAATCTTGCCGTTAGGATTGTTGCGTACGTTAGTGGTTTCATCTTTGTCAGATACGTACACCTCAAAGGTTATTTCGTCGTTTCCACGTCCGTCATCATCAAGCCCACCAGGGAAGTCTTGTGCGTTAGTCATGCAGCATGTCAGCATGAACAACATTAATAGCAGATTTCTCATAATTTTTATTTGTTAAGTGTTGGTTAGATAAATTGTTTTGTTCGCTTCTCGTTTCTGCTTGGGACTCCGTTTTATTTTAGTTTACGTTGTCGTCTTCGTACAAGCCCCATTCGTCCTTATGCCCATTCGCTCAATTCCAGCCATCTCATTTCCTTCTCTTCCAGTTCCTCGTTGAGAAGAGGCAGACGCTTACTCAACTTGGTTATCTCATTCACATCGGTTGTGCCTCCGCAAAGCGCAGCTTCAATGCAACCCTTTTCCTCCTCAAGCCGTGCGATGTCTTTTTCAAGTTGTACATACTCCTGCTTCTCCTTGAAAGTGAGTTTCCTTTGGCGATTCTGATTGCGTCCGTCGGACAGCGAGGTAGGTTCTGCAGATATCGTGACTTCGTTGCTTTTTGCAGTTGCTGCACGCTCTTCCTCCTTCTTGCGCCGTTCGTTGTTCATTTTCCACTCGCGGTACTGGCTGTAGTTGCCAGGGTAGTCGCGCACATCACCATTGCCTTGGAACACCAGCGTGTGATCAACCACCTTATCCATGAAGTAGCGGTCATGGCTTACTATGATGAGGCATCCGCCGAACGACTTTAGGTATTCCTCCAGCACTTGCAAGGTTACGATGTCAAGGTCGTTGGTCGGCTCGTCAAGTATCAGGAAGTTAGGCGAACGCATCAGCACGGTGCATAGGTATAGTCGTCGTCTTTCTCCGCCACTTAATTTATAAATGTAGTTGTATTGTTCTTCTGGTTCGAATAGGAAATGCTGGAGAAACTGGCTTGCCGACAACTTCTCTCCATTACCCATGTCCACGTATTCGGCAATGTCGCGTACTGCATCAATCACTTTCTGGTCTTCACGAAATGCCATTCCCTGCTGCGAGTAGTAGCCGAATCGTACCGTCTCTCCGATGTCAATCTTACCGCTGTCGTGTGGCTCAATGCCGAGCAGCATCTTCACAAACGTCGATTTGCCTGTGCCGTTGTTGCCCACAATGCCCATCTTCTCATAACGGGTGAAGTTGTAGTTGAAATCCTTCAGTATCACTTTGTCGCCGAATGCCTTGCACACATCCGTTGCCTCAAATATTTTGTTGCCAATGTAGGTGCTGCCCATCTCTATGCGTACGTTCTGCTCGTTGATACGTTGCTTTGCAGCTTTCTCAAGTTCGTAGAACGACTCTATTCTGTAGCGTGCTTTTGATGAGCGTGCGCAAGGGGTGCTTCGCATCCACTCCAACTCCGTGCGATACAGGTTGTTTGCACGTGCAATCTCCGCGTTCATGTTGTCTATGCGTTCCTGTCTCTTTTGCAGATAGTAGCTGTAGTTTCCGTGGTAGTTGTAGATGCGTGAGTTGTCCATCTCCATGATAGACGAGCAGATGCGGTCAAGGAAATACCTGTCGTGCGTCACCATCAGAATAGCCATTGTGGTGCGGCTTAGGAAATTCTCCAACCATTCAATCATCTCAAGGTCGAGGTGGTTGGTCGGCTCATCAAGAATCAGCATGTCAGGTTCGTTGGCAAGCACCCTTGCCATGGCTATGCGCTTTATCTGCCCGCCGCTGAGCTGTGACTCAGGGCGTTTCGCCTCCTCCTCGCTTATCTTCATCATGGTCAGATACTGACGGTAGCGCAATGCGAACGCTGCACTTTCATCATCGTGTGTGACATCTGCAGGTGAATCTTCCTTGCTCAGCGGACAATCTCCAAGATGTGGTGTCTGCTCAAGATATCCAATCTTCAGGTCGTTGCGGAATATCATCTTACCTCCGTCGTATCCCTCGTTGCCTGCTATTATGCTGAGAAGCGTTGACTTTCCCGTGCCATTCTTCGCAATCAAGCCGATGTGCTCGCGCTCATTGATGGTGAACGAGATGTCCTCAAACAATACACGGTGCCCGATGCGCTTCGTCAAATTCATTACTTCTAAATATGGAGATGCTGTTGCCATAAGTTTAATTTTGTGCAAAGATACAAAAAATAAGGTAATAAAATGTGATTTGTTCAAGAGATAACTAACGAACGTTATTTTTTGCAAGCATAAAATGTGAGTGGACGCATGTTGGTGTGTAAAAATTTTGGACATTTTTGTAGTGTAAGAAAAGAGAGTTATTTGATTATTCTTGGAAAGTAATTATCTTTGCAAAACTTTAATTAATCCTTAATTCTTCGCAGAATGTCACTCAATTAGAAATCTAAACAACAATCAGTAAATGCATAAGGAAATGGAAACAAAAAGCAAAAAGAATGGAATGTTGAAAAGAAATGTGTGGATATTAATATTTATTGTGGTTGTTATTGCCGTTGTAGCAGTTGTTTATAAAAGTAAGAGTGGTGAACCTGCCACGAATGCAAATGGCGGGGTGTCATACAATTCATCTTCAAATGAAATCGCTTTTCCCGGTGGCAACTACAAGATGGTGTGTGTTGAAGGCGGCACATTCGACATGGGTTGTAACGATTCCGAATCAAGTTACGGCGATAGCCCTGTTCATAGTGTAACTGTAGGTGATTATTATATAGGAGAAACAGAAGTGACTCAAGCACTATGGAAGGCTGTGATGGGAGACAATCCATCATCTTTCGTGGGAGATGACCTTCCTGTGGAATGTGTTTCGTGGGAAGACTGCCAGCTGTTCATCTCAAATCTCAATTCCATGACAGGTAAGAACTTCCGAATGCCAACAGAAGCAGAATGGGAGTTTGCTGCACGTGGAGGAAACAAGAGCAAGCACACCAAATACAGCGGTAGTGACAATATTGATGATGTTGAATGGTATTGGAGAAATAGTGGAGATAAGTATCTAAACGGAACGGATTGGGATGTTGAAACTGTGAATAACAACAATTGTAAGATGCACCCTGTTGCAACCAAGCAACCCAACGAACTTGGTATTTATGACATGGGCGGCAACGTTTGCGAATGGTGTTCCGATTGGTATGGTGTTTACCTTAATTCTTCGCAGACGAATCCTACTGGTCCCTCCGAAGGTTCTTGCAGGGTTTTTCGTGGAGGTTGCTGGAGCGACGATGCGAATCGTTGTTGCGTATCGATTCGCAACAACGTCACGCCTGACCTTCGTAGCAGCAACATCGGTTTTCGTCTTGCCCTCATTCCATAGTTCAAAGGGAAATCACTCCTTACCGGCACATCGTCATTTGAGCTGGCTCAGATGACCAAACGAGCTGGCTCAAGTTGAGAGTTGAGCCAGCTCATTTTGCGACCTGAGCCAGCTCGCAAAGAGATTTGACCAGGCTCGTTTGTGGAATGCATTTCCAAAGTGTTAGTAAGGCTTGTTTTTATCGCTTATTACGACCTGCTCCGATTCCTTATTACGGCAAGCATTGGTCCCTTATTACGATCTACATGGGTCATAAGTGATGACAGACGTTGGTCATCACTTATGACCGGTTTCAGCCATCACTTATGCCTAAAATGAAGCATAAGGTCAATATTTTCTCACTTTTTTGTTTTCATGTAAAAAATATTTCTTACATTTGCACCCAGATTTGGAAACGAGTGGACATTCCGTCTGCTTGTGCAAGGGAATCAGGTGTGAAACCTGAGCTGTTCCTGCAGCTGTAAGTCCTGATTTAATGAATCGGCACACACGTCACTGCCAAAAGCGGGAAGACGCCGATTCAAGGATAAGCCAGAATACCTGCCAAAGTCTGTACAAATAACAAATGAGAGCCAACCCAGGAGATTGGGGCTTTTGATTTTCTATATTTATCCATAAAAGGAAGTGAAACACATCTTACCGCTCATCATAGCTATGAGCACAAGTGGTGTATCTGCTCAAGTCAAGCATGATGCTGTGTCTGTGTCCGTAGGGCGCGATACGCTTCAGGAGGTGGTGGTGACAGGTACGGGTACTCAGCATCTGCTGAAGAATGCTCCCGTGCAGACAGAAGTCATCTCGCGAAGAGTGCTTGACACGTTTGCAGGCAAGTCGATAGAGGAGATTCTCGGAGGATTGACAGCTTCGTTTGCTTTCAACGAAGGAGACATGGGAAGTCAGGTGCAGCTTAATGGCTTGGGTAACAACTACATTCTCATACTCGTTGATGGCAAGCGTCTGCATGGCGATAATGGTGGAGAAAATGACCTCGGACTTATTGACCCACACAACATTGAACGTATTGAGATAGTTAAAGGCGCTCAATCTGCCCTCTACGGTTCAGATGCCATTGCCGGAGTAGTGAACATCATAACGAAGAAGCACGAGCAGGGTGGTGTAATGTTAGAGAACACCACACGAGGCGGCAGTCATGGCGACCTGCGTCAGCACAACAGCATAGTGTTGTCGTCGGGAAAATGGACGAGTCAGACGGGTTTCCAGCTGCAGCACTCTGACGGATGGCAGAACACGGCTAACGAATATACGGAGGCGAAGATGGTGACCGACAGCCGCAATCGTACGGTCAATAAGTACACCAACTGGCAGGTGTCGGAAAGAGTCACATACATGACTCGGAAGGGAGTGGAGTTGTACGCTGGCGGTTGGTATTATGAGAAAGATATAAACCGTCCTACTAATGGCAACTACCCGTCGTGCGACGTTTACGGCTATGATCTCATGTACCGCAATGCGAGTGCATCGGCAGGAGGCAAGATGATGCTTGGTGACAAGGATTTCCTCACGCTTGATGTCGATTGGAACAAGCACGCGTACTATTATAAATATACAGCAGAGACTTGGCTTGAGGACGGATTTGACCCTAACGGGAAGTTCACGAACTACTATCCGTATTTCCGTGGACAGAAGAATCTGCAAGCAGATCAGCAACGCACCATGGCACAGATGAAGGGTGTGTTCTATTTGCCATACGACAACACTCTGAACGTGGGTGCTGAGTATCGCTACGATTTCCTTAACGCTCCTATGCGAGTGAAGGGTGGAAAGGGCGATGACTGGACGGCAGCCTTGTATGCTCAAGACGAATACAACCTCGGCGACTGGTTTAACGTGACGGCAGGTGTGCGTATGATTGAAAACGATGGATTCGGATTCCGTGCAACGCCAAAAGTCAGCACAATGTTCTCGGTTGGTGATTTCCGATTGAGAATGGGGTGGAGCCAGGGATTCAAGACTCCTACTCCGAAGGAGGTGAATTATCAGTATCTGCGACAGATGGGTAGTAAGACATTCTACTACATGGGCAATCAGAACCTGAAGGCTCAGACGAGCAATTACTGGTCGGCAGGCGTCGAATACCGTAACGACAAATTGACTGTATCGGTTACTGGGTATTTGAATAAGTTGGGTAATATGATAACTCTGGTGAATGTGCCGGTAAGTGAGATTCCTGTGGGAACATCACAATTTCTTGGCGATGGAAGTGCCGACATTATTCCTCGCATGTACAAGAACATGGAGGATGCAAAGACGCATGGTGTTGATGTGAATGTCAGCTACCAGATAAACAAGGAGATTGCCATAGGTGGCAACTACAGTTATCTTGACACGGATGCACATGTGTACAACGATGCGCACAACCGTCTGGAAAAGGTAACTATAGACGGAATGGCACACAGCAAGTGGAATGCTTATGCCACCTGGAACCACCGATTCGTGCCAACATACAAGTTGGGTGCAGGTGTTTACACTCGTGGCAGCAGCACGCGTTACTATCAGAATGATGGCAACGGCAGACATTTCCAGATATGGAGAGTGTCAACCACTCACGACCTCGGTCGTGCAGGAAAAAAGTTGTCGTACAGAGTGGAACTTGGAATAGACAACATATTCAACTATGTTGACAAGACACCACATCCGTTGCATCTCGGCAGCACCACGCCTGGCACCACGATTTACGGAACGTTCAGCGTGAAGTTCAACCAAGGAAAGAAGGTGAAGAAAGCTGCCATGCCTTCAGGAAACAGTTATGGTGATGATGAATGACAAATGAAAATAGAGAAAAAAAAAGGTTAATAATTAATTTTAAAAGAAAGCATTATGTTTAAGATTAAATCTTTGCTCGTTGCCATGATGGCAGTTGTAGCTACATCAGTTTCTTTCTCATCATGTTCTGATGACGAGGAAACAAACAATTATTCTCAGTATCAGAAGGCTGTTGACAATCAGGTGCAGCAGGGAAAGAAGAACAAGAAGGCAATCCTTCTCGTTGCTTTCGGTTCTACATGGAATCAGGCATTCCAGGCTTTTGACGCTACACAGAAAGAGTATCAGAAGCAGTTTCCTGACTATGATGTTTACGTGTCATTCAGTTCTGCAATCTGCATAAACCGTGCTGCTATCGGTGAGAATGTTGACGAAGATGGCAAGATTGTAAAGCGCAACTATTATGCTCCAAACTTCTGGCTCCATGCTTTCGGCACAGCTAAGTACGAGGAGATTATCGTCCAGTCACTTCAGGTTATCCCTGGTGAGGAGTACTCACGTGTAATCAACTACATCAAGGACTTTGCTAACAATAACCTTGGCGACCTCGATGACAAGTATCTTGAAAGCCTCGACGGTCATCTCTGGCTTGGCACTCCACTCCTCAACAGCGAGGCAGACGTGAAGAACGTGGCAAAGATTATCGATAGCAAATACAACAAGCTTGCTAAGACAGGTGTTGTTGCTTTCATGGGTCATGGTAACCCTGACACTTACGACACATACAAGGCAAACGTACGTTACATTCAGCTCGAGGAGCAGCTTCAGGCAATCAACAAGAACTACTTCGTAGGTACTGTTGACATGCCAGAGAACTACAAGCAGGACGTGCTTGCACGTATGCAGAATGTCGGTATCACAGGTGGTACAATCAACCTCTTCCCACTCATGTCTATCGCTGGTGACCACACTAACAATGACATGGCAGGTGAAGGTGAGGAGTACTGGGATGAGGAAGAGCCAGAAAGCGAGGATAACAGCTGGTATGAGTTCTTCAAATACAATAAGTTCACTCCTAAGAGCAACATCATAGGCCTTCTTGAGATTCCAGAAATCCGTAACGTATGGATTGAACATACTAAGAACCCTGTAGAGCTTGAGGATTACTACCACTCAATGTACCCAGAAGAATAAGTTTATATAATAATTCGTTTAAAGTTGGTGAATAGGGCAACCGATAGCGTTCGGGTTTGCCCTATTTTTTTACCATTTGTTGTTGATGAAGGTACTCTCCTTTCAATTAAAAGTGGAACTAATAAAAGATAAAAACTATGTGGGCAATAGTTGTCCTCAAAAGCATTCTATGTTTTTTATTTTTTATCTTAATTTTTGTACCTTTGTATCGGAAATGTGATTTAATATTCTAATAATAGTCTGGATATGAAAATACGTATAATACTATCAATAATCGCATTGTTGTCGCTCCTCCTAACCTCGTGTGGCGGCGGTGCTCATGTGGCAAAGGAGATAACGGCAGATTCTCTATTCTCCATTCCCACAGATTCTCTCTTTGCTCACCTCGACGAGTATAGCGATACCATTATAATTAGCTATGCTAAAGGGTTGAAGGTGGAGTATCGTGAGGATGGAGTGCATGTGTTCATCTCAAATCCTCAGGATGAGGGTGAGGCAAAAGCGACAGAGATTGTAGTGACGAAACCAAGCAGTCGTTTCATCTGTATGACAGCATTACAGCTTGGCAATTTTGAGGCACTTCAGCTTGAAGATAAAGTGGTGGGCATACCGTCACTTAACTACCTGTTCTCGTCAGTTGTAAACGCGCAAGTGGAGCAAGGCACCACGGTCCGTATTGGTAAGGAAGGCAATTTCGACATTGAGTCGGTTATTGCTGCACAACCTGATTTCATCTTCGTAAGCGCCAGCAAGCACGGAGGTTATGAGTCGGTTAAGGATTGTGGCATTCCACTTATTCCTCATCATGGTTACAAGGAGACAAATCCGTTAGGACAGGCAGAATGGATAAAGCTTGTTGGGTTGCTTACAGGCGAGAGTCGTCGTGCCAATGCTGTGTTTGCAAGCATTGAACAGAAATATAATCAGCTGAAATCAGAGGTTGCTGCACTCCCTGATTTGGTAAAGCGTCCTACCGTGGTAAGTGGTCGTCAGTTGCGTGATGGTTGGTACATAGTTGGCGGACGTAGTTACATGGCTGCAATCTTTGCAGATGCTGGTGCCGACTACATAATGAAGGATAATGAAGAGACAGGTGGCACCACACTTGATTTTGAACTTATGTACGCAAAGGGAATGGAGGCTGATTTCTGGCAAACGGACGGCTCGTTTGATGGAGACTTCACACTTGCAGATCTTGCTGCTGAAGATGAACGTTATGCTGACTTGCGAGCTTATAAAGAAAAACGGGTGATGTTCTGCAACCTTTCACAAACTCCTTATCGTGAATTGTCACCAGTGGAGCCTCACATACTCCTTGCCGACTTTGTAAAGGCTTTCCATCCTGAGGTGTTGCCAAAGTACCAACCTAAGTATTATAAGTTGATGAAATAAGTGGGGATTCATAATGCTGAACACCTGCTTCTAACTGAGGCTAAACAGGGAAAGTGTCTTTCGCTTAAACTTCTTAGAAATTTATGTTTGTCACCACAAGTACATTCTCTTTTACCTTGAAGTGAATGTCAATATCAGCAAACATCATTCCATAAACACGATTCTCATCCGTTTGGTAATGCGGACGAGGATCGTGTTTCAGCACTTCTATTAGTGCATGCAATTTCCTCTCGCCGGTGTGATTATCGATAAAATGAGTGACAAAAGCTTGACGCAGATTCTCATCAATCATTACGTCCAATGGTTTCTGATTAATCGTCTCATTTGTAAAACCTCCATTGGCATCGGGATGGCAGTCGGTAAATGGCAGGTATGGCTTGATGTCGATTATGCGGGTGCCGTTTTTCATGTCAGCTCCTCTCACAAGAATGACAGGACCATCGGGAGTGTCAAGTTCCACATTTACAATTTCAACAGACGATAAACCAATGGGGTTAGGACGAAATGGCGAACGTGTGGCGAACACTCCCTTCCTTGTATTGCCACCCAGTCGTGGAGGACGCACGGTGGGGCGGAAATCCTCACTTTCAGTATCGTCAAACAACCAGATAATCCATAGATGACTGAATCCTTCAATACCACGAAAAGCATCAGCAACCCTGTACTCGGGTTCCATCACGATACGTGCTTCTAATTCAGGAATCAATCCGGCTTGTCGTGGTGCACCGAATTTGGTACCGAAGTCACTTTCTATGTGTGCAATAATCTTCATGAATAGAATAGGTGGTTGTAATTGCATGTCTGTGCTCGCTTTGTAGGGCTTGTTGCTTATTTTTTCCGTAGCAATACCCATAGAGCTACAGGAGCTCCGATGAGAGCTGTTACGGAGTTGATAGGCAACGCACCTTCAATTCCTGGTAATCGTGCTATGAGATTGCAGATGAGTGCAAGGCTTGCTCCTGCAACAAGTGTAGCAGGCAAAAGCACACGATGGTCGGATGTGCCGAAAAGACCACGACAGATGTGTGGCACAGCAAGGCCTAAAAACATGATAGGGCCGCAGTATGCGGTGACTATTGCTACTAGAATTCCGGCAGATATTATGATGAGCAGACGGGCACGGCGCAGGTTTAATCCGAGGTTTTTTGCGTATTGCTCTCCAAGAAGCAGTAGGTTAAGCGGTTTGGCAAGTAGCATCGATAATGGTAACACCACGCACATGATGCCGACAAACACGCTTATCTGTCCTCCTGTGACTCGTGAGAAACTTCCCAATCCCCAGATGACGAATGCACGAATATCCTCTTCGCTACTAAAATATTTCAGTACACCGGTTATTGCGCTGGCAATGTATCCAATCATTACTCCTGCAATGAGCAGAGTCACATTGCTTTCCACTTTTGCCGATAGGTACATGATAAGTGCCATCACAGCAAGTGCACCCACTATGGCAGAAAGAGTGAGTGCCGTGTTGCCAAAGAGCCCAAATCGACTCATTATTCCACCACCTAAAGCTCCGGAAAGTAACACCACAAATGCCACTCCAAGGCTTGCACTACTGCTGATGCCAAGTACAGACGGTCCTGCAAGTGGATTGCGGAAAACGGTTTGCATTTCCAATCCACTGACAGCAAGCCCTGCTCCTGCTACGAGTGCTGTTAATGTTTGTGGCAATCGTGTCTTCATTATTATGTTCGTCCAGATGGGCGACTGTCCATCATCTCCTCCTATGATTGATAGTACAGAGTCAAATGGAATGCTGATGGTGCCAAGGCTTATGTTCAGCATCATCAGAAACGGGATGCTCGCTATGAGCAATGTCATTATGATTGATTTTCTCATCTGGCAGGTGTTTCCGTTTGTTGCAAGTACTTCAGGGGTGCTTGCTAATCTTTTATTAATCTAATTTCAAGTTCTCCGTTGGGGAAACATGGTTTGCAATGTGACATGCAAAGTTCCGTTATTCTGTTGAAAAAGCTTTGGGGCATCACGTTCCATAGTTCACGTGCCAGACAGATGCTTTCTATCTCTTTTGTATAATCAGGTGCAATACTTTTCAGAAAGTCCTTGTTCATGGTCACTTTGTGCGAATGTGTGTCAAGATGTCCTTCTGCCAGCTTCACGGCTTTGCCTATCATAATGGCAAGGATTACCTTGTTGAATTCTAATTCTTGTGCGGCTCGTAGCGAATCTCCGACGAAATTTCCGTAATGGATGCATCGCATACAGCTGGTGTTTTTTATGGAATTTTCACTCTTCATGCCCGAAACGAGTGCCACTTCGTTGCATCCAATTGCCTTTGCCACCTCCATCTCACGGCGTATGCTCTGAATGAATGCTTTGTTGCTCAGCGGATGTACAATGCCGCTCGTGCCTATTATGCTGATTCCTCCAATCACTCCCACACGTGGGTTAAAAGTTTTCTTTGCTATTTCCTCTCCATTTTCTACGCTGATGCTTACATCGATGCTTCTGTCTGTGAGTAATCTTGTCTCATTCTCAATCATCAAGCGTGGCGTGGGATTGATTGCTGGTTCGCCTACAGCAATACCAAGTCCTGGTAATGTGACTGTTCCCACCCCCTTGCCAGGCATGAAACGAACAGAAGATAATGTGTTGTTGTCGTTGAAAAGTACAGTTGATATTATCTTGCATCCCTTTGTCACATCCGGGTCATCGCTGAAATCCTTTGTCACAGATGCTGACGCGCTGTTACCGTTCATGTAATACGAGTCGATAGGTATGTGCATGACTTCTTCATCAGGGAGTGTGAAGTCTATCTCTTCAGGAGTGTCACCTGTGAGCAGAGCTGTAAGTGCTGCTTTTGTTGCAGCTGTTGCACATGCTCCTGTGGTGAATCCTGTTTTTAGAGGGAAAAAATCAGGAACGCTTTGTTCCACGGCTCTTCTCAATCCGTGTTTGCCACTGACGTATGTCCAATGCAGGGGAAGGGTAGGATGCTCAACGACAAACACTTTCATTCCCAATTCAAGTGCAGCATCAACCTTTTCTGTGAAACCTCCGTTGTTACCGCTTTCTTTCGTTATTATGGCATCGCAACCAATGCTTTCAAACAATGTTTTTTCCTGCTGCTTGTCAGGAAGAGTGTTGTCATCGTTGTAGAATATGAGATTGCTTGTCGGGAATTGCTGCTTGAGTGCCGTTTCAATGCTTTCTGCACGGTTCAAGATGCGAAATGTCGTTTTGTGAAACGTCCAGTATGGTTTCATCTTCGCAATGGTGTTCACTCCAGATAAAGCCATCAGATGACGCACCCCATCTCGCTCCATCTTTTTCATTGCCTCATCGTAATCTTTGCAATAGGTGACGTTGGGGATGTGTTTACCGAAGTTGCGTTGAAGTCTTATAACAGGTATTCCTGTTGCTTCTATTGTGTGGTGGAGGTTTTCTGCAAATGGGTGTGCTGCATTGATTATGCATCTTACTTTGTTTTTTTCGCAGAATGTTATGATGTCATTAGTTGCCATTGCACCGCAAAGACGCACTCCATTATGCATTTCAACATCTTGTATTCCACTCTTTGTGGAATACCAGAATGTTTTGCCTGCCTCATCGCATGTCTCAGCAGCGAGCCGTCCTTCTGTGGTGCCTCCGAATATAAGAATCATTCTCCGTTCTTGTCTTTTCCCTTACGGAACATGTGTGTGAAATTTCCGTCGTATAATTTGCTCAATCCTTCGCGATTATCAATGGCATCGCCCACAACAATCATTGTGGTGAGGGTGAGTTTGTTGTCTTTCATGATCTGTGCCAAATCCTTCAGCTGACCCCGGAAAATCTTCTGTTCCTTCCACGTCAGTTTATAGCATGCGGCAATGGGTGTTTCAGGTGGATATCCACCTTCAAGCAGTTCTGATTGAACCTGTTCAGCAAGGTTCGCACTCAGGAAAATGCACATGGTGCTTTGGTGCTGAGCAAGCATGTGCAGTTTCTCCTTGTCAGGCATCGGAGTGCGGCCTTCGCCACGTGTCAGTATAATTGTCTGGCATTTCTCGGGTATTGTAAACTGCGACTTCAACTCTGCTGCTGCTGCAAGGAAAGAACTGATGCCAGGAGTTATGTGGTAATCCATGCCGAATTGGTCGAAGTAGTTCATCTGTTCTTGTATGGCTCCGTATATGCATGGGTCACCGGTGTGAAGTCGCACGATGAGTTTTCCTTTATTATAGAATTTCTTCATTAAACCAAACTGCTCCTCAAGATCCATGTTGGCAGAGCTGCGCACTGTGGCACCTCGCTTCGCACACATTGTCAGTTCTCTTGGCACAAGACTTCCTGCGTAGAGTATCAAGTCGGCTTGCTCCAACAATTTTCTACCTCTCACACTTACAAGGTCAGGGTCGCCAGGACCTGCTCCAACAATCTCTATGTGTCCCTTCATGTTAAACTCTTTGTCAAGCGACATTGCATAGGTGTAGTGTGCAATCTTTCCATCTATGGTAATACTTCCCTTTTGTTTTTCTATAACCAACATGCTGTGCTTGTTGGGTGCCTTCGCTGATGCCTCTGCGACTCCGTAACAGCCAGTTACGGCAAATACACGTTCTGAAGGGTTAGGTATTTTAATTTTCTGCAATTCTTCTGCAGAATAAATGCAAAGTTTGGCATGAGGTATTAGCTCTTTCAGTTTTGCCAGCATTGGCTCGTCCTTTTTCAGTTCTATTGTTCCTATTGTTGCAATAGCTCTTGGATCGTAACCTGCGGTGGTGATTTCGTTAATGAGTTGGAATGCAATCTCAACAGGAGCCATCTTCTGGCATCCTACACCCAAATGCAAGCATCGTGGGAAGTACTGAATCATAGGGATGTCTTGTGCAGAATATGATTTAGGACTTACCATAATTATTAACTCGAATGCGACAGAAGGATTGCGCCGTGCATAGTAACGATAATCGCCGTAGCTGCGGAACGCCCTTACATGGTCGGGGCATGTGCTCTCCATGAATTTTGTACCTTCGTCCTCACACTCAATGATGAGTGCTGTCTGCTTTTTGTTGACGAATGTGGCTATTGCCTTATTCATGGCTATGCGTTTGAGCTTCGACATCCCCCATCCGTATTCACTGGCAATGGTGTCGAGAGCCCACAATCCTGTATTGTCACTTTGTGTCGTTATTACGGCTTCTGCACCTATAATTGCAGCTATGTGACGAGCCAGATTGTTCGCACCTCCTACATGACCGCTTAGCACAGGTATTACGTATCTTCCCGTAGTGTCAATGCACACTACGGCAGGGTCAGTGTGCTTGTCATCAATAAGTCCGGCAATCTTTCTCACGCAGATGCCAAGCGCCCCAATAAACACTAAGGCGTCTGTCTCGTCGTAGTCGTTGCCTATTTCTTTCTCTATCTGCTCAGCAAGCTTCTTGCCTGCATCGTTAATCGTTTCAAATTGTATCATTCTGCTTTCAGTATGTGTATTGGGTTGTGGTCATCGACGGTAATAGTTGTGCTTGTTGTGATTTGCATTCCTACCTTAGCTATTCCTGTTTCAAACATTTGCCGGCTTTCATCGCTGACAGAGTTGAACACTATGCATCCGTTAGGAAGCATCACTTCCTTTATCTTTACAATCATTTCTTTCAGTTTCCCTCCATGCCCGCCAATGAAAACAGCGTCAGGATGAGGATAGTTGCTGATGTCGAGTGTTAGGAAGTCACCTATGATTGCTTCTATGCCGGGCGCACCGAATTTTTGTGCGTTGGCAAGTATTAGTTCGCGTCCTTCCTCTCGTACCTCAAATGACGTGATGTTTAAGTGTGGATACTGCAGACGTGCCTCAATGCTGACGCTTCCTGTGCAGAAGCCAATGTCCCACATGCTGTTTTTGTTCGCAAGGTCGAGCATGGATAATGACACAAGTCTTACCGGCATTTTCGTTATCATTTTTGCCCTGCCGTTGAGTAGGTGGAATGCTTGTTCTGGTATGCCTAGTTGATGCCGCTTGCCTGTGGTGCGTCGCATAATCATGCAGTTAGGCTGGGCAAATGATTGTTGCTCATGAGCAAGCTCTGTGGCAGTTGCGTATGTGGTGATGCGTTCGTTTTTCTCGTTGCCAAGACATTCACCAACGGTAATCTCATAATCTCCATAACCGTATTCCTCCATTCTCGTGGCAATGGCTTGCGGCGTTTTGTGGCGGTCTGTTAGTACTCCTATCAGTCGCTCTCCATTGATTAGTGACTCATCGAGCGGCTGCCATGGGCGTCCTGTTTGACTGACCATCTTCATGTCTTGATAGGGAAGCACCATGCGGTGTGCCAGCATTTGCAGCGAGTTGAAAGTTGGCAAAACCCTGACTTTGCATTTTGGACACTCTCTTTGTACTGTGGCTGCGAATCCGTAAAATAATGGGTCGCCAGAAGCAAACACCACCACATTTTCGTAATGCTGGTAATGGGCAAATACATTGACAAGAGGTACGGTAATGTCAATCCACACACAATTGTCAGGCAACCAACGTTGCATTATCTCATGGTGACGCTTGCCCCCTGAGAACACTTTGCCCTCGGCAATGACTTGTGCCGTCTCAGGAGCAAACCATTGGTTGTGATTGTCAGCAATGCCTATTATGGTGCAGTTGGTCATGAATGTAATGTGTATTGATGTTTCTGGAGTGTTTTTTGTTGCGTCGCGACGTAGCAATTGTTATGTCACGACGTAGCAAACTTTATGTCGTGATGCAGTGTTATCTTGCAATAAACTGGAAGTCGTACACTTCGCAGATTGATTTGTCTTCAGTGCCAGAACTGAATTGAAAGAAAAGTGGTTGCTTCCCTTTTACTCCTACGAGTGGATTCACTTTAATGCGCATCTCCGTTATTTGTTGTGGTGCGTCTTTACTGATGTTTATCTCGCCAATGACTTTGGCGCCTTTCTTTGTAGTAGGACCTCCAATAATGACGGTAATCTTTCCGTCTATGCCTTCTGGCTTAATGTGTGTTACGAGTTCAATATCCTTTGCTTTGGATGTGTGTGTGAAATTGAAGTACTTCCATCCTATGGTGCTGCCGCTTGTGTTGTTTATAACAGGGCAGTAAGCATCGCGAAGACTTGAAAGCGCCTCATCAACATCCTTCCCGATGCGGCTTGCCTTGATGTACGAACCAGAGAAAGTGTTATTTGGGTATGCATGTTTCACACCTTTAGGATTTACCAAATAGCATGCCCATCCTGCCAATGATCGATTTAGTGGGTTGAGGCCTTCTGTACAGAATCCTTCCGATGTGTATTCACCTTCTGAAATGGTAACCTTGCCGCCTTTCTCTTTCTCAACCTTAACAGTCACAGGGGCAACCATTGCCTGGCGTGAGAATTCATCAAGTCCAGTTTGACGATGATAAAAGAGCCACCACTTGCCATTTATCTCGCAGAGGCTTCCATGAGTGTTTCCGTAAGGTACGGCTGTTGTAATGACTTTACCGTTGTCATCAACATCGCGTGCACGTCCATCAATGAGTGTGCCTCCATAAGTCCAAGGACCGAGGGGATTGTCGGAGTATGCGTAAGCGAGAGTGTAGTTCACGGTAGGGAGACCAAATTCTCCGTCTGCCGTCATACGACTATAAATGAATACGTATTTGTCTTGTATCTTACGCATTGATGAAGCCTCGAAGAATCGGAAGTCACCAGGTTGTTTGTAGTTGGACACCATGTCGGTAATGGTAAGGCTGCCAGGCATGACTGTTGCCATTGTGGTAGGGTCAAGTTCTGCTGCAAAAGACCGTTCAAATCCCCAATATCCGTACACCTTACCGTCGTCGTCAACGAATACGGCAGGGTCAAACTGAAGTACACCATCGTTACGGGTTGGGTTATCCTTGTTCCAGTTTATTACCTTGAACGGACCGTCCGGACGGTCGCTAATAGCCACCATGCCGTTTCTTCCCCATTCCTGATTGTTAGGGTAGAGGTAATATTCCTTTTTACCATCTTTGCCAATCCTCATTGTTACATCTGGTGCATAGAGCACGTCACCTACGCAGTCGGCTTTGAAAGGGCGTCCGTCAGCTGCAATTTCTGACTTGAAGATGATTCCATCGTAGCGCCAGTTGCTGAGGTCGTTGACAGATGCTGACCATACGACTTGGTCACGACCGCAATACTGGTCAATCAAGTTGTCGTGTGATCCATACACATAAACTCTGTATTCGCCAGGGCGGTCAGGATCTTCAAATACGTACGGTTCACCATCGGGAATGTATTCCCACATAGGCATGTATGGATTTTGTGCGTCTGCACAGAAAGGAATGAGAGTTAACGCAATGGTTGCAAGTGCTTTCATCTTCATTTTATTTTTGTATTAGTGTAGTTGTGTGATAAATATTACACGTCTCTACCGGGACGCAATTGTTCTGCGTCATCGTAAGTGAGTATGCTGTTGACGAGGGTTGCTGCGAGATTGCTTCCACCCTTGCGTCCTTCAATGAGAATCTTTGGAATGTTCTTGAATGGTTTTGCCGCATGTTTTGATTCCTCTACGTGGACAAAACCTACAGGAGCGCCTATTATTCCTGCTGGTTTACATTTCCCCTTGCGTATGAGGTCGCACAGTTCAAGCAATGCTGTTGGAGCGTTTCCAAACACGTATAGTGCATTAGGATGCTCTTCGGCAGCAAGGCGCATTCCTGCTTGAGCACGTGTGATATTGAACTCATTTGCCATTGTGGCACCTCTTGGGTCATTGATGTAGCTTATAGCGTTGATTCCTAAGCGTTGAAGTGCTCCTTTGCGAATGCCGCTTGCAGCCATGGTAACATCTGTCACAATGGTGCGAATCTCGCCTTGTGCTACCTTGTCGTATAATATACTTGTCGCTTCGTCGTCCATCCACAGAAGATTCTCCATGTCAAAATCAGCTGTGGTGTGAATGGCGTGTAGCATTGGCCACATCTTCCAAAGAGGAATGTTTGGATTCTTGAGCTCTGATGCTATTGTCTGGAAAGATTTTATCATGATGCTCTGTCCTACGTTCTTGCTTTCATCGTGCTTGTCGCGGTAATAGCCACGCGGAGTTATGAACACAGACTTCCCGTTTGCTGTTTGCGATTGGTAACTTTGGCTATTGCCGATGATGACTACGGTGAACATGTCTATCTCTTCTGGGTCGAAATTTCCAAGTGTTGTGATGGTGACATTTTCGTCTTCCCTTCCGGCATTACGTACGTATCCGACCGGAGTGCTGGCTTCGCGTTCCTTCAAGAAGAGCTCTTTAAGGCGATAAATCTGCCAATAGCGGCCGTGACTCTTCGGGTTATAGATAGCAGTGACAAAATCGCCTATTGCAGCAGCTTTGATGCGTCGCTCGATGACATCCCATGGTGTCATTAGGTCGCTCATGGAAATGAGGCATAGGTCGTGTCCGATTGGTGCTCCCAGCAAAGATGCAGCTTTTTGGAATGCGCTGATGCCTGGAATACCTATAATCTCAATGTCAGAATTCCTCTCTTTGCCCATCTCATAGATAAGTGGGGTCATTCCGTATATGCCAGCATCGCCGCTGGAGATGACGCATACGGTGTTGCCTTGCTCTGCCAATTGAAATGCTTGCTCTGCACGGTCGTATTCACGCTTCATCCCTGTGTCTATGCATTGTGTGCCAGGTTGTAGATATGGAGTTATGAATTGGAAGTAGTATTTGTAGCCTACCACAACATTGCTGTCGCTGATGGCACTAATGACTGCAGGCGTGATGTCGCTTGGAGAACCGGGACCTATCCCTGCCACATAAATTCTGGGAGTATTCATGATTATTTGAATCGGAGTGCACAGCTGATATACAGCGAGCGTCCTGGATTGATTGTTGAGTAGTTTGACGACCATGGTGACTGGTCGCGCTTGTTTAGTATGTTCTCAATGCCGAAACCTGGTTCGAGAGTGAATTGGCGCAGCGTTATTGTGTGGCGTGTGCTGAGATCCCATTGCTGAAAACGTTTCGCATAACCGTAAGTGCTGCTGTAGCGTCGCCCTTGGATGTGTCCGCTTAGATTAATGTTAAGATGATACAATCCCCATGTGTTATTCCACGATACAGCCACGTTTCCAACATTCTGCACAGATTTGTCAACAGGCGATTCGGTTGTCACGTATGTCTGTGTTTTGCTGTCGAGTGTGGTTGTCTTGGCTTTTGAATCGGTGTATGTGTAACCTCCTGCAAGTGTGAATCCGTATGGAAGTATGAACTTGACATTAGCATTAATGCCTTTGAGTGTTGCTTTGTCAATGTTGTCACGTTGGCGAATAGTGCTCCATCCATCGTTAAATAATTCTGTGAGGTGCGCATCTGCATCAATCTCCGCTTTAGTCATAGTGCGGTAGTTTATCATGTCGCGTATATTGTTGATGAATCCCGTGACGCTTATGCTCATCCATGTGGTGCCATATTCAGCATTAAGGTTCCAGAAATGGTTTTTCTCTGGTTTGAGTTCATGATTGTAAATCGTGTAGCGTGCTGATGTTTTTGCTTCGTCAGTGGCATACATTTGTGAAAGCGATGGTGTGCGGTATCCACTTGAGTATCCAGCACGTGCGCGGAAATCTCCCATATGGTAGAAGAGCGATGCGTTAGCGGTGGCATTTGATTTGAAGTTGTCGTTGTAAGTGTAGCGTGCTCCTATTACTGCATCGAGGTTTTTCAAAATGTTGATTTCATCTTGAGCGAAAACATTGTAGGTGTTTGTCTGCTCGAAATCAATGTTGTCACTCTGGCTATTGAGAGTTTCCTGAATAAACTCAATGCCTGCCGACAGCTTGTTCCATTCTGATAGGCGGAAGATACCCTTGAGGCTTTCATTATAATAATGTGTGCGTTTACGTGTCTCTTCATATTCTTCTTTGTCTGCTGTTTGCCAATAGTCGTATTTAGACACGAAATTGTCGCTGAAAAGATCAAGGTAAATGTGAGTGTTCTTGTTTGGCGTCCATCTTGCTCCTGCTCCGTAATTGTATGACTTGTGATGTAAGTCGTAAGTGTACGCGTTTTTAGTAGAGTAGGTGTAGTTGTAAATTGTATTGCCTTCTGCGTCCTTTGATGTTTTCTTTGACTGACTGAAGTAAGTTGCCGTGCGGGGACGATTGGTAAGGTGGTCGTAGTAGCTGCCACGCAAATAGACGGAGAACTGATTATTGAAACGCCATTCCATTCGTTCGCTGATGTTTTCAGAACGGAATCCTGTGGACATAGGGCGCCCTGTGAGTTTCATTATGCTTCCCTCTTCGCCTGTTGTGTTGTTTATCTCCTTGAACTCTTGGTATTTGTTTACTTGCCATCCGTCTGCTTGACGATGGTTGTAAGATGTGAAACTGCTGAACTTGCCTACGTTAACATCAAGATTGATATCTTGGTCGAATCTCCCCTTACTGTTGAACTTTGTGTATGTTGAAGCTTCAACGATCTGCTTGCTTTCATCGGTAATTATGTTTATAACTCCGGCAATAGCGTCACTGCCATAGAGTGCAGATGCTGCTCCGTTGAGAATTTCAATACGCTTGATGTTGCTTATGCTTATGCGATTCCAACGATCATCGCCGCTGATGCGTTTGCCATTTTCAAGTATCACGATGTAATCGTCGCTGACACCGTTGAAGTTGACGAATGTTCCCATGCCATTAGTATGCGTGGTGATGTTTGGTGTGAGTTTCACGAGTGCTTCTTGCAGATTCATGGCTCCGCAATCTTTTAACTCTTTTGCAGAAATCACTTTTACATCAACAGGGGCATCAGTTGTTTTGTGATAGGTTCCTGTTCCTGTAATTACAACGGGATTGAGTTCTATGCTTTGGTTGTTTGTAGTTTCTTGTGCCATCATAACATGGCTTGTGACAATAGCTGCCACGACTAAAATGTTTCTGTTCATTAGTAATGTTTATTAATTGAATGCAAAATTACGCTTTTAATTCCATTCGTCAAACATATTTTAAAAGATAATTGTTTTTAAGTATGCTTGCCTTTCGGGTACTCCCGTTCGGAAAAACTAAAAATAAATTTTGTTTTTCACTCACTTAATCGTACCTTTGCATCATGAATAAGCAGAAATTACATCCCGTGATGCTTGTAGGTACAGGTTCTGACGTCGGTAAGAGCATTCTTTCCACGGCTTTGTGCCGCATTTTTTTACAGGATGGGTATCATCCGGCTCCATTCAAGGCACAGAACATGGCTCTCAACAGCTATGCTACTCCTGATGGGTATGAGATTGGCCGTGCACAGGCTGTTCAGGCAGAGGCGGCAAGAGTTCCTTGTCATACAGACATGAATCCGCTACTTCTTAAACCTAATTCAGAGCACACTACGCAAGTGGTGCTTAATGGAAAGCCAATAGGCAATCGCTCTGCTTATGATTATTTTCGCAAGGAAGGACGTGAGGAATTGCGGGTGGCTGTCAATGCCGCATTCGACAGGTTGGCTGCACGTTTCAATCCTATTGTGATGGAAGGAGCAGGTAGCGTCAGCGAGATTAATCTCCGTGAGAGTGATTTGGTTAATATGCCAATGGCAAGGCATGCAGATGCTGATGTCATTCTTGTGGCAGATATAGATCGTGGAGGAGTGTTTGCATCATGCTATGGAAGTGTGATGTTACAGCTACCCGAAGACAGACAACGAATTAAAGGAATCATTGTCAATAAGTTTCGTGGTGACATCAGATTGTTTGAACAAGGTCGTAGGATGCTTGAAGAAATATGCGGTGTGCCGGTATTAGGCGTGGTTCCAATGTATAAGGACATTGTTATAGAAGAAGAGGATAGCGTGGAGTTAGAGAATAAGCTGAAGCAACAGAAACAGAAACCGAATGCGGTGAATGTTGCAGTAGTGTTGCTCCGTCATACCAGTAATTTTACAGACTTTGATATTCTTGAGCGCGACCCTCGTGTGAATCTTTTTTATACGAACAATACAGCAGACATAGAGAAGGCGGACATTGTGGTGGTTCCAGGAACAAAGGCAACGCTTGATGATTTGCTTGAACTACGTCGTAATGGAGTGGCACAGTCGATAATCCGTGCTCATAAGAAAGGTGCTTTGGTTATTGGAATTTGCGGGGGATATCAAATGCTGGGGCAGGTAGTGCGCGATCCTGATGGGGTGGAAGGCAACATACCACAATTGCCAGGCTTAGGTCTAATGTCGATAGATACCGTTATGACTAATGACAAGACTACCACTCAAGTGGAGTTTGAATTTAATGGTGAGAAATGCCGTGGTTACGAGATACACCAAGGCAGAAGCACTACCGACGACCAGGTGCTGGTTGAAGGGAATTGCATGGGAACTTACATACATGGCTTCTTAGACAATCCTTCGGTTATTGAATTCATATTGCAAGGGAAAGAAAAAGTTAAAGTGGAATATGAAAGTATAGAAGCATTTAAGGAACGTCAGTATGACTTGTTGGCAGCCCACGTGAGAAAGTATGTTGACATTGAAAAACTTTATGAAATATTAGTAATACGATGATACAAGGCCACGGCGATGATACCTACAAATACCCAGACATACGGTTGAACTTCAGCAGTAATGTCTATAATCATTTTGATCATGAGGGACTTTTTTGTCACCTTGCTGATCATCTTGATGATGTAGTGAGTTATCCGGAACCTGCACCTCAGTCATTGGAGATGGAAATAGCAATGATGCTTCAGTTGAAACCGGAGGAAGTGTGCGTGACAAACGGAGCAACAGAGGCAATTTATCTGGTGGCACAGACTTTGCGCAGAAGCAAGACGGCAATACTGCAACCTACTTTTTCGGAATATGCCGACGCTTGTCTTTTACACGAGCATCAATTATGCTCAATCTTCAGCATAAGTGAAGTGCCAGAGCGAGCACAACTTGTGTGGATTTGCAATCCTAACAATCCTACAGGTACTGTTATTGCAAAAGAGTCTTTAGTGGCGTCCATAGAAGAACATCCTGAGACGGTGTTTGTCATTGATGCAAGTTATTCGCCTTTCACTCAAGAATCACTACTTACTCCACGTGAGGCAGCAGATTATCGTAATGTCATAATGCTTCATTCTATGACAAAAGAGTTTGCTGTGCCTGGATTGCGAATAGGGTACATGACAGCAAACGAGGATATGCTTCACAAGATTAAACTGCAGCGTATGCCATGGTCAGTTAATCAGGTGGCGATATCTGCAGGACATTATCTGCTTATGCATCAAGATGAATATGATATGGATGTGGCAGCTTTGAATGCAGAAAGAGAATGGATGTCTGCGACGCTTTCCTCACTTGGATGTATAGAAGTGTGGCCAAGCGACACTCATATTCTCTTGTGTAAATTACGCTTTGGTAAAGCTGTGGCATTAAAAGAATATCTGGCACATGAACACGGCATACTCATACGTGATGCGTCAAATTTTGTAGGGCTTGACGATAGTTTTTTCCGTATTGCAGTACAAGAACATGAGGATAATGAGAAACTCATTGAGGCAATAACCGAATGGATAGCAAATTAATAATATGAGCATAGATATAAATATTTCAAGCGTGCAAAATCCGAAGATAAAGGGTTTGCTTGCGTTGCAGCAGAAATCATCCGAGCGTCGTATGACAGGGCTTTTCGTGGTGGAAGGTCAGCGTGAATTACAGCATTGTATGAATGCTGGCATGAGCGTGAATTGTGTGTTTGTGTGCCCTTCTGTGATGGGAGAATCTGATGCGGAGAAATTCATTGATTCACTCCCCCAATCTGTTCAAGTGTACACGGTCAGTTCAAACGTGTACGAAAAAATTGCTTATAGGGGAGGAACGGAAGGAGTTGTTGCCGAAGTCGTTGCAAAACCGCTTAAACTTTCTGAATTACGATTGCCAGATAATCCTCTCATAGTAGTGCTTGAGAGTGTGGAGAAACCTGGTAACCTTGGTGCCATATTGCGAAGTGCTGACGCATCAGGCGTAGATGCAGTGGTGGTGTGTGACCCTCTTACGGATTTGTATAACCCAAATCTGATAAGAAGTTCAATAGGTGCGATTTTCACGGTGCCATGCTTGGCGTGTACTTCAGAAGATTGTATCTCATTCTTGAAAGAAAATGGTGTGAGCATACTTACTGCACAGCTGCAGGATTCAAGTTTGTATTACGATATAGACATGAAAAGACCTACAGCAATAGTGATGGGAACGGAAGCGACAGGGCTAACAAACGTGTGGCGGAAGGCTGCTGATGCCCATATTCGAATACCAATGTTAGGACAACTTGACTCGTTGAACGTTTCGGTGAGCGCCGCAATATTGATGTTTGAGGCTGTACGGCAAAGGCAAGAGGGGCAATAGGAAATAAAAACTAACTGAAAACTGACATGAAATTGAAAAACTATCTATTATTAATTGTGCTGGTTCTGCTTGCGGTGACAAATGTATCTGCTCAGACATACAAACGCTATAGCAATCTGCCTGCTGTTTACATTAGAACTTTTGACGGTTACGGAATAACGAGCAAAACAACTTACAAGTATGCAAAGGTGTATTGGGTGGATGAGGATGATGTGGTGACAGAATATGATTCTGTGTCTATTCGTGGCCGTGGCAATTCCACTTGGAACATGTCAAAGAAACCTTATCGTATGAAGTTCTATACAAAGGAGAAACTGCTCGGTAAGGGTAGAGCAAACGCAAAGTCATGGACGTTGTTGGCTAATGCTGGTGACAAGACTCTTATTCGAAATGCCGTAACTTTGGCGATGGGAGAATTTCTGGGGTTGAAATTTAATCCTGCGTATAAGTTTGTTGATTTGAACATCAATGGCACGTATTATGGTAATTATCAGGTGAGTGATCAGGTAGAGGTAAGAAAACATCGTGTTGATGTTGCAGAGCAGGACTTCCCACTCACCAGTGAGAGTGATGTCACTGGCGGTTATTTGTTGGAGGTGGATGGATTCGCTGATGGCAATTGCTTTACGACATCAACATATTCTGTGCCAATCCGCATACATTACCCTGATGAAGATGAAATCGCAACAGTTCAAAATGAATACATTCGTCAGTATATGAAGAACTTTGAGTCTGTTCTACAGGGTGGTTCTTTTGCTGATCCGGAAAAAGGTTATCGTGCATGGGTGGATTCTGTATCGTTAGCAAACTGGTTTGTTGCCACGGAGGTTTGTGCTAACATTGATGGATATTATAGTACATATTTCTATAAGGATCAGAATGACTCATTGTTGTATTGGGGACCTTTGTGGGATTATGACATTGCTTATGGCAATGATACGCGATTGGGGGATACCAGCCGGAAATTGATGACAGATGTGGGATATGGACAGACGAAGCAGTGGATAAATCGAATGTGGGCAGACCCCTGGTTTGCAAAACTCGTCAACAAACGTTTAAATGAAGCATTGGATGATGGGCTTGTTGACCACATGTTTTCTGCCATTGACAGCTTGACGCTGCTGCTGGACGAGTCACAACAACTCAATTATAAAAAATGGGGCATTAACACCAAGATGTATCATGAGCGCGTGTTGTACTCATCTTATAACCAGTATGTGGACGATCTAAAGTCGTTTATCACTATTCATACAGATTACTTGAAAGAAGCATTTGCTAATAAGAAATCGCAAGTGCCAACGCTTCCGTTCTATCCAGCTGAATATTATTATCGTTTTACAAATGCAGGTAATGCAAAAGCTATTGATATAGTCGGACAGTCAACGTTATCTGGTGCAAGTGTGTGTATATGGACAAACGATGCTGATCGTGAAAGTGAGCAATGGGAGATAATTCCAGTAGGAGATTATTTCATGATTGTAAATAGAATGACAGGAATGGCGTTGAATGATCCGACAGTAGGCGAGTGTACAGCTACGACGAACACAGGCACTCAACTTAATGTGGCAATCCCAGATGAAACAGACGATTGTCAGTTGTGGTCATTTACACCGCAAGGAACGGCTGGATATTATAATCTGACAAACAAACAGACATACCATACTGCAAACCTGAGTGGGGGTAATTCTTCCAATGGTACATCTGTTATTAGTTATAATACGGATTCTCGTAATTCATCAAGTAATAACCGTTTGTGGTACATCATCCCTGATGAACCTCTCTATGATGGGATAGATGGAGTGAACAGAGAACCAGAGGAGTACGCTCTGGCATATAATAGTGATACGCATGTGTTGCATTTCGGAAGTTCCACACCAGAGCAACTCACATTCATGGTCAACATTTACACGGTGTCCGGTAGGCTTGTTGACAAGTTCCGTGCTGATGAACAGTACAGCACATCGTCACTTCCATCGGATATTTATGTCATCAGTTGGACGAGTGGTGGCAAGCAAAGGAGTGTGAAAGTGCGTCTTTGAGAAACAAGAGTTAAGATAGAATAGATCATGACTTTATTTGACGTTGTATTATTGTTGAGCCCTTTAGCAATCGGCTGGGTGCTTGACTATCTGTTTGGCGATCCTGAACACCTTCCTCATCCAATTGTGTGGATGGGGAAATGGATTGCGATGTGGGAAAAGCAATGGAACAATGGCGAGGATCGCAAGGCAAAAGGGGCGTTGCTGGCAATTGGCAGCATATTGTTAACGTTTTTTGCAACCTATGTGGTGTTGAACATTTCGTATTGGCTGTTCCCGTCATGGCATCTGGGAATGTTTGGATGGTTGTCAGTAGGAAGGGTGTTTTATGTAGTTATCGCTTCTGTGCTTGTTTTTTATTGCTTGGCAGGACATACACTTCGTAAAGAGGTACGTATGGTGTTTGAAGCAGTTGGCCGTAGTGTTGAGGATGGGCGTAAACAGGTTGCACGTATTGTCGGGAGGGATACTGCAAATCTTAATGAGCAGGAAATACGTACAGCAGCATTGGAAACGTTGGCGGAAAACCTGAGCGATGGTGTGGTCGCTCCATTGTTTTGGTACTTCTTTTTAGGAGTACCTGGTATGATGGCATACAAGATGGTCAATACTCTTGACTCAATGATAGGGTATAAAAACGAGCGTTACAGGGAGTTTGGTTGTTGGGCGGCAAAGATAGATGATGTTGCTAATTTCATTCCTGCACGACTTACTGCTTTGTTGATAGCATGGATGACAAAGCTATATGGCAATCGCTATCCAAATGAGATGAAGAAGAAACTTTCAATGAAAGAACATTTGGCTTTCATCACTTTCTTTGGTCCTCAACATGCAAGTCCTAATAGTGGATGGCCGGAAGCAGCTTTGGCAGGGATGCTTGATTGCCGTTTTGGAGGAACTCACGATTATTTTGGGGAGGCAGTGAAGAAACCTTATATTGGTTTGAATCCTCGTCCGCTTGATTCTGATGACATGAAGTTGAGCATTAGAATTTGTATGATGACGGAGATTGCTATGGTTACAGCTTGCTTTACAATATCGTTTTGTCTTATGATTTTAATGATGTTGATTCATTAATAAAATAATCGGTTTGCTTCGTTTCTGCAAAGATAAAAACACCTGGCAACAGGTGTTTTTTATGGACAGATGTTCATATTTAAAACGGCAAGTGACGTTATTGTGAAGATTAGTTCGGATACAATGAAAGTGGCACCACAACAATCTCCAGTATATCCTTGAATACGTTTCTTGATAAAAAGTATGTTCAAGCACACGCTTGCAATACTTACTATGGGTGAAAGAATGAAAACGAACCTTAAAGAAGGCAGGAACGCTGTAGCTGCAAGTATCGGAACTATGCCAGCAATGAATCCTGCTATTCTTTCCTTTTTGCTTACATCTGCATATACCAGATGGTTTTTTGCTGTGATTTCATTGCGTGCGTAAGGAAGGCACAGAATGATGTGCGAAGATGCCCATTTGCAGAACACATCGCCACAAAGCATTATGCATGCAACCGCTAAATTATGGCAATGGTGTTGAGTGGTTACACAAGATAAAGCAGAAGAATTGCATATTCCAAATAAAGAAGTGATTATTATGGCGTAGTAAAGAATTAACCCCAGTACTCCATAAGTGCCGATGTGACTGTCTTTCATTATTGCTAACGTGCGCTCGCGATTTGTGCCTCCCCCGAAACCGTCGCAGAAATCAGCAAAACCGTCCTCATGCAGTGCACCTGTTAGGAGAACTCTTGCTGCAAGTGCAAGAATCACGGCAACAGGTGTTGGTAATATGCATGCTGCCAGTAAGAACGTCAAAGCCATAACACCGCCTGTTACCCATCCTGCCAACGGCCATAATGGCACTACGTGCTTGAAGTGCTCTGCTGGTACATTTGATATTTTCCACAAAGGCAGTCGTGTGAAAAACATTAGTGTGGCAAATATTCTGTTTTTGATTTCTTGCATGTCTTGTGTGTTAGCTTCAATGACTCTTTATAGGTGGATTCAGTTAAGATGGTTCTACAGATTCTGTATCTGTATCCATCTGGTGGAATGCCATTCCCTTAGAAGTATTTCGTGATGTTCGCATGCGCAAAGTTATCCATCTCGTTAATCATGTTGACGGCACTCTGTAAGATAGGATAGGCACAAATGGCACCTGTCCCCTCTCCCAAACGAAGTCCTAAGTGCAATAGAGGCTCTGCATCCATCTTGTCCAACATGACTTTGTGCCCACCTTCGTCACCGCAGTGACCGAATATGGCATAATCTAACACGTTCTTGTCCAGTTTGCTTGCTGCCAGAATGCATGCTGTCATAATAAATCCGTCAATGAGTATCACCATGCCATGTTCAGCGGCACGCATCATGCCTCCTATTGCTGCAACCATTTCAAATCCTCCGAAATATCGGATTATGAGTCGGGACATTTCTAAAGGTTGATTAAGAAGAGATGCCTTTTCTCCTGATGCTCTCAATGTGTTCTTGAAATTATCTACGCTCTGTGCAAGAACCTTGTATTTATGCTGTATTCCATGTGCGGAAAGACCAGATCCTGCACCGACACATTTTTCCAGAGGAATATCTAAGAAAAGGCTCATGAAAATGCTTGATGGACTTGTGTTGGCAATACCCATCTCACCAAAGCTTATCACATTGCATCCCTCTTCCTTACATGCGTCAACCATTTCTGCTCCAATACTAAGTGCTTTCTCATATTGTTCCTCACTCATGGCTGGCTCATGCAGGAAATTCATGGTGCCGTGCGCAATTTTCCTGTTTATGATGTGGGAATGCTTTGTTGCGTCGAAATCATAATCAACACCAACATCGACAACACTAAGCTTAAATCCGTGCTGGCGGCAGAACATGTTGACCCCACCACCGCCAAGTCCATAGTTTATCATCTGCTGCCAAGTTACTTCTCGAGGACTGAAACTGACTCCTTCGCACTCTATTCCATGGTCAGCTCCAAATAGTATATGGCATGGATGCTGGAGTTTCGGAGAAGTTGTTTGTTGGATTAATCCGATTTGAAGTGCTAATGATTCAAGCCTTCCTAATGATCCTTTAGGCTTGTTCAGGTTGTCTATCTTGTCCTGCAGTTGTGCTGCTATTGATTTGTTTGTTGGCGTAATCATTGGTATGACTGTGTTTTAGTGGTACGGAAGTACCGTATTATTTTATTTTGACAGCAATGCCGCTAACCATTAGTATTACCTCGTCTGCTTTAGATGCGACGTATTGATTCATCCATCCTTGCATGTCAGTGAATTTTCTCTGCAACTCATTGTCGCTTACCCCTCCCATGCCTATTTCGTTTGTCACAAAGATGAATGTGGCTTCTTGCTGCGTGAATCTGTCAAATTCGTCTTTGATGGCATTGAGTGCAGTTTTTACATGCGACTCTAAGTCAAAGAAAAAGTTTGTTGCCCATAGCGTGAGGCAGTCAATGAGTACCACTCGACCTGTCACGTCGTGCTTGCTGAGTTGTTTCTCTTCCTCTATGTTTTTCCATTGGGGACCTCTGCGCTCTTGGTGACGAATTACACGTTGGCGGAACTCGTCATCCCAAATGCGGGCGGTTGCCATGTAAATGGGAGAATTAGAGAGGGAGAGTGCCATTCGTTCGGCTTCTTCGCTCTTGCCCGACCGTTGCCCCCCTGTTATGAGTATTATTTTTCTCATGCGGTTGATGATTCCTTGGTTCTTTTAAGCATTACCTCGCCTGCATCTTAATTTCCTTGGCGCTGTATGTGCGGTGCTTCATCGCATGTTTAGCATGCTCTTCGTATATGTTTAAAATGGCATTGTTATCGCTGAGCACTTGCTGTACGAGATTAACTTTATATCCGGCTTTTTCCAGCTTCTTCTTGAAACTCTCAGAAATATCCTCTTTTACGTGAGTTCCAGCTGTGAACATGAATGGAATAAGATTCACGTTCTTTATCTTTTTGTTTTTCTGCAATTGTAGGATAGCACTGTCAAGCGAAGGGTAACCTTCAATGGTCGCGACAAGACAATTTGTTATCCCTTTCTCGTGTAGCACGTAATCCAACATCGTGTATTGTGCATTGATTTCGTTTTTGCTGCCATGACACACTATGATGTTTGCCTCCTTAGGGTTGTTGAAAGGTGCTATTACGGTGCTCAGTGCATTGTAATAATCATTGAACGAAGATAGTAGTTGCTCTCCCATTCGTATGCTTTTGAATGAAGGGGAATACTTGTCCACTACATAACGCAGATACTGCATCTCAATACCATTGACAATGTTGCTTGATTGCAAGAGAATGTGTGTGTAGCCTTCGTCCTTGAGTTTCTGCAATGTCTCCTCAGGATTTTTGATGATGGATTCTCCGTTTGAGTTTTCTTTGTTGAGCAGAGTCCGTGATGTCCATGCTTCTACAAAGTTGCAATTGGGGAATGCGTTGCGGATACGCTCGTTGAAACGTGCTATCCCTGCACGCGCTTCTGGAGTTGATGCTCCGAAGTGTACGGCTATGACTGCAGCTTTGTCGCGTTCTTTCATGTTCTCAAACATGTCTTGCTCGATTTCTCTTGTCTGTGCATTTGCAGCCGGTGTGCTCGCTCCTAAAGTGGCAGTGATTATTAAAGATAAGAGTAGTTTATTCATATTGGTTCATGTCAGCAGCATCGCGGATGGCTGAAATTTGGTATTTTGTAATAGTAGGCACAATCATGTGCAGGAGATGGGCGATTCGTTCCACCTTAATGCTTTCTTTCCCATTTTCTATCAGACGGTACGTCCCGTCGTTAGGAATGTGTATTTTCACGAGGTCGTTGGCATGGACACCTTCTGCTTTGACAGGCATTATTCCGTTGCGTATAAGTGCTTTTGTGCATAGGTGGAAGTTAATGGTGCTTTCATCTCCATATACAACCACTTCGCGTGCCGTCTCATGTTCAATGCTGAAGCTGCATGTCTCACGGTCAAATATGAGCCCGTCTCGCTGGAAGTACTCTTCTATCTTGCCCTCTATGCTGAGATCCTCTGGCATTCCTGTGCATAATCCGTGCTCTTGGTCAAGTAGCCATACCTGGTCAGCCACTTGAAGTGCATGCTCCAGGTCGTGTGTGCTTAGGAATATCGTCTTCTTGAGTGCTTTGGCAAGTCTGTGAAGCAAAAGCATCATGGCAATCTTGCTTGGGTAGTCAAGGTATGCAGTTGGTTCGTCAAGGAATATTATTGGTGTTTCCTGAGCAATGGCTTTTGCAATCATTACTTTCTGACGTTCGCCGTCACTTAGTGTCTGCATCTTGCGCTGCGACAGTTCTTCAATTCCTACCCATCCGAGACATTTCTCAACGATTTTCTTGTCTTTGTCACCTAACTTGCCCCAGAATCCGGTGTAAGGACTTCTACCCATTGCCACCACTTCCCATGCGGTCATGTTCTTGATGCCTGAGTTGTCTGTCAACACTACGCTGATGAGTTTTGACAAGTCATGACTCTTGTATGACTTTATGTCTTGCCCCATGACTTCAATTGTGCCTCCCAATGCTGGTTGGAATGCTGACAGAGTGCGGAGCAGGGTGGATTTTCCTGCACCGTTAGGACCAAGTAGGCATGTCATCTCACCACTATTGAGTGATGCGTTAAGTCCTCGGGCAACAATTTTTGTCCCTCTCTTTATTTTGTAACCTGTTTCAAGGTTCTTTATTTCTATTGATGTGTTCATAATGATGCAAAGTTACACATTATTTATAATAAAAGGTTAAAAAAAAAGAAAATGTGTAAATACTTTTTGTAACTTTAACCGTGAAACCAAATATTTTGCTTATTTTTGTGAGTCTAAAACAGCAGTGGGCTTTTTGAGCCCCAAATGAAAAGTGAAGAAAAATAATTGCCATGAATAAGAACAACTATTGTGTAATACTGGCAGGTGGCATCGGAACGCGTCTGTGGCCAGCAAGCCGGCAAAATAAACCAAAACAGTTCATTGATGTTTTGGGAACAGGCAAGACTCTTTTACAGTCAACCTTTGAGCGCTTTGCAAGTTTCATACCTGCAGAGAACATCATAATTGTGACAAACGAGAATTATCGGGAACTTGTCAAGGAACAACTCCCAGGTCTCAACTATCAGAATGTGTTGATGGAGCCAATGAGGCGCAACACCGTCCCTGCTGTTACTTGGGCAGCATTGGAGGTGCAACGCCGTTGCCCTGAAGGACGAATCATCGTGTCCCCTTCCGACCAGAATGTGACTGATTATGATGCGTTTAGGTCAGACATGTTGAAAGGTCTTGATTATGTTGGAAGTAAAGATGCCTTGCTGACAGTTGGTGTGAAGCCAACACGTGCAGAGGTTTCGTACGGTTACATACAAATGGCTGATGCTGTGAGTGAGAATACAGGAACCGCAGAAATATTCTCAGTACAGAGTTTTACAGAAAAGCCAGCAAACGAGTTTGCACAGCTGTTTTACGAAAGCGGAGAGTTCTTATGGAACACAGGTATTTTCATTTGGACGGCTGGCAGTTTCCTTAAGGCTGTTCATGGAGCGAATACCGAGTATAACAGTATTGTGGATTCAGTGCGTGAGCGCTTTTCTAATAAATGCGATGCGGGCGACCAGCTTCGAGAGTTGTTCACGACTTGCCCGAATATGAGTCTAGAACAGAGTGTGCTGGAGAAATCAGATAACGTTGATGTCCTGCTTGGTCATTTCGGATGGGCGGATATTGGCACCTGGGATTCAGTGCACGAAGCATTGCCTAAGTTAAATGAGGATAACAATGTGGTTATTGATTCCAATTCGTTACTTTATGATTGTAAGAATTGCATAATCAAACTTCCAAAGAACCATGTTGCAGTGGTTCAGGGATTGGATGATTATGTTGTGGTAGAAGATGGTAATGTGTTGGTCATTTGCAAGAAAAAAGATCAGGCAAACATACGTAAGTTCGTAAATGATGCCCAGCTGAATCTTGGGGAAGAATTCGTATAGAAGTGAGGAAAATTTGCTCCCTCGTGACGTAACAATTGCAACGTCGCGAGGGAGCAAATTTTTTATGCGGTGTTTTCACACTGACTGACTCGTTGTGGCTACAGGAGTTTCTGAATCTCGCTTTCAAGCGAACCTTCCATAAAATCACTTCTTGTCACAATTTCGTTATTACGGTTTACAAGGAAGAATGTCGGAAGGTTGACCACATTGTATATGTTGGTTGTTGTTCCGTCGGTTTCGTGAACGCAAATCCAAGGAAGATGCTCTACGGATGTCTTCCAGAAATGTACGTCGTCATCAAGTGAAATCTGGTAAATCTCAAATCCCTGATTCTTGTATTTATCGTAGATAGAACGGAGAACGCGTGTTCGCTCCATTGACTCTTTCGTAGAATAAATGGTGAAGTCGATGAGAACAACTTTTCCTTTCAAATCTCTGATGCTGTGTGGTTTACTGTTGATGTCGGGCAGGTTGATGTCGATGTTCCCTGATTCTGAAATCTTTTCGTTGTCAATCTCCACCACACGTTTCGTAGGTGCCGCTGTGTTATTCATTCCTTGGCTTGCCATGTTGCAGAGCTGGACGGTTCTTGGTGCGTCAGGATACCTGCCATCCCATGCAGTTGCCACAGTCGCATAGCACTTCACGTCATCTCTGTCAGTAGATGAGTTGAAAACGAGGAATGCTCCGCCAAGGTCGGTCATGTATTGGTGAACAGCATAGTATGCTGCTGCCGACCATGGTTTTTTATAAATGTAGTCTTGCTTGATTTGTCCCTTAAATGCAGCAAGAGCATTGTTGATGCTGTCAGCAACGTCTCCAGGCAGCATGTCTTCATTCTTTTCCCAATTGATGATGCGGCTTTGTACATTTTGCTGCATTACGCTGATTTTGCGGATGTCTTCGCTTTCCTCGCTGCCTTCTACTTTGTAATCGTAGTGCATGGATGGAAGCTTTGCTGTGAACTTAACTGTTTCCGTGCTGTCAATGCAGAAATTGATGATGTGCTGTCCGATACGCAGACGATAAAAGTCTGGACATCCTTCTGGGGCATTCCCCTTGAACGAGAACGTTCCATCTGCAGACAGTTTTGTGGAATCAAGCACTACCAATCCGTCAAGCGATGCTTGCTCCAGGTATAGAACAGAGTCAGCAGCATCGCTGATAGTGCCTTCGACACTAAATTTAGGAGAGTTGTCGCATGAAGCGAGGATAAGAGCGCCTGCGACAACTGTAGATATTATTTTATTCATGTTTGGCTCTTAGTGTGTTAATTTTTTGCAAAGGTACGATTAAGCGAGTGAAAAAACAAAAAATATTTTGATTTTTTCCGAGCGTGAGTACCTTCGGCGTTAGCCAACGCTACGATTAAGCGAGTGAAAAACAAATTTAGAGTAAACCTTAATGTTAAAAGATGACAAAACGCAACACAATATTATTCTTCACTTTTCACGGAGGTTATTTGTAGAATCCACCAAAAGCAAATCTCAATATCGCAAAAACGGCTAAAATTTATAAAGTTATGTAAAAAACAACCTCAAAAAGAAAAAAAACGAGTGTGTGGGGTAGTGAAATTCGTAATAAATAACTAACTTTGTATGCTTTTGTGCGTTCCGGGAAGACACCGGAAGGGTGGTTTTGCCCGTCATTATTGCCACGAAGGTGCATTAGGAGCGCATTTGATGTTTTATATACAATATTTTTATTAAGATGAACGTAATTACAAAGACAGTTTCATTGCCTGACGGACGTCAGATTAGCATTGAAACAGGAAAGCTGGCAAAGCAAGCGGATGGATCAGTGATGCTCCGTATGGGCAACACTATGCTCCTCGCCACTGTTTGTGCAGCTAAAGATGCAGTACCAGGAACAGATTTCATGCCACTCCAGGTAGAGTATCGCGAGAAGTATGCGGCTGCAGGCCGTTTCCCTGGAGGTTTCACAAAGCGCGAAGGCAAGGCAAGTGATGAGGAAATCCTCACATGCCGTCTCGTTGACCGTGCTCTCCGTCCATTGTTCCCAAGTAACTATCATGCAGAGGTTTATGTAAATGTCATCCTCTTCTCGGCTGACGGAATAGATATGCCTGACGCACTCGCTGGTTTCGCAGCAAGTGCTGCTCTTGCTGCTTCTGACATCCCATTCGAGGGCCCTATCTCTGAGGTTCGTGTGGCTCGTATTAATGGCGAGTTCGTAATCAACCCTACTTTTGAGCAACTCAAGGAGGCTGATATGGACCTTATGGTTGGTGCTACAGAAGAGAACATCATGATGGTTGAGGGTGAGATGAAGGAAGTGCAGGAAATTGACCTTCTCAACGCTCTCAAGGCTGCTCACGAGGCTATTAAGCCAATGTGTCAGGTTCAGAAGGAACTCATGAAGGAGCTCGGCACAGATGTTAAGCGTGAGTATTGTCATGAAATCAATGACGACGAGCTTAAGGCAGACCTTACTGCTAAGTGCTATCAGCCAGCTTATGATGTTACTAAGCAGGCTCTTGAGAAGCATGCTCGTGCAGAAGCATTTGAGAAAATCCGCGAAGACTACAAGGAGGCTTATGCAGCTGCTCATACAGAACTTTCCGAGGATGAACTTGCAGAGAAGTATGCTCTCATTGACCGTTACTATCATGATGTAGAGCGCGATGCTATGCGTCGTTGCATCCTTGACGAAGGAATCCGTCTTGATGGTCGTAAGACTACTGACATTCGCCCAATCTGGTGTGAGGCTTCACCACTTCCTGGACCTCACGGAAGTGCTATCTTCACTCGTGGTGAAACACAGGCGCTCGCAACTGCAACTCTCGGCACTAAGCTCGATGAGAAGCTTGTTGACGGTGCTCTTGAGAAATACTACATGAAGTTCCTTCTTCACTATAATTTCCCTCCATTCTCAACAGGTGAGGCAAAAGCTCAACGTGGTGTAGGTCGTCGTGAGATTGGTCACGGTCACCTTGCATGGCGTGGTCTTAAGGGACAGCTTCCTGATAACTATCCATACACAGTACGTGTTGTGTCTGATGTGCTTGAATCAAACGGTTCTTCATCAATGGCAACAACATGTGCAGGATGCCTTGCCCTCATGGACGCAGGTGTGCCAATCAAGAACCCTGTTGCTGGCATTGCAATGGGTCTTATCAAGAACCCAGGTGAAGAAAAGTATGCAGTACTTTCTGACATCCTTGGCGATGAGGACCACCTTGGCGACATGGACTTCAAGACAACAGGTACAAAAAATGGTCTTACTGCAACTCAGATGGACATTAAGTGCGACGGACTCTCATACGAAATCCTTGAGAAGGCTCTCATGCAGGCAAAGGCAGGTCGTGAGCACATCATGGGTGAGATGATGAAGACTATCAGCGAGCCACGTGCAGAACTCAAGCCACACGTACCACGTATTGAGCAGATGATTATCCCTAAGGAATTCATCGGCGCAGTAATCGGCCCTGGTGGTAAGATTATACAGCAGATGCAGGAAGACACTCAGACAACAATCACTATTGACGAAGTGGATGGTGTAGGCAAGATTCAGATTTCTGCTCCAGGTAAGGATGCCATCGAAGCTGCAATGGCTAAGATTAAGGCAATCGTGGCTGTTCCTGAGGTTGGCGAAATCTATCATGGTAAGGTTCGCAGCGTAATGCCATACGGATGTTTCGTAGAGTTCCTCCCTGGTAAAGACGGACTCCTGCACATCTCTGAGATTGACTGGAAGCGTCTTGAAACAGTAGAAGAGGCAGGCATCGCAGAAGGTGATGAACTTGATGTTAAGCTTATTGACATTGATCCAAAGACAGGTAAGTTCAAACTCTCTCGTCGTGTGCTTATCGAAAAGCCTGCTGACTATGTAGAGCGTCCTGCACGTGAACGTCGTCCTCGTCCAGAGCGTGGCGACCGTCGTGATCGTCGCGACCGTGGTGAGCGTCATCCACGTCCTGAAGTGGAGAATGAAGCACCAGCAACAGAAGGTGGTGAGTTCAAGTCTGCACTTGACGATTTGCTAAAGTAATCAAAGGTGGTTTTGAAACCACATGAAAATAAAGAGGGCGTGTCAAAGTGACACGCCCTCTTATTTTGTCTATCCTTATTATTTTGTTTCTATTATGACCTGTGCATCAGCAGGTTGCTTTTGGTTTTCATCCCATACGAGTTCGCCTATCTTTCCATCAACCTTTATGATGCCGCTTGTAGGGTTCTTTATGCTTACGACGTTGCCATTTATGTTTCCATTGACTGTAGAATACTCGAAGAGAAGATTGGCATCGTCACCGAAAGTGCAATCCTCCAACACCAATCCGTCAACGTAGCAAAGCAGTTGCTCACCTGTCAAGTGGCATCTGACAAGCTTCATGTTCTTTGCGTACCAACCAAGATACTCGCCATTTATTTCTGAATCATAGATAACCACATTCTCAGCTTCCCAGAATGCATCCTTAGAGTTGATTACGGCATTGCGAATCTCTACATTTTTGGCATATTGGAAACCATAATTGCCTTCCTGGTGGTAATCTTCAATGAGAATGTTCTCAGAGTGCATGAAAACGTAGTCGCAATTGTCGATTCTTACTTGTTTCAGATGTACATTGCGGCAGTCCCATAAAAATTGTTCGCCATTTGGAAAGTTAGTGCTCTCAACATAGATTCCATCCATTCTGCGGAACATCTTCGGAGCATCCACCGTGCAATTAGTCATGCGGCAGCCGCGTGAATACCATAAACTGCTACGGGCACTCTCCGCAAAGTGGCAGTTATTTACATGGAAACCATTTGTTTCCCAAAACACATACTTCCCTTCAAATGTACACTTTTCTGCTTCTATGTTTGAACATTCTTTTATGGAAGATTCTCCAACGTGTATAGTGACATTTTCTAATAGGAGGTCATGACTAGCGTATAGTGGACGCTCACCTCCAAATTCTTGGTTTTTGATTTCCTTCATTGTTATTTCTCCCGGTTAAGTAAGTGATCAGAATTAATTTTGATTACTTATTTAGTTTAGTTTATGATGAGTAGAATCACGAACATCATCTGATAACGCGATTATTTTATTGTGCTCCAACTTTTGCGGCTTAGCTTTAATATGAATGCAAATCCACGCCAGCACAGTTCCACGCACATAGCAATCCATACGCCGTGTAATCCCATCGATGGAGCAAGTATGAGAGCTAATGTGAGTCTTACAATCCAAATGCTTCCCAGATTCATCAAGCTTGGTACAAGTGTCTTGCCAGCACCTACAAATATGCTGTATGCCACTATGCTTGCGGCAAACATTGGTTCTGCCCACGCTTCAATGCGTAGCACTTCTGACCCCAAACTGATAACAGATGCATCTTCTGATACAAGCCCCATCATTTCTGGTGCAAACACCCACATGATGATTCCCATGAGTGTCATTGTGCCCATGCCTAAAGCCATAGACATCCATGCAAAACTGCGCATCAAGTCCGAGCGTTTAGCTCCGAGACTTTGCCCCACCAGAGTGGTTGCAGCTTCGCCAATGCCATAGCCTGGCATGTAACAAAGACTCTCTATGTTTATGCCGAATGTATTAGCTGCAATAGCAATGTTTCCAAGCGGTGCAATAATACCCGAGATGGCAATCTGTGCTCCACACATCACGCCTCTCTCTAATGAAATAGGCGATCCTATTATGAATGCCTTCTTGAGTGTTATTTTCGTTGGATGGAATTGCCCTTTCACATCTTGGGCGAAACGTAGCACCTTGTCTTTCCAAACCAAACATCCCACCATGAAAAGCATAGTGATTGAATATGCAAGGAAAGTACCCCATGCAGCACCAGCTGTGCCCATGTTGAATGTGAAAATGAAAAGGTAATTGAAGATTATGTCTAAAGCACACATCAACACACCAAGCATGCTTGGCAGTTTAATGTTTCCGCTGCATCTTAAACTCCCTGCAGCCAGATTGTTCATGAAAAGAATAGGCAAGGCGAGAGACACGATGCTGAGGTATTCAGACGAATCGCTGCAGATGGTTTCCTCTGCACCCAACCAGTGTGGTAGGAACGGAGCTATCGTCATGCCTATGGCACCGAGGACAACGCTGAATACAAGTCCTGCCACCATACCTTGACGCACTATGTTGCGTGCTCCTGCATTATCATTGGCACCAACCTTATGCGCTACTTGTACGGAAAATCCGGCAGCACATGCAGAACATAACCCTCCGAGCAGCCAGATAGTGGTGGATACCAATCCGACAGAAGCCGACTCTTTGGTGCCGAGGTGTCCGAGCATTGCAGCATCAATTATTTGCATCGCAACAGATGAGATTTGTGCTATGACCGCAGGCATACTCAACAACACAATGAGACGCAGTTTCTCGTGCGTTGTCATTGGTCGTGCTCCCTCTCTTACGAGAGAAAGAAGTTCGTCCTTAGTCAATTTCATCTGATGGATATGGGATTCCCGTTTTTTATTTGCAATCTTATGGTGGTTATTCATGGGAACCACCTTTGCGTTACATAAACAATATGCAAAGTTAAGTATTTTTCATTTAATATTAGGGAGATAATGGTGTTTCTGTATGAATAATTTGCATTATAGTCATTAGTAGAGCAATATTTTTGCTAACTTTGTCATTAATTATGATTACTTACTAAGTATCTGTTTATGGATGAAAAATTATCACAATCAGTTAATGCGATGAGAACTCTCCCCATTCCTGCAAGTCATATTTGCGAGATGGAGTATAGTGTGGAGTACACGCGTTTCACTTTGTGGTCGCCAGTGGCAGATTGCGTATGCGTTAACTTCTATCCTTTGCAAGATGGTGGGCAGATGGAATCCAGACATAAGCTTGGCAGGAATGCTGATGGCACTTGGTCTGCTGATGTGCGTGGTAATCATAAAGGAAAGTTTTTCACTTTTCAAGTGCGCGTCAATGGCAGATGGCTTCAAGAAACTCCTGGGATATTTGCTAAAGCTGTTGGTGTCAATGGAACTCGTGCCCAGATAATAGATATGAATGACACGAATCCTGATGGATGGTCGGCAGACAAACGACCATTGCAGCAATCGTTTTCTGACATCATTCTTTACGAGATGCATCATCGTGATTTCTCTGTTGATGAAGAATCCGGCATAACTAATAAAGGTAAGTTTCTTTCTTTGACTGAGAGTGGAACGAGGAGCATTCACGGGTTAGCCACAGGTCTTGATCATCTCAAGGAACTCGGAATTACTCATGTGCATCTCCTCCCTTCATTTGATTTCGGTTCTGTAAATGAAGCCCAAACTTATTTGCGCGACAATCTGCTTGCGACAAGTATTTCTGATTCCACTTGTGCGAACGGCTCTGTTCCACCGGCACAATATAATTGGGGATATGATCCTGTCAATTACAATGTGCCAGAAGGCAGCTATAGTACAAATCCTTATGAACCGCAGTTGAGGATAAGGGAATTCAAGCAAATGGTGATGTCTCTGCACAAGGCAGGTATTCGCGTTGTTCTTGATGTAGTGTATAATCATGTGTACGATGCGGCAAAGTCGCAATTTGAGAGAACAGTGCCAGGATATTTCTTCCGTCATAAAACCGACGGTTCTTTGTCTAATGGCTCTGGTTGCGGAAACGAGACCGCAAGCGAAATGCCAATGATGCGTAAGTTCATGGTTGAGTCCGTATTGTATTGGATAAAGGAGTATCATGTTGACGGTTTCAGATTTGATTTGATGGGTATCCATGACATCGTAACGATGAATGCCATACGTAATGTTGTCAATGCCGTTGAACCCACAATATTTATATATGGTGAGGGATGGGCAGCATCATCACCTGCTTTGTGTGATGCAGAACTCGCAACTAAAGGCAATGTCAGTAAGATGCCAGTTATTGCTGCATTTGGAGACGAGATGCGTGACGGACTTCGTGGAGTGTGGAATGACGATGCGAAAGGAGCATTCCTTACTGGCAACCATAAGTTTGAGGAGAGTGTGAAGTTTGGCATCGTTGGAGCAATCGCGCATCCTCAGATAGACATGAGCAAGGTGAATTACAGCAGCATCCCGTGGGCAAAAGAACCTTACCAGATGATTAGCTATGTTTCCTGTCATGACGATCTGTGCATCGTTGACAGATTGCGAAGGACTCTTTCGTGTAATTCCTCAACAACACCTACTGATGAAGATGAGGTTGTGCGTTTGCTTCTGCTTGCAGAAACCGCAGTTCTTACATCGCAGGGAGTGCCGTTCATCTGGTGTGGTGACGAGATAGCACGCGACAGAAAAGGCGTTCGCAATGCTTACAAATCTTCCGACCATGTGAATGCCATCCAATGGACAAACAAGTCAAGATATTATAATGTGTTTTCTTATGTTCGCACATTAATAGCAATGCGCAAGCAACATCCTGTTTTCCACATGGGGAAAGCTGAAGCTGTTTGCGCAAATTTAGAGTTCTTGCCCTATAAAGGTGCAAATGTTATTGCCTATAGGTTGAAAGGTCGTGCTGTTGGTGACACGTGGCATTCCGTGATTGTTGTGCTGAACAGTCGCAGGAAACCAGTTCGTGTGTCTGTGCCAAAGGGAGAATACACAATCGTGGCATGTGCTGGTAAGGCTGATTTGTCAGGTCTGTTTATCGTAAAGGGGAAAACCATTACGGTTCCTGCACAAAGTGCCTTGATTGCACATCAATGATAGTCGCTTGTCGTTTTACTTTCCCCCTGCAGGCAGGTACTTCAACCAGAAGTCAGCCATTGTCTTTCTAAGGTGCATGCTGGTGCCTTGACGCTCATGAATGCTATGGGTTCTCATCGGATATGAAATCTGATAGAACACCTTGCCAGCCTTCACAAGTTCGTTGACGAGCATCTCACAACTCTGGTAGTGTACATTGTCATCGCCTGTTCCGTGCATCAGCAGGAGATTGCCTTTTAATCCGTCAACGTAGTTAATAGGAGAACCTTTCTTATATCCGTCAGGGTTGTTCTGAGGGGTGTTCATGTAACGCTCCTGATAGATTGTGTCGTAGAGTTTCTGGTCAGATACGAATGCTACGGCAATGCCTGTCTTGAACACTTCTGGATAGCGGAACATACAGTTCAGCGTTTGGCTGCCGCCTCCGCTCCATCCAGTTATTCCTATGCGTTCAGTGTCTATGAAGTCATACTGACGTGCTAAGTCCAATATTCCTTGTGCTTGGTCTTGACACGCAAAGGTGCCTACCTCGCCGTAAATGCATTTTCTCCATTCCCTGCCACGAGGAGCAGCAGCACCTCTGTTATCTATGCTGACAACTATGTATCCGAGATTAGCGAGGTACTGGTGCCACAGGTTGTCCGACCATACATCCTGTACGGTTGAGAGTGCAGGCTCTCCATACACATCAATAATCACTGGATACTTCTTGTTTGCGTCAAATGCTGCAGGTTTTATCATCCATGCGTCAAGCATCAGGTCACCAGATTTCACTTTCACGAACTCCTTCTTGTTGAGGCCGTTCGCATCCCATTCCTTTTGCTGCTTACTATTGTCAGCAAGCTGTCTAACAGACTTGCCCTGTGGAAACTCGACCATGTCGCTCATTGGCATGGTTCTTGCATTGCTGAATGTGTGTACTGCCCACTTGCATGTTGGCGACATGTTGTAGCTGTGCTGACCTTTCAGTTTGGCATCGCTCACCAGTTCGCATTTGCCGTTTCCGTAGATGTTTGTTCTGTAAAGGTATCTCTGAGTGGCATTGTCGGGTGAGGCAATGAAGTAAAGAAGACCATTCTTCTCGTCTATGCCAACCTCTTCGATGACATCAAAGTTTCCTTTTGTTATTACGTTGGCTTTCTTGCCGTCAGCACTTACTCGGTAAATATGCCTCCATCCGTCTCTCTCTGATGTGAAAGTGAAGAATTTATTGCCATTAAGCCAATGTATGTTGTCGTTCGTCTCCACCCATGCCGAATCCTGGTCGTTGAAGAACACTTTCAGATCGTTGATTTCTCCTTTGGAAATCTCGCATGTCCATAACGTGTTCGTGTTCTGAGGACGGTTCATCTGCTGAATTGTCAATCTGTTTGTTCCTGGCACGAAATCCATTCTTGGCAGATAGTAATCTCTGCACACTCCGTCGTTACCCTTAATGTCAATCCATTTCGTCTCTGCGTTTCTCAGTTCAAGAGTGGCAATGCCTCCTTGCTTTCTGCTTTCTCCGAAAATATCAATCACACCCACTCTTACGGCAGAATTCTGCGTTCCCGCCTTAGGGTAGGGGAAATGTTGGATAGTAGGGTAGAGCGAATCCACGTTGTTTATGATGTCAAACACACCTGTGCCGCTGGTGTTTGATTGCCAATATGCAATGTATTTACTGTCGGCACTCCAGCTGAATCCATCTCTACAATCAAATTCCTCTTCGTACACCCAGTCAAATGTGCCGTTCACTATCGAGTCGCAACCATCAAATGTAAGTTGCTCAGGCGACTGCTCCGATGAGGTGCAATGCTCCATGTAGATGTTGTTGTTCGACACGTAGGCAACCTTCTCCCCGTCAGGTGAGAACTTGGCAAACATCAGCGAGCGTGATTCCAATCCTTTTCCAAGCCTACGCAATGTGCCGTTATTCCTGTCTAACAACCAGTAGTCGCCTTTTGTGTCGTAACGCCACACACGTTTTGTGTTTGTGTAGATAAGCACTTTTGTGTTGTTGGAGTTGAAGCAGAACTTCCTCACGCCAATATTCTTTCCTGTACTCTTGTCAATGAGCATGTCTGATGGAATGATTGTCTCCTTGCTGTTGTCCTTAGCAGAATACGCCACAACAGAAACATCGTTTCCGCGACCTTCCACAACGGAATAATGCTCACCATCGTCCATCCAGTTGACATAAGGAGCATACTCAGTTTCAAGTCCTCCATACACAGCATCCTCAAGAGTAGGAATCTGCTGAGCAGTTACATTGCCCGGATTACACATTATCAATAAACCGGCAATCGCAGTAAGTCGTCGGACAAGAGTGTAGGTGCAAAGTTTCTTCATAATATAGAATGTGTTCATATCTGTAATAGATTAGATGTTTATTTGGGAATGTTAGAGCCGTTTCAGTGCAAAGGTACGATTAAGCGAGTGAAAAAACAAAAAATATTTTGATTTTTTCCGAGCGTGAGTACCTTCGGTGGCAACCAACGGTACGATTAAGTGAGAGAACCACAAAAATAATCACAAAAAAGTCCTGTTTTAATAAAAACGACACGCATATTCCCTTGTAATAAATATTTTTTTGTAAATTTGCAATTGAGTATACGACAACTAAGTCGTAAAGAAAAAGAAGCAATAGCAAGACAGAAAAAAGAACTAATTACATATTAACAACATAGCAGCATCGGCTATCATTGTGGTATTCCAGAACAAGCTACCAACTTACGTTTCCAGAATAAGACCACATCAATGATGGTTGGCTTTGGCGTATAAGCATACCAAAGACCAATCCTCGTATAACGATATCACGATGTTCGCAATCCGTTTAGGGTTGTGAGCATTTTCTTATACGAGGATGAGGTTCTGGTTGGTAGCTTGGCCTCGGAATACCATAAGAAGGCTCATGACCCTTCTTCTGTTCCGATACAAGTCAGCATATTGCGAGGTAGTCATGCATAAAGATTACCTAATACAATATGCAATACGAATCGACCTTTAATGCCATTGACAACATCCTCCGCAACGAAGCAGGATGCAGCAACGAACTTGACTACATCGAGCAGACCTCATGGCTCCTCTTCCTCAAATATCTTGATGACCTCGAAACGGAACGAGAGGAAGAGGCAGAGCTGGAGGACAAGGAGTACAAACGAATAATCACAGGTTTCAACCGCTGGTCACAATGGGCAGCACCGAAGAAGGCAAATGGTGAACTCGATGTAGTGAATGCAATGACTGGCGATGACCTCGCCGAGTTTGTGAACACAAAGCTGTTCCCTTCGCTTGCCAAGTTCAAGGACACGGCAACAGAGGTTGGGTCGTTGGAGTATAAGATTGGTGAGATTTTCACAGAGCTTCGCAACAAGATTCAGTCGGGATACAATCTGCGTGAGGTTATCAACAAGATTGACACTCTCCATTTTCAGTCAGCTGACGATAAGCACGAAATGACTGTGCTGTACGAAAGCAAGATTCAGCGCATGGGCAATGCAGGTCGCAATGGTGGCGAGTACTACACACCTCGTCCGCTCATTCGTTCCATAGTGAAGGTGGTCAATCCTCGCATTGGCGAGACTGTCTATGACCCTGCTTGCGGTTCGGCAGGATTCCTCTGCGAAGCGTTCAACTATATGCAGGAGCAGATTCAGAGCACATCGGACAGCGAGACCTTGCAGAAGCACACTTTCTTTGGCAAGGAGAAGAAGGGCTTGCCTTACATCATCGCTACTATGAACATGATTTTCCACGGCGTGGCAGCACCAAACATCATTCATGGCAACACTCTGACTGAGAACCTCAGTGGCATACAGGAGCGTGACCGCAAGCATGTGATCCTTGCCAATCCTCCTTTTGGCGGCAGCGAACGTGCCGAAGTGAAGCAGAACTTTGACATAGAGACTTCGGAGACAGCATACATGTTCATGCAGCACTTTGTGAAGATGCTGAAGGTGGGCGGTCGTGCTGGCATCGTGATCAAGAACACTTTCCTCAGCAATGGCGATGCTGCTTCGCTTCGCAAATGGCTGATGGAGCAATGCAACCTCCACACCGTGCTCGACCTTCCAAGCGGAGTGTTCACAGGTGCTGGCGTGAAGACCGTTGTGCTTTTCTTCACCAAGGGAGAGCCAACAAAGAAGGTATGGTATTATCAGGTGGATAAGCACTTCACCAAGACTGCTGCTATGCAGGAGAGTGACCTTGAAGAGTTCCTACGTTTGCAACAGACAAAGGAAGACAGCGAGCATTCTTGGAGCATTGATGTGGCAGACCTTGATGATAGCTGTGACCTCAGTGTGAAGAATCCTAACAAGGTGGAAGAGGTGGATGAGCGCAGTTCGAAGGAGATTATCCAAGGAATCATCCGTACTCACGTTAGCTGTGCTGATATTCTTTGGGACATAGAGGAGCTTGTAAGTCCAAGAATCCATGAGGATAATGGCGAAAATGAATTTGTGGGCGTGATTCATGATGCTGTTGCTAATTTCATTAAGGGAAAGGAGAAGAAGGAATGAAAGAAGGATGGGAGTATAGGAAGTTAGGAGAATGTTGTATCACTACCAACAATATAAGGTGGACAGAAGACGAGCCTATGCATCAATATATAGATTTGTCTTCGGTTGACAGAGAAACATCATTAATTTCTAACACGGAAAGCGTAAATATAGATAATGCTCCTTCACGAGCAAAACAAATCATAAAAATAGGAGACGTGATATTCGCTACAACACGACCAACTTTGAAACGTGTTGCAGTAATCGATGAAAAATATGATGGAGAAATCTGTAGTACTGGTTTTTGTGTTCTAAGGCCTATTTCTGATTTGTTAGATACACGATTTTTGTTTAACCTATTAAAGGCAGATGACTTCTATAAATATATAGAGCCTTTACAGACAGGAGCAAGTTATCCTGCGGTAACAGATAGAATCGTAAAAAACTATGTTATTCCTGTTCCCCCTCTCTCCGAACAGCAACGCATCGTTACCTACCTCGACTCTTCTTTCTCCAAGATAGATGAGTTGAAGGAGAATGTGGCAAAAGAACTATCGGATGCAAAAGCACTGTTCCAAGCAGAGCTGAAAAAGTGTATGGAGAAGAAAGAGGGATGGGAAGAGAAGAAGTTAAAATACTTATCCGAAATTTATGGTAATTATGGTTTGTCTGTTTCCTCTGTTCCGTATAATGGTGTTCGTTATTTAAGAATAACTGACATTACGGAATGGGGAGAACTGAATAACGAATATGTATCGGCAGATGTTGATAGTAGCACACAAGAAAAATTAGAAGAAGGTGACATTCTATTTGCAAGGACTGGTGCGACTGTTGGCAAAACACTAGTGTATAAGGAAGAATTCGGTGATTGCTTATTTGCTGGTTATTTGATTCGATATAGGCTTAAAAGAAATCTTATCCTACCAAGATTCATGCATTATGTAACTCATTCTGCAGAATACTACAAATGGATTGCTTCTAATCAAAAAGCTGCTGCACAACCAAACATAAGTGCAAAACTGTATAATGAGTATTTGGTAAACTTCCCTACGATAGATGAACAGAACTTAATTGTTAAAAAACTAGATTCTTTATTCAGTAAAGTGCAGCAACTCGAAGCGAACTACAGCAAAGTCATTGCCGAGTGTGATGCATTGAAGCAAGCGATATTAAGAGAAACATTTGAATAGCCATGGACGAAACCGCAACACGAAGAAAGAAGATTGACCCTAAGCTTTATGGCGTAGGATGGGAGCAAGTGCCTGATAGCGAGATACTGACGGAGCAGAGCGCATACCTCATTGCACCTGGTCGTGTAGAGAAAATCCGTCACTCGAAGCCGAAGAAGGCGGATTATGTATTGGAGTATAAGGGCAAAAAGTTGGCTGTGATTGAGGCGAAGAGCGATGAAAGACCTATGAGCGATGGAGTGCCACAGGCGAAGCTGTATGCAGAGATGTTGCAGATACGCTACACCTACGCTACGAATGGCGATGAGATTTGGGCAATCGACATGGGCGTGAAGGATGCGGAGGGCAACTACATCATACCGAGCAAGGAAGGACCTGTGACAAAGTTCCCAAGTCCTCAGGAACTATGGCTGATGACCTATCCCGAAGAGAATGAGTGGCGAGACAGATTCAACCTGTGTGCTTTCAATCGTGATGGCGGTCGTATGCCACGATACTATCAGGAGAATGCCATCAACCGTGTGCTCGATGCCGTAGCGAACAAGCAGAACCGCATCCTGCTGACAATGGCAACTGGTACGGGAAAGACTTATACGGCATTTCAGATTTGTTGGAAGCTGTTTCAAACCAACTGGAACAAAGACCACATTGTTGGACGCAAACCGAGGATTCTCTTTATTGCAGACAGAAACATTCTTGCCAACCAAGCGAGAAACGACTTTGACAATTTCAAGGAGGATGCTATGGTGCGTGTCACGCCTGAAGAGTTGAGGAAGAGCAAGGGCAAGGTGCCTATGAGCAGGCATCTGTACTTCACCATATTCCAGACATTCATGTGCAACGATGATAGCGGACATCCTTACTTCATGCAGTACCCCAAGGATTTCTTCGACTTCATCATCATCGATGAGTGTCATCGTGGCGGAGCTAACGACGAAAGCGAGTGGAGAGGACTGATGGAATACTTTGACTCGGCTTGTCAACTTGGCATGACGGCAACGCCTCGCAGAAAGGAGAACTCGAACACATACCAATACTTCGGACAACCTGTATATTCGTACTCGTTGAAAAACGGCATTGCCGATGGTTATCTAACTCCGTTCCGAGTATGGATTTCACATAGTAATATCGACTCGTACCAATACGATCCTGAGGATGATGTGGAGGGTGAGATTGATGTGAACAGGACATACACGGAGAGGGACTTCTACAATGGCAACATTGAGATGCGTGACCGTGATGAGCATCGCGTGAAGGAGGTGCTGAAGATGATTGCCCCGGATGAGAAGACCATCATATTCTGTGCAAAGCAGAGTCATGCGGCAGCCATTAGGGACATGGTGAATCAGTATAAGAGTCGCCCCGACTCAAATTACTGCATGCGTGTGACTGCTGAGGATGGTGACGAGGGAGAGAGGCAGCTGAAGATGTTCCAGGACAACGAGCGTCTTCGTCCTACAATTCTGACGACTTCGCAGAAACTCTCTACTGGTGTGGATGCAAGGAACGTGCGCAACATTGTGCTGATGCGACCTGTGAACAGCATGGTGGAGTTCAAGCAGATTGTCGGTCGTGGCACACGATTGTTTGACGATAAGTATTATTTCACTATCTATGACTTCGTGGGTGCTTCGGACAACTTCAAGGATGTAGAATGGGATGGAGATCCGTTCTGCCCTGTGTGTGGCAACTATCCTTGCTCGTGCAACAAGAACATACTGTTGAAATATCCAAACGGAGAGGAGGTCAGCGGTGTTGTTAGTGTTGCTGGCGAGGAACAAACCTCTTCGTATAATCCATTGAAGACGGTTTGCCTTGTGTGTGGGCATCTTCCATGCACATGTCCTGGTAATGGGGGCAGAAAGAAGAATGCTGTCATTGTGAGGCTTAGTTTGAATCATAAGGTGATGCTCTATACGGATTGGGAAGAGAAAGTGCAGTTTGGAGAGGAACTTCTCAGCGTTGAGGAACTGATAGAGAAACTGTTTGGCGAAATGCCGACATTCTTCAAGAGTGCTGAGGACTTGCGTATGCAATGGGAGCATCCGCAGACAAGGCAAGTGGTGCTTGACCGATTGGAGCAAGCTGGTTTTGGAGAAGACAAGTTGCAGATGATTCAGCGTGTGATGAGAAAGGAGGATTGTGATTTGCTGGATGTGTTGTCATACCTTGCGTATAGCCAGGAACCTATTGAAAGGCACGAGCGTGTTGAGGCTGTTAAGACGCAGTACCTTGCCAAACTCGGTAAGGAACATCAGGAATTTCTTGCTTTCATCCTCGACTACTATCAGCGCAATGGATTCAGGGAACTTGCAATGGACAAATTGAAAGACTTCATCAGCATCAAGTACAGATCCATTTCTGATGCCAAAAAGATGCTCGGTACCGATGTTCAGGGTATCCGAGAGGAGTATCTCATGCTGCAAAAGCAATTGTATATGCACCAGAAAGGGTAGTGGAATCTGATACCTTGTTGCTATCAACATTGATTCCCTATGGTCGTGCAAAACAAGAGGCTACAGCTGTGCGATAATCTATACAGGACATCCCTTTTGTTCCGTGCTGACGGAATTGCATTTCCGCGCCTACGGAATAAACGGATGCACCCCGATGCTTCACCAATTCCACACCTGAGGAAAACCCCTTGTCATCTATTAAGGCTGACTCCCGTTCCCTATAAGGAGTCATCCTTATTCCTTATAAGCGATGTTTTTTTGTTCCTTATAAGGGATAAGCCACATCCCTTATAAGGGTTGAGTAATTTTCAGCCAACCCTACACTAAATAAGTAAAATCAGCACTTATCATTTTTAATATCAATGAATTATGTCCAGTGTATAGTTGACTCAAACACTGCACTAACTATGCACTAACTATGCACTAACCATACACCAACCATACACTGACTTTATACTATTCAACTAATTTTGCTTATGATTGCTGAAATTAGAGTGTATCGTGAGTAAATCGTGAGACGATGAGAGGCAGATGGTACAAAAGCATCCCTCGCAGTTCACTCTCTGCCCTCTACACATTATTAATATAATATATAATAGCGCCAGGTTAAATAGAACCGACAGTCCCCTCCGGCTTCCTCCCGGCCCCCGTAGGAGGTGCATCCTCACCTCCCTGCGAGCATCCTCTCCTTGCCCTCGATGCCCCCTC
>JAZLHP010000003.1:0-4515 GCA_045616905.1 Bacteroidaceae bacterium
AGAAGCGTGCTCTTTTGATTGTTTATTATCAGAGGAATCGCAACGATGAGAGCGAAGCGTCCTGAATTACAAAAGGCATAGCCTTAAATAACTATAGGTCAAAAAGTATGTAGTTTCCTAAAATTTTGACAAAGATAGTGATTTTCATCATACGAACCAACTATTAATGCCATTTTATCCTAATTTGATGGCAAAGGTATAGCGTCATTAGCAGATGAAGAACTAATGAGACCTTACGAATTGTCCTTCTGCCATATCTCCGAAGCAGCGGTCTTCGCCAATGCCGTCAAAGAACATTTCCGCTTGCTCGCGGCAGTAGCATTCGTATTCCGACATCTCCTCTTTTAACTCATGGTTGTCGGTGTCATTCTCATTTAACAATTTATCTTTACTCATAGTGTTGTCCTTACATTCTGAATGTTATCACGTTGCCATCGCGAGTGTTCCTGATGGCATTAATTTCATCATCCACCATGCCTAATTCATAAGTGTCTATTCCTGAATCGCTATAAAGTGAGTCAGTTTCAATGCCTATCGTTAAGTTGTCGTACACAATGACGCGTTTGTCGGGGTAAAGTGTTTGCAGTTTGTCTATTGCTGCGTGCAAACAGTTGTCCGTGTCTTCTGTTTTGTCGTCAAGCATGTATTTGCGGAATACAAAAATGTCGTTGTCGTTATTATACATATAAGATAGTGAATTAAAAGATTTTACAAATGTAGCTATTAAAAATGAAAAGTGCAATACTGATTGCTACATTTTCAATCAAAAATGATACAAGTTAGTTATGTGAATGCAAATAATTTGTGTAACTTTGCAAGCGGAAAACAATGACAGAAGTGTTTCTTCTGTATTTTTGTAACCGAAACTAAGCCTTAACAAAAACTAAAAACCGAATATCAATCTTTATTATTATTTAAATTATGACTTTTAGTAAAGCAATAAGCTTAATTGCTGTGTTAGCATGTACAATGGTGACACCTGATACAGCAAAGGGACAAAGCGAGATTTACCCTCAGCATTTTGAACTTGACGAGGTTACTCTGACCGATGGACATTTCCGTACATCTATGGTTCTCAATGCCAAGTATCTTCTTGATTACGATGCTGACCGTCTCATGTGCCCATTCGTGCGTCAGGCAGGACTTAGCACAAAGAGCGGCAGCAAGTATTACGGATGGACACAGAGTCATCCTTCATTCTCAAACTGGGGCTTGAGCGATTGGAGTCTCGAGGGTCATGTGGGAGGACACTACATCACTGCATTGTCCCTCGCATATGCTGCTACTAAGAACGACCCTTCTCTTGCTGATCTCAATGCAAAATTATCAGTACGACTCAATTATTGTCTTGACATCATGAAAGATTGTCAGGATGCGTATGATTCCAGCACAAATGGAATGAAGGGGTTCATTGGAGGACAGCCAATCAATCAGGCATGGACCGACATGTATAGTGGTAACACCGACACCTTCAAGAAGTATGGTGGATGGGTGCCTTTCTATTGCCAGCATAAGGTGTTGGCAGGATTGCGCGACGCATATCTCTATGGTGATGACAAGTCTTCTGCAAAGGCAAAGCCAATGTTCAAGGGATTGTGCGACTGGTCCATCAACGTAATATCAAAGCTTAACGACTCGCAGGTTCAGGACATCTTGGGATGGGAGCATGGAGGCATGAACGAACCTCTTGCCGATGCTTACATCATCTTTGGTGAGGCAAAGTACATGACAGGTGCTAAGCGCTATTGCCACAACACGATGGTTGACAACATGCAGAAAGGATACAGCACCACATTCCTTGATGGCAAGCATGCCAACACACAGGTACCTAAATACATAGGATTCGAGCGTGTCGGTACTATAAAGAATACAGCTCTCACATCTACCGTGATGTCAAGATGCAATACGTCTGCACATAATTTCTGGGAAGATGTGGCTGAAAGACGCACCGTTTGTATCGGTGGCAATAGTGTTGGTGAACACTTCCTCTCGGTTGGCAATTCGGGACGATACATCAGTCAGCTTGACGGCCCTGAGTCATGTAACTCAAACAACATGCTGAAGCTTTCTGAGCTTCTCTTCGATGAGACACACGACTCAAAGTATGCCGACTTCTACGAAGGAACAATGTACAACCACATTCTTTCTACACAAGACCCTAATACAGGCGGTTATGTCTATTTCACGACATTGCGCCCTCAGGGATACCGCATCTATTCACAGGTCAACAAGGCAATGTGGTGTTGTGTGGGAACAGGTATGGAGAACCACTCGAAGTACGGACACTTCATCTACACACACGATGACGCAACCAACACACTCTATGTCAACCTTTATACAGCATCAAAGCTGAATGCCGACAAGTACGCACTCACACAGAAGACAAACTTCCCGTTTGAGCAGCGCACAACAATAACCGTTGACAAGGCTGGCACATACACAATAGCCATACGCAAACCATCATGGGTGGCAGAAGGCTATGCCGTCAAGGTGAACGGAACAGCAGAGAAGAGTGAAGCAGTGAATGGATATGTGTCATGCAACCGCACATGGAAAGTGGGCGATGTGATTGAAGTTGACCTTCCAATGTCACTCCGCTATGAGACATGTCCTAATCTCAATGAATATGTTGCATTCAAGTATGGCCCAATCCTTCTTGGCGCAAAGACACCGCTTGCTGCTGGTGAGACCTCACTCCGTAACGAATATGCTGGTGAGGGACGAATGGATCACGCACCGGGTTCTATGGCAACATCGCTCGAAATCACATCATCACCACTTCTCATTTGCGACCGTTCAGAACTGCTGAACCGCATAAAGGTGAAAGATATTGACCGTCTCCAGTTCACTCTTGATGCTACATCTGAACACACAAAGTGGGGTGAACTCACACTTGAACCGTTCTATGCAATACACCATTCACGATACATGTGCTATTGGTATCAGCAGAGCGAGGAGGCATATCAGAACAGCGAGCTGGCACTTGAAGAAAAGATGAAGGCACAGTTTGAGGCACGTACAGTCGATTTCGTTGGCACTGGCGAACAGCAGTCAGAGGCAGGTCATGCAGCATCATACTCAACAGGTTCGACATCAGGTTCATACAATGGCGAGTTCTACCGTGATGCACAGGCTAATGGTTACATCCAGTACACGCTTACCATACCAGACAGCATCCGCACACGACTCAGCGAAGGCTCACTCAAGGGATTGTCGCTCATCTGCCGTTTCACTACAGCCGATAGGAACCGTAAGGCTACAATCACCATTGACGGCACAACCATTGCTGATGTGACTATTCCAGCAAGTCGCCCGGGTACAGACAGCAAGGGATTCTACAACGATGAATACTCACTTGACGAATCACTTTGGAAGGATAAGAACGGCAACGTGAAGAAGTCACTCACATTCCGCATCAAGGCATCGTCAACCACTCTTTGCCCAGGACTCTATTACCTTCGTCTCATGAAGGAGTACAGCACACCGCTCACCATAACAAACTATGAGTACAAGGCAGAAGACTGGGCACACACAGGCGATGCAGGCCGCGTTGCACAGTCGCGTATCAGTTATGATGCCACCGCAAACACCGTTAAAGTGATTGCTGGCACAGGCTCCAACAATGTATGTCTCAATTTTTCCACAAGTAAATACATAATCGACACCACCGACCACTATTTCTACATAGTGGCACAAGGCATCAAAACCACCACAGGCAGCTCATACCTGTGGTGGTTTGATGGTGTTAACCACGGCACAAGTGTTGCACCGACAAATGTGGAGAAAAGCGGTGACGATGTCATCCTCACATGGGACATAGCAACGTCAGGACTTAACGACAACGGAGGCGGAACCTATTACAAGTTCAGCGAAGGAAACACCATCTTCGGACTTACAGCAACCACAGGCACAGCCATCATCAAGCACATAGGATTCAGTAGCGATATACCAACAAGCATAAAGGATTTTGTATTTGACAACAGCAACACCGCCCGTGTCGCCATTTACGACACTACAGGCAGAAAAGTCTCTCGTGCTGACATCAAAGACACCTCTGTGTATATCACCAACGGTAAAAAATACACAGGCACATCATTGAAGAAATAAAACACGATTGAAGAAATAAAACACGCCATCCCTTTCTAAACTAAACCTTCCGACTAATTGATTCTATAGGCTTCACACCAGACAATAGTAAAGAGAATCCAGAAGGAAACAACAGAAATGACACTTCAAACAAATAACTTCAGCATAAGAATGTAAAACCGAATAAAAGTGGTTCTTGTCGATAAAAAGAAGACCAATAAGTGGCTTGCCGAACAGATGGGATGTGCGCCAACAACAGTAAGCAAATGGTGTACCAATGCTTGCCAGCCACCAATGGAGACATTCGTCAAGATTGCAGAACTCCTCGAAGTGGACATAAACGAGCTTCTGAGGAAGGATTGAGAAGCATTAAAAAGCAAAGACCGCAACAATAATGAATAAATTCACCATACAGCAACTCCAGCAGAT
>JAZLHP010000004.1:0-86516 GCA_045616905.1 Bacteroidaceae bacterium
GAAGGTAAGGCCGTTGTGCTTGTTAGGAACTGCATCGAGGAACCACTGGATGTCCTCAACGTTGCCTACGATACGTGGCAGACCGAATACAGCATATGCTGCATCGTCTGGATGAACGCACATATTGATATCATATTCATCGCAGATTGGCATGATAGCCTCGAGCCATGTCTTCATATTGTCCTGAAGCTTTGCCTTGTCGATATCCTTATAGAGAGCGAGAAGCTCATGGAACTTATTGAGAGGAGCGGCATCGCCTTCGCTGAAGTTGCCTGATACGAAGCCCTGAGTCTTGATGATGATATTCTCCACGAGCTCATGATCCTGCTCTGGAGTAGTGGTCTTCTTCATCTCGTCAGCTTCTGCAACGAGGTCACGACCCCACTTATGCACCTTTGAGAACTCAGCCCATTCCTCACGAGCACCTTCGCGCTTGAGGATATGGATGTCAAAGTAAGCGAATACGCCCCAGTCCATATAAAGGTTATTCGCCCCGTTAGGGTTATCGTGAGAGAGGTCTGTGCGTGCCCAGTCAAGTACTGGCATGAAGTTATAGCAGATGCACTTGATGCCTCGTTCGCCGAGGTTGCGGAGTGATTCCTTATACACCTCTATCTGATGATCACGGTCAGGACCGCCATATTTGATTGTCTCTACTACAGCCAGCGACTCAACGACTGACCATTTCAGGCCATAGGACTCAATATATTGCTTTAGTTCGTGAATCTTCTCTCATGTCCATACTTCGCCGAGTGGCACGTCATGCAATGCTGTAACGATACCTTCAACGCCTATCTGTTTCAATTGTGCAAGAGTGATCTTATCCTTCTTGCCAAACCAACGCCATGTTCTTTCCATAGAAAAAACTCACCCCAGCCCTACTGACCCACCCCTGACCCACCCTGTGAGGGAGGAAGAGCCATGCGGGATGTTTGCATTTAGTGTTAGGGTGTTTTTGTTAAATATGTTTATGTACTTTTGTTAATTAATTCTTTACCTTGCCTGAGTGTACTTATGCAATGTTGCTCTTATGGCTCCCTTGCCTGCGTAAAGTTCCTTGACCATGCCTTCTATCTTCTCGCCAAGACCGGCTTCGTAGAGGTCGATGCCGAAGATGTCGGCACGTGAGAATAGTTTCTTGAGTGGGCTCCAATCCTGGTCTGGCTTACCGATTTCGAGTGGTGCCACGATAGCCATGAGCTCGTCGAGCTTAGGGTCTGATGAAGGTGAGAATGGTTCGAGGTTGTCGTCGAGTGCCTTGAGGAAGCGAGCATATCCTGCGAGTGTCAACGGGATGAGAATGAGGTTATTCATGTCGAGGCCGCGTGCAACGTATTTCTTGATTGTCTCACCGAAACGGATAGGGAGTTTCTGAGAAGTGTCGGTAGAGATGCGTTGTGGGGCATCTGGCATGAATGGGTTAGGGAGACGCTTGTTGATTACGTCGCCAATGAACTCGTAAGGGTTGAGCACGCCTGGGTCTGTGACAACAGGCATTGCTTCCATGTAACCAATCTTCTGGATGAATGGACGTAAGTCCTCGTCTGCCATTTCTGCTGAGATGAGGGTGTATCCGAGCATCACGCCATAGATGGACATTGCTGTGTGGAGTGGGTTGAGACAAGTTGTAACCTTCATGGTTTCAACCTGGTCAACGGTTTCGCGTGTGGTGTAGAGTGTGCCGCCAAGCTCCATTGGTGGACGTCCGTTGGTATAGTTGTCTTCAATGACGAGATACTGCACTTCTTCTGCATTGACGAATGGGGCAGTGAAGGTGTGCTTTTCTGTCTCGATGTAGTCGTTGTCCTCAAATCCGTCAGCAGCAAGGAGTTCTTTCACCTTCTGGTGTGGGCGAGGTGTTATCTTGTCAATCATTGACCATGGGAATGTGATCTTTGTCTCGTCCTTGAGGTATGCGAGGAAGTCGGCAGGCACGAGTCCGTCAGCCACCCACTTCTCTGCGTATGCCATTACGCCAGCCTTCACCTTGTCGCCGTTGTGTGAGCAGTTGTCCATAGACTGTACGGTGAGTGGCAGTTTGCCTGCATTGTAGCGCTCGAGCAAGAGGGCTGCCACCTTACCCATGGCGAATACAGGAGTGAGTCCGCGTGCGAGGTCAGCATCGTTGTAAGTGTATCCCTTCTCTGTGATAGTGAACGAAATCATCTGGAGAGATGGGTTCTGGAAGATGTTAACAAGTCTTTTCCAATCCTCAAACTGGTAGTCGGCTTTAAGTGCTTCTGTTACAGATGCGATGACCTTCTTCTCTATTGTTCCTGTTGACTGGAGGCTTACGAGAAGAGACAGGTTGTCGTATGGGGCATAAGCCTTGTCAACAACTTCGTAGTCGAAAGTCTCTGCAACGATCACGCCACGGTCGTACTTGCCTGTGTTGAGTGCATCGTTGAGGATGGCTGCAGGAAATGCACGGAAGATGTTGCCACCTCCAAAATGAACCCAAGTTGGTTCTTCAAAAGTTCTCTGCTTAACGGCTGCAATGTCGAATTGTGGAAGCTGGTAGCCCTTTGCCTCCCATTCGGCTGCGTTGAACTTGCCGGAAGATAAATCTGTAAGTTTCATAGATTATTTGATAATTACGTGTTGCAAATTTGTGCAAAGATACACAAAAATAATTTTATTCTTTTTATTAATTTGTATCTTTTTTATATGGTAATGTACCATTTCACGCAGAGTGTTATGGGGGTAAGCCTGACACGAATGGTTGATAAGGGGTAAAATGATGTATGGATGGGTTGTTTTTCGGACAATTATTTTGCAGAAAACGCATAATTCGCTATTTTTGCACTCGCTTATAATTTTATTGTGTATATTAATGATAAAGCCGTTGGTTGTAATCAACGTATTTTGAAGGCATGCTTGGTGGCTGAGTGATGAATGCCACATGGCGATGAATATAGAAAAACTTATGGTGACAATGAAAAAATACTTATTGATATTGCTCTTGATGTGCGGAGTGCAGTTCGTGCAGGCACAGGATTTCACTCTGAAGCAAGGAAAAACGGTCAGCGTGTATCTTAGCACGATAAAAGAGCCTGTGGTGCAGTCGGCATTCGAGATGTTTTCAGAAGACGTGGTTAAAGTGTTTGCCGGCAATGCTCTGAAGGCGGAATCTGCTGAAAAGGCAGATGTGGTGCTTAGCATTGACAAGTCGTTGCCTCGTGAGGGCTTTAAATATGTTGTAAAGAAGGGACAATTCCGTATTTCTGCTGCCGATGCGCATGGTGCTGCTTACGGCATTCTGGAACTCTCGCGACTCATAGGCGTGTCTCCGTGGGAATGGTGGGCAGATTGCACTCCACGCCCTCAGAAAAGCGTGACATTCCCTGAGGACTATACTGATGAGCAGAGTCCTGCCGTGGCTTACCGCGGTATTTTCATCAATGATGAAGATTGGGGCATCTTGCCATGGGCAGACATGCGTGAAGGCGGAAGTGGATCGGGTAAGAACATGAAGATTGGTCCTGACACGAACGAGAAGATTTTCCAGCTTATGCTGCGTCTGCATGCCAATTACTACTGGCCGTCAATGCATGAGTGCAGCACTCCTTTCTTCACAATACCCGGCAACAGGGCTATGGCAGAGAAGTACGGAATATACGTGGGAGGAAGTCATTGTGAGCCAATGGGCACGTCGCCTGCAACAGAATGGGCAAAGCGTGGAAACGGCGAGTATAACTATGTGACTAACCGCGAAAGCGTGAAGCAGTTCTGGAGCAACAGGTTGCAGGAGGTGAAGCGTCAGGAAATGGTGTACACGCTCGGCATGAGGGGTGTGCATGACGGAAGCATGCAGGGGGTGAAGACGCCTGAGGAGAAGTTGAAATGTCTGCAACAGGTTATTGATGACCAGCGTGAAATGCTCAGACAGAATGTGAACCAGAGGGTGGAGCAGATTCCACAGGTGTTCATCCCATATAAAGAGGTGCTTGACATTTACCATTCGGGACTTAATGTGCCTGAGGATGTGACCCTCATGTGGACTGATGATAACTATGGATACATACGTCATTTCCCTGATGATAATGAGATGATGCGTGATGGAGGAAATGGCATTTATTACCATGTTTCTTATTGGGGACGTCCTCATGACTATCTGTGGCTCGGCACATTCTCGCCTTATCTGATGCGACAGCAGTTGACGGAAGCCTACATGCGCGGAATCGACAAGATGTGGGTTCTTAATGTCGGTGACATCAAACCTGCTGAGTACCTGATTGAGGATTTCATGAATCTGGCATGGCGTGGTTTCAGCAGAAAGACGGAGGAAAGACCGCAGTTGCGCAAGTTTCTCAACCGTGAGTTCGGACCTGTGTTTGCGGACACTCTTGCAAGCATCATGACAGAGCATTATAATCTGGCGTTTGAGAGAAAGCCAGAGCACATGGCAGGCACTCGTACAGAGGAGGCGGATAAGGAGTATTGGGGCAAGCCTCGTGCTATTGAGGGATGGAGCAAGCAGGATGTGCGAACAAGGCTGATGCGGTACAAGAAGATATCAAATGCTGTAGAGAGTATCTGGCAAGCGATTCCTGAGGAACGCAAGGATGCTTATTTCCAACTCGTGAAGTATCCGGTGCAAGCTGCCACCCAGATGAACTACAGGTATCTGGCGCATGTGATTGCTGATGAAGGAGAGGTGTGGATGCGTCGTTCGGATGAGGCCTACGACTCGATTCTCACTCTTACGGATATCTATAATTCAAATCCAAAGTGGAATGGCATAATGGATCCTGCTCCTCGCAAGTTGCCAGTGTTTGACGATCATGATGTTACATCTGTCACATATCCTGATGCTCAAAAGGAATTTGTGCTGTTCCAGACTGATGGCTGGAGGTCTGTGCCAAAGAGCAGCGAACTGACATACTACTTTGGGGATGACCAGTTGCCAGTACGTGATGCTAAGGTGAATCTGGAAGTCAGGCTGTTGCCTGTCCATCCTGTTGCTGGCGCTAAATTGGCATTCTCGGTATCGCTTGACAATGCAACTCCTGTAGTGGTTGAGTATCAGACAAAAGACCGCAGCGAGGAGTGGAAACAGAATGTGTTGCGTAATTATGCGTTGCGTAACGTGACCCTTCCAATAGTGCTTGGCAGGTCACACACACTTGTCATTACGGCTCTTACAGAGGGAGTGGAAGTGGAACGTGTAGCGTTGAAATGACATTTTTTAGAATAAAATTTTTGAAGTTAACGAAAAAGTCGTAAATTTGTACCCGTTTTTGGCGAAGCCGCTGTCTTGGGAAGAGTAACCAGAGAATGCTTCGCTGTATATCTTTAATTATTAAACAAATCAAACTCATGGCAGTAGATTTAATTAAAGTTGCTCAGGAAGCAATGCGTACTTCTGAGCCAAAGCAGTTCCCAGCATTCAAGGCTGGTGACACTATCACAGTAGCTTACAAGATTATTGAGGGTTCTAAGGAGCGTATCCAGTTGTACCGCGGCGTAGTAATCAAGATCGCTGGCGAGCAGGACAAGAAGCGCTTCACAGTTCGTAAGATGTCAGGCACTGTAGGCGTAGAGCGTATTTTCCCAATCGACTCTCCAAACATTGAGAGCATCGAACTCAACAAGGTTGGTAAGGTACGTCGCGCTAAGCTTTACTACCTCCGTGCACTCACAGGTAAGAAGGCTCGTATCAAGGAAAAGCTCACTCGTAAGAAGGTTGAGGCTTAATCCCTCGTACACAACAAAGTGCCAGGTATTCGGCATAGTGAGAATCGCATTTTCCCAATGCGGTTCTCTTTTTTTTGTGCTTTGTGCTTTTTTCTATAAATTTCTTTTTTGATTTAACTTTTTTTTGATTAACTTTGCACATAATAACAGAAAAACGGAATTAATATGGGAAAGCTCGTAGTAAACTCTTATGATGAGTTCGCCTCTCATCTCGGCGAACAGATTGGCGTGAGCGAGTGGCTCGAAGTGACACAGGAGCGCATAAACCTCTTTGCTGACGCAACTCTTGACCACCAGTGGATTCACGTTGACACAGAGCGTGCAAAGGTGGAGAGTCCATACAAGACAACAATTGCACACGGTTATCTTACTTTGTCTTTGTTGCCTCATCTATGGCAGGAGATTATTGAGGTAAATAATGTGAAAATGCTCGTGAACTATGGAATGGATCAGATGAAATTCGGTCAGCCTGTCCTTTCTGGTCAACGTGTGCGTCTTGTTGCTTATCTTCATACTATAGCTAACTTGCGTGGTACATGTAAGGCTGAAATCAAATTCAAGCTTGAAATAGAGAATCAGCGTAAGCAAGCTCTTGAGGGTATTGCTACATTCCTTTACTATTTTGAGAACTAAGTAATATATAATATTATTGTGTAACCATTATTAAAGTGCGTTTTTTATGCTGTAAAGCAAAAAAAATGCACTTTTGTTTTGCTGTTACGAAAAAAACGTGTACCTTTGCACTCGCTAAACCCCAAAAGGGTATAGCGGCAATGTTAAAATGACGGTGCCATAGCTCAGTTGGTAGAGCATCGGACTGAAAATCCGTGTGTCCCCGGTTCGAATCCTGGTGGTACCACTTTCATTGGAACAATTGCTCATAGTACGAAAGTACTTCTGGTGCCATAGCTCAGTTGGTAGAGCATCGGACTGAAAATCCGTGTGTCCCCGGTTCGAATCCTGGTGGTACCACAAAAAAATGGTTGTATCAAATGCGATGCAACCATTTTTTTTGTGTCTTGTTTTATATTATCCCAAATAGTCCATTAGGACACGATACTACTTGTTTTTTAGGTTCTCGTATCCATTTTGATTATTATTGCCGAGACATCTTTTCCCTGTTTTTTTCGGTCATGATGCCCGCATCACTTACTCAAAAGCCAGAAAAAATATGTTCTGGCACTAATCAGAATGTATTACGAGCCTAATGAACAATTTGGGATTATGCTTTTTGCCTTTTCTTGTTACGTTCTGCGTCCATACGCAGGAAAATGAAGAGAAGAAGTGTGAAGCCCCATAGGGAAGAACCTCCATAAGAGAAAAACGGTAATGGAATTCCGATTACGGGTGTGAGACCAAGCACCATTCCTACATTAATAAATAGATGGAACATGAATATGCAGACGACACTATACCCGTAAACACGCCCAAGGGTGTCTGGTTGTCGCTCTGCCAACGCTATGAGTCGCCAGATAAAGAACAGATAGACAATAAGCACTCCTGCTGCTCCTATGAATCCTTCCTCTTCGCCAACGGTACAGAAGATGAAGTCTGTGTGTTGCTCAGGGACGTATTTCAACTTTGTCTGCGTGCCATTGAGGAATCCTTTTCCGTTCAGTCCTCCTGAACCAATAGCTATCTTTGCCTGATTGACATTGTATCCTGCACCTTTAGGGTCGTCTTTCATTCCAAGCAGAACCTCAATGCGGATACGCTGGTGGTCTGCTAACTTGTCAAACATAGTATGGCATAGATAGAAGAATGATGTTGACATGGCTGCGAATAACGCAATCAGCAGATATCGGTAAAGTCGTGTGTATATTGCCAATCCTAATAGATATAGTATCATAAGAATGCACACTGGCAGCATGACGTAGCATACGTTGAATGGAATGACGTATATAGAGAACAGCAATGCTATTGTGGTGGTGCCGAAGCATACTGACGACATGATCTTCAAGGCAAGCATGTTGCGGCTGTAAATCCATGTCATGCATACGGTGAATATCTGTGTTAACAGCAGTACGGTGAATTCGCCTATTGACACATGCATATATGGTATGTAACTTTCGCTATAACGCATTCCAACAACAAAATACACTACACAAGCGAAGCCGGTGAAGAGTAGGGAACCCGTCATGCCTTCACGGTACAGAACAAGGAAAAACGCGAGGTACACAAGTGCTGAACCTGTTTCTTTCTGTCCGATGATGAGTAGCATAGGCAGTAAAATGAGCCCCACAACCTTTGCCTGCTCTTTCCAATTGCGCATGCTGAATCCGTATTTGTCCATGTATTTGCCAAGCGCTAATGCTAAGGCAAACTTGGCAAATTCTGCAGGTTGCAGCTTTACGGGGCCAATAGGTATCCAAGAACGTGATCCTTTTGTGTCTGGTGCTATGAAAATGGTTACAAGCAGAAGCATCATCATTGCTGCATAGATTACAAATGCTGATGTGTCGTAGAATCGTTTTTCTATGAGCATGAGGGAACCTGCCAATCCGAATGAGGTGAGAGCCCATACAATCTGCTTGCCTGAGTTGCTTTCCCAACCGAAGAGGTCAGGATTGTTGAAGTCATAGCATGCACCACATACGGAGAACCATCCCCATGTGATTAACACCACATATAGAAGGATTGTGACCCAATCAATGGATAGAAATATGGACTTTTGCTTCTGCATATTGTATTGTTGCTGTTCTTTTGTTTTTGTCAGATGGAAATCCGCTTTGTCAGGAAGTGATACCCATTTGTATATCTGATAGCATCAGGTGAGATGCAGCTTTTGGATTTTGATGTGAGGGATTATCGTTCCCTTGTGCCATACTCGATTCTTCTGTGTTGCATGGCTGATGCTTTCCCCTCGCTTGATGGAGATAGCTTTCCGTTTATGTATTGTTCCATCATCAAAGCTCCGATAGGAACTCCGAAATGTGCTCCAAATCCACCATTCTCAACGTAAACGGCAATTGCAATCTTGGGGTTTTCACGAGGAGCGAATCCCATGAATGCTGAGTGGTCATGACCACGGTTCTGGGCTGTACCGGTTTTTCCGCACACCTCGTACATGGAGGTGTTTGCGGATTTACATGTACCTCCTTGCACGGCTCTTCTCATGCCTGTCACCACGTACTCGTAATATTGTGGGTCAACGAGTGTGGTGTGTTTAGCTAACAGACTGTCTGCAAGCTGACCGCCCTCTATGTCTTTTACAATATGTGGTGTTATGTAATATCCTCGGTTTGCTATTGTGGCTCCAAGATTTGCTATCTGTAGTGGGGTGAGGGTCACCTCGCCTTGTCCGATTGCAATGGAAATGACGGATAGCGGAGACCATGAATTCTTGTATGCATTGTCATAGAAGTCTGCATTAGGAATCATTCCTCGTGCCTCACCTGGCAAATCGACTCCTAATTTGTACCCAAAGCCCATGCTTACCATGTAGTTCTTCCATGTTGTTATGGCTTCTTGCTGGGTTTTGTATTTCTTCCTGTTACTGAGCATGTGGTACAATCCCCAGCAGAAGTAACCATTGCACGAAGTGGCTATGGCTGGTATGAGTGGAAGTGGGGCTCCATGACCGTGACAACCTACCTTCATGCCTCCGAATCGGAATCCTCGGCTGCATGGATATGATGTTTCTGGGGTTATGATTCCCTCTTGCAAGAACATGAGTCCTTGTGAGGTCTTGAATGTTGAACCTGGAGGGTATGTTCCGGATACGGCACGATTAAGCATCGGTTTCATTGGGTCGCGTCCCATTTCTACCATTTTCTTGCCTCGTTGTTTTCCTTCCATGAGGTTTGGATCATAGCTTGGAGCGCTGACCAGACAAAGTATTTCGCCTGTGCTCGGCTCGATAGCGACGATGCTGCCCATCTTACCTTCCATAAGGCGCTCTCCAAGTTCTTGGAGTTTCATGTCAATGCTCAGTGTGATGTTTTTGCCAGGAACAGGCTTCCTGTCGAATGCTCCGTTTTTGTAGTGACCTTGAATTCGTCCACGAGCATCGCGAAGAAGCACTTCTACACCTTTCTCCCCACGTAGATCGGCTTCGTGAGAGCGTTCTACTCCTTGCTTGCCGATGTAATCGCCTGGTTGATAATATGGGTCACGCTCTACATCTGAAGGTGAGACTTCTGCTACGTCGCCGAGAAAGTGTGCTCCGTGTGTGGTGTTATATCTGCGTATGGTGCGTTCGCGGACAGAGAATCCACGGAAGCGGAACATTTTCTCTTGGAATATGGAATACTCTTCTGCTGGTATTTGACCGAGAAATAATTGTTGTGTGTATGTCGAATATCCGGGATTCTTTTTCTTGTCCTTTATGTTTGCCATCCTGTTGTCAAACTCTTGTTTTGTTATGCCAAGAGTCTTGCAAAGGTCAAGAGTGTCAAGGTTTTCCACTTCGCGCATGACCACCATGACATCATAGGCTGGTTGGTTGTACACGAGCAGTTCGCCTTTCCTGTCGTAAATTACACCGCGTGAAGGGAATATGACATTCTCATAGAAAGCATTACTCTCTGCTTCGTTGGTGTAGTCGTTCTCAAATAACTGTAGATATGCAAGTCGGCAGATGTATGAAACAACAATGGCAAACGCTATGCCTGCCAAAACGAATTTTCGCCCTTCATATCTACGGTTTTTCATAAGAGATTAGTTTTTTCTGCTTCTGACTAACAGTTCTATGAAAATTGTAATGATTGTGGAGAGTAGTGTGGCACCACCTATTGCAATTAGTGTCATCTTCCAGTTTGCCAAGGAGAATGCGTCGAGAGTGTAGAATACGCTGTGTAGAACCAACATCAGCACTAACACATACATGAAGTATCTCCAGAACCCCATGTTGCGCATTGTCGGTGTGAATTCATCTGAAGCGTCTCGTGGAGCAAAGGCGTTTAGGGTTGGTTGCTGAATCATTGCGACAAGTGTACATGCAGAAGATGCCATTCCTGCTGTGTTTGAAAAAAGGTCAGCAATGATTCCAATAGCAAAACCCCACAACAAAAGTCCCACTCGTGAGGATTCTCTATGAAAGCAAACCATCATATATCCGATGATTAAGGGAGTGATGTATCCCAATATGTGGATTTGATTGCATACCAACACTTGGAATACAACCAGCACAGCAAGGCGAATTACTCGAAGAAATATGGAATAAGTCATAAGTCGTTTTTCTCCTCTATATTGATTCTGTGTGCTCTGTGGTTTCAGGATTTAGAGAGTCTGCTTTTTGTTCAAGCTCTTTCAATTCTGGTTTTGAGTAGTTTGTAATAATGCTAACATCGCGAAGAGTAGAGAAATTTGTGAAGAGTCCAACTCTCAAAAGGTATGACATGCCGTCTGACGAATCGCTGATGCCCAGTACGTACCCAACGGGTATTCCAGGTGGGAAAATGTCAGAATATCCATTTGTCTCAACAATTTCTTGCTTCTTGACTTTTGCATGACGAGGAATTCCCGACAGATATGTCACGTCTGGTCGCACATGATTCCAGGCAAGTGTCCCGAAATAATTTGAGTTGCGTAACCTACAACTCAGTTTTGAGTTCACATTAAGCAGAGGCATGACAATAGAGTAGTGTGCAGATGTGAGGTAAACTACTCCTACCACACCCTTTGAACACACAACGCCCATTTCCGGCCGTATGCCGTCAACTTCGCCTTTATTTATTGTTATAAGGTTGTTTGTACGGTGTATGGTTGCATTTACGACCTTGGCACTCGTGAACTCGTATATCGGTGGTAATGACGCAAGTTCTATACTGTCACCGGTACTCTCTTGCATTTTCTCCTGCATTGAGATTAGTTGCAGTCTTAGCTTTTCGTTCTCTTTCTCTAAATCTTCGTTGATTGATTGCAGGTCAAGGTAAGAACTGATGCCACTCGTGAACGAATACACAGAACCGACTACAGAGTTTGCTGTCGTGAAATATACGCTGCGTTGGTATCCGTTGAAACTGAATAGCACAATAAGGCTGAATCCCTCAAGAATGAGGAATACAAACCAATGCTTTGAGTTTATCAGGAAATCAAGTAATCCGCGCATATTTTTGTGGTATGTTTAAAATAATTACGTTGACGTTAACGTCCGTTGACCCATTGTGAAATGGTCAGCGCAAACGTCAACGTCAACGTTGTTATATGGTTATCGCATCAAGAACTGGAAGTTGTGAACGTTCTTGAGGGCAATACCTGTGCCTTTTGCTACTGAGTGTAAAGGATCTTCGTCCACATGGAACGGAATTTTAATCTTGTCGCTGAGACGCTTGTCAAGACCACGGAGAAGAGCACCTCCTCCTGTGAGCCAGATGCCATTCTTTACGATATCTGCATAAAGTTCTGGTGGAGTCTTTTCAAGTGCTTGAAGAACGGCAGTTTCTATTTTTGCAATAGTCTTGTCGATGCAATGTGCAACTTCTTGATAGCAAACAGCTACTTCCATAGGAAGTGCCGTGATACGGTTTGGACCGTGTACGGTGAAGTCTTCTGGTGCCTCATCTCCCAAATCAGCAAGTGCAGAGCCTACGTTTATCTTGATACGCTCAGCCATACGCTCTGATACTTTCACATTGTGCTGACGGCTCATGTACTCTTGAATGTCTGCTGTGAGTTCGTCGCCTGCTACGCGTATGGAGTTGTTGCTTACGATTCCACCGAGAGAAATGACTGCAATTTCTGTCGAACCACCACCTATGTCAACAATCATGTTTCCTTCTGGTGCTTCTACATCAATTCCACATCCTATAGCTGCAGCCATAGGTTCGAAAATGAGGTAAACATCACGACCGCCAGAATGTTCTGCACTGTCGCGTACAGCACGAAGTTCAACTTCTGTAGAACCTGAAGGTACACCGATCACCATTCGGAGAGAAGGGGTGAACAAGTGGTGTCCACTTTTTACCATCTTTATGAGTCCACGCATCATCTGCTCGCATGCGAAGAAGTCTGCTATCACTCCATCGCGGAGTGGGCGGCATGTGCGGATGTTCTCATTTGTCTTCTCGTGCATCATCTTAGCCTTTTGACCAACTGCAATCATTTTGTTTGATTTGCGGTCAAGGGCAACAACAGACGGTTCGTCCACTACAATCTTACCATTACATGTGATAATGGTGTTTGCAGTGCCAAGGTCCATTGCAATATCTTGCGTTAAAGAGAAAAATCCCATACTGATTTCTTATTCAATTCTTAAAAGCTATATATTCTTTTTGGTTGTTTATTTTGCAAAATACTCGTGTATTGCAGTGTCGTAATGAGAGCTTGTTGCAAAGGCACGTTCTGCAAATTGCTTGCGCTGTGCTTTTGTTGTCTCTGCTCCTTGAGCCTTAACGATGTCAGTAAGCATCTTGTATTCTGCCTTGCTTGGTACGATAACCACATCGTTGAAATTCTTTGCAGCTGCACGGATGAGCGAAATGCCACCGATGTCAATCTTCTCAATGATTGTTGGCTCATCGTTAGTGTTGGCTACAGTTTCCTCGAATGGGTACAGGTCAACGATGACGAGATCAATTTCTGGAATCTCAAATTTTGCCATCTCCTGCTGGTCATTTTCAAGTTCGCGACGTCCGAGAATGCCACCGAACACTTTTGGGTGGAGTGTCTTGACACGACCACCGAGAATAGATGGATATGTAGTGAGGTCTTCTACTTTATCACATGGGTAGCCGAGACCTTCAATAAATGCTTGTGTACCTCCTGTTGACAAAAATTTCACACCGTTCTTGTTGAGCTCGGCTAAAAGTTCGTCGAGTCCGTCTTTATGGAAGACCGAAATAAGAGCGGTCTTGATTTTCTTTGTATCAGCCATTGTTTATCTTTTTTGATATGTTGTTAAAATTAAAGCTTATTGATAGGTTTGGTATTGTTGGGTTATAGATTTGCCCCCAACTTTTTACCTTATGAAGTGCAAAGGTAGATATTTCCTTTGACACATTTTAAATTATAAGCATTTTTTTTCTATCTTATTTGATATTTTTTTGTCAAATCAAAAGTTTACCGTAATTTTGACTCCGAAAATTCAATTACACATTCCAATCATGCGAATAGTATTAGTCATTATAATGCTTCTTATAGCACCTTGGGTGCGAGCACAGTTCTTCTATTTCGGAAATCCTTTTTCTTCGCAACAAGAAGAAAGATTTATGTCTCCGAAAGAGATGAAAGCAAGAGAAAAAGCGCAGAAAAAACAGAAGAAAGCGCAGGAGAAGGCTTTGAAACAGCGCCAGAAGATTCAAAAGCAACGTCAAAAATTAGCGGGACAGAAGCGTACACCTCCGGCCTATAAAGGTGGCAAACACGAAATGGAAATGTTTATTGAAAAGAATTTCAATAATCCGTCTGAAAGAAAAAACATAGAGGGAAATGTCGTCGTTGCCTGTGTCGTTGACCAGAAAGGCAAGGTTGTTGAGGCTCAAGTCGTACGTTCTGTAAACGAAGACCTGAACAAAGAGGCATTGCGTGTCGCAAAAGAAATGAGATTCAAGCCAGCAACGGTTGGTAAGAGGAAAGTGAAGGGACGAATAGACGTAGTGTTCCCGATAAGACACGGACGATTGTCTTTCCTTGAACTACAAACTATTGAAGTGTGACTTTCGCACAAAAGAAAATTGGCACCTTTTGATAAAGATTTGCCACACTGCAAATCTTATTTATTGTGCATCAATGTAATGCCAATATTCTCAATACCTTGTAATGGGTTGTGACGCATTCTGTGCGTCACTTTGATGATGTGTTTGTGTCCCTTTTTGAGATGTAAAACATCGGTTTCTTTTTCTGTTTCCACATACGGGAAGCCATGTCCTTCTGCTTTCCCGTATTTATCATACAATGACAAATTCACTATGTCTGTAAAAATTCTTTTAGAGTCTTTTGAATGTTCTATCCATAAGACTAATTCCTTGTAGTTGTATGAATTGGTCGCACGTGTGGCGATGGTAAGGTTAACATCTTGGTCTGTATCACTTTGGGGAATCTCAAAAATCAATGTGTCTTGTGAATCCCATCCGGCAGAGTTGATGTCTTTGTATTCTGTGTAGAACAAGTTTCCTTGGCACGATATGAATAAAATTGTGCCAAGGATACTTGTTATGATAGAAAATGTTGATTTCCAAACATTAATCTTACTCATGAGTCTTCTTGTTTTGAGTTTTGTTCTCTCCACTTTTTTGCTCTTGAGACTTCTTTTGTCTGTTATCTCGGTTGTGCTCTCTTCTTCTGTCTCTGTTGTCTTTTCTGCGTTTGCCTTCTCCCTTTTTCTTGTCGAATCTGTTTATGTTTTCTTGATCAAGGAGGTCAAGCGAAACAGGTGTAGGGTCATAACCGCCTTCTAACAGAGACTCAGGTTTTTTGCCTTCGCGATTCATTGAAATTACTTCAAATGCTCGAGCTGATGAGATAGTCTTTTCTCCTGCAAGCATGTGCTTGTCAGTAGAATATGTTATCTTGTGTGCAAGGATATCTGCTTTGAAGAAATAATATTCACTGTCTTTCGTATGTAGTGTTATTTCTCTTGAAGGGAGTCGTTTTAAAGATTCCACATACTGGTCAACCTCAAAGTTCATGCAGCATTTGAGTTTTGCACATTGCCCTGCCAGTTTCTGAGGGTTTAGAGAGATGTCTTGGAAGCGTGCAGCACTTGTGCTTACACTGACAAAATTCGTCATCCAAGTTGCACAGCAAAGCTCGCGCCCACATGGACCGATCCCTCCGATTCTGCCTGCCTCTTGACGGGCACCAATTTGTTTCATTTCGATACGTACTCTGAAACGCTCTGCCAAAACCTTGATGAGCTGGCGGAAATCGACTCGTTCGTCGGCTATATAATAGAATATTGCTTTGTTGCCGTCGCCTTGGTATTCAACATCTCCTATCTTCATCTTCAACCCTAAGTTCAAAGCGATTTGGCGGCTTTCAATCATAGTGTCATGCTCGCGCGCTTTTGCTTCATTGAATTTGTCCATATCTACAGGTTTTGCTTTTCTGTAGATTTTTTTCAGTTCTACGTCTGGCTTCAGATTGGCCTTTTTGATTTGAAGTGGCACCAAACGACCTGTCATTGTTACAGTTCCAATGTCGTGACCAGGGTTTGCCTCAACGGCAACAACGTCTCCTTTCTCCAGTGGAAGATTGTTTACGTTTATAAAATATCCTTTTCTCGGAGGCTTGAATTGAACTTCTACGATGTCGCATGCTTGGGCATTGTCTGGCAGGTCGGCAAGGTAGTCATATGTATTAAGTTTGTCGGCATGGCGACTGCATCCTTTGGCACTCATGCCACCGCAGCAGTTACCGCATTTGAAATCTGTCATTTTATAAAATATGTGTATTATAGGAATATATGTTGTCAGGCAAACATCGGTCACGTTGTTTTTTTTTGAAACATGTGACTTCTGATGCCTTGTTTTAGTGCGTATTTAGCTAATGTATGCAAAGATAGTGCTTTTATTCCACATTCAAATGTTTTTGTTTAAATAATTAAATGTATTGCAATAAAATTGCGTTTTAGGTAGTTTGAATCATCTGTTCTTAATCAGTACAATCATTTTTAAGGCAAAGTCGAAAAACACAATTTTTGAATTCGTGTTTTGGGCAATGTCACGCTGAGCTAATGAGAGCTCTTCCATGATTCCAATCACATTCCTCTCATTTATGAATGGAGCAAATTTAACGGCAAATTGTGCCTCTTCCTCATTCATGAAATTGAGCTCATCTTGATGATGGAAATTGTATATGAAATTCTCTCGAATCATTTTTTGACAATATTCCAGGAATGCCTTTATTCGCTCACGCCCTAAACCTGCCACGTTTTCACTCCACAATTTCATCTCTTTAACCTTCCTGACATACGCAAGTCTCATTAACTCCACAAATAAATCAAAGAAATAACGTGTGTCGCTATCGTTGGTTATGGTACGAAGAGCTTGAGCCATGTTGCCCTCTGACGATCGGGCAATCCGTTTTGCTTCTTGTGGAAGAATGCTGTATGTGTTGATAAGAGCATTTTCAATGTCTTCGTCTGCCAACCGTGGCATGTTTATTATCTGAGTACGGCTCCTTATAGTCTGGATTACTTTGTCCGGTTGCTCGCTCACAAGCATAAAGACGGTCTTTGCTGGTGGCTCTTCCAACAATTTGAGCAATTTGTTGGCACATGTCTCGTGCATCTTTTCTGGTAGCCATATAATCATCACTTTGTAGCCGCCTTGACTTGATTTGAGGCTCAGTTTCTTTGTGATTGCGTCACTTTCATTTGCATAGATGATTAGTTGATGGTTTTCGGCACCAGATGTGGACATCCATTCTGCCATTCCAAAGTAAGGATTGCTGATAATCTGGTTTCTCCATTCTTTGAGAAACTCGTCGCAGAAAGTGTCCTTGCCACTGCTTTTCTTATATATCGGAAAAACGAAATGCAAGTCGGGATGCTGCAGTTTGTCAGCTAAGGGACTGTCACATAACAACATCTTTGCATAAGCTACAGCTAAAGGCAATGCTCCGCAACCTTCTTGTCCGCATAACATTAAGGCGTGTGGCACTTTACCAGTGTTGAAATCCTCTTTGAGGCGTTGTTTGATAGGTTCTTGCCCGATAATGTCGTTGAAGTTCATGGAACCAAATAGTTGATAGTTGAGGGTTGGGAGTTGAGGGGGGATAGTTTATGGTTTATGGTTGAGGGTTTATAGACTGATCGCCCGGATGGCTCCATAAACCATTAACTATAAACCTTCACCCTTTCAACTTTTAATATATTCGCTTGGCTATTTCTTTTATGCTGTCAAGAGCACTTACTGTGTAGAAGTGTAAGCTTGGCACTCCGTTACGAATCAGTTCCTTGCATTGTTCTACACCCCATTCGATTCCAACTTGCTTGATTGCTTCGTCAGTCTTGCATTTCTCCATCTCTTTAGACAGGGTCTCTGGTAAGTCGAGATGGAAAGTTTTAGGCAGTACTGTAAATTGGCTCATCTTTGCAATCGGCTTGATTCCAGGGATGATAGGTATCGTGATGCCAGCATTGCGAGCCTTCTCCACAAAACTGAAGTATTTCTCGTTGTCAAAGAATATCTGCGTTACGGCATAGTCAGCACCCATGTCTTGCTTGAGTTTGAGTATTTGAAGGTCAAACTCGGGATTAGGAGCTTCCTCGTGCTTCTCTGGATATGCAGCCACACCATAAGAGAATTTTGCCCCAGGTGATTTTATAGGAGTGCCATCAATGAAGAGTCCTTCGTTGAACATGTTAACCTGCTCTATGAGTTCTGTTGCATGGCTATACCCATCTTTCATAGGAATGAACCTTGCGTCTTCCTTAGCTTTGTCTCCTCTAAGTAACAGAAGGTCCTGAATGCCAAGGAACTGCAAGTCCAGCAACATGTATTCAATGTCTTCCTTTGTCATGCCGCTTACCACAACATGAGGTACGACTTTGATGTCGTACTTATGCATTATTGCACTTGCGACAGCAACAGTACCAGGTCTGCGTCGCATGCTTTGCCTGATAAACGAACCGTCGTTTTTCTCAATGTAAACAAACTCACTACGGTGAGTTGTTATGTTGATATACTTAGGGTCAAACTCTTTCAGAGTGTCAATAGTGCGGAAAAGACTCTGTGTGCCAGTGCCTTTCAGCGGAGGCAGAACCTCAAAGGAAAAAGCGGTGTTGCTTGTAGTGTTTATTAATTCAGATACGGTCATTGTTGACTTTTTGTAGTTGAAATATTTTGCAAATATACATAATTTAAATAAGAAAATCGGGAAATACTGGAAAAAAACAGAAAACACGCATGAAAGCCGAGTAATAAAACGTATCTTTGCCGTAACTTTGACAGGCGTTATTATACTATCATAGAATGAAACCACTACTTGACGTACATACCCACACCATTGTGTCAGGTCATGCCTTTGGCACATTGACAGAAATGATAACAGAAGCTCAGAAACATAATCTTTCCATATTTGGCGTTACTGAGCATGGCCCGGGCATTCCTGGCACTTGTCACCCTATATATTTCAGAAACATGCATGTTATACCCCGTCAATATGGTGACATGCGACTTCTCATGGGTGCAGAATTGAACATCATTGATTACGAAGGAAATATAGATATTACGGATGAAGCGACGCTACGATGCATGGATCACGTAATAGCAGGTCTGCATCTTCTGTGTTATGACGATGGCAACCGACAGCAAAACACCAGTGCTTTGCTTGGTGCCATTGAGAACCCTTATGTAAATATCATTTCGCATCCTTGTGACGGGACTGCATCCGATTTTGACATAGAAGCGGTAGTCCTGACAGCCAAACGTACCGGAACATTGTTGGAGCTCAATAGCAGTTCCTTAAACCCTACGCGGAATAAAGTTCTTGCGCACCCCATGTTTTTAGAAATGTTGAAATTGAGCAAGCGTTACGACAACCCTATCATACTTGGTTCGGATGCCCATCACCCTGTTTCCATTTGCGATTATCGTTATGCCTTGCCACTATTGGAAGAAGCAGAATTCCCAGAAGAACTGATTGTAAATGATAAACCTCAGTTGTTCTTAGACATGATAGGACAAAAATGATAGTTGTTGCTTTTGATCGAGCTACCTTTCGTTGTAATATGTTCCATTTTTTACGCATTGTTGCATGTTAATGTTTTTTAACATTTTGGAAACGGAAACATATCACCTTTTTTGCTAACTTTGTTCGCAAATGGTGATTAACGAGAAAAAAGGAACTATAATTTACTTACTATGAGTAAAATTGAAAGTTGAAAGATATGAAACATACATTATTACCCTCGTTGGTACTTATGGCACTGGTATGTGCCTGCTCGGGTAAGAAGGAGCAGACGACCGACGAGACAAACACTCCTGAATGTGATTCACTGCAGGTTGTTGCAGTACAGGCAGAAGTAGAAGCCGAACCCATCGACACCGTGGCAGAGGACTGGGACGAGGATAGTAAACCCATGTTCATCTGTTACCTCGACAAAGCTGACGCACAGGGTTGCGACATCGGCGAGGAACTGCGCTACTGTTACCTCGGCGAGGAGGACGAGGCTTACTACACCTCACGCGCAAAGAACTACAAGACGTTGGTCAACACTGCCGGCAAGACCCTCAGCATCAGCTACGTGGGTGTGCACGACGGTCCGGAGATGGGCAATATGCTGTGGGGCAGAAACGCTGGATACATGAAGGGGCTGGACTATCGCACCAAGGGTAAGCCCTTCTCGGGAGTAGCCTTCACCGACAGTTACATGAAGGATCATACCGTTGTGGCCATGAAGGAACGTTCGGGCAAGGCACCACAGGCTGTCATCGACACCCTGCAGGCTCGCTACGGCCTGAAGGTGAAGTGGAGCCGCAACCAGTGCGAGAGCACGGACGGCCATCTGGGCGTGTACACCGTGCAGATGCGTCCCAATGGCAAGAAGTGCCTGGGACTTCGCGTGGTGCGCATCGACAGCAACGTTTACACCCTCGAGGAGTGGGCTAACAACTACGACGGCATGATTTCATGGCACGTTGACGACGAGGGCGAATACTCGCAGGCCTTCGTAACATGCGTGACCCATGGTCCCAAGGGCTATAACATCTTCTACACGGAGGGTGCGGTAGAGAGCAGTACCGACGCTGTACTTCTGGTGCGCAACGGCACTGTAAAATATCACAGATTCGGACAGTACTACATCTATGTAGATTATACGGCTCCCGACGCTGATGACGAGGAGGCTGCAACGGAGGAGGAAAATTGAAAGTTGACTTCGTGTGAGATATTCAATAACTAATTAAAGTTTCCTACCTCAATATTATTTTTTTAAAACATTAATTCTTCTGCCCTTCGAGCGAAGCATCTCACTTCGTTCGCTGAGCGACCATTAATTTAATTTTAACAAGCAGAAATCAGAAGAAAATAATTAACGTCCCAATTAATGTCTATTAATGTTGAAAAACAAAGCATTAAAGGTGGAAAACTTCCATTCCTAACAAATAGATTAAGTAAATAATCAAAATATTCTGATCATTTACTTATTATGGTGTAAATGTAAATCAATATCAATCAATTTAATAACTTGAAGGAAAAATGAAAAAAGTGCTTGTGCTACTTGTCTCTGTTATGGTTTCATTGACATCAATTGCAGGAGGCAAGCAGAAGGTGGTAAAGGTTAAAACCTCAAAACAGTTTATTGAAGCAATAGCTTCTGATACTAAAATCGTTGTTGAGAATGACTTGTTGGACATGACTGCAACAATACAACAGTTGCAAGGAACAGGTTTCTTGTCAGAACCTGATGTCGATTTCTCTGGTCCTATGGTAAGTGACGAGTTTGATGGACCATCACTTGTTATCGGGAATGTGTCAAACCTTACTATTGAGGGCAAGAAGTCAGAAACACATATCCAGGTCACTCCTCGTTATGCTGATGTGTTGGCATTCTCTTTCTGCAAAGACATCACTCTCAAGAATTTGAAATTAGGTCATACGGACACTGGTGACTGCTCTGGTGATGTAGTTACATTCAACGCAGGTGAGAATTTTACGATTGAAAACTGCAAACTTTATGGATGTGGCGTCGATGGATTGGATCTAACAGGAGTCAACAATGTAAAGGTCGAAAACTCGGACATTTACGAATGCAGTCTTTCAATATTGACTTTTGAGAAAGTGAAGAGTGCCGTTTTCAATAATTGCAGATTCTACAACAATGCAGGAGGAATGTATATAGATGAAGAGTCATCAGATATAGTGTTTAACAATTGCAAAATATTTGATAACAGAAACAGCATCTTCAGCACTTGGACAAATATTGTACTGAATGGATGCGAGATCCGTCACACTTATGGTGGTGGGGAATCGAAGTTTGTTAAATTCAATGATTGCAAGGTTTCTATCACTGATGAAGATTGTGAATATGGCGACGTAGATGAAGAGGATGAAGAAGATGAAGATGAAGAGTCTATTCATGCCGCTTCATATAAGTTTGCTGGTACAGATTTCCCGAACACTCTTAAGGATATCACAGATTATAACGCCATCTTGTATTTCAATGACGACCAGCGCGCCATTTTGAAGAATTATCTGTACAGTCAGATTCTTGATTTCATGGATGACTGCAGCGATCAATGCGACCCTAAGGAAAAGTCTCAGGTTGAGGCGTTGATAAATGCCGCTCCACAGGTTGTCAAGTTGAACGAACTGTTGCAGTATAAGAAGGTTCGTTCTATACAAGTGTATGATTTTGGAATCGTGATGTACGACTTTTTCCCATGTCGCTTCTACCTTGAGAATGATGAACTTTATTTCCATAAGACAGGCGGATCGCAGCGTAAGATGGGAATGATGGGACGAATTGATGACTATAACCTTGCATTCACGGGATGTTGGTACATTGAAAACAATAAGCCAACAGGGTTCACAAACGAAGAATTCCTGATACAGGGAGTCGCAAAGAAAATCGCACCCAACAAACTCCTTATGGCATTCGAGAAACATGGACGTGGATATGAGATATATGAATTTGTAAAGTAGCCGCATAATGAAAAATCTATTATTCTTCATTTCCTGCTTGATGCTTTCGTCTGTTGCTGTTGCACAGACAAAAGCTCAAAAAGCGCGTATTCAAGAGATTCGTGAAAAATACAATGATGTGATGGAGCGTATGCAACTTGCACAAGAGGAACCCAACATGGATTGTAGTTTCCACGTTACAACTCACCGTAACAAGCCTGCCATAGGGATTCAGGAGTACAAATATGATGTGTTCTGTAATGATGAAAGCGACTTCAATGAAGACACAGGTGAGTATGAGGAAAGTGTTACACCATTATTCGTCCGTGTCAGATTCAATGTGGCTGTTCGTGAATATTCCCAAGAGTATTTGCTTGGTTCTGATGGTAATCCCGTGTTCGTGTATGTTGTCGGTCCAGACAATCCTTATGGTGACGAAACGGGAGATTATGAAGATGCCAAGTTTGAACAAAGACTGTATTTTGATGACAAAGGCAAGTTTGTATATGGCTATTCGCAAATTCGACATGCCGATGGAAAGGTCGTAAATGTCAAGGAACTCAAGTCAGGAACCGACGATATCAAGCAAGTTTTGTCAGATTGCAGAAGCGCCATCGATGCAATGCAGAAAATCATGCCATAGTCATTAAAATCTAAACAATATTCACCTACTTGACAATATCAACAATACATGAAACGCCTGTTATCATTGATTTTATTTGCCATGTTTATGGCTGTGTCACAACATGGGGCTGCACAGGATATCCGTGACCGTAGTAACAGCTATCGTGGAAAGGTGAGCAGCGATGGTTCCATCTATGACCGTAGCAACTCGTACGTTGGGAAAATAGGAAACGACGGTGCCATTCGTGACCGTAGTAACAGCTATCGTGGAAAGGTGAGCAGCGATGGCTCCATTTATGACCGTGGCAATTCATACGTTGGAAAGATAGAGAGCGATGGTTCTGTTCGGGACCGCAGCAATTCTTATCTGGGTAAGATAGAGAGCGATGGCACTATCCGTGACCGTGGCAATTCATACGTTGGTAAGGCTTCCGGTGTTGACAGGAAGATAGCTGTAGTACTGTTCTTTACGGGGTTGTTAGGGCTGAAATAAGTTGGGTGTTGAGTTGGTAGAATGAGATGAAAAGGTTGATTCATCTTTCCACCTCGCAATTCTCAAATCAAATCTTTTAATTTTTAATTTCCAATAATACTTTTATGAAAAAAAGCTTATTGTTTGCGTTTGTTGCATTATTGTTCATGTCATGTGGCAACAAGACGGCAGGTACTCAGTCAGATAGCGACAGTACATTCGAAGGTGATGACAAAATGGTCAAAGAATTCATAGAATCACTCTATGAGGATGAACTCAATATGGAGGTTTACGATGAAGGTTGGTTGAAGGAACATTGCTCTGAACAATGTCTTTATCTTCTCAACAAAATTTACAAGAAGACAATGGAGGGAACAGGCTACTATGGTGGTTACCTCATTGGTCAGGAAGATGGAGTTGGCAGCGGATCCATTGAATTCCAAAGTGTCGAGAAAACACAGTACGATGGAAAAGATATGTTCTGTGCCCACCTGCTTGTAATGAGTACTGGAAATGACGATTCCGGAAAATTGTATGACCTCATTTACCCATACGAGAAACGCGACATATATTACGACTGCTCCATCAAGGATGGCAAGGTTGTCATCAACGATGTCAATTGGGAACAGAAAGCACCGTCGGAAGAATATGTCACACTCCCTGCAGACGCTGAGCGTGTAGGCGATGGCTGTGGATATAGGGCGTATGCTGTTTACCATCACACAGACGACGAAGAGGATGCCATGGTGAAGACAGACCTTTATCTTACAGATAACGAAGATGGTCACGTTGTAAAGCTTTTCACCACAACCACAGAAGAGCAGGAGGTAAACTGGAAAGAAGCTGCCGAATATCCTGTTACACAAATTATGGCAGTAACAAACGTAGCTTTCTTCCATAATGACTATGACAGCAAAACATACATGGTGGTGCAGGGATGCCCTGATTACCGCAATATATACTCCTATCTCATGCCTGTAAGCATGAATCCTAAGAAAGCACTCTTCCTGCCTGCACCAAGCGGATTCCTTACATATAATGAAGAGGAAAACACCATTACGTGTGCCGGATACGACTATCATGAGGAAGGAGGCAGATACGGTATTCTATATAAGTTCGACCTAAAAGGCAAGCAAATAAGCAAGGAGGAGACTGACGAGGAATTCTAATTTGGAAATTAAAATCAATTCTTAAGTAACTCATAAACTTATTTTATTTCAATATGAAAAAGATATTATTACCAATTATTGCAGCATCATTGTTTATTTCTTGCAGCAACAACAAGGCGCAGGCACAACAGGACAGCAAAGACTCTTCCGCAGTGGAATGTGTTGACGATACTGCCGATTGTGAATGTGGCGGCGACGAGGAAGACATGTATGAACCAGGTGCTGAAGTTCAGGGCAATTACCACATAATGTTCTATCAGCTATACAAATCGTTCACGGTGAAGGGAACCCCTTCCATCCAGAGTTTCGTGACTGCACTCAGTCCTGTTATTGGTGATTTTCGCGAATGTGATGGAGAATCCGTTATGGATAATGCCAACGGTTACTTCAAATATTCATGCGAAGGAGCTGGTGGAGTGAGGTACTGTGGTGCATATTGGAACCGTAAAGATGGCAAGAAACTGTTCCTATTCAGTTGGTACGTATGTGAGGAGTTGTATGCCTATACTCCAGAAGAGGGAGAAGAGATGGCAGGTCACAGAGAGAGCATGTGGCAATATTTCGATAGCAGCATGTTAGACGAAGAACATGGAATGTTGTACGACCTCGGCTGTGTGGCATATCTCTACAATGAGACCACCCATAAACTCGAACCGCTTGATGTGCCACCGTTCGATGCATTCAATGGAAAACCTCATTTCTTGGAACTCCCACAAAAGGGAAAGGACATCGAGGTGCATGAGGGGCTCAATGGCGACTGCACTTTCAGCACTCTGAAATGGAACGGTATGAGTTTTGACAAAGTTAAATAATGAGTAAGCATTATGAATAATATTTTATTACCAGCCATGGTAGCTCTGTTATTTGCGTCATGCGGCAATAAGACGGAGTCTGCTGGCAGTGCGGTGGATTCTGCAGATGTGGAGCAGGTGAACGTTGGCAAAAGCGAACCAGCCATAGACTTCGTGCATCCTGATGCACAGATGTTTGATCTTCGCGGCAGAGTGAAGAACATGGTGTTCACCACATACACCTGCGACGAAGATGGCAACCCGTCTGATAACGAAGGGTGGGAAAGGTACAATCTGTATTTCAAAGAGAACGGAGAGTTCGACACAAGCAATCCTGATTTCCAATGGCGACTTGCCGGCATCAGGCTCAAGCGCGACAGTAACCTCCATGTTACGTCTGCTGTATGGAATATTCCAGAATATAGTATGGACATTGAGGACACCTACACTTATTATCCTAACGGCATGGTGAAATCGTGCAAAACAGGAGGAGTCGAGAGCGATGGCCATACTCAATACACATACGAAGGAGAATACACCCTTGTCAGCGCAGTTGACGACTCCTTCGGTGAAGGTTATGTGTTCCATGTTGAAATGGCATACACAATACTCGATACCGACGAACACGGCAACTGGACTCGCCGTTTGGTTAAGAACTCCCGTAAGGAAGGTCCCGATGATGGAAGCGGAGTATATACAGACAGCAGCATCGATTACGAGCTGGAGATACGTGCCATCAGCTATTATAAGTAGAAGCTGCGTATAAAACGAAAACCAAAAACTGCCATGTGGACAATCTCATCCGCATGGCAGTTTTTTATGTGTTAACCCAAATTGTTCATTCTTGTGTTTACAACACCAGTGTTGAGATTGCAGATGAGGTTAATCTTGTCAATGTTGCAGTAAGCACCGTTGACAGTCAGTCTTATCACCTGTTCGCCTTCTTGCAAGTATCTGAGCAGACTTGCTGTCACAGTCTTGTAAACATCCCAGCTGTTGCCGTTTGGCACGTTAATCTTTGAAGTGAGATTAGTAAGTTTTCCGTCCTTGTTGAGGGCAAGTGTGAATTCTGAGTTGTCGCTTCCTGAAGACACCACTGCCTCATACTTGTATTTGCCTGGCTCCTTCACGTTCACCGTGTATTCCAGCCATTCGTTTGCTTGTGTGTGTCCTATCGCATATCCGCTGCCGCCCTTCACGATATCTACGCCGCCATTGTCTGTACGGTAACCAGCCTTGCCCTCGTCCGTTGCATCAGAGTCATGGTAAGACACGCCCTCGTCACACTTGTCGAAGTCTTCTGCTTCTATCGTGCCAGGAATCTCAATCACACCCTTGAACGGATGTCGTGCCTCATGCACGTTATATGATGACAGACGCTCGTATTTCGTTCCATCCGTAGCATACCTATTCTCGTATCCGTTTTCTCCCTTTTCCTGTGTAAAGATATGCAAAAATATCAAATAATCAGCAATAAAGGCAAGAAATAATAAAAAGGACTCGCGATTTCTCGTGAGTCCTTTCTTCGTAGCGGGGGAGGGGCTCGAACCCTCGACCTCCGGATTATGAATCCGACGCTCTAACCGGCTGAGCTACCCCGCCAACGTGCTATCTTTCGTTTAGCGAGTGCAAAGGTATGGGTTTTTATTGAATTGACAAAGATTTTTTTGTGTTTTTTTCGATACCAGACCGTTTTTTTTGTGGGATTCCCCATTTTTTCGTAACTTCGCACCCGATTTTAGGAAAAGGTCAGGTTGGATGAGCCAGAAGAAGTTGACTCTCTCAACTCTCAACTCTAACCTCTCAACCATACCACTGACATTATATTATTATTAAGGTAAAAAGAAAAAAGGAATCATTATGGCTTACAATTTGCTCAAAGGAAAAAGAGGTATCATATTCGGTGCCCTCAACGACCAGTCTATCGCTTGGAAAGTGGCAGAACGTGCAGTGGAGGAGGGTGCCCAGATAGTGCTCACAAACACAGCAGTGGCATGCCGCATGGGAACCATCGCAGAGTTGGCTGAGAAGACAAAGGCTGTCGTTATCCCTGCTGACGCAACAAGCGTTGACGATCTTGAGATGCTGTTCAGCGAGTCAGTAAAGGCTCTCGGCGGCAAGATTGACTTTGTGCTTCACTCATGTGCCATGAGTGCCAATATGCGTAAGAAGCGTACATACGACGACCTCGACTACTCACTCCTTGACAAGACTCTCGACATCAGCGCCATCTCATTCCACAAGATGATGCAGGTGGCAAAGAAGCTCGACGCACTCAACGAATGCGCCAGCGTACTCGCCCTCACATACGTGGCAAGTCACCGCACGTTCTTCGGATACAATGACATGGCTGACGCAAAGTCGCTCCTCGAGAGCATCGCACGTTCATTCGGCTACATCTACGGACGCGAGAAGGGAGTGCGTGTCAACACCATCTCACAGTCACCGACATACACTACAGCAGGTAGCGGCATCAAGGGATTCGACGGACTCTATGACTTCAGCGACCGCATGTCGCCACTCGGCAATGCCAGCGCCGACGAATGTGCCGACTATTGTATCGTCATGTTCTCCGACCTCACAAAGAAAGTCACAATGCAGACTCTCTTCCACGATGGAGGTTTCAGCAACATGGGCATGTCGCTCCGTGGCATGACTCAGTACGAGAAGTCATTCATTGAGGAGAACACCGACCCAGAAACAGGTAAGATTATCTACGGATAATAAAGGTTGAAGGTTGAGGGTTTATGGTTTATAGACTAATCGTCCGGATGGCTCCATAAACCATAAACCCTCAACTGTAAACCATAAACCTACTCCCTCCCTCATGGGGAAACAGGGAGGGTCTCATAATAAATTTTAGAAGCTGTGGTTATAAAACATAACATGCCATTCGCATTTGCCCATGAGGACAGGATGCTGCACATATATCTCCCTGATGACTATTATAATGAGGGAAATGAGGAGTGCTATGCCGTAATGTACATGTGGGATGGGCAGAATCTGTTCAACGATAGCGATGCCACATTCGGGAAGTCATGGGGCATGGCTCATTATCTTGATTCTTATTGGAAAAAGATGATTGTCGTAGGCATGGAATGTGCGCACAACAGCCCACAGCGATGCAATGAATATTGTCCTTATCCAGTGGAGATATCTGGGGTGGGACAGTTGCATGGCGATGCAGAACACACTATGAGATGGGTTGTGGAGGTGGTGAAACCATACATCGACGGCACATACCGTACGTGGCGTCATCGTGAGGCAACTGCTGTAGGTGGTTCTTCCATGGGTGGAATGATGTCACTATATGCCATATTGAAATATAATGACGTTTTTTCAAAGGCAGCGGTCGTGTCGCCCTCCATCAGAACGGCTATGAAAGAGTTTGCTCTTGAGATAGACGCTGCATCCATTCATCCTGACACTCGTGTATTCTTTTCTTGGGGAACAGAAGAACATAGTTCGCCGCAATGGGAGAAGACAATGCATAAGAACATCCTCCAGGTAGAATCTGCTATACAGACAAAACAACCTTCTTGCCGGACATACAGACTCCAGCAAGAAGGTGGCAAACATAACGAGGCATCGTGGGAGCGTCAGTTACCCGTGCTCGTTCCATTTCTTTGGGAAGACAGGGTTGAAGGTTGAGGGGTTATGGAACCATCCGGGCGATAAGTCTATAAACCATAAACCTTCAACTATAAACCATAACCTCTCAACCCTCAACCATACCCCCTCAACTATAAACCATAAACCTTTATTGGAGAACTTTATCCATGAAATAAGGTAACTGTTTTCTCCACCATGGCCAGTCGTGTGCTACGTCGTGCCCCCAATAATCAATCCATGCCGGCACGTTCCGTTCACGCAGAAGCGCATCCAGACGACGAGTTGAGTCAAGCAGGTCTTCCTCCCAGTTGCCCTGTCCCACACAACAGATGATGCGTCGGTGGCGATATACATCCCAGTAATAGTGGTCGTCTGGCATCCATCGCAGGAAATCGAGTGGTGAGTTTGAATACACCAGTTCGTCGCTGTAGTCTCCAAAGAAATAGCTGGCATGATACAGACCGCTCAAGGCAATGACCGTGTCAAAGAGGTCAGGGCGACGGAAGAAGAAATTGCCAGCATGAAAACCACCCATAGAGCAACCCGTAACCATGAATGTTTCATCACCACGCCTTATGCTTGGTAGCAGTTCGTCCACAATATAGTGAAACCACCGCTCGTGCTGCTCAATTCGCCATCGGGGATTGCCTCCCAGATTGCTCCATGTCTCCCAGTCTATACCGTCACAGCAGATTATTCTCAGTTCCCCCTTGTCCACCCATGGGGATAGCACGTCTGTCATTCCAAAGTTTTCAAAGTCGTAGAAACGACCGTCTTGTGACGGAAACACAAGTAGTGATCTGTTCCCGTTTCCGTAAACCTTATACTCCATGTCGCGTCCGAGCGACTGGCTGTACCATTTTTCGTATGTTGATTGCATAGTAGTCTATATTGCCTTATAGTAGTCTATATTTTCTTCTTGTGAACAAACTCAACGAACTCGTCCACCTCTTCCTTTGTCTTCAGTTTCACGGTGAACATCTGTTGCCCCATTGCACCAGACAGAATCTCTGGCATGCGTTCACACATAACGAGCTGTTCTTTGTACCGTTCTTTCACTTCGTCAATACTGTTGGCATACTCGTAAATGTCGCGTCTTGAGGCAAAAGCGCAATAATACTCATCGTTCCAGGGTAACGACAATGCATTGCCGGCATCATGCTTGCTTCCTGCTGCCATTTGTGACTTGTCAAAAGTGACCATGTCTGCCCATATACGGTAGATGTCAGTGCTGTGGGCAAAGTTTATCATGTCAGGAGTATAGCCACCAGCAGGTCGCATGTTCACCTCCAGAGCCACAAAGTCACCCTCCTTTCCGAGTCCCTCTCGGTCACAGTCTAAACGGAAAAACTCCAGATGGACAAATCTGCTCTTCACTCCGAAGCTCTCCACCGTCCTGCAACCCAGTGCTCTCAGAGAGTCAGGTATCGTTGGCGAAACATAGTACGACAGGTCAAGCTGCTTGTTTACTATGTCCATGATAGATGGTGGCCAAACGGTCATAGACTCAAATATAGGTTTAGACTTCGAGTCAACGATGGCATCGTATGAGCAGATGTCGCCAGTGATGAATTCCTCAATCACATAGTTAGCGGCATCCTCTCCCTGCTGCTTGAAGAAATCACGCAATTCCTTCTCGTTGTGTATCTTGTGAGTGCCACCAGCCCCCACACCTATGTCGGGTTTCGCAATCAGAGGATAACCCACCTCCTCAGCGAATGTCTGAACATTGTACACTCCCCTTGAAGCCTTTATCTGCCGAGCCGTCGGTATGCCCCCCTTGGCATAAAACCTCTTCATCTCCGATTTCTCCTTGATGGCACTGATGCCGTCGCTTTTAATGCCGCTTTCAACATTGAAGTCCGTTCGCAGTCTTGCGTCCTGCTCCAGCCAATACTCGTTGTTAGACTCTATCCAGTCAATCTTGCCGTATTTGAACGCAAAGAAAGCAACAGCCCTGTACACCTCGTCATAGTTCTCCAGATTGCCGACCCTGTAGTATTCCGTCAGCGACTCCTTCAGCTGGGGGGTTAATGATTCGTATGGAGCATCGGCAATGCCTAATACGTTCACACCATTGTTTTTCAAACGGTTGCAAAACTCCCAATATGTGTGTGGGAAATGTGGTGATATGAAAATGAAATTCATGTCCGTATAGATGTTTTTTTACAATGTAGAATAATCAAAGTTCTTATATTCCCAATCCTTTTCCTTGTCAAAGAACTGTTGGCTGCGTTGTTTGCCCTGCCATGTCAGTTCACCCTGTCTGTACACCAGCAGCTGTAGGAAAGGAACAGGTTGCCAGTTGCCATTATCCAGCGGCTGTGTTGACACCACCATAGTCTGCGACTCCTGAACCTGCTTGACGAACAGCGTGTCAGCCTCATAGTTGGCACGCAGCAGGTCACCCGCAAAGGAATAGTTGAAGTGAATGCCCGAGAAAGTCATCTTATACCTGCCGTACTTGTCGCTCAACCCATTGCGGTATGTCGTCTTCTCAATCTGCCTACCCGAAAACTGTGCCACGGGAATATCCTCCTCGCTCATTATGTACGGTGGGTTGCTGAAAGGCCATAGCAGTTCGGGCTGAGGCAGTTCCCTCAGACGCTTAACGATGCGTCTGTCAATCTGCCCAAGCTCCTCCATCGCCATCTCTGCCGACTTATGGACAGAGGTGTTTATCTCCGTCTGGTTCTCGCAGAAATCACGGACGATGCGGCTGTCATCAGCATCAAACGGATGAGCCGTGTGCGACAGATGCCCGTCGGGAGTGACGCGCAGCGACTCCCTTTCCAACCCGAAATTACCCTGCAGCAACAGCTTGCGTACACGGTCATTATCTATGTGTAACATCATAAAACAGGTTCAGTCGTTATTACTCGCCTCATGCCCCACCTGCAGCAGGGTAATAGTAAGTGAACTTTTGTATATCCATAATTTCCGATGTCAAAGGTTGTTATTTTGATGATTTTTAGTGAGATTTTAGTTTAGATTTCGTTTAATAAAATCTCAACTAAAATACGCTCCATTACGTCGCTTTTTAGGACGATTTGTAAAGGGATCGCTTCGCTCGACATCTGAACTAAAATCTATTTCATAATCAATATAAACATAGTTGCGTAAGTTTAATAAACTAAGCAGCCACAGCAACAGACTTGTTGATAATCTTGTCGAAGAAATACGCCGCCTGCTTGCGCCACCAGTAGAAATCGTGACTCACATCCTCGCCCCAGAAGTCGAACCATCCGTCAACACCGGCAGCGCTGAGCACCTGCTGCAGTCTGCGAGTCGATGCGCTTGTCACACCCTCGTATGCACCCCGTCCGCAGCAGCATATAATCTGCTTGCTCCTGTACTGGGTCAGCAACACCGAAGGATCATGCTGGCCGTTCAGGAAGTCAAGCGGAGAGTTGAAGTATATCAGTTCGTCGTCATACTGTGGGAAAAAGTAATCAGCATTGAACAGACCACTCAGCGACAACATCGTGTCGGAGAGGTCAGGGCGACGGAAGAACACGCTGCCAGCATGATACCCGCGCATCGAGCAACCCGTCACGATAAGACGCTCACCATTGCTCACCTCAGGAATCAACTCCTCAACGATATAGCTGTACCAGCGCTCGTGCAGGGCAATACGCTCGTGGTAACGGCTCTTCACCTCCTCACTCACATAACCGACATGCGCCCCGTTCACACCATTGCTCCAAGTCTCAGCGTCAATGCTGTCACAGCAGATGAGGTGAATCAGCCCCCCGTCAATCATAGGAGCCAGCACATCCACCATGCCGTTGTCCTCCCACTCATAGAAACGCTGGTCCTGCGATGGGAACACCAGCACACCCCTTCCCTCCGAGCCATACACCTTATACTCCATGTCACGCTCAAGACTACTGCTCCAATGTCTGCGATACTCAACTTTCATTTCTCTGCCATTTATTAACATTTCCGCTGCAAAGTTACGGGTATTAGACGAATCTGTAAACATTATGCCCGAATTATAGAAAAATGCACCAATTGGTCATGTTCTTGCAGAAAAATATTCTATAGAAACGTCGTTTCAGGGCTTGTGGCAGAATGAAGGTGGAAACCAGTCCTCAGACATGCAAATTAAGGCATGCATGTCTTGCGATTAAAGAAATCTTGCAATGATAATGCTAATTACATCCATATTCATTATCTTTGCAGCATAAACAAAAGCACTATAAATAAAGGATTCCTCCTCTCTTCCTCCTACATATATGTGTTCGTTATGTGTTCGTTATGTGTTCGAAATGTGATAAATGAACACATTTGTTGTAAATTTGTAATAAATAATTAATTCATAAAACAAGGAGAAACTATTATGAAAAAGCAAGTATTAGTACCATTCCGCATGACCATTGGCGGAGTTACATTTTACATGAGAAATGGCAAGCAGATTGCAAGAAAGTCATCATCAACAAAGAGAAAGGTTTCGAAGGCGATGAAAACCCAGAACTCCCGTGTGCGTAGTGTTGTGTCGTTCTATAAGATGCTGCCAGTCATGGAACGCAAGGAATGGCTCCCGTCTGTGGAGAAAGGCAACGCGTATGCTGAGTTCATGTCTCTCAACCTTCGCAACGTGAAATGGGAACTCTCGGTTGTACAGTATGCCCAAAGCTTCCGTCTTCTTGCACCATACATCATATCATGCGGAAAGCTTGCACCGATACAATACGAGATTGTCGGTTCGCTGCTGGTGACAGACCTGACATGCAGTCGCACCTCTATCAACACCAGAGCTGAACTATCAAAGGAGCTGTTAGCAGACAGTCGCTTCCGTTTCGGCGACAATCTCTACTTCGTACTGATAAAGCAATATCTGATGCATGGCAATACAGCACCTCGCATCGAGGTGTTCACTCAGTTGATGCCCGTCAATATGGCAGATCTCTCATCGGTTGATGTTGTCGTGTATGACGGACACATCGCCTTCCGCTTGCCCGACAATGGCATCTACGGTGCTGCCGTCATACATACCCGACCATTGCAGCATCAGGCATCACAGCAGCAGATAGTGATGAACGACATGAGTGTGCTGGAACAGTACACGGTGAAACATGATAATAAGTAGGTGGTCATAATTAGTTTGGCACCTATATGCTATTTGGCATCGTGTTATTTAAGACTGCGTCTTTAGTTGTTTTGGACGCTTCGCTTAAATTTTCTGCGATTCGAGGATCTGAACTAAGTCGGTAGGACTGGAATATGTTTTCGTGAAGTTTCTTCTTGCCATATCTAAAAACAAAAAGCCCCGCGCATTTGAGCATCAACGAGAGGCTTGGCGGGAACTAACAGTACAAAGGTGCGAATAAAATTTCGTTCGTGCATACTTTGGAGTGAAAAGTGTTAGTTTTTGAGGGTTGGGAGTGAGATTTTGGAGCTAAGTTGATGAATTTCGGAGATTTTTTACTAACTTAGCAGTCGCAAAGTATCCTGTTTAAGACAGTATTACAGATGGAAGTGGTTTAATAACTACAAATACTACAAATAATGCTTTATACATCTCCTACATACGCACTTCGTGCGGAGGCCAGCTTCACTTCTTGCTCTTCAAAGGGCGAGAATGGTGTTTTTATGGCTTCTGAGCCTCTGTTGCGAGCTATAGGGGGGGTAACGCAAGCGGTTTAATTTCAAGCGATTACAGCGAGCTGTATAGCCTGCTACGGGCACTCTGTGCGAGTGTCGGTAGCACGCTTTTTCGTGTTTATAATATTTCAAACAATAATCAATTAATTCCCAAAACAAAATGAAGAAGTATCTACTTACATTCATCATGTCGGTTGCAGGACTCAACATAGCGAGTGCTCAGGAACCCGTACAGGGTATCATTGCCACTTACGAAGGTTCGGAGACGAGCTATAAGTTGGAGGACATGCCTACCGTCAAGTATGAGACCGTAGAGGGTGTGCAGAACGCAGTCCTCTACTTGAAGGATCAGGCAGAGCCGGTTCTTAAGGTAGCACTTGCTGAAGGCAAGACGTTGATAGTAGCGTATGGAGAATACAATTCTACGACAACCGCCATCGAGGGTGTTGCAATCGATAAGGTTACCATCACCGAGCGCAACGGCAAGAAGTTTATTAACGGTGGCAAGCTCATCATTATCGGTAAGGATGGTAAGATGTACAATACCGCAGGTGTTGAAATTATTAAGTAACAAAAAACAAAGAACATAAATATGAAAAAGATATTATTCTCGCTCGTGGCACTCGTTTGCAGCATGAGCATGAACGCCCAGGTCATGAAAGTCATGAAGGGCAATGTGGTAGTAGCAACCTATACTGCTGAGCAGGCAGACAACGTAGTGTTTGAAGAAGCTCAGGCATCAACCACCACCGGCACAGCCAAGCGCACTGGCGATATCGAAGTAACATGGGTACAACTGTGGGAGGATGGTCCTAAGTTCGCAGAGTACAACGTAGGCGTTACAGATGGTAAGGCAGAGAGCTATGGCGGCTATTACTGGTGGGGCAGTAGCATAGACAAGGATTCAAACGATGCATACAAGAACGGTAGCGATGCTCTCACTGGCACTGACGATACCGCTACCAACCTTTGGGGCAGCGCATGGCGTATGCCGACAAAGGCAGAACTAGAGGCACTTCTTGCGAATTGCGATGTAGAGTGGACAGCTGTCAATGGCATTAATGGCAGAAAATTCACAGGCAAGGGTGTTTACGTATCTAACAGCGTGTTCCTTCCTGCTGCCGGCTTCTGCAACTGCGGCAGTGTCTACGACCAGGGTAGCCTCTGCTACTACTGGTCTTCTACGCCTATTGTCGGCCACTACGCGTACTTCCTGGACTTCAATTCGGGCAGCCAGTATGTGAACTACGGCGGCCGCCACTACAGCTACCCTGTCCGTGCGGTGCTGGCTGAGTAACTTGAAGAGTGCATATTCTTGCCCAACCCAAGGAATGCAGACACTGCACCCGCCCATAATAGCAATCTCACGAACGATTTCGCGATATCAGTTTTTCAAATCCTCCGTCCTATCTCCATGCGAGTTAGCTCAACTCTCTTTGCGGGCTGGCTCAGGCGGCAAAACGAGCTGGCTCAATTCTCAACTTGAGCCAGCTCGTTTGGTCATCTGAGCTGGCTCAAATGACGATGTGCCGGTAGGGTACTTTTTTCTACTTCAAGAATCCCTGTTTTCGTAGTGCCTCGGTGAGCGATGTGCTGAGTGCTTCGTTGTCGCGACGCGTATATCGGCAGTCGGTGAACACTTGTGCGAGGTTCTGCTTGTTGTTGATCTCGACGAAGTGACGGTTTTCGGGCAGTGACTCTTTGTAGGAGTAGATGTCGTCTATCTGCTGTGGTGTCTTCTGCTGGTAGGTCTCGCTGTGGAGGAAGCTGTCGAGGGGGAGCCGGTCGGGTTGGTCGGGAGACTCGTCAGGCCAGCCTACGGTGATGGTGGCTACGGGGAAGGTGAGTGGGGGCAGCTGGAGTGCGTCGATGATGCCGAGGGGGTTGTACACGGTGGTGCCGAGGTAGCATGTGCCGAGTCCTGCTTCTTCTGCGAGGGTGCAGAAGTTCTGGGTGAGGAGCAGGGTGTCGGATGCTGCGTTGATGAAGGAGAGGAGATTGTCGTAGCCAGGGTCGGCTTGGCGCTGGGTGCACCAGTCGGTGAAGCGTCGGAAGTCGGCGCAGAAGGTGAGCACGACGGGTGCGGTGGTGACCATTGGTTGTGCGAAGTGGAGTGGCGAGAGGGCTGCCTTGCCTTCTGGGGTGCGTGTCTCAACCACGCTGTAGAGCTGCATGTTGCCCATGGTGGCTGCTCGTGCTGCAGTGGTGAGGAGGTCGCGTATGAGCTGGGGCTCTATGTCCTGGCTCTTGTATTTGCGTATTGTACGCCTGTCTTTTATTGTCATCTGATTATCTGTTTTTTGCCGGCTGTGATGTATATGCCAGGTGTGAGGTTGCTGTTTGTCTGTGGTATGCCCTGCAGGTTGTAGGTTGTGGGGTTGAGGGTTGAGGGTTGAGGGTTGAGGATTGTGGGTTGTGTGATGCCCACTTCCTCGTCGGTGCCGAGGTAGCGGAGGGTGAAGTTGTCGAAGATGGTCCAGTCGTTAGTGGTTGCCTTTGTCTTCCTGATGCCTATCGTGAGTGTGCCGTCTTCTGTCACCTCGGCGATGAGGGTGTTGTGGTAGAGCCCGTTGCGGAAGTAGCTGGCTGCCTGTTCCATGTTGTCGGGCACGTAGCCTGCTGCTGTGCTGATTCCTATCTTGTAGTTGTTGCCGGCATCGGTGAAGATGCTGACGAGGGGTGTCTCTGCCTCGTTGGCGTAGAGGATGGCATTGAGGCTCTCGGTGCCGCTGTTGTGCTTGGTGGCTGCTGTGGCTGGGAGGCCGTCGCGGTAGAATGCCTGCACGCCGAGCTGGTAGAGTCCTGGCTTGAGTCCTTCGATGACTTGGTGGAAGTCGAATGTCTTGTTGAAGAATTCTGCGTCGGTGTATGTCTGGAAGGATGGGGTGGTGCCGCTCCATCCGTTGGCTGTGTCGCCGTCGAATGAGGGGTTGACTATCTTTGACGTGAGGTCTTCGTCTTTCTGTGTCTCAGGAAACCCGGCTGCGCTCTCTGCGCACACCTCGTCTTTTTCGTTCAGATATACCCGCACGGTCTCGCCTTTCTTGATAGTGAGTTCGTTGAGGTATGCTGGTTCTTCGTGTCCGTCAATGGCGATGCCTACTCTGCATGTGCCTGTCTGTGTGGCTGTGATGTATGCGGAGTTGTCGGTGTCGAGTTTTGCCACTATGCCGCTGCCTTGCACCATGACCTTGACGGGTTGTGCGTAGCTGTTGTTCTGGGCAAGCTGGAGCTTGACGCTTGACTGTGAGTCGGTGATGGTTGTCTCTTCTTGCATGACTGGTGCCCATCCCATGAACTGGATGCCTGACACTTCGGCTGTGGTGTTTCCTGCGAAGTTGCTGATGAGCATGTGTGCTTGGTGGTCGTCGGATGCTATGACTCCGTTCCATCCAGCTGGCAGTGTGCTTCGGAGGCTCACGAGTGCGTCTGCCATGTCCTTGGTGTCGGTGGCGTTGATGTTGCTGTAATATACGAGGTTGCGTGCATCGACCACTTCGCCTTGCTTGACGGTGCGGCTGGCGTTGCTGTACATCGGATAGACCTTGGCGGTCATGATGGAGTTGTTGTTTGAACGGTCGCCGAATGCGACTTTCTTGCCGTCGTTGCTGCCGACGATGCCGAGTGAGTTGTCTATGTTGACCCAGCTGCTGCTGAGCTGTGTGAATGTGGTGCCGTCGAGCTGCTTGTGGGTGATTTCCTCGTCTTTATTATAATATAATGTACGCGCGAGCTTGGTCATGTCGTCAACGGAGATTGCCATGAGTCCGCCTTTCTCTGCTGTGATGGTGGCTGCTGTCTTGGCTGTGACGTGGTCGAGGTAGATGACAGCGTTGCCTGGTGTAGAGTAGATGGCGAAGCGGTTGTTGAGGGTGTTGTCGTTGGTGTTGAGCTCACCGTTCATGACATAGCTGTTGCCTTTGAGCTGATAGATGCCGCTGACCACTGGTGTGGCGTTGGTGCCCTTGCCGCTGACTTCGTACCATCCGAGGAAGTTGCCTGTGTTGTTGGCACGGAACGGCACTATGATCTTGTTCTTGTCGGGGTTGTTGGCCGCTATGTATCCTGTGTATGACTTGAGTCCGTTGCTCCATGAGAAGGTGGTGAAGCGGTGGTCGGAGGATGCTCTGACCACGTTCTGGCATGGGAGTATCTTTGCCTCTGAGTGCTGCTTGCTGAATTCGTCCCAGCTGGTTGGGGTGAGGTCTGCCGTGGACAGCACTTCGTGCATGAGGTATGTCATCATGACACGGTGTGCCTCGACACCCATGCGGCGTGCTCCCACATCGGCACGGAGCAGCCAGCTGCCGTCAGAGGTGGTGTTCTGTCGTGCCTTGATGTATTTGTATGCAAGGTTTTCGAGCATGAGTGCGTTGGCGTCGCGCTGGAAGCATGCCTGTGTTGTGTATGATGTTATCTGGTCGTAGAGGAAGAGCGACCAGTCGTTGCCGTTAGGCATGGCGAGTTCGCCGTCGGCGAGTGCGAGCCAGTTGAGTACGGAGTCCATGACCTCTTGGTTGTGGTGCATGAGTGCGTTTGACTTCCATGTCTCTTCTCCCTTGACTCCTAACTGGAACATCTTGAGGGCGAGTGCTGCCTCGCCGAGTTCCTGCATGACCACGTTCTGATAGCTTGTGTGGAAGAGGTTGTGGTTCTGTAGGGTGTAGTCGTCGTATAGGTTCTGACCTTTGTATAGGTCGGCCACCGTCTTGCTGTTGTATGCAGGGTCAATGACCGTGGTGTTACTTGCGTCGGATGGGTGTGAGTAGCTGTTGATGGCGAACTCGCGCATGCGCTCAAACCATTTTGGGGCGAGGGCATCGTCGGGGAACAGTCCGAGGGTTGCTGCAAGGATGTCAACCTCCCATCCGTTCTCCTCTGCCTTTGTGTCGCCGTTGTATCCTGTAGGGATGGAGCGTCCGAGCTCGTAGTTGCACTCTGCCTTGAGAAGCTGGTAGATGTAGTTCTTCTGGGCATCGGAGAGCTTGTCCCACTGGAAGTATGCTGAATATGCCACCGACATTGCCCATAGTGATGACTCCCAGGCATAGTCGCTTGTTGAAACTGAGCCCCAGTAGTTGTTGCCGGAGCATACCTTGAGTTTGTTTGCCTTGTGGGTGGAGTATGCGAATATGAGCGACTTCATTGCCATGTCTTCTATCTTGTCCCATGTGACTCCTGATGGGAGTGTGACTCCTGCTGGTTTTCCGTATTTGACAAGGAAGGCGCATATCATGCTGAGGTCGGCATTAGGACGCACGCCCTGCTCGTTGTTGCCCATGGTGTTCTCGCCACGGAATGCTCCGCATGCTTCATTGATGTTGTTTGGTGCTGCGCATTCCTGAAAGTCGTTGACCATGTATTTTGAGAAATTGGCAAGCATCTGGAGCAGGTCGCCCTTCATGGCTGCCTCTGGCACGAAGTCGGCGGTGATGGTGCCTTCTGTCGGTGATGTGACTTCTGCCTCTGTAGGGTCTGCCGGCTCAACGTAGTCTTTCATGTCGTAGAGACGGAAGTTGTCGAGCATGATGCACGAACCTCCACTTTTCCATGTCAGATCTGCACCTATGTTGATTTCGCTTTCAGATGTGAGTGTGAAGGTGATTTCGTTTGTGGTCCATTTCTGCGTGGTGAAACAGTTGGTGCTGCCTGACTCGAAGGATATTGATGTTGTTTCCGTGCCGGCTTTCAGATTCATAGTTGATGTGGCACCATTAACGTATCCGGAACGGGTGTCAACCGTGAGTTTGTATTTGCCTGCAGGTAGTTTGATGCTTTGAGACACGGTTGTCGAACCAGTGCTCCAACCCATTCGGAGATAGTATGCTTGGTTGCCATCGGAAAGGGTGGTGACTTTTCCGAAGTTATTGTCTGTGAAGCAGTCTTTTGTTACGATAAGTTCTGTGACGCTTGTTCCACTGACAGCCCATTTTGTCGGATTTGTACAAGTGTATCCACGCAAGCCATCGCTGCTGTTGTTCACTGCACTTAATGTGGAAATGTCGTCCTGCTCAAACGATGGGTTCTGCAGGTATTTGGATGTGATGTCTTCCTGTGCACTCATTGTTAGTGCAGACAGAAGCAGTGTAAAGGTCAGTATTCTCTTCATAGTAGGTGGTTTTTGTGTCAGAATAGTTTAGAGAAAAACAAAAAAAAGCCAATGGAAGGAGCAAGCCCAACCATTGACCTTGTCAGTTATTGTTACTTCAAGCGTGCAAGTGTCTCCTTGATGCGCTTCATTGACTCAATGATGTTCTCATCGCTGGTTGCATAGCTCATGCGGAAACATTCTGGTGAGCCGAATGCGTCTCCACCTACCGTGGCAACGTGGCCAACTTCGAGAAGGTACATTGCAAAGTCTGTCGAGTTGTTGATGACACGGTCGCCGTCTTTCTTTCCGAAGTAGCTTGAGCATTTTGGGAAGAGGTAGAATGCTCCCTGTGGCTCGTTGACCTCAAGTCCTGGAATCTCTTTTGCGAGTTTGACAATGAGATTCTTGCGACGCTCGAATGCCTGACGCATAGTCTCGACGCATGTCTGGTCGCCAGCGAATGCAACTTCTGCTGCTTTCTGTGACACGGAGCAAGGTCCTGATGTGTACTGACCCTGAAGCTTGTTGCATCCCTTGACAATCCAGTCTGGTGCTGCGATGAAGCCGATGCGCCATCCTGTCATTGCGTATGCCTTGCTGACACCGTTGATGATGACAACGCGGTCCTTGATGTCACTGAATGATGCCATTGATGCATGGGCACCTACATAGTTGATGTGCTCGTAAATCTCGTCGGCAATCACGATGACACGCTCATGCTTGAGAAGTACGTTCTTGAGTGCCTCAAGTTCTTCCTTGCTGTAAACTGAACCTGTAGGGTTGCTTGGTGAACAGAGGATGAGGGCGCGTGTGTTTGGAGTGATGGCTGCTTCGAGCTGCTCTGGTGTAATCTTGAAGTCCTGCTCGTAAGGTGCGTCAATGAATACAGGTGTGCCTTCTGCGAGAAGCACCATCTGTGGGTAGCTTACCCAGTATGGTGCAGGGATGATTACCTCGTCGCCAGCGTTGACAAGTGCCATGATGGCATTGCATACGCTCTGCTTTGCTCCGTTGCTGCAGAGAATCTGTGCAGGGGTGTAGTCGAGTCCGTTCTCATTCTTGAGCTTGTTGACGATTGCCTGCTTCAACTCTGGGTATCCTGGTACCGGGCTGTAACGGCTCCAGTTCTCATCGATAGCCTTCTTTGCTGCTTCTTTGATGTGGTCAGGAGTGTTGAAATCAGGTTCTCCTACACTTAGGTTGATAACGTCAACGCCCTGAGCTTTGAGCTCTGAGCTCTTCTGCGACATTGCAAGTGTTGCAGATGGTGAGAGTCTGTTAAGACGATCTGATAGATTTTCCATATTGTTATGTTTGTTATTATTGTTTGCTTTGAATTTGTTTAGTTCTGCATTGCTTGTTTGTTTAGTTCTGCATGCTTGTTTATGAGTTCTGTATGCTTATTTACTGGGTTAAGCATTGCTTATTTGTTGAAATGCAGGATATGTCCCATTCGTTCTTGCTTGGTGTGCAGATAACGCTCATTGTATTTGTTTGGCTTTATCTCGATTGGAACATTCTCTACTATCTCAAGACCGTAGCCGTCGAGACCGACTCTTTTTGCTGGATTGTTGGTGATGAGGCGTATCTTGGTGATGCCGAGGTCACGGAGAATCTGTGCTCCTACGCCGTAGTCGCGTAAGTCAGGGTCAAAGCCGAGGTGGATGTTGGCATCAACGGTGTCCATACCCTGTTCCTGCAGTACGTATGCTGCTATCTTGGCTGTAAGTCCGATGCCTCGTCCTTCCTGTTGCAGATAAACGACTGCTCCTTTGCCTTCTTTCTCAATCAACTCCATTGACTTGTGGAGCTGTTCGCCGCAGTCGCAACGCATGCTTCCAAAGATGTCTCCTGTGGCACAGCTTGAGTGCATGCGTACAAGCACAGGTTCGTCTTCCTTCCATTCGCCTTTGATCAGGGCAATGTGTTCCATTCCGTTGCTCTTCTGCTTGAATGGTATGATACGGAAGTGGCCGTATGCTGTTGGCATGTCTGCTTCCAGTCCTTTGTCCACAAGTCGTTCCTGCTGCATTCTGTATGCTATGAGATCCTTAATCTGTATAATCTTCATGCCAAATTCGTTGGCTTTCTCAACGAGTTGTGGCAGACGTGCCATAGTGCCGTCTGGATTAAGGATTTCAATAAGTGCAGCGGCTGGCTTGAGACCAGAAAGGCGTGCAAGGTCAACGGCAGCTTCTGTGTGACCGGCACGTCTTATCACTCCGTTGTCTTGTGCGTAGAGTGGGTTGATGTGTCCAGGACGACCGAAGTCTTGTGGCTTAGCGTCAGGGTTGGCAAGCCACTGTATGGTTGCGGCTCTGTCATGGGCACTCACACCAGTGGTGCATCCTTCCAGCTTGTCAACGGTTACGGTGAACGGTGTTCCCAGCATGCTTGTGTTGTCTTCCACCTGATGTGCAAGTTCCAGTTCCTTGGCACGTGATATGGTGATAGGCGCGCATAGGACACCTCTGCCTTCACGAAGCATGAAGTTTATTTTTTCAGGAGTGATCATCTCCGCAGCAGTTATGAAGTCGCCTTCGTTCTCGCGGTCCTCATCATCCACAACTATTACGAACTTGCCTTGTCGGAAGTCCTCCAGTGCGTCTTCTATAGTGCTAAACTTAATATTTTCCATTTATATGTTCTTTTATTTGATTTCCGTATTTGATAATTGCCTTCAAGTCGCGCTTTTTCCGTCTGTAGAAACGGAAGTTGCGGGTTTCCATGACAGGCAGATAATTGAGCAGCATTAGAATTTCACGGTCTTTGCTGTTGCTGAGAACTTCAACCGTGGATTCGAGCCTGTCGTTGATTTCCTCTACCTTTTTGTCATTGCGTTTGCTGAAGATGAATTTCAAATATCCCCACAGATTGCGTTTACGGTTGTTCTTGAGGTATTCGTGGCAGAGTTGTGTGGTCTCGCCAATGTAGTCGGCAACGAGAGGATAGTTTGGGTCGTCTATGATGACCTCCTTACGAGTAATGTGGCGTTTGGTGCGTATTCCCCAGAATTTCCGGAAGAAATTGCGGTAAGGGTCCATGTTGAACACGGCAGAATCGCTGTTTGCCTTGACGGTGAAGAATATTCCCAAAGGGGCGAGAATGATGGTGCTGAGCCACATGCCTAACCATACAGGAATGCTACCTTCACGTCCTGTCTTCATTCCACCGGTGTTGATGATGTAGTATAGGAGGAATATGATAACCGAAACCACAACAGGCATTCCTAATCCACCTTTTCGGATGATGGCTCCGAGAGGGGCTCCAATGAAGAAAAACATAAGACATGCTAATGACATGGTTATCTTTTGCCAGTATTGGATTTCATGACGACGTATGTCTTTGTCTGTCTCTTCCATGTATCCCGCTTTGTATTCGACATCCATGCTCTCATATCCGACTTTCTGGATGGCAGCCATCATTACGGATTGCTGCTTGTTAGGGTTCAGTTGTGAGTAAATGGTGTCAATGTTTATGCTTGCAACAGGTACCTCTGACTTACGCTTGTCTTCTGCAGCTTGTTTCTTTTCTGCTTCTTTGTTGTATGCAGCAAGTTCGCTTTTTGACATTTTCTTGATTGCGCTGCTGTCAACAGGTACTGGGTCTGCAGTTCCTGATACTCTGAGCACACTTCTGCGCATGTCTGCAACATACACATTGCTGAGACTGTCGCATATCCGTTCCATGGAGTCAATATCAGCAACCAGCTGCTTCATGTTCTTTGTCATAGCATTGCCAGAAACGCTCTCTTGGTCTGCGAGGTTGAAGTTTGCGTCGAAATCAAAAATGAAATGTTTTTCGACAAATGTCTCACGTCTGTATGGCACATTTCTTGCTTCTAGAGCATTGTCGTTGAGATTTTCAAACTGCTCACCTTCGTAAAGATGCAACAGGATATGCTGCTTGTCGCTGCTTGACTCAAGTCGGGCTGAGTCTGCCAATATGATGTGTGCTTTATTGACTCCATCCTCCATGTTGTACAGAATGACATCATACAGCATGCCTGTCTTCATGTCTTTCTTGTTGACATAGATGTTGACATCTCGGTCAGGAATGATGGTCTGGAATGTCCTTTCTGCAATTTCCGTTTCTGGAGATTTCAATCGCATGGAGTACAGCATCTGCATGAGTTTCTGCTGTGCTTCTGGAGCTATTTTGTTTTGAAAATGGAACGATGCAAGGGATAGGAGGCTTACGAGTATGATAAGCGGAGCCAACGTACGGAACAATGAAATGCCTGCAGCTTTTATTGCAAGCAATTCCAATTTTTCTCCGATATTTCCGAAAGAAATAAGTGAAGCGAGCAGTATGGCAAGAGGCAGCGCCATTGGTACAAGTGTCTCGGCTGCATAGAAAAAGAACTTGAGATACACATCCCAGTCAAGCCCCTTGCCGACAAGGTCATCTATATATTTCCACAGGAATTGCATCATGACGACAAACAGGCTGATGCAGAATGTGCCTGCAAACAGCTGGAGGAAGTTTCCTAATATGAATTTGTCAAGTTTCTTTATGATGACCATTCCGAATTTTATAATTAGCGTGCAAAGGTAGGAATTATTTATTAAATATGTGGTACGTTTTATTATTTTTCACTCCTCTGTCACGGTAAATCATCTTTAATTGTACATTTTCTTTACTCTATTATCTTCTCTCTTCGTAAAAAATGATTACCTTTGCACCTGATTTTGTTTTTTCACATTGTGAAGAAGGGAAGCAATGAGCATTTCCCCTCTTCATTTTCATTTTATTTTGAGATGATAACATCAGAACAACTTAAGGAAATAAAGGAGCGTACCGAAGCTCTGTATCGTTACCTCAATATCGAAGAAAAACAGATAGAACTTCAGGAGGAGGAGCTGCGTACTCAGGCACCAGACTTCTGGAATGACCAGAAAGCTGCCGAGGCACAGATGAAGAAGGTCAAAGGCATAAAAAAATGGATTGATGGATATAACGAGGTGAAGGCTGCAACGGATGACACAGAAGTTGCGTATGACTTCTTCAAGGAAGAAATGTCAACAGAGGAGGAAGTGGATGAGTATTATGCCAATGCATTGAAACTCATAGAACAACTTGAGCTGAACAACATGCTTCGCAATGAAGCTGATGATATGGATTGCGTGTTGAAAATCAATTCGGGAGCAGGTGGAACAGAAGCACAAGACTGGGCTCAGATGTTGATGCGAATGTACCAGCGCTATGCAGAGCAGCACGGATATAAGGTGACAATTAGCAACTTTATTGATGGTGACGAGGCAGGTATAAAGACAGTCACTATGGAGATAATGGGCGATCAGGCTTATGGGTATCTTAAAGGCGAAAATGGTGTGCATCGTCTTGTCCGTGTATCGCCATACAATGCTCAAGGTAAGCGAATGACAAGTTTCGCAAGTGTGTTCGTCACTCCACTTGTTGACGATACAATCCACGTGGAGATAGAACAGGCTCGTATCTCGTGGGATACATTCCGTTCAAGTGGAGCTGGCGGTCAGAATGTCAACAAAGTGGAGTCAGGTGTGCGTCTGCGTTATCAGTACAAAGACCCATATACAGGTGAGGAAGAAGAGATTCTTATTGAAAACACAGAAACACGCGACCAGCCAAAGAACAAGGAAAACGCTTTGCGATTGTTGCGTTCCATGTTGTACGACAAGGAACTGCAGCACCGTATGGAGGAACAGGCGAAGGTCGAGGCTGGAAAAAAGAAGATAGAGTGGGGAAGCCAGATACGTTCCTATGTGTTTGATGACCGTCGTGTCAAAGACCATCGCACTAATTATCAGACAAGTGATGTCGGTGGTGTCATGGATGGAAAACTCGACGACTTCATCAAAGCATACCTCATGGAGTTCTCGGCAAATGACAATTAAGATAAAAGAAAGAATTGTTCCTGCAAAAGCAGTTTGATAGTAAAAACATCTACATAGGCTCTATTTATGCATCAAGAGATAGAAAGAAAATTTTTGGTAAAAGGAGAGTTTAAGTCACAATCCATTAACTGCACTCATATAGAGCAAGGTTACATGGCAACAGAACCAGGGAAGACAGTACGCATCCGCATACGAGGTGACAAGGCGTATCTGACAATAAAAGGTCCGTCGAAGAATGGGGGGTTGTCAAGGTATGAATTTGAAATGGAGATACCTTTGGACGATGCTCATGAACTGATGACGTTGTGTGTTCCTGGACGAATCGATAAAGACCGATATCTTGTGAAGAGTGGAGACCATGTTTTTGAGGTGGATGAGTTTTTCGGCGACAATGAGGGGCTTGTCATGGCAGAGGTGGAACTCAATAGTGAGTGTGAGGCTTTTGTGAAACCAGACTTTATTGGCAAGGAGGTTACTGGAGACAAGCGTTATTACAACAAGAGTCTTCTCATGCGTCCCTACAAATTGTGGAAAGACGAATTGTAATGAAAAAGTTTCTGTTCACATCAATGACAACGATTGCAATCGTTGTGTTGAGCACCATCCCTGTGCCAGAGATGCCACAGTTGCAGAGTGTACCCTTTTTTGACAAATGGGCACACATGGTAATGTATGCAGGTCTCGTCTTCTCCATGTGGCTTGATATGTGGTTGACAACTCGTCGCACAGGCAAGGAACCGTCCATGCTGTTTGGCGTGATGACAAATGTCTATCCAGCATCATTAGGTGGAGCAATGGAATTAGTGCAGGCATACTGCACCACATGTAGAAGTGGCGACTATATGGATTTCCTTGCAGATTGCGTTGGGACATATTTAGGTGTGATAATTTGTGTCATGATATGGAAAATCGCGAAAACTTCGGCAGTAAGATAGGCGCAGTTCTGGCAGCAGCAGGCAGCGCCGTAGGTTTGGGAAACATTTGGCGTTTCCCCATAGAAACAGGGCAAAACGGTGGAGCAGCATTCATCATCATCTATGTGGTGTGCATCCTGCTGCTCGGATTGCCAATTATGATAAGCGAGTTTCTGATAGGCCGTCATACCCACAGCAACACAGCCGGAGCCTATCGGGTGTTGTCTGGAAACTCTCCATGGAAATGGGTCGGCAGGTTAGGTGTATATACAGGATGGCTAATCCTGTGCTACTATGGTGTCGTAGGTGGATGGACGATGCATTACACTTATCTTTCCGTCACATCTTCGTTTGACAATGTTCCTGCTTCCGAATTCGGGAGTGTGTTTGAGACATTCGCAGGAAACCCTTACATGCCAACCATCTGGCTTATATTGTTCATGGGGCTTGTACACGTTGTCATAGTACGAGGAGTGCAGTCAGGCATTGAAAAGTTCAGCAAGATAATGATGCCAATGCTCTTTGTCATTACGGTGGTGTTGGTGGTATGCTCTGTCACTCTTCCTGGAGCAGGGGCAGGCATTGAGTTCTTGTTGAAACCAGACTTCTCAAAAGTGACCAGCAGCACCGTCCTTTCAGCAATGGGGCAGGCATTCTTCTCCCTTTCGTTGGCAATGGGATGCCTGTGTACCTATGCAAGCTATTTTGACAACAAAACAAAGCTGGTGCGCACAGCCATAAATGTAAGTGTAATCGACACCCTCGTTGCTGTGATGGCAGGATTCATCATATTCCCCTCCGTGTTCAATATCGGAATGAATCCAAATGAAGTAGGAGCAGGAGCAAGCCTGATATTCATATCATTGCCAAACGTGTTCCAGCAAGCATTTGCAGGAGCCCCACTCTTGGCATGGGTCTTCTCCCTGCTGTTCTATTTCCTGTTATTCATAGCAGCACTGACCAGTGCCATCTCCATTCACGAAGTGGCAACGGCATACGTGTCAGAAGAATATAAGATGTCAAGAAAGAGAGCAGCCGCACTCGTTACAAGCATCTGTGTGTCACTCGGAATCCTGTGCAGCCTTTCATTCGGTCCCCTTGCAGAAATGAAGATACCCGGCATAGACCTCAGCCTGTTCGATATGTTCGACAGCCTCTCCGGCATGATACTCCTGCCACTCGGGGGCATGCTGATAAGCATATTCTCAGGATGGGTGCTTGACCGCCAGCTCTATCGTGACGAAATAAGTAACCGAGGCGAACTCAAGACCCCCTATTTCAAGATGTTGGTATTCACCCTCAGGTATGTCGCACCCGTAGCAATAGGACTGGTGCTTCTTGACCAGCTTCATGTGTTCGATTTCTTAAAATAATGATAAAAGCAGTTTTCTTTGATATAGACGGTACACTTGTGTCGTTCAATACGCATAAGGTGCCACAGTCTGCAGCAGATGCCATTCGTGACATTCGCAAGAAAGGAGTCAAGGTGTTCATTGCCACAGGGCGACCTCGTCCGTTCATAAACAATCTTGGTGACTTGGAATATGACGGTTTGATGTCAGCAAATGGAGCGAGCGTCATCATGAACGATGGCACGGTACTTGCTCATAAAGGTGTTGACAAGGAAGATGTGCGCAGAATGGTGGAATATCAGGACAAGAACCCTATTGCAGTTGCCTATGCCACTGATGATGAAGCGTTTGTCACACATTACAACGAGAAATTCAGAGAAGTCTTTGAACTTCTCGACCTTGGCATCCCCCGTTTGCTGCCGCCAGAAGAAGCATTGAAGAAAGATATAATCCAGGTTATTGCCTTTTTTGGAGAGGAAGACGAACAGTACATGATGTCGAATGTGTTGAAAAACTGTGTTCAGTTGCGTTGGCATCCCTTCTTTGCCGATTGTATAAAGAAGGGTACAGACAAGGCGACAGGAATTGACGATGTGGCACGGCATTTCGGTTTTGACATCTCGGAAGTCATGGCATTTGGTGACGGAGGCAATGACAAGCAAATGCTTCGTCATGCAGGATGGGGCATTGCCATGGGAAATGCCAGTGATGATGTGAAGAAGTGTGCCCGTCTCGTAACAGACTCTGTTGACGATGATGGCGTGGCAAAAATCCTTTGTCACATAGAAGATTTCTGATGCCAATATGATAAAGAGAGTTTCCCTGTAGCCCCCGATGTCTCAAAGGTGTTGTTTAGTGCAAAAGTGAGAATTGTGATACGAAAAGAACCTGTAAAATAGGAAAGTTTTTTGAAATCTTTTGGCAAATGTGAGAAAAATTGTATCTTTGCACTTATAAGCAGTTGTATAAGATTTTTAAGCATCAACTTAACTAAACAAAATATCAAAAACACAAAACTGACATCATGGCTTTAATTGAAAGTATCATTGAACGCGCTAAAGCAAACAAGCAGCGCATCGTGGTCCCGGAATCACTTGAAGAGCGCACACTTACTGCCGCCGACAAATCTCTTGCTGACGACATAGCCGATATCATTCTCATCGGCAATCCACAGGAAATATATGCTCTTGCAGAAAAGTTGGGCTTGAAGAACATTGGCAAGGCAACAATCATAGATCCTGCTACTTCAGAAAAGACCGAAGAGTATGCTCAGTTGCTTTTCCAACTTCGCCAGAAGAAGGGCATGACAATAGAGAAAGCACGTCAGCAGGTTCTTGACCCTCTGTATTTTGGATGTCTCATAATCAAGAGTGGAGATGCTGACGGTCAGATTTCAGGAGCCCTCTCAACAACAGGCGACACCCTTCGTCCTGCTTTACAAATCATCAAGTGCGCTCCGGGTATAACTTGTGTCAGCGGTGCAATGCTGCTTATCACTCAGACACCTCAGTATGGTGAGGAAGGCGTACTTGTTGTTGGTGATGTGGCTGTCACTCCAATGCCAGATGCTCAGCAACTCGCCCAGATAGCAGTATGTACAGCCCAGACAGCGAAGAGTGTGGCAGGTTTTGCCGACCCTCGTGTAGCAATGCTTTCTTTCTCTACAAAGGGCAGTGCAAAGCATGAGGTTGTTGACAAGGTTGTTGAGGCTACAAGATTGGCAAAGGAACTTGATCCGTCTCTCAAGGTTGACGGTGAACTTCAGGCAGATGCAGCACTTGTTCCTTCCGTGGGTCAGAAGAAAGCTCCTGGTTCAGACATTGCTGGCAATGCTAATGTGCTTGTGTTCCCATGCCTCGAGGTTGGCAATATTGGATATAAGCTCGTTCAGCGTCTTGGCAATGCCGATGCAATCGGACCTATCCTTCAGGGTATTGCCCGTCCGGTTAATGACCTAAGCCGTGGATGTAGTGTTGATGACATTTATAAAATGGTGGCAATCACTGCTTGCCAAGCTATGGATGCTAAGTAGAGAATGATATCAATTTTGTGCTTAGCAGGGATGCCGTGCCTTGTCTTGTGCGAGGCAAAGAATGTAGCCGAAGTAGAAGAAGTCAAGCACAAAGGTGGTGGAAAATGATTGAGTAAATAAAGAATAAAAAGGAAATGAAAATTCTTGTGTTAAATTGTGGCAGCTCGTCTATCAAGTATGCCTTATACAATATGGATGACCAGAGTGTAATCACTTCAGGTGGTATAGAAAAGATTGGTCTTCCAGATTCTTTTATCAATGTAAAATTAAATGGCAGTAAGACAAAGATTGAGAAGCCAATAGCAGAGCATACTGCTGGTGTTCAACTCATCTTTGACGTTCTCACAAACGGAGAGTTTGCTGTCTTGAAGAGTCTTAACGAACTTGATGCCGTAGGTCATCGTATGGTTCATGGTGGAGAGAAATTCAACAAGTCTGTGCTTCTTACAGATGAAGTTATGGAAGCATTCGCCGCATGTAATGATTTGGCTCCACTTCACAACCCTGCAAATATCAAGGGCGTGAATGCCGTGAAGGCACTTCTTCCAGACATCCCACAAGTGGGAGTGTTTGATACTGCGTTCCATCAGACAATGCCCGACTATGCCTACATGTATGCTCTTCCTTATGAACTGTATCAGAAGTATGGAGTGCGTCGCTATGGATTTCATGGAACAAGCCACCGCTATGTGTCTCAGAGAGTCTGTGAATACCTCGGTGTAAGTCCTGAAGGAAAGAGAATCATTACCTGCCACATTGGAAACGGAGCATCAATAGCAGCCGTGAAAGACGGCAAATGCGTTGACACATCAATGGGTCTCACTCCACTTGAAGGACTCATAATGGGTACTCGATCAGGCGACATCGATGCAGGAGCAGTTACCTTCATTATGGACAAGCTCGGTCTTGACACAAAGGGAATAAGCAATCTGCTGAACAAGCAGTCTGGTCTTGCTGGTGTCAGCGAACTCTCTTCCGACTTCCGCGATATTCTTGCAGGCATTGCTGCAGGCAACGATAAGGCACGTCTTGCCAAGGAAATGTATTGTTACCGCATCAAGAAGTACATTGGTGAATATGCAGCAGCAATGGGTGGAGTTGACATCATTCTCTTCACAGGCGGTGCAGGTGAGAACCAGTGGGAGGTGCGCGAGGGAGCCACAAAGGGTCTCGAGTACATGGGCGTGAAGATGGACGATGCAAAGAACAAGTCTTGTCGTGCAACCGAGGCCATTCTCTCTGCAGATGACTCACAGGTCACAGTGTGCTGTATCCCTACTGATGAAGAGCTGATGATAGCACTCGACACATTGGAACTGACAAAGTGAAAAACGCAGAGTCTGTACACAGGCTCTCTGTATCAACAAACTTAAAACTCAACTCACAGCTACTTATTAATGAGCGAATATAACGACGATGAAATGCTCGGTGAGGGCATTGATAAAAACGAGGAGGGAGAGGTGCTTGAAGAAGCATCTTCCCCTTCTTCTGGTTTACCGCCTAAGAGCGATTATGACCCCTCTGTCATGAAGGAAGGCATAACCCACCACCTGAGCGGAATGTATCAGAACTGGTTTCTCGATTACGCCTCATACGTTATCCTGGAACGTGCCGTGCCGTATGTCATGGACGGACTCAAACCCGTGCAGCGACGCATCCTTCACAGCATGAAGCGAATGGACGACGGGCGCTACAGCAAGGTGGCTAACATTGTCGGTCACACCATGCAGTTCCATCCGCATGGCGATGCCAGCATCAAGGATGCCCTGGTTCAGATGGGGCAGAAGAACCTGCTTATCGACTGCCAGGGCAACTGGGGCAACATTCTCACAGGCGATGATGCCGCTGCCGCTCGTTATATTGAAGCAAAACTCTCAAAATTCGCACTCGATGTCGTGTTCAACCCCAAAACGACAGAATGGAAGATGTCCTATGACGGACGCAACAAGGAACCCATCTCCCTGCCTGTGAAATTCCCCCTCCTCCTCGCTCAGGGAGTGGAAGGCATTGCAGTAGGTCTCAGCAGCAAGATATTACCGCACAATTTCAACGAGATATGCCAGGCAGCCATACACTATCTCTACGGCGAACACTTCCAGCTCTATCCCGACTTCCAGACAGGAGGCAGCATCGACGTGTCAAAGTACAACGACGGACAGCGAGGTGGATCAGTGCGAGTGCGTGCCAAGATAGAGAAACGCGACAACAAGACGCTTGCCATCACCGAGATACCATTTGGCAGAACCACAGGATCACCCTCCAAGGGCAGTCCGTTCATCGACTCCATCCTCAAGGCAATAGAGAAGGGCAAGATAAAGGCACGCAAGGTCGAGGACATGACGCCAGCAGGTGTGGAGATACTCATACACCTCATGCCAGGAGCATCGTCCGACAAGACCATAGATGCCCTCTATGCGTTCACCGACTGCGAGATAAGCATCTCGCCCAACTGCTGCGTCATCGACGACCGCATGCCAAAGTTCCTCACCGTCAGCGACGTGCTGTGCCGCTCGGTCGATTACACCAAGCATCTCATAAAACGCGAACTTGAGATTCGCCGTGACGAACTCCTCGAACAGCTGCACTTCTGCTCGCTTGAGAGAATATTCATTGAGGAACGCATCTACAAAGGCAAGGAATTTGAGAATGCTGCCGACATGGATCACGCCGTGGCATACGTCGATAAGCGGCTCACCCCATTCAAGGACACCCTCGTGCGCGAAGTCACACGCGACGACATACTCCGTCTCATGGAGATCAAGATGGCACGAATCCTCAAGTTCAACAAAGAAAAGGCAGACGAGCTCATGGCACGGCTCAAGTCCGAACTCCAGCAGATAGAGCGCGACCTCGCCAACCTCACCGAGGTCACCGCCGAGTGGTTCCGCTTCCTAATGAAGAAATACGGGGCTGAGCACCCCCGGCTCACCGAGATACGCAGTTTCGACACCATACAGGCAGCCACCGTGGCAGAAGCAAACCAGAAACTCTACATCAACCGTGCAGAGGGATTCATCGGCACCAGCCTCAAGAAAGACGAGTTCGTGTGCAACTGCTCCGACATCGACGACATCATCATATTCTACAAGGACGGCACATACAAGGTCATCAAGGTCGCAGAGAAAATCTTCATCGGCGAGACCGAACGCAGCAAGGCAGAGAAGCGCAAGGTAGAGATAATACATGTGGCAGTGTTCAAGAAAAACGACACACGCACCATCTACAACGCAACATACAAGGACGGAGCAACAGGAATCACATACATCAAACGCTTCAACGTGCCAAGCGTCACACGCGACCGCGAGTACGACCTCACCCTCGGCACGCCCAAGTCAAGAGTCACCTGGTTCTCAGCCAACGGCAACGGCGAGGCAGAGATAATAAAGGTGACGCTCAAACCGCAGGAGAAACTCAAGCGGCTCGTCTTCGAGAAAGACTTCAGCGAGGTGCCCATCAAGGGACGCACCTCACGGGGCAACCAGCTCACCAAGAACGACATCTACCGCATACAGCTTAAGGCACACGGAGGCAGCACCCTCGGCGGCCGCAAGGTGTGGTGGGATCGCGACGTGCAGCGAATCAATTACGATGAGCACGGCACCTACCTCGGCGAGTTCGCCGGCAGCGACCAGATACTCGTCATCCTCGCCGACGGCGAATACTACCTCACCAGCTTCGACCCCAACAACCACTTCGAGCAGAACATCACACACATCGAGAAATACAAGGCAAAGAAAGTGTGGACAGCCGTACTCTGGGATGCCGACAACCAGAACCAACCCTACATCAAACGCTTCTGCTTCGAGGACACCAGGAAACGGCAGTCATACCTCGGCGACAACCCCGACAACCGTCAGATACTCCTCACCGACACACCATACCCACGGCTCCAGCTCACCTTCCACCAGCCCGACACCTTCCGCGGACCACTCGAAGTCGATGCCGAGCAATTCATATCCGTCAAGGGCATCAAGGCAAAAGGCAAACGCCTCACCACCTATGCACTCGACAAGGTGGAGGAACTCCAGCCCCTCCGACACCCCGAACCCGACAACACACAGGAAGACAGCACCCCCACCACCGTGGAGACCGTTCCCGACCCCGACGAGGGAAAGAGCGACAGCGACATACGTGATGAGATAACAGGGCAACTCAAACTATTCTAAACGAAACATATCAGCTGTGCATGCGAACACCGTTTCGCATGCATGGCATGGAGAACAAAGAAACAATGTTGTTTAGTAAGAACATCGTAATAAAAGGCTTGGCTGCGACACTTATGCTCCTGTCAAGTCTTTGTGCATTCTCGCAACATGAGGATTCATGCTATATCCCAACAATGCATAGCACTATGGCGGGCGTTGGCTTTGCTAATGTGCTTGACACTTATATATCTCCTTACAATTATACTGGTACTGATTTCAGACTCCAACGTGAAACAACACGCATGACCAAACTCATGGATGGGTGTGTAATGAATCAGACACTTATAGATGTGAATTGTAATGTTCTGCAGAATCACGCAGGAAATGTTGATGCTTATTCTGGTGGCGTGCGTTACAGCATAGGTTGGCTTTATGCATGTCTGCCATCAAAACATTCCCCTTTTACTTTTGCTTTTGGACCAGAAGCTTCCGTATATGGAGGTGTTGTGTATGTGGATAGGAGTGGCAACAATCCGGCACAGGCAAAGGCTGATCTCACCGTCAATGTCACGGGTATGGCTACTTGCCGTTTTAATGTAAGTGGTCGAGACTGGCAGGCGCGGTACCAGATGACGGTGCCTGTTGTTGGCATGGCATTTTCTCCAAACTATGGTCAGTCATATTATGAGGCTTTCACTCTTGGCAATTATGACCACAACATAGTGTTTGCCTATCCTGGCAACATGCCAAGCATGCGACATCGTATTACACTTGACATACCCGTAGGCTCTCATGGTGATTCTTTTCGTTGCGGATATGTAGGACAATTCAATCAGTCTTCGTACAACAATCTTAGACACCATAGCTACACTCATGACTTTATGATAGGTTTCACTAAAACATTCTACCGACGTTAACCAATTAAAACGTACTCTTTATGTCACTAAGCTTTATCCGAAACATATTTGCAATGATCTTCCTTTTATTGCTTCCGTCGTCATGCATACAGGAATATTCCTATGACAATACACGTAATGGTAATTTTGAGGCTCTGTGGCAGATAATGGATGAGCATTACTGTTTCTTTGATTACAAAAAACAGGAACTCGGAGTTGATTGGGATGAGGTGCATCAGCGTTATCGTCGACAGGTGAATGAGAAAATGACTGATACCCAGCTGTTTGAGGTCATGTGTAAAATGATAGGGGAACTTAAAGATGGTCATGTTAATCTGTCAGCAGCTTTTGATTATGGCCGGAACTGGTCGTTTCATGAAGATTACCCACAGAATTACAATGATAGTATCGTACAGCTGTATCTCGGTAATGACTATATGATAGCATCTGGACTCAAATACCGTATTCTTGAAGACAATGTAGGGTACGTGCGATGCGAGTCTTTCGAACAGGGCATTGGCGATGGTAATGTTAGCTTGATGCTTCGCAACATGTCATCGTGCAACGGGCTTATCATTGATGTGCGTGGTAATGGAGGTGGTGAACTCACTCGGGCACATACTCTTGCTTCTCACTTTACAAATGATCGGGTTCTCATCGGTTACATATCGCATAAGATTGGTAAGGGACGTAATGACTTCAGTCAGCCCGTTGCACAGTGGCTTAACCCTGCAACGGATGGCGTACGATGGCAGAAGCCTGTGGTGGTGTTGACAAATCGACAGTGTTTTTCGGCATGTAACGACTTTGTCATGTGTATGAGGCTATGTCCAAATGTCACCATCATGGGCGACCGTACGGGTGGTGGCAGTGGCATGCCTTTCAACAGCGAATTGCCAAACGGTTGGGGGGTGCGCTATAGCGCTGTCGTGTGCTATGATGCAGACATGCAGCATACGGAGTTTGGTATCGCTCCTGATGAATATGTACTGATGTCGGGTGCTGACACCAGTCGCCATAAGGACACATTGATTGAAAAGGCAAGGGAATGGTTAAAGCAATAACATGGTACCATTTACCATGTATATGGTACCTCAAAATGGTACATCAATTCAGTGGTCTGCCTTGAACTGTCTCATGCGTTCGTCAAGAACGGGGTACAGCTCTTCGCGCATCCGACTGGTGCATGCACGGACTCCCTGTTGCAGTGAACCTGTTGTGTCGAGGTTGATGGAACTCACTCCGTAGTGGATGAGTTCTTTTACGAGTTCGCTGCCACTCATGCCCGGGTAGGATAGTGAGAAAAAGAAGCCGTCTCCGATGTTCTCCGTGACATCTTTTGGGTATGTGATGGTGAATCCGTTGTTGCAGAATATTTTCTTCATCTTTTGTGCACGGATGGCATATTCTCTTGTGTCCTCGACGAAATTTATCTTTCCTTCGCATGACAAACGTAGCATCTCTGCATATCCATACTGTGTGGTTGCAGTGCATCCTGATGTTATCATGTATTGTATGCTGGCTATGAATGTGGGACCGAACACGCCTGTGTCATGATACCTCTCTGCAAGGGCTGGGAAGTGGCGGTCGAACAGTGTGTCGCTGATGCACACTAATGCCATGCGTTGACCTGCATAACTGAATATCTTCGATGATGAGAGCATCAGCATGTAATTATCTGTGTATCTTGCCACTGTACGCACAAATGGAGGTTCGTATGGGTGGCTCAGGTCACGGCGGCTGTCCATGGCAAAATATGCGAGGTCTTCCATCACTATGACATCGTGCTTGGTGGCAAGTTCGCCTATGATTTGCAGTTCATCCTCCTCAAGCGAAATCCATGCAGGATTATTGGGGTTGCTGTATATGATTGCGGCTATGTCGCCTTTGGACAGTTCTTCCTCCAGTTTGTCATGTAGTGCTTTTCCACGATAGGGGAAGATGTCAAATTCTCTCCATTCTATTCCCAACACTCGTAGCTGTGATTTCTGTATAGGGAAGCCTGGGTCGATGAACAGCACCTTGTCCATTTGTGGGTAGTGACGTCGCTGGCAGCACGCTATGAAACTGCCAAAGGAACCTGCCACGCTGCCGACTGTAGGGATGCATGCGCGTGGTGTGATACTGATGTCTATAAATGCTTTGACGAACTCGCTTGCGGCTTCCTTTAGTTCCAGGACTCCTGCTGCTGCAGGATATTGGCTTCCAATGCCTCTGTCGAGGGCGCGTTTCTCAGCCTCTATGCCGTAGCGGTTGGCTGGTAGTCCTGGGGAGCCCTGATCCATGCGTATGAATGGGATGCCTGTCTTCTGTTCAAGATACTGTGCTACGAGTAGCGTTTCGCCGATAGTGGCGTGAGAGAGGTCTGCCACGTGGTTCACACGGGCAGCCTCTTCTACGAGCTTTTCATCAAATATCTTCATTGCCTATCCCTTGAAATTTCTCTTGTCAAGCACATGCTTAGCCTTACCCATTGAACGTTCTATTCCGAATGGAGGTAGAATGTGGATGTTTGGTTTGATGCCAACCATACTTACGATGCGGTCATAGAGAGGTTTGATGTATGGCATCTGATGCTCTGGGTCACGACGGAAATACTCTGGCTTGAGTTCAACATCAAGGTCAAAGGTGTCTTCATTGTTCACGCGATCCACTGTGATGAAGTAATACGGCTGGAATGTAGGGAACTCTGTGAGGCATGCTTCGATTTGAGAAGGGAACACGTTGACGCCACGGATAATCATCATGTCGTCACTGCGTCCGAGTATTCTGTCCATGCGAACGGCTGTTCGTCCACATTCACATTTGTCGTATATGAGTCTGGTGAGGTCACGTGTACGGTAGCGAAGAATTGGCATTGCCTCTTTGCATAGTGATGTGAAGACAAGTTCTCCAAATTCTCCAGGAGCAACAGGTTCGAGGGTTTCTGGATTTATGATTTCTGGATAGAACATGTCTTCCCAGAGGTGTGTGCCGTTTTGGCACTCGCACTCACCACCAACACCTGGACCACACATCTCAGTGAGTCCGTATATGTCATAAGCTTTGATGCGGAGTTTCTCCTCCAGTTCGCGACGCATGCCTTCTGTCCATGGTTCAGCTCCAAAGAAACCGCAACGAAGTTTCATGTTGTCGATAGATACCTTGTCTGAGTTGTGTATTGCTTCAGCGAGGCGCATTGCGTAAGATGGGGTGCAGGCAAGTACGTTAGACTTGAAATCCTGCATCAGCATTATCTGTTTTTCTGTGTTTCCAGCCGATGTTGGCAACTGGCATGCACCAAGCTTGCTTGCTCCGTCATGTGCTCCAAGACCACCGGTGAAAAGTCCGTATCCGTAGCTTACCTGAACAGTGTCGCCAGGTCCGACACCACCTGCTGCCATAACACGTGCAACACCTTCTGACCACATCTCAATGTCATTCTTTGTGTATGTGTCAACGACTGGCTTTCCTGTGGTTCCTGATGATGCATGTATTCGTACAATCTCTGTTGGAGGAACAACCTGAAGACCGAATGGATACTCGTCTCGTAAGTCGGTCTTTGTTGTGAATGGCAGTTTGGAAATGTCATCAATGGACTGTATGTCATCAGGGGTGATGCCCATCTCTGCCATTTTCCGACGATAGAACTTTGACTTTTCATAGCAAGTCTTAACCACCTTTTTAAGGCGTTCGCTTTGCAAGGCACGCATATCTTCGCGTTCCATGCATTCCATTTTAGGATTGTAAATCATGATAGATAAGTTTTTAAGTATTTTGTATTAATTGTATTATTAAGTAGGTAATCAGAATAATGTTTTTTATGTCTAATGTTTAAGGAGTTGAGAGAGTTGAGAGTTTTTAGTTGAGGGAGTTGAGTCATTTTCTTCAACTCATTCAACTCATTCTTCTCATTCATCTTCTTCAGCTCATTAACTGTTCAAAGGGGAAGTCTTTTTTCAGTCTGTATGCCAATCCAGTCACAGCAGCTATGAGTTCGTTGTTTTGATTCGTGACCTTGATTTCACAATATGGCAGTTTGTGATGGTCAAGAACCTCAGTGCATTCTGCTTTTAGATGATCGCCTAATTGTGCAGACTTTAGGAAGGTTATGGTGTTGCTTATTCCAAGTGTCAGTGTACCGTGACAATTTGCAACACCTGCAAAAGCAAGGTCAGCAAGCGTGTATATGGCACCACCCTGACACACACCGCCGCCATTCAGATGCCGTTCCTCAACATCCATTTCGCTGCATGCATATCCTTTGCGTAGTTCTGTTATATGTGCTCCTATGCCATTTGCAAAACGGTCATCGGAGTTCAGTTTATCTAATAGTGTCATAAGGTTGTGTTGCTTGGTGGCATAATGTGTATTATAGAGTTCATTTGTTTGCAATATCAAATACTTTTAGATTTGCCTCTACAACAGCATCTCCCTTGCGGGCAAAAATAGTAGCAATTGCTTCTCTGAGTTGTTTTGGTGTGAGAATCTCAAGATATTTTGCCGCCATGCCCAGAAGAACCACGTTTGCTCCTCTTGCATTTCCTGCATTCTTGGCAACTTCTTCTATGTCGAGCTGGACAACATTAGAAAGCGTGTTCAGCTCTGTGAAAAGTGACTCTTGGTCTGGATAGTTAGGAATGTTGATAAATGGTTTGTTGCTTGTTACAATCACTCCGTCTTTGCTGAGGTATGGAAGATAGCGTAATGCTTCCATTGGCTCCATGCTGATGATGAGGTCACATCCGCCTTGTGGAATCAAGTCACTGTAAATGTATTCTGTGCTTAATCTTAGATTTGACTGAACGTCACCGCCTCGCTGACTCATTCCGTGTACTTCTGCCTGTTTTAGGTTGATGCCTGCTTTAGTGGCAGCCTCACCTATGATAGTTGCTATGGAGAGAATGCCTTGTCCTCCCACACCGCATAAGATTATATCTTTTTTCATTTTGCTGCCTCCTTTGTTTTTTTTGCTTCACGAGCATGTCGTGCTGCTGTTTGAATACATTCTCTTCTTGGAATTATCACGCTGACACCTTCGTATGCAATTTCATTACGGATGAGTTGCGCTATGTCTGGTATGTTTTTGGGTAGTGGGGTCACCACATGCAGATGCTCAGGATCCATGCCAAGACCGAGACATATAGCCTCAAACTTGTTTGTTCCGGCACTGTCCTGACCACCCGTCATGCCAGTGGTGAGATTATCGCTGATAATGACAGTTATAGGTGTGTTTTCATTGATGGCATCGAGAAGTCCCGTCATGCCGCTGTGTGTGAATGTTGAGTCACCGATGACCGCAATTGATGGGCGTAGTCCAGCATCAGCCGCACCTTTAGCCATGGTTATGGATGCTCCCATGTCAACACAACTGGCAAGTGCTTTGAAAGGAGGCAATGCTCCGAGAGTGTAACAACCGATGTCTCCGAATACGCGTGCATCAGGATATTCCTCTATGATTTTCACCAAAGCACCATACACATCCCTGTGTCCACAACCTTGGCATAACTGAGGAGGACGACCTGCAAGATTCTTTGCGGCATCGTATGTACGGCAGAAATCTTTTCCGAGGGCAGCTGCAACATTGTCGGGGGTGAGTTCTCCAGTGCGTGGAAGGTCACCTGTAAGACGGCCTTTTACAGGATATCCTGCTCCGAGAATCCCCTTGACATCTTGCTCTACAACAGGTTGACCGTCTTCAACGACGATTATGGCATCATTCTCTGCAGCAAGTTTCTTTATCTCTTCATTCGGAAGTGGGTATTGGCTTATCTTTAATATGTTGCCATTGTCTCCTATTGATTCTTTTACATAGTTGTATGCTATGCCGCAAGCTATGATACCGAGTTTGCCTCCGTTCTTTTCTGTTTTGTTGTATATGGAGGTTGCTGCTGCTTCTTCCATCTTTGGCTGTTTTTCAAGGAGTGCAGCATATTTCTTTCGTGCAATTCCTGGAAGAAGCACCCATTGGTCTGTAGATGGGCACATGGCATTTTCTTCTCTTATATTTCCCGTCTCAACAGCTGCTCTACTGTGAGCAAGTCGTGTTACAACTCTGAATAATACAGGCTCTTTCAATTCTTCACTGAGGTCGAATGCCTTTGCCATCATGTCGTATGCCTCTTGTTGGTTCGAAGGCTCGAATATCGGGATAAGGGCAAACTTACCATAAAAGCGACTGTCTTGCTCATTTTGGCTTGAGTGCATAGATGGGTCGTCTGCAGCAAGTACCACAAGTCCTCCGTTGACTCCAGTAATGGCACTGTTGATGAATGCATCAGCACACACATTCATGCCTACATGCTTCATGCACACAAGGGCTCGCTTGCCGGCATAGGACATACCGAGTGCAGCCTCCATGGCTGTCTTCTCGTTTGTACACCATCGACTGTGTATGCCTCTTTCCTGTGCAAGTCGTGATGATTGGATGAACTCTGTGATTTCTGTTGACGGAGTGCCAGGGTATGCATATACACCACTTAGTCCAGCGTGTATGGCCCCTAATGCAATGGCTTCATCTCCGAGTAAAAGTTGTTTTCCCATATTTTAGGTAGGTTGGTTTTATTCCGTTATTACATATTCTTTGCAAATATACATATTTTTGTGTTAATGTAATTTTTTTGAGTTGTTATTTCTCTTCCTCGCACTGATTTATTGTCCTTTTTGTTTGTTTGGTTAACTTTTTTTGTGTTTTTCTTTTGCAAATGGATATTTTTATATACCTTTGCACTCACACAGTGAGAGCGCCTGTGGCGAAATTGGTAGACGCGCCAGACTTAGGATCTGGTACTTCGCGGTGTGCAGGTTCGAGTCCTGTCAGGCGCACAATAGAGAAAGAGGGCATTGCGATATGCCCTCTTTTCTTATTGGCCCTCCCCAGCTTTCCCGTCCTCACTAAGAGCACTTAGTTCGGTCGCTTCCTAAATCGTGACATTAGTCACGCTTATATACGGTCGCTACCCGTTAAAAAGGAGGGAGTATTGAATGATGGGGGTAAACCCTTAAACCATTAAACCCTTAAACATTAGACATTAGACCCTCAGCCCTAAACTATAAACCAATTCTGTTTACAGAAACTCTACTACTTCGGTGAGGTGTGTGCTGTTTGATCCTTTTATGAGTATGGTGTAGCCTTGTGGCTGTTGCTGTGCTATGGCTTGCTTGACAGCTTGTATGTCGGGGTGTGTCATGGCTGTGCCGTATTCTTCGCCTACGTACCATACGGTGTCGAACTGGCATTGGCTGACTTTGTCTATTATGCGTTGGTGTTCTTGGGCTGTGGCTTCGCCGAGTTCCTTCATGGCTCCGAGTATGCACATCTTGCGTGGTGCGTTGATGGATTGGAAGTTGTCGAGTGCTGCCGACATGCTGGTTGGGTTGGCGTTGTATGCGTCGATGATGAGCCGGTTGTGTTGGGTGGTGGTGAGTTGGGAGCGGTTGTTGCTTGGTGTGTATTGACTGAGTGCGTCGGTTATGTGGTTGGCTGGCACGGCGAAGAGTGTGCCTATGCATGCTGCTGCGAGTGCGTTGTCGATGTTGTATGCTCCTATGAGCTGTGTGTGTACTTCCATTGGTGTGAATGCTGATGGTTGTGTGTTCCATCGGAAGTGGAGGTATGGGTCGCTGCTGATGATTGTGCCTTTGACGAGTAGGTTTGCGTCGTCTTGCTGTCCGTATCGTATGAGTCGCAGTCCGTTACTGATGCCTCTGAGGTGTGGGTTGTCGTTGTTTATGAATGCTGTACCTTGGTCGGCACGGAGGAAGTCGTAGAGTTCTCCTTTGGTGCGTATGACGCCTTCGAATGAGCCGAATCCGAGCAGGTGTGCCTTGCCTACGTTGGTTATGATGCCGTAGTCGGGGAGTACGATTTCCACAAGGGTCTTTATTTCTCCCGGGTGGTTTGCTCCCATCTCGATGACCGCTATCTGGTGCTCTTTGGTGAGTCGGAGCAGTGTCTTTGGCACGCCGATGTGGTTGTTGAAGTTGCCCTGTGTGTATAGCACGTTGTATTTCTTGCTAAGTACTGCTGCTATGAGTTCCTTTGTTGTGGTTTTTCCGTTTGTGCCTGTCACTCCCACTATGGTGGTTCCCATCTGGCATCTGTGATGTTTTGCCAGCTGCTGCAGTGTGGTGAGGACATCGGTGGTGAGGATGAGGTGTCTCTTCTGTTCCTCGCTTGCGTTGTCGTATGTCGCTGCATCATCGATTACGGCGTATGCTGCTCCTGACTGGAGTGAGGCTATGGCGTATCTGTTTCCGTCGAATGTCTCGCCTTTCAGGGCGAAGAAGATGGAATCGTTTGGCACGTCGCGGCTGTCGGTGGTTATGACAGGGTGTGCAAGGAATATCTCGTAAAGTTCTGTAATGTTCATGTTTATTTATACCTTTCTTTGTGTTTTGGGTTCATGGGGAACCATCCTTTTTTCACTCGTTCGCGTTGTTCGAATATCTCAAGGATGCTCCATAGGAGTGAGCATCCGGTGACACCAAGTATTGAGGCGGTGAGGACATCGGACACGAACAGCGAGATGCCCAGAAATGATATGCCGAGTATGGCGAATGCGGGCCAGCATTTCACACCAAAGTGATATTCGGATTTGATGACTATGGGGTGGAATATTCCTATTATCAGGAAGGTTGCCACTGCAATAATGATTCCTTGAAAATACATTGTCTTTATTTTTATCTGCAAAGTTACGATTAATTTTTAATTTATCCGTAACTTTGCACATGATTTAGGTAAGTATTATTATATAAGTATGTTCTCAACAATAATTTCGTCGCTGTGCATGGCAATGGTGTTGCCAAGCGATGCAGACACTATCAGGACGATGGAACTGGATGAGGTCAGTATAGTTTCTTCAATTAAGGAAGGTGAAGTTCCGCGTCAGCAAGCTGTGAGCATGACTCGTGTGAATGGCGAGCAGTTGGCAAATGCCAATGTGAATGAACTCAAAGGGGTGAGCAAGTTTGTGCCTAATTTCTTCATGCCTGATTATGGGTCGAGGCAGACGAGTGCTGTGTATGTGCGTGGTATTGGTTCGCGTATTGGCACTCCTGCTGTGGGATTGTATGTGGATGATGTGCCATACTACGACAAGTCTGCTTTTGATTTCTCTTTTTGTGATGTGGAACTTGTGGATGTGATGCGTGGACCGCAGAGTACGCTTTACGGCAGGAACACCATGGGGGGGCTTGTGAAGGTGTATACAAAGAATCCGTTTCGCTATACAGGCACTGATGTGAGCATCGGTTTTGCCACAAAGGACAGTCACAGGAGGGTGGCACTCACTCATCATCATCGTGTGTCTGATGCTATGGCATTTTCCGCAGGAGGCTTCTACGATGGTGGTGATGGTTTCTTCCGAAATGATTTCACGGGTAGGAAGGTGGATGGTGCGGAATCGGGAGGTGGCAGACTTCGTGCCATCTGGAAGATGTCTGACAGATGGACTCTCGATGCCTGTGTGAATTATGAATATAGCGACGAGGGTGCTTACCCTTATTTCTACACAGGTGCTGTCAGCGGAGCAGAGCAATATCCTGCCAGCGTTGGTGGCATAACATCGAATCTTGCAGGAGTGTATAGACGAAATCTGCTGAATGCCAGTGTCAATGCAGGGTATAAAGGCAATGGCATCACACTATCTTCAGTGACATCTTTCCAGGGGATACACGACCGTATGTTTATGGATCAGGACTTTCTCTCCGTTGATATATATTCTTTGGAACTGCGTCAGAGCATACACACCGTTTCCGAAGAGCTTGTTTTGAAAAACAATGATGATAAGCCGTGGAACTGGCTTTTAGGTGCAAATGTGTTTCATCAGTGGCAGGGCATAAAGGCTCCTGTTGCTTTCCGCAAGGATGGTGTTTCGTGGCTGAATGCTATTATCAACGACAAAGCCAACGCAAACATGCCATCAGTGCATAACGAAAAGATGTCGATGGATTTCTTGTTCAGAGACAATGTCCTTGGCGACGAACTGTTGTTTGACGATGATTTCAAGACTCCTGCGTTTGGTGTGGCATTGTTTCACCAGAGCACCATGAATCATCTGTTTGGAGTTGACGGATTGAGTGCCACACTTGGCTTGCGTGTCGATTACGAGAAGCAGTGGATGGACTATCGTGCTTGGTACGATTTCGGTCACGAATACAGTCTTGCCGGACACCTCACAATGGGTGAAATGAGTCGCGACATCAACATGGTTCAAGCTAAGGAATACAGTGTGAGCAATGCAATCGCCGGCAAGATAAATGACGACTACGTGCAGTTCCTTCCGAAGATGACGGTTAAGTATTCGTTCGGCATGGGCAATGTGTATGGCACCATTGCACGAGGCTATCGTTCTGGTGGATACAATGCACAGAACATAAGCGAACTGATGCGCTCGCAGATGCAGACGGACATGATGAAGGATGTACGCGATGCCACCATACCTGTGTTGCAGGGGCTGGACCAAAGGACTGTGCCCGATGCCGTCAAAAATCAGGTCATAGGTATTCTCAACACCATGGCTGAGGAAAAGACGGGCAGTGTGGCAACGGCATGCTCATACCGACCTGAGTACGCATGGAACTACGAGGTGGGTACACATCTTGATTTTGCTGATGGACGGATAATACTCGATGCAAGCGCGTTCATCAGCGATGTGAGCGAACTGCAGCTGTCGCAGATGAGTCAGACAGGACTCGGACGCATCATAACCAATGCAGGACGCAGCCGCAGCATTGGCACCGAAGTGTTTGCAAGGATTATCCCATTTGACCGACTCCATGTCTCTGCCACATACGGCTACACCAATGCCACCTTCCGCGAATATCATGACTATGATGCTGACGGCAAGCAGGTGAACTGCCGTGGCAACCATGTCCCATACGTACCTCAGTACACATTCAGTGTCGATGCCGACTATAATTTATATAAAGGAAAAGACTGCAAGTTGAGCATCGGTGCAACCTGCTCTGGGGTAGGTAAGATATATTGGGATGAACAGAATCAGCAGTCTCAGTCGGGATATGCACAGTTAGCAGCAAGGGTGAATGCCGATTTTGCCCGATGGCACCTGCAGTTGTGGGGAAACAATCTAACAAACACACGCTTCAACACATTCTGGTTCGAAAGCATGAACAGAGGGTTTGCACAACATGGCAAACCACTGCAACTTGGAGCCACTTTGAAATTTAGTTTATAGAGTTTAAGAGTTTAGAGACTAATGTCTAATGGTTTATAGTTTATGGTTGAGGGGTGAAGGTAAAAGGATAATCCTTCAACCTTCCCCCTCCCTTTTAACTGGTGGGTCTTTCATTTCAAAGCATTGACAAGGAAGCTCTCAAGCTCGTTGCCGGCCAGACGCAGACGGAACTCACCACCCTGCGCAATGCTTATGGCACCCGTCTCCTCACTGACGATTATGGCAATGGCATCACTCTGTTGCGTAATGCCCAAGGCAGCACGGTGACGCAGACCAAGCTCCTTCGGAATGTCCAGATTATGACTCACCGGCAATATGCAACCAGCAGCCGTAATCCTGTCGTTCCTCACAATCATGGCACCATCGTGCAGAGGCGAGTTCTTGAAGAAAATGTTCTTGATGAGCTCCACATTCACCACTGCATCAATCTGCTCACCCGACTTGATGATGTCCGTCAGCGACATCTCCCTCTCCAAGATAATCAAAGCCCCAATCAGGTTCTTGCTCATGTAGTCACACGCAAGCACAATGCGCATTATCTGCAGGTCGGCATGCTCCTGCTTGTTGTTCATCTTGCTCGAGAACAACCTCACAATCATGTGCAGCCGCCTCTGCGAACCCAACGTGAGGAAGAAACGGCGTATCTCCTCCTGGAATATGATGATCAGGGCAATCACACCCACGCTCACTAACTTGTCGAAGATGCTGCCCATAAGCTTCATCTCCACCACCTGCGACACAAGAATCCACGTGGCGATGAACACCAATATTCCGTAGAAGATGTTCAGCGACCCCGAAGCCTTCATAAGCCGATAGATATAGTAGAGCAGCACCGCCACTAAGAAGATGTCTATCGCATCCTTAATTCCAAAATCAAACACGCCTTTTTATGGTTTATGGTTTAATGTCAAATGTCTAATGATTGAAGGGAGTTGATGGTCTTGTCATTTCAAAAATCCTCACCACCTCCACGCACTCCTTCACGTCATGTACCCTCAGAATGCTTGCACCCTTCATCAGAGCCATCATGTTCAGAGCCGTGGTGCCGTTGAGCGCATCCTGAGGAGAACCACTCGTCACACGGTAAATCATGCTCTTCCTGCTCACACCCACCAGCACAGGCAGCTCCAAGATGCCCAGTGCCTCCTGATGCGACAGCAGCTCATAGTTTTGCTCCAGCGTTTTGCTGAATCCGTATCCAGGGTCAAGGATGATGTCCTTCTGACCTAAGTTCCTCAAACGCTGCACCCTCTCCGCAAAATACTTCATCACATCAGCAGTCACATTGTCATACTCAGGAGTCTGCTGCATCGCAGATTTCGAGAACACCTCATTCCCCGCATTCGCGTGAGCCTTCATGTGCATCAGGATGTATGGGACACCCAACTCTGCCACCGTGGTAAACATCCTCTCATCCAGCTCACCACCCGAGATGTCGTTCACAATGTCCACACCCAACTCCTCCACAGCCATGCGAGCCACATCAGCACGGAACGTGTCAACACTCACAGGCATGTCGGGAGCCACCTCACGCACATGACGCATACCCATGCGCAGACGCTCCATCTCCTCACGAACCGACACCTCATCAGCACCAGGACGCGACGAATACGCCCCGATGTCAATCATGTCGCCACCCTCACTCACAATCTCGCTCACCCTCTGAGCCACTTCCTCATCCGTCACCTTACGGCTACCGTCATAGAACGAATCAGGAGTCACATTCAGAATGCCCATCACCTTCGGAGTGCTCAGGTCAAGAAGTTTTCCTTTGATATTGATAGAATAATTTTCCATTTCGGCTACAAAGGTACGATTAAGTGAGTGAAAAACAAAATTTATTTTAGTTTTTCCGAACGTGAGTACCTTCGGCGACAGCCAACGGGCGATTAAGTGAGTGAAAAACAAAATTTAGTGCAAACCGAATGCGGAAAAACTTGTTTTTATGCTGAGGTGCCGCCTAAATTCGGCAATAGCCAGTTTTATTTTAGTTTTTCCGAACGGAATGGAGCTAGAAACACTGTTTCTGGCATTTTCCCGAACGGAAGATTCTGATATTTGTTACATTTTAGCATGATGCGTATTTAAATCACTTTGAATAACAATGCGTTACCCTGTAATACGTGTAACATGCTATTGTTTGTATTGTAAAAAAGCATTAACTTTGCATCACGAATAAAAAAACAGATGAATAGAATAAGTGCCATATTATTTGTGCTGCTGTTTTCCTGTATGACAATGGCAAGGATAATACACTCGCCGAACTACTTCTACACAAATCAGTCATCATTGAGCGTGACGGATGTGGAACTGACAGATTCTGCGACTGTACTCACTTTTGTGGCACAGGGAGCTTCGGGTTCAAATATAATAATTGGTGAGGGATGCCATCTGATAGACAAGAAGGGGAAAGCGTATCATGCCCTTTCGACTGACGGAATCACATTGGGTGAGGCACTTTGGTTTGATCGCCAGGACAATTATAAGTTCAGAATATCTTTTCAACCTGTTAATGAAGAAGTCAGAAGTTTTGACTTTGTTGACTCAGAGATTCATAGGAATAGTATAAGGATATTAGGTTTGTCATTGGATGGGAATGTGAATGCATCTGATTATCCACGCCAGTCCGTGAAACGGATGTTCGGATGCAGCAATGCTTATGGTGATGGCGAGACCGTTATTCGTGGAAAAATCATCGGGTATGATAAACGAAGTGATTATCAATCCCTATTCCTATGCCCGCAATCTTTAGCAGATGATGATGCTGACCGTCCAATAGCATCTGCTCACATTCAGCAGGATGGCACATTCGTTGTTCGTGCAAGCATCGGCACACCTTCATTATATTTCTTGGCAAGTATGCAAGGTGATGATTCATGGTTGTTTCCTGTCTATGTCCATCCTGCAGATGAAATATTAATAACCGTTGACTTGAAACTTTCGCGAATAACGTCTTATAAGTCGAAATGCACAAAACCGCATCTCGCAGCTATGCAGATGTTCGGTGTCCTGGGAACAGAGTTCTGCACGGTTGAGGATGACAACTCCGACGATTATCTGTTTGCTACAGTGGAGTCGCCTGCTTCCAAGGGAAAACTGATAATTGAGACGATGACCCGCAAGCATCATGGCATGTATGTTGAGTTTGTGGGACTGTCGGCACGCACAATGTCTTCCACACTCAATAAGTTGTCGAATATCCGTTATGACTTTTATCAGAATCCGAACCTGAAGATTGTGTATCTGTTTGACGGAAAAGACGTCACCCGCAATCATTACGATAAAGTTGTGGCAAGGTATCTGGAAGGCGAGGATACTCATCTCTTGTCAGCCGAGGAATTTGCATCGGTTCGTGAATACATGCTATCAAGAGAACCCTCATTGGTTGCCACTCTCAATCGTGAAGGACGACTGCTTGTCAACCCTCTGGATTACACAAATGAGTTCGAATTTCGCAAGCGTTTCCGTATGTTGCTGAAAGGTGAGGTTGACGCACATCTAACAGACGAGAATCTGCAGACTCTCGACACAATCATCGAAGTGCCGGATGTGGAATCAATTTATTATGACCGTGAAATGCCTTCAGGAGTGAGTGGCACAGTGATACCGCAGCATCAGGCAATAGCAGAACACAAGATGCTGAAGACGACTTGGTGGATAATGCTGCTGATGTTTTTCTTGATAATAGGATTGCTCGTGTTCATCGTCTATCGGGTTAAAGTGAAGGCAAAGGATAACTATCAGCATCTTGCCGACTCTTTGTCCACAAATGCTAAAACAGATGAGATGCAAGCTGATGACCTCAAGCGTCCGCAGATTGCTGATACATTGTGGGACAACCTCATAGCTGCATGGGCTGCAAAGAAACCGAAGAACGCATCGTTGTTGGCGAAGCTTGACGGCAACTGCCCCGATCTGTCTAAGAGAGAAAGGGCAATGTGCATGATATTGTACTCTGAAAACCTGTCTGACGACAAGGTCATGGAACTGTTGGAAATACCGTCATCATCAGCATACAGAACGGCAAAAAGCCGATTGAGGAAGAAGTTGAAGTGCGTGGATATTCCCGAGATACAAGACATGAACATATAGATTTTTCTACTGTAGTTTACACATATAATATATATAGATATGAAACGAATTGCATCAATACTGTTGTTGTGTGTCATGTGCGTGTGTGCCAGTGCACAGAACATTAACTTACGGGATTCAGTCATCGTGGGTGGTGAGGAGTATGTGAATGTTGTGTCATACATGCAACGTGTGATGCATTTCGGACATGCCATTCCCCAGGAGAAAGTGTATCTGCATTTTGACAATACGGGATATTTCAAGGGTGAGACAATGTGGTTCAAGGCATATACGGTCAGAACAGACAACGGAACTCCTACAGACATCAGCAAGGTGCTGTATGTTGAATTGATTAATCCCGGTGGCGAAGTGGTGAAGACCAAGAAACTGCATTTGGATAATGGTCAGGCAAGTGGTGCAATAGAACTTGACACGCTTTACACCACAGGATTCTATGAGGTCAGAGCATACACCCGTTATATGACAAACTGGGGAAATGCTGCCGTGTTCTCTCGTGTCTTCCCGATATTCAAGCAACCACGTGCCGAGGGTGACTATTCCCGCATGGAGATTGACAAGTTCAGTTATCGCAACCGCCAGCCTAATTATCGTGAGGTCACACATGACATCCTCGACGAATCGGCAGGCGATGCAAATAAAAACCAGCTTACTATGAAAAGATTACCTCATGGAAAGGTGCATGTCAATTTCTATCCGGAAGGTGGCAATCTTGTTGAGGGAATGGTAAGTAGGGTGGCGTTCACCGTCAACGATGCTGAAGGACGTTATTTCGATGCCTCTGGTGTGATTCTCGATGAGAACAAGGAAGTGATGCGTGGGGCTGTCACATTCATGGAGGGCAAGGGATATTTTGATGTTAAAGCCGATGATGAACCTAAGTATCTGCAGCTGATTACTGCTGATGGTAAACGTCAGGAGTTTGAATTGCCAGAGGCACAACCTGATGGTGTTGTCATGAATCTCAACACTTTACACGACAAGGAAGTGACTGCTTCTTTGAATGCCTCTTTGGCGTTGAGAGGACGTTTGCTTGGTTATACCCTTATGCACGAGGGACAGATAGTCTTTTGCGACACAATGACTTGTGTTCCGTCAATGAAACTCACTTTTGCCCGCAATCAGTTGCCTTCAGGTGTAAACCAGCTTACCGTCTTTGATGCCGATGGACTTGTACTTTCGGAGCGTCTGTTCTTTATCTGTCCACCTGTTGAGGCAGGCAGCAATGTGTCGGTCACGACTTCTCAGGAACGCATGGTTCCTTGCGGCAAGGTCACTCTCAACATCAAGACAAAGCCAAATGCGTCTCTCTCGTTCTCGGCTGTTGATGTGGCAACTATGACAAACGGAAACGAGGGAAGCATGAAGACATGGATGCTGTTGTCAAGCGAACTGAAAGGATATATTGCTCATCCCGAATACTACTTTGAATCAGATGATCGCGAACATCGCATAGCGGCTGACATGCTGATGATGGTGCAGGGATGGAAGCGCTATAACTGGAATCTCATGGTGGGGCAGGAGAAATTCAAGAACATCCAGCCTATTGAGGATAAATTATACATTTTTGGACATCTCATGCACAACAGACGTGAAATGTATGGCGAAGGAGTGAAACTGAAAGTGTATCTGTTCAATAAACATGGTCAATGGCTGTATGGCGAGTGCATGACTGACAGTATTGGAGGATATGCCTTTGAGATGCCTGACGCAAGCGGCGAGTGGAACTTGCAGATGCTCACAAGGAAAGATGACCAGCTTACCAACTACAGAGTGCTTATTGACAGGAATTTCTCTCCTCAGCCTCGGTGGATATCTCCTTATGAGACGGAGATGAAGAAGGTAAACGATGCAAATCTCTTTGCTGGCACTCCCGATTCCATGTATGTTGACCTTGATGACCTGCCGATATTGAAACGTGAACGGGTGCTTCCGAATGTTAAGGTAACGGCACGAAGAAACATATTCGAAGGGGCAAGACGTGCTTGGGAATCAGAGAGTCATGGTCAGCACTGGGCATCTATATATTATAATGTAGATAAAGAGGTTGATATATTAAACGATCATGGCGATGTCATCCCTGGTGTTTACGAGTGGCTTTACGGACGTAATCCGTTCTTCCGCACTCATGGTTCACAACAGTTCATACCTACTCATGAATCGGATAATGTTGAGAAGGTTAAGGCACAGTTTTCAGAGACAATCACCGTGACGGAGTATAATGACCCATTCGACAGTAAGGAATTTAATGATGCGTATGAGAAGCAGCAGGAATGGAATCGCGAACATGGGTCGAGCGAGATGTTGGAAATGCAGAATCCAATATCTTCGAGTCAAGGAAGCGGTCAGAATTATCTGTATGCTGACGAAGTGGGTAGGGCACTATACCACTATCGTAACCCCGGTTCGTATGGAACATCGTACCTATCGGGATTGGTTGATGAATCACAGATACGTAAATACACGAAGAAAGTGGACCTCACTCCAAGGGTGTATGACGATGGCATTGGTTATAAGGGCAGACCAGTAGTGTGGATTCTCAATAATAATTATGCTGGCATAACATACAACGGAGGACTTCACATTAGTCACATGGAGGTGCTGCAAAGTTCGGTAGAGGATTTCCCTACATTCATAGACGAGGTTAAGTCTATTTATATTACAGAGAATGTCAACGCATTCAATAAGTATCTGTATTGCCCGGAATTGTATGGTCGTTCTCCTGTAACCGTGTTTTTATATACACATTACAGTTATCCTTGGAAGAAGAAAGGTTTGCGCAAGACCCATTTCAATGCGTTTGACACGGTGCAGACATTCCAGACGGATGATTATAGTGTGCTGCCCCCAATGGAGGATTTCCGACGCACATTGTATTGGGCTCCTGACGTACGCACTGATGCAGAGGGCAATGCTGTTGTGGAATTTTATAACAATTCGTCAGCCCGCCATCTTTATCTGTCGGTTGAGGGCATGACAGATGATGGTTGCATGGTTACAAATGAGTGATTGGTGTATGAAGAGCAGAATTAGTATGCGTTTGTTGGTTGTCATGTGCATGGTGTTGGGATGTGTTGTAAATGTGGCAGCACAAAAACCTTTGTTTCGCGAAACGGTGGAACTGACGCACAACGTGAAGAATGGTTGCTATTTGGGCGACACCATACGTTTCACTGCAAATGTGAAGCGCGAGGGGCATCAGGGAGCAACCGATTACAGTAGGGTGCTGTATGTTGAATTGCTCAATCCTTATGGTGTTGTGGTTCAACGAAGCAAACTCCCGATTGATGATGGTGTGGCAAGTGGCAGCATTGTCGTTGATAGCATTCTGAATTCTGGTTTCTATGAGTTGAGGGCTTTTACACGTTACATGACAAATTGGTCTGACCACCGCTATTTCAGCGATATAGTGCCTGTGTATCTTCCAGAACATAGGATAGGGAAATCACAGCAACGTAATGTGAGATACATCAACACACGTTCCAGCAGGTTCGTTGAAGACGATAGCAGAATGGCAATGCGACACCTCAATTTCAACGATACAATATATGGTGTCACACAGCCGATAGAGTCGCACCTCATGGTATTCGGCTACATTAAACCAAAGTTCAAGAAAGCAACGGAGGACGATTTGCGTTTGGGAAACCGCCATCTGAAGGTGATGATAACTCAAGGCAACAAGCATTACATTGGTGATGCGGAAACAGACGACAGAGGGTATTTTGCTTTGTATTTCCCTGATGTGAATGGCGAATGGAACATGATGATAACATCTCCCAAAGGCGAGAACCTTCGTCGCCATATCATCGTACTTGACTGCCTTTTCTCACCAGCAAACAGATGTTATATGATGTCGGAAGTGACACCGGATAAATTCGGAATGAAGAAGTGGCATGAAGACCGTTCGTCGGACAAGCAGGTAGGTTATTTCTTGGATTGCGATAAAACATCTACAAAACTAAAGAACAATGGCGATGTGTCGTTAGGTTTTTATAAGTATCTTGGTAGGACTGATAAGAATTTCGTCAGAACACAAGGAATAGCATCACCAACGTGTCTGAACGTGGCACGTGACACCACATATAATAAATATATTGATATTGACTTGTTGGGTAAGGATTCTGATGATCCGAGAACAGTGTGTGTGGATGGAGTTGCTTATGGCAAGAGACCGATAGTGTGGATAGTGAACGGTAAGTATCGTCTTGTTACAGGACTGAATAAGCAGATAACGGATTTCAAGGTGTTGCGTCCCACATCACAAAGCATGCCTCTCTATGTCGATGAGGTGAAATCTGTTTTTGTGTCTCTTGACCCAACGGCATTCCTTCCGTATGTGCGTTGCTCTGTGTTGGAAAACAAGAAACCGGTCACCGTGTACGTGACATTGCATGATAATTACCGATGGGACGATTCTTTGTTGCGTAGTGCTGTCTTCGAAGGTTTTGATTTTTAATTTATCCGTACGCTGACCTTCGGCGAAGATACTCACGTTCGGAAAAATCAGAATAAATTTTGTTTTTCTCTCACTTATCCGTATCGTTGGCTACCGCCGAAGATACTCACGTTCGGAAAAATCAAAATAAATTTTGTTTTTCTCTCACTTATCCGTATCTTTGCTCCCAAATCAACATTAACCATAAGAAAAATGAAACTGACTATCTTATCTGTAATTATGATGCTTGTGTCTTCGGCTGTTGCTCAGCCGAGCAGACAGGAGGTGATAAGGGCTATGGAGGTGGCTAACGACCACTTCGTGGCTAAGTATCCTGATCCGGGTAAACCGACGTTTGTGAAGAAGGAGCGTCCGAGCAACCTGTGGACGAGGGGTGTGTATTTTGAGGGGTTGGCGGCTCTGACGGAACTGGAGCGTCTGACTGGTGGTGTGAAGTACGGTGCTTATCGTGACTATATAATGGAGTGGGGAAGGGCTCACAAGTGGATGCCTCGCAATGGTGTCACTACTCGTGACGCTGATGACTACTGCTGTTGCCAGACTTACATCGACATGTATGTGGCTTCGGCACAGAAGGATAAGGATATGATTGTTCCCACGGTGCAGTGCATGGATAACGTGATTGAGAGTCATGGCACTCCTTGGGTGGCTGGTGGCAACGTGAAGTCGGAGGGCAGCATGGGCGACTGGACTTGGATTGATGCGATTCAGATGGGGCTGCCTGTGTTGTCGAAGCTGACGCGTGTGTGTCATTTTGCTGGCGACAGGAATGCTGCACGTTATGCTGACCAGGGATGGGCTATGTATGAGACTTCGCGCAATGTGATTGGTGGTGGACTGTATAATCTTGAGGATGATTTGTGGTGGCGCGATGCTGATTTTGTGCCTCCATACACTGAGCCTAATGGTGAGGACTGCTACTGGAGCCGTGGCAACGGATGGGTGTATGCTGCATTGGTGAGGGCTATGGATGCTATGCTGGTGGCTAAGAATGCTGACCCTGTGACTCACATGGAGCCGCTTAATGCGAAGAAGTGGAGGAACATCGGTGAGGATTCGCATTACAAGGATTACCGCAATGATTTCGTTGCTATGAGTGAGGCATTGCTCAAGTGCCGCAGGAGTGACGGTTTCTGGAATGTGTCGCTTCACGATGAGAGCAACTATGGTGGTGTGGAGCTGACTGGCACTGCATTGTTCATATATGGTATGGCATGGGGTGTGCGCCACGGTTATCTGCCAAAGAAGAAGTATCTGCCTGTGATATATTCATCGTGGGAGGCTATGGTGAAGACCTGTCTGCACTCTGACGGTTTCCTCGGTTATGTGCAGGGCACTGGCAAGGAACCAAAGGACTCACAGCCTGTGACATACGACAAGGAGCCCGATTTCGACGACTACGGATTGGGATGTTTCCTCTTGTGCGGATGCGAAGTGGCAAGGTTGTAAAAAAAAGACCCTCCCGTAAAGAGAGGGGGTAGAGAATGATGGGGGTAATCCCTTCTCTTAAACCATTAAACTCTTAACCCATTAAACATTAGACATTAAACATGTGTAAGAAAAGTTATCGTTCTCTGTTATTGTTTTTGTTTTCGTTATCGTTCTTCTGTTCCTGCGACAGTGGCAGCAGCACAAAGAAGAAGGGTGGGGAGGCTACGGCAAGGGCGCAGAGTGCGCCATACGAATTGCTGGTTGTGGCTAACAAGGAGTGGTTGAAGACTTCATCGGGTGAGGTGCTCATGGGGGTGTTGAAGACCCCTATTGAGGGGCTTCCTCAGATGGAGGAGTCGTTTCGTGTCACTTCTGTCAATCCTGCGGCATGGAAGGGTGTGTTCGAGGGTTATTCGAACACGGTGGTGGTGGATGTTGACAGGAAGTATACAAAGCCTGAGATGAGGGTGGAGCGCAATGTGACCTGTCGTCCGCAGACTCTCGTGCGCCTGTGTGCTCCATCGAAGGATGATGTAGCCCGATTGGCTGATGATAACCGCAATGCCATTCTCAAACTGTTCAATGGTCGCGAGTTGGAACGCGAACGCACTTCGTTGGCTTCGCATCACAGCAGTGTGGTTATGAACAAGGCACAGAACATGTTTGGTGCTTCCATCAACGCTCCTAAGGAGATTGACCACACTAAGGCAGGCAAGGATTTCTTCTGGGGATCAGCGAGTGCTCAGCAGAACAGGATGAACGTGTGTGTGTATAGCGTGTCGATGCGGTCGCTCGATGTCAATTCGTTCATCGCATTGCGCGATTCTGTCATGAGGGTCAACATTCCGGGTGAGCATGATGACCAGTGGATGGAGACTGACGGTCGATTCGTCACATATTATACCGACCCGAGTGCTGATGTGACGGCGTGGTATTCACATGGCAATAAGTCATCGCTCAGACTCGTTGCCACTGCACACGGACTGTGGGACATGCGGCACGATGCCATGGGAGGTCCGTTTGTCTGCTATGTGTTTGCCGATGAGGCAAGTCAGCGGTTGCTCATAGCCGAGGGATTCGTGTTTGCTCCAGAGAAAGACAAACGCGCCTTCATACGCCAGTTGGAGGCTGCTTTGCAGTCGCTTGTTTTATAGGGCAAAGGGTGCAATACTCACTATTGAGTAGTTTTTTTTATGAACTTAGTGAAAAAACATACTTAATATTTGGTACGTATCATAACTTTTTCCTACATTTGCACATCATTTGAGGTCAATGACTAAGAACTCAATATTTCAAAAAGATAATAACTCAAAAACTTAAAAACTCAAATTATGGCTTACGTAATTACTGACGATTGTGTTATGTGTGGAACTTGCGCTGGCGAGTGCCCATCAGGTGCTATCAACGAAGGCGATGGCAAGTATGTAATCGATGCAGACTCATGTGTTGACTGCGGTACATGTGCTGACGCTTGTCCTGCTGGTGCCATCACTCCAGGTGAATAATCGCACACATCAAACGTTACAATTAGATTTATTGCGGCAAACTTCGTGTTTTGCCGCATTTTTTTTTGCCAGTATCAAACTATTTCGTTACATTTGCCGAGGGGAAGACCCCGAAGTCCCTCCCCGACCCTCCCTTTTAACGGGAGGGGTGGGGTGGGTCTCTAAACGCAGTTAAAATATCAATATAATATGAAACTATCTGTATTATTACTATCATTTTTATTATCATGCACACTGAATGCTCAAAAGTCAATTGACTTGTCGGGCGAGTGGCAGTTCCGTATTGACCGTGAAGGACGTGGAGTCGAGGATGGATGGTTCCGTCCTGACTGTCAGTTTGATGAGACGATAACACTTCCTGCAAGTATGCCGCAGATGATGAAGGGCGACGACATCAGTGTGGATACCAAGTGGGTAGGCTCGCTGTATGACAGCAGCTATTTCTTCAATCCGTATATGAAGAAATACCGTGAACCTGGCAAGGATATGAAACTTCAGTTCTTCCTTACTCCCGATAAGCACTATGTCGGTAAGGCATGGTACAAGAAGACTGTGCATATTGATGAGAATGAGGTGGTTCCTCTGTACCGCCTGTTCTTGGAACGCCCACATATCACAAGTAGGGTGTGGGTCAATGGTGAGGAGTTGAAGTATGCTCAGACAAGTCTTTCTGTACCTCACGAGCATCATCTGTATGGTTATCTGAAACCAGGTGACAATGTCATTGCCGTGTGCGTGGATAACGATCCTGAGACAGTCAAGGTGGGACAGGACAGCCACTCTGTGACCGACCAGACACAGGGATGCTGGAACGGTATTGTGGGACAAATAGAACTGCGTCCTTTCTGTCATGTGGATTATGTTGAGGTTTATCCGGATGTTGATGCTCGTACGGCACGTGTGCATCTTGAAATGCAGGGACTGAAGCAGACGGAGAAGGCTACGGTGACTCTTCGTGCAACGGCTTTCAATACAGACAAGAAGCATGTTGTGGAGTCGAAACCGGTGAATGTCTCTCTGAGTGATTTGGTTGCTTCTCCAGTAGATATAACTCTCGATATGGCGTATGGTGACGGACTCCTCCTTTGGGATGAGTTCACACCTCAGTTGTATCGTCTTGATGTTGAGGTGAAAACGGCAGGTCGCACCACAACGGCACAGACAGTGTTTGGTATGCGTAAGATAGAGATTCGTGATAAGATGTTTTACGTGAATGGCAACGAGGTGCAGTTGCGTGGTACTGTTGAGAATTGCGATTTCCCTAATACCGGTTATCCTCCTATGGATTTGGATTCATGGTTGAAACTTTTCAAGACATGTAAGTCGTACGGCCTCAATCATATACGATTCCATTCATATTGTCCGCCAGAGGCAGCATTCCTTGCTGCTGACATGGTTGGTTTCTACATACAACCCGAAGGACCGTCATGGCCTAATCATGGTGTGAAGCTTGGTGTCGGTCAGCCTATTGACGAGTATTTGTGGGACGAGGGATTGCGTATCTGCAACACTTACGGCAATCATCCATCGTTCACATTCTTCTGTTTCGGCAACGAGCCAGCTGGCAACTGGGTGAAATGGGCAACTGAGCATGTGGCAAGACTCAAGGAGTGGGATCCTCGTCATCTCTACGGAGGATTCAGTGTAGGTGGCGGTTGGGCATGGCAACCAGGAAGTGAGTATGCAGTTAAGGCTGGTGCGAGAGGTCTCAATGAGTGGACTCGACGTGCACCAGAGTCAACGGTAAATTTCTCTAATAACATTGCGATGTACAATGGCAAGGACATGCCAAACACACCAATCACCATGCCTTATGTCAGTCACGAGACTGGTCAGTGGTGTGCATTCCCAAATTTCGATGAGATAGACAAATATACAGGTGTCAACAAGGCAAAGAACTTTGAAATATTCCGTGACTTGTTGCGTGACAACGGCATGGAAAGTCGTGCTCATGACTTCCTTATGGCATCAGGAAAACTTCAGGCATTGTGTTACAAGGCAGAGATAGAACGTACGTTGCGCACTCCGAAATATGCTGGTTATCAGTTGCTTTCTCTCAATGACTATTCGGGACAGGGAACAGCACTCGTGGGTGTCACCGATGTGTTCTTCGACAGTAAGGGATACATCACCCCAGAGGCATTCCGCGAGTTCAGTGGAGCCGTCGTTCCTCTTGCCCGCATTCCAAAGTTCACATATAAGAATGATGAGAAGTTTGAATGTTCAGTAGAACTCAACCAGCACTCGTCAGCAACTCTCAAGGGTGCAAGGCCACGGTGGGAGATAAACTATGCCGTTGACACACGAAAGCCATACATGACCCTCAACCTTCCTGCACCTGTGTTCTCGGGTGAATTTGCACAGACAGACATACCTGTGGGTTCTAACTTCGAACTCGGCAACATATCTGTGAATCTTAGCAGCATAACAGAACCGACAAAACTCACACTCACAGTGTATGTCCCTGGTACAGAGGCTCGTAACCATTGGGATTTCTGGGTATATCCTTCTGCCGTTTCTTCCGATACCAAGGTCAAGGAAGGTAAGCGTACAGGAACATCATGGGTGGATGGAGTGTATATTACCGACTCCCTCGATGCACAGGTACAGAAGACTCTGAAGAAGGGTGGCAAGGTGCTCATCTGTGCAGCTGGCAAGGTGTCATACGGAAAAGAGGTGGTGCAGCAGTTCACCCCTGTATTCTGGAACACCTCATGGTTCAAGATGCGTCCACCTCACACCACAGGCATCTTCGTTGAAAACCAGCATGATATCTTCGAACTCTTCCCAACAGATTATCATAGCGACATGCAGTGGTGGGAACTCGTCAACCGTGCACAGGTAATGCAGTTCACCGGCTTCCCATCGGAGTTCCAACCTCTCATCCAGAGCATCGACACATGGTTCGTGTCACGTAAGATTGGCATGCTCTTCGAAGCAAACGTAGGCAAGGGCAAGCTCATCATGACAACGATGGATATCACCAACGACCTCGACAAACGTGTCGTTGCACGTCAGATGCGCCAGTCAATATTACACTACATGACATCAGATAAGTTCACGCCAAAGTGGAATATAGAGCAGTCACTTGTTGCAGACCTCTTCACCAAAGTGGCAGGTAACGTGAACATGTTCACCAACGATTCCCCAGACGAACTAAAGCCAGCGTTAAATGCGGCAAAGAAATAAAATTCCTATCCTTTAATTTTTATTCACATGAAAATATCTCTTGTATCTTTATTTCTTTTAGCATCGTCACTTGTGATGGATGCACAGACATATAACTTCTCATTTGATGGTCGTGACAAATCAGCTGTGCAGGTGAAAGAAACAGATATGTTCAACGAATCACTTGGCTATGGATATGATTTTCAGAACGTAATTGATGAGGCACGAAAGGCGGAGGCGAGTGCCTTCCATCTGTCAGATGGACTGTTCTATTTCTCTGTGGCTGTGCCAGATGGCAATTACAAGGTGACAGTCACTGTGGGTTCAAAGAAGAAGGCTGCCAATACGACAGTGAGGGCAGAGTCACGCCGACTGTATGTCCACAATGCCGTGACAAAGAAAGGTGAGTTCAGAACCTATTCATTCGTGGTGAATAAACGAAACACCACTATATACGATGCCACAGGAAAAGCAGTGGATAGAGTGCGTATCAAGAAACGTGAAGAGACAAAATTAATATGGGATGATAAACTGACCATTGAGGTCAATGGTGATGCTCCTGCTGTCAGCAGCATAAAGATAGAGCCAGCATCAAAGGACATCCCAACCCTGTGGCTGTGTGGCAACTCAACAGTGGTGGATCAGGACTATGAACCGTGGGCATCATGGGGACAGATGATAACCCGTTGGTTCGATGATGGCGTTGCCGTTGCCAACTATGCCGAGAGTGGCGAGACAGCCACCAGTTTCATTGGTGCAGGTCGTCTCAAAAAGATTGTGTCGATGATGAAACAAGGCGACTATATCTTCATGGAATTCGGTCATAATGACCAGAAAGAGAAACGCCCAGGAAGTGGAGCCTTCTACAACTATGCATACGCCCTGAAACAGTTTGTCGATGAGGCACGTGCCAAGGGTGTCACCCCAATCTTTGTCACCCCAACCCAGCGTCGCAGTTTCAATGCAGAAGGTAAGATAAACGAGACACATGCCAACTATCCAGAGGCCATGCGATGGGTAGCCAAAGACCTTGGCGTTCAGATTATTGAGTTGCACGATATGACCCGCACATTCTATGAAACATTAGGAGTGGAAGGCAGCAAACACTCACTCGTTCATTATCCGGCAGGAACATATCCAGGACAGGTGAAAGCATTCGAGGACAACACACACTTCAACCCTTATGGAGCATACGAAATCTCCAAGATGATTATCATGGGAATGAAGCAACTGAACCTCCCAATCCTCAGCCATCTCCGTTCCGGTGACTTCACCGACTACAATCCTGCCACCCCCGATGATTGGAAAACCTTCCATTGGAATGACTCCCCATTCATCGAGGTCGCAAAACCCGATGGCAATTAATCCCCCATAACTCATTCTCCTCTAACCTCTTAACAATCCCCCTCCACACGTATCTCCCTTCCTCGGTAGAGTCGTGGGAGGGGGTATGATTACCCTATGTCATGTACGTGAAAACTTGTTTGCAAAAGAACATGGCAAAGTATAATCATCAGTGCGAAGCACCCATTCCTGAGAAGGTTTTTTATTCAGTTTTTGTTCCCTCCGATAATTATTCGTGTTATCGTAGCTATTCGTGTTCAGCAAAATTCCACACAAATCCGTTTTCCTGTTTTCTTTTTGTTCGTGCTAATTCGTTCTATTCGTGTTCAATTATTGTCTCACTATAGTTTTCGTTTTCGTTTTATTTTTCGTTCATTGTTTCCATTTTTTTTCGTACCTTTGAACTGAATTTACAAAAAACCATGTGGAATTTTGGCTTTTTTTGATTCTGTAAAATTTTTTATGCCTTCTAATGTCCTGATAGTGATGATGTTGTCAAAGTCGGGACGAAGTGAAGGTGTGCCCATACCCGAAAACTGATTTATAAGGCAAATTGTAAGTCTTATAATACATTATAAGGATAAAATCGTTAAAAAATATTAAAATGAAAACAAAGAATCTGTTTTTCATGATGGCTATGGTAGCCATCGTGTCATTCTTTAGTTCGTGTTCAACACCTAAAGACATTGCTTATTTCCAGGACTTCAACCAGGGTAACTCCATTGTTGTCCAGAACCCAGTAGAGATTAAATTCAAGGCAGACGATGAAATCCGTATCCTTGTCAGCACACGTGAGAAGGAACTCTCTGATATGTTCAGCCTTTATTCAAATACTGGTGGAGGAAGCGTGTCAAGAGAGAACGGTAGCCGTTACACTATCGACTCGGAAGGCTGTATCCGTTTCCCTATCCTCGGTAAGATTCATGTTGCAGGACTCAACCGTCAGGAACTCCAGGAATCAATCCGTGAGAAGATTATGGAGAAGCAGCTTGTCAAAGACCCAATCGTGACAGTTGATTACGAGAACCTCTACGTCATCGTTCTCGGCGATGTTGGAACGGGACGTATTCAGATTGACCGTGACAAGTTCACCATCCTCGATGCCATCGGCTCGTCAGGCGACCTTGCCATCACAGGTCAACGCACCAATGTCAAGGTTATCCGTGAGAACTACGGAAAGAAAACAGTATATGAGGTCAACCTTTGTTCCGCAGAAGACCTCTATGCATCACCAGTCTATTACCTTCAGCAGAACGATGTCATTTATGTTGAGCAGAACAAGAAGCAGAAGCGTAACTCAACGGTACTGGGCAACTCAACAGTAACCCCAGCATTCTGGATGTCACTTGCCTCCTTCGTTGTTGGCGTATCTCACTGGTTCTAATCTCAACCAATTCAATTAACTCCTTCAACTTCAAAACTTACAAAAATGTTACAAGAAAATACGCAACCCACATATCAGCAGATTGGTGGTACTGCTCAGATGCAGCGCAACAATGCTGCATATCTGAAGATAAAAGACATGCTTATGGTGTTCATATCCAAGTGGTATTGGTTCGTGATATCATTGGTTATCGCATTAGCATGCTGTAAAGCATACCTGCTTTTCACTCATCCAGAATATACTCGTCAGGCATCTATCCTCATCAAGAATCAGGTTAATTCAGATGTGATGTCAAGGAATATGCGTTTGACTGGAGCAAGTATCGATGTCAACAACGAACTTATCACGTTGAAGTCTCCTAAGATTGCAGAGCAGGCAGTGCGTGAACTTCATCTTGAGGTTCGATATATGATTCAGGGACGATTCCATGAGGAATGTATCTATGGCACCAACCTCAGTGTGCAAGTAATCCCAATAGAAATGTCCGACAACGACAAAGCTGAGTTCCGTTTCAAGTTGAAGGATGACAATACGTTTGTCATGAGCGACTTCGAACTTAACGGACAACCTGTTGCTGCTGCCAATATAAAGGGTAAGGTTGGCGATTCAATCCAGACCCCTCTTGGCAAGATTGCAGTCACACCTGCAGGCAATGCGTTCAAGCAGAATATCGATTTGCGTATAGAGCGTTCAAGTGTTCAGCATGCCATCAACAGAACATTGACAAATCTTTCTGTTGATGCTGTCAGCGAAATGTCCACCATCATTAATCTGAAATACAAGGACGAGAATCCACAGCTTGCAGCAGATGTCCTTTCCACCATCATCAAGGTTTACAATGCCAACTGGGTAGAAGACCAGAACCGTATGGCAGTGTCAACTGCAGAGTTTATCGACGAGCGACTCGGCATCATAGAAAAAGAACTTGGCAATGTCGAAAGCGACATCTCTTCATTCAAGTCTGCCAATCTCATCCCTGCAAGTGCAAATGATGTGGCAAGCATATATGTCGGCCAGGCAACATCAGCAGGTGCTCAGGCAACAGAGATCAGCAACCAGTTGCAGATGGCACGTTACGTGCGCAACTACCTCACCAATGACAACAACCGCTATCAGCTTATCCCTGCCAATCAGGGTGTCAATGCAGATATAGGCGGTCAGATTTCCGAATACAATGCATTGTTGCTGTCCCGCAACAACTTGCTCAACGCCTCTTCACTCCAGAACCCACTTGTTCAGGACAAGGACGTTCAGCTTGAGCAGCTTCGTATGGCACTCATCATGTCCATCGATAACCTCATAGCATCATTGAACACTCAGCTCGCTTCCTCTCGTAGCGTGCAGGGTATGGCAAACAGCAAGATTGCAAGCTCTCCATCACAGTCAAAGTACCTCCTCAACGTAGAGCGTCAGCAGAAAGTCAAGGAAAGCCTTTACCTTTACCTTCTTCAGAAACGTGAAGAGACAAACCTCAATCAGGCATTCACAGCATATAACAACCGTACAATCACACCACCATCAGGATCCAACGAACCTACATTCCCAAAACATGGTATGGTATGGAGCTTCGGCATAATCCTTGGGCTCGTGCTGCCAGGAATTATTATTTTCCTTGCAGAAACAGTCAACAACAAGGTTCGTGGTCGTCGTGACCTCAATGAGCTGACCATCCCATTCCTCGGTGAGATACCTCTCTACCGTCATCGTCGCACATGGAAAGAAAAGACCTTCGGCAGGTTCATCAAGTTCTTCGGTTCCATCAAGCGAATCTTTGTGAAATCCAAGGTGAAGGAAGACAAGGAACTGCATATCATGGTCAAGGAACGAAGCCGTAACGTCATCAACGAGGCATTCCGTGTCATCCGTACGAATGTGGAGTTCATGACAGCCAAGGGTGAGCGAGGCAAGGTCATTATGCTCACCTCATTCAATCCAAACTCAGGTAAGACCTTCGTTGCATCCAACCTCATCACATCATTTGCCATCAAGAAGCACAAGGTTATCGCCATCGACCTCGACCTCCGCAAGGCATCTCTGTCAGCCATGGTCAACAAACCAAAGTTAGGAGTGTCAGACTACCTCTCAGGCATGACCAACAACATTGATGACATTATCGTACGAGGAGCCACACATGAATATCTCGACATCATCCCAGTAGGCACCATACCTCCAAAC
>JAZLHP010000005.1:0-9818 GCA_045616905.1 Bacteroidaceae bacterium
TCTTGCCTTCTACTGGCACTGGAGAACGACGGCCTGATGCGTCTGGCTCGCCAAGCTCCATCACCTGAAGCTTAACCTGTGTGAGGTTGCCCTTCTCGTCTGCGATGTACTCGATAGGGTTGTGGAGTGTGAGGAATTCGATTCCTTCTTCCTTGGCATGCTTAACCTCTTCAAGACGTGCTGGCATTTCTGCCTCTGAACGACGGTAAACAATCCATACTTTCTCTGCACCGAGGCGCTTAGCTGTACGGCATGAGTCCATGGCTGTGTTGCCACCACCTACTACCATTACGTTCTTAGCCTTAACGATAGGTGTGTCTGTTGCAGGGTTAGATGCGTCCATGAGGTTTACACGAGTGAGGTACTCATTTGAAGACATGATGCCTACTGAGTTCTCACCCGGAATGTTCATGAAGTTAGGAAGACCTGCTCCTGATGCTACGAAGATAGCCTTGAAGCCTTCTGCCTCGAGCTGCTGCATTGTGATGGTCTTGCCTACGATGCAGTCCTTAACGAATGTAACGCCAATCTTGCTGAGGTTTTCAATCTCAACGTCAACGATAGCGTTAGGGAGACGGAATTCTGGGATACCATACTTGAGCACACCACCGATTTCATGAAGTGCCTCAAATACAGTCACATCGTAACCAAGCTTAGCCATGTCGCCAGCACATGAGAGTCCTGCAGGACCTGAACCAACGATGGCAACCTTTATGCCGTTCTTAGGTGCGCATTCTGGAAGAGCCATCTTGCCAGAGTTACGCTCGTAGTCAGCAGCGAAACGCTCGAGGTTACCGATTGCTACTGCCTTGCCCTTCATCTTGAGATGGATACACTGGCTCTCACACTGCTTCTCCTGTGGACATACACGACCACATACTGCAGGGAGTGCTGATGTGCTCTTGAGTACTTTTGCTGCATCGAGGAAATGACCACGCTCGATGTTCTTAACGAATGATGGGATGTTGATAGAAACTGGACAACCTTGCATACATGATGGGTTGACACAGTCGATACAGCGCTTTGCCTCTGTGAGTGCCTGCTCTACTGTGAGACCTGTGTTAACTTCTTCGACGCGTGTTGTAGCACGATATACAGGGTCAAGTTCGCCCATTACGCAACGCTCGATAGATGTGCGGTCCTTTGGCTTCATTGATGCCTGAAGTTCCTTACGCCATGCTGCATTGCGGTCAGTGAGCTCTGAGAGTGGTGCCTCTCCGTCGCCAGCTGCTGATGGAGCAACTGCTTCTGCTTCCTTCTTGGCAACCTTGATTCCTTCTACGTGTTCAGTGAGCTTCTTCATCTCTTCAATCTCAACTGGCTTGAATGCGCCCATACGCTTGAACATCTCGTCGAAGTCAACTTCGTGACCGTCGAATTCTGGACCGTCAACGCATACGAACTTTGTCTTGCCACCAACTGTGATACGGCATGCACCGCACATACCCGTACCGTCAACCATGATAGTGTTGAGGGATACATCGGTTGGAACATTGTATTTCTTTGTCAAGAGACAGCAGAACTTCATCATGATGGCAGGACCAATGGCAAAACACTTGTTGACTGTCTCGCGCTGGATAACCTCTTCAATACCAACAGTTACAACACCCTGCTTTCCGTATGAACCGTCATCTGTCATGATGATCACCTCGTCAGAGTGCTTGCGTACTTCATCTTCAAGAATGATGAGTTCCTTTGTACGGCCAGCAAGTACAGAGACAACCTTGTTGCCTGCAGCTTTGAGTGCCTTGATGATTGGGAGCATAGGAGCCACACCGACACCACCACCTGCACATACTACTGTACCGAAGTTGTCAATATGAGTTGCCTGTCCGAGTGGACCTACAACGTCTGTGATGTAATCTCCTTCGTTGAGGCTGCAGAGCTTTGTAGAAGAGTATCCTACAGTCTGTACCACAAGTGTGATTGTTCCAGCTTCTGTGTCTGCATCGGCAATAGTGAGAGGCATACGTTCGCCATTCTCACCCACGCGGACGATTACGAAATGTCCTGCCTTACGTGATTTTGCAATCAGCGGAGCTTCAACTACAAGCTTGAATACTTTCTCGCTGAATTGTTCTTTCTTGACAATCTTGTTCATTTCCCTTATTTTTATGGTTGTTTTTAATCTATGTATTCAAATCCTGTATATGGTACGAGAGCCTTTGGAATGCGGATGCCGTTCTCTGTCTGGTTGTTCTCAAGCAATGATGCCACGATGCGAGGTAATGCGAGAGCTGAACCGTTGAGGGTGTGACAAAGCTGTACCTTCTTGTCTGCATTGCGGTAGCGGCACTTCAAACGATTTGCCTGATATGTGTCGAAGTTGCTGACAGATGAAACCTCAAGCCAGCGTCCCTGAGCCTCTGAATATACTTCGAAGTCATAGCAGATGGCTGATGTGAATGATGCATCACCACCGCAGAGACGAAGGATACGATATGGGAGCTCGAGTTTCTGGAGAAGACCTTCTACGTGGTCGAGCATTTCCTTGTGGCTTTCCTTTGAGTGCTCTGGTGTGTCTATGCGGACAATCTCTATCTTTGAGAATTCATGGAGACGGTTGAGACCTCGAACGTCCTTTGCGTAAGAGCCTGCCTCACGACGGAAACACTGAGTGTATGCGCAGTTCTTGATAGGGAGCTGCTTCTCGTCAAGGATTACGTCACGATAAATGTTTGTGACTGGAACCTCTGCTGTTGGGATGAGGTAGAGGTCGTCTATCTCGCAATGATACATCTGACCTTCCTTGTCTGGAAGCTGGCCTGTGCCATATCCTGATGCTGCATTTACAACTGTTGGTGGCATGATCTCTGTGTATCCTGCTTTGTTGGCTTCTGCAAGGAAGAAGTTTATGAGGGCACGCTGGAGCTGTGCGCCTTTGCCTACATATACAGGGAATCCTGCACCTGTAATCTTCACACCGAGATCAAAGTCGATGAGGTTGTATTTCTTAGCGAGTTCCCAGTGAGGAAGCTTTGCCTCTCCATTAGCAGGAACGGTGTCCCAATTGCCTACAGTGTCACCTTCCTTACACTCGCAGAGCGATGACTTCACTACGAGGTTGTCTTCTGCGCATGAGCCTTCTGGCACCTCGTCGTATGGTATGTTTGGAATAGTGCAGAGATGCGCTGTGAGTTCTTTCTCTGCTTCTGCCTTCTTCTCTTCCAGTTCTGACGCAATCTGCTTCAGTTTTGCCACTTCTGCCTTTGCGGCTTCAGCTTCTTCCTTCTGTCCTGCCTTCATGAACTGGCCGATCTTTGCGGCATATTGCTTGCTTTCTGCCAGTGTGGCATCAAGTTTTGTTTGTGCATCTCGACGTGTCTTGTCAAGTGCTATTGCCTTTTCAACGGCTTCCTTTGCACCCTTGAAGTGCTTCTTTTCGAGACCTTTGACGACTTTCTCTGTCTCTTCGGTGATTAACTTGAGTGTAAGCATGTTATTTTATATGAGAATAGGGTGGGTCAAAAAAATTGAATGTTTTCCAACTCTTTTGACACACCCTACACATTATTTAATTATATAATGGTGTAGTTGTCATTATATGTTCATTTCACAAAAGTACGTCTGTACTTTTTACAACTGTTGTTGTGCTTGTGGCTTATTTGTTCAGAAGGTCAAGTGACTTGAACACGTCAACGAGAGTGGCAACGCAACGGTCAACCTGCTCCTTTGTGTGAGTGGCCATGAGGGCAACGCGTATGAGTGTGTCCTGTGGCGCGCATGCTGGTGGTACTACTGAGTTGACGAATACGCCCTTGTCGAATGCCATCTTAGTAACCTGGAATGTCTTGAATGCATCGCGTACATAGAGTGGGATGATTGGACTTTCTGTGTCGCCAATCTCAAATCCTGCCTGCTTGAACTGCTCAAGTGCATAGTTTGTGATATTCCAAAGGTTCTCCTGACGCTCTGGCTCCTGCTTGAGGATGTGGAGTGCTTCAAGTGCTGCTGCTGTTGCTGCAGGTGTGTTTGAAGCAGAGAAGATGTAAGTACGGCTGTTGTGACGAAGCCAGTTGATTGTGTCGCTGTCTGCTGCGATGAATCCTCCGATAGATGCAAGACTCTTTGAGAATGTACCCATGATGAGGTCAACGTCTGCTGAAAGCCCGAAGTGGTTACAAACACCACGTCCGTCTTTACCAAATACGCCAAGACCATGAGCCTCGTCAATCATTACTGTTGCATTGTACTTCTTCTTGAGCTCAATCATCTCAGGGAGTTTGCAAAGGTCGCCCTCCATTGAGAAGAGACCGTCTGCTACAATGAGTTTGATTGCGTCAGGACGATTGTCGTTACATTTCTTGAGAAGTCTCTCAAGATCTTCCATGTCGTTGTGCTTGTAGTGAAGGAACTCTGACATGGAAAGACGACGTCCGTCAACGATAGAAGCATGGTCGCGGTCATCGCCGAGAATGTAGTCGTTACGTCCTGTAAGACATGATACAACGCCTGAATTTACTGTGAAACCAGTTGAGTAAACGAGCGCTTCGTCCTTTCCGACAAATTCAGCAAGTTCTTTCTCAAGCTGTATGTGAAGGTCGAGTGTTCCGTTGAGGAAACGTGAACCGGCACATCCTGTGCCGTATTTCTCGATAGCTTTGATTGCAGCCTCGCAGATGCGCTTGTCGTAGGTAAGACCCATGTAAGAATTAGAACCGAACATGAGCACTCTCTGTCCACTCATAGTCACCTCTGTGTCCTGGTGGCTGTCAATTTCTCTGAAGTAAGGATAGACGCCTGCATTAATGTATTTCTGAGGCTCTCTGTACTTACTCATTCTTTCTTGTAATAAACCCATAGTGATAATGTGCGTATCAGCCTTTTAGTCGAATGCCTGATTGTTTTTTTTGAATGACTTTTATTCCGTTCGTGGAAATAACTTGGCTGAAAGAGACACTCTATTTGTTATTTAATATTACTAATTTCGAATTTTGTAAACACGAATTGGGTGCAAATTTAGTAAAAAACAATCTTCTAATGTGTCTTTTTATCAAAAAAAATCGATAGAGCGTAAAAAAGAACGGTATATTTTGATTATTTGTATTTAAAAATCGTACTTTTGCACCTGTAAATGACATTGTCATATCTATTTTGGATGTTTTTTAACGGTGAAATATCAACATAGGGTATAAGTAAAGATGAATCAAAAAAATCGAGAATGAATAAAAGCATCCCAAGTTATTATTTGACCAATTACTAAGGTAAGATTGTTTTTATGGTGATATTTAGTTATAGAATATATGTGCAAGGATAAGAAACGCATACTTTTTGTGGTGAACCCTATTTCCGGGACATCTGGCAAAAAACGTACTCTGGCACTCGTGGACAAGCATCTTGACAAAGAAATGTTTGATTATGAGGTCAGGAACACGGAATATGCCGGGCATGCTCGTGAGATTGCATCGCAGGCGGCAGCCGAAGGAGTTGATGTGGTGTGTGCCATAGGTGGCGATGGAACGGTTAATGAGATTGCCTCTGGACTCATCAACACAGGCACGGCATTGGCAATAATACCGCACGGGTCGGGTAATGGGCTTGCGCGTCACTTGCATATCCCTATCAATGCGCAAAGAGCTATTAACATAATTAATAAATGTGAAGTGAAAGCCATTGATTATGGCATGGTTGACAAACGCCCGTTCTTCTGCACTTGTGGTGTTGGTTTTGATGCTTTGATATCACAGAAGTTTGCAGAGTCGGGGAAAAGAGGAATGTTTTCATACATGGAAAACGTGCTGCAAACATGTTTGAAATACCACTCTCAGACATACGACATTGAGATGTTCGGCTTAGAGGGCAAGGACGATGTGCAGGAGACTTACAAGGCTTTTCTCATATCTTGTGCCAACGCTTCACAATATGGTAATAATTTCTATATTGCCCCCCGGGCATCTGTGTGCGACGGCATGATGGAGATTGTTCTCTTGGAGCCATTCAAAGCGTATGAGGTGCCACAGATGGCTTTGCAGATGTGCATGGGTACACTTGACCGTCATACGAGAATTAAATCGTTCAGATGCAGAAAGGCAATAATACACCGTGATGGCGAGGGACCTATGCATTATGATGGAGACCCTGTGATGGCAGGTAAGGACATAGAGGTGGAGATTATTCCGCAAGGACTGAAGTGCATTTACGGAGGAAAGGAAGGTGTCCAGAATTTCGGAGAAACGGTGGGTAATTTCTGGATGGAGCATATTTTCCCATTATATTGGAAGTCGGGAGAGTTCTTGTCTGATACGGCTGCTAAGACGCAGAAGATGGCGAAAGAAAACATGGAAGCACTGTTGAAATTGGGCAAGAAATAGATATAATAGTATCAATTTGGAATAAATTCGGGTGGTATTTGAAAATATTTCCCGAATTATTTTTTATTTTAAACTAAAGATGTTACATTTGCGAATGTTTTAGTAAAGGTTATGAAATAACTTATTATTAAAAATGAAAAACCTTTGTAAATACTGAAAATGCTGAAATAGTTGTTAGTTTTAAGAATCACATATTAATATAACCTTAAAGATTTATTAAATTTTGATTATGGCTCAAAAAAGAGTTTACACCTTCGGCAATGGAAAGGCTGAAGGAAACGCATCAATGCGTGAGGTACTTGGTGGCAAGGGTGCTAACCTTGCAGAGATGAACCTTATTGGTGTTCCTGTACCTCCAGGTTTCACAATCACTACAGATTGTTGTAATGAATACTACGAAGTAGGTGAGGAGAAGATCAAGGAACTTCTTCAGGATGAAGTGATGGCTGCAGTTGCTAACACTGAGGCTCTCATGAACTGCAAGTTCGGCGATGTTGATAACCCACTTCTCGTTTCTGTACGTTCAGGTGCTCGTGCTTCTATGCCTGGTATGATGGATACTATCCTCAATCTCGGTCTTAACGATGAAGTTGCAGAAGGTCTTGTAAAGAAGACAGGCAACCCACACTTCGTATATGACTCATATCGTCGTTTCGTACAGATGTACGGTGACGTAGTTCTCGGTATGAAGCCAGAGAGCAAGGAAGATGAAGACCCATTTGAAGTGATCATCAAGGCAATGAAGAAAGAGCAGAGTGGTGACGAGAAGATGCTTGATAAGGATCTTACTGTTGAGTCTCTCAAGGAATTGGTTGCTCGCTTCAAGAAGGCAATCAAGGATCAGACAGGTCAGGACTTCCCAACAGATCCTATCGTACAGCTTTGGGGCGCTATCTGCGCTGTATTCCGCAGCTGGATGAACGAGCGTGCTATCCTCTACCGCAAGATGGAAGGTATTCCAGACGAGTGGGGTACAGCCGTTTCAGTTATGGCAATGGTATTCGGTAACATGGGTGAGACTTCTGCAACTGGTGTTTGCTTCTCTCGTGACGCAGGTAACGGTGAAAACCTCTTCAACGGTGAGTATCTTATCAACGCACAGGGTGAGGACGTAGTTGCAGGTATCCGTACTCCACAGCAGATTACTAAGATTGGTTCACAGCGTTGGGCTGAGCGTGCTGGCATTCCAGAGGAAGAGCGTGCTGCTAAGTATCCTTCAATGGAAGAGGCTATGCCTGCTCTCTATGCTGAGCTCAATGATATTCAGGACAAGCTTGAGAAGCACTATAAGGACATGCAGGACATGGAATTCACTGTACAGGAAGGCAAGCTCTGGTTCCTCCAGACTCGTAACGGTAAGCGTACAGGTACTGCTATGGTTAAAATTGCTATGGATCTCGTTCGCGAGGGTCTCATCGATGAGAAGACTGCAATCCTCCGTTGTGAGCCACAGAAACTCGACGAACTTCTCCACCCAGTATTCGACAAGGATGCTCTCAAGAAGGCTAAGGTTATAACTCAGGGTCTTCCTGCATCACCAGGTGCTGCATGTGGACAGATCGTATTCCATGCTGATGACGCACAGGATTGGCACGCTAATGGTCACAAGGTCATCATGGTACGTATCGAGACTTCACCAGAAGACCTCGCTGGTATGGCTTCTGCAGAGGGTATCCTCACTGCTCGTGGTGGTATGACTTCTCATGCAGCAGTTGTTGCTCGTGGTATGGGTAAGTGCTGCGTATCAGGTGCAGGTGCAATCAATGTTGACTACAAGGCTAAGACTGTAGAGATTGAAGGCGTTGTTTACAAGGAGGGTGACTACATCTCTCTCAATGGTACAACAGGTCAGGTTTATGCAGGCGAAATCGCAACAAAGGCTGCTGAACTTTCTGGTGACTTCAAGGCTCTCATGGACCTTTGTGACAAATATACTAAGATGGAGGTACGTACAAATGCTGATACTCCACACGACGCACAGGTTGCTCGTGACTTCGGTGCTAAGGGTATCGGTCTTACTCGTACTGAGCACATGTTCTTCGACGACCAGAAGATCATCGCAATGCGTGAGATGATTCTCTCTGAGACTGCTGAAGGTCGTGAGAAGGCTCTCGCTAAGCTCCTCCCTTACCAGAAGTCTGACTTCTACGGAATCCTCAAAGCAATGGATGGACTCCACGTTAACATCCGTCTCCTTGACCCACCTCTCCATGAGTTCGTACCACACGATCTCGCTGGTCAGCAGACAATGGCAGATGAGATGGGTGTTGATGTTAAGGTTATCCAGAAGCGTGTTGCTTCTCTTGCTGAGAACAACCCTATGCTCGGTCACCGTGGATGCCGTCTCGGTATCACATTCCCAGAGATCACAGCAATGCAGACACGTGCAATCCTCGGTGCTGCTTGCCAGTTGAAGAAGGAAGGTTTCGACCCACATCCTGAAATCATGGTTCCACTCATCGGTATTCTTTACGAGCTCAAGCAGCAAAAGGAAATCATCCAGAAGGTTGCTGCAGAGGTGTTCGCAGAGGAAGGTGTTGAGATTCCATTCGAAATTGGTACAATGATTGAGATTCCACGTGCTGCCCTCACAGCAGACCGTATCGCTACTGAGGCAGAGTACTTCTCATTCGGTACAAACGACCTCACTCAGATGACATTCGGCTACTCACGTGACGACATCGCTTCATTCCTCCCTGCATACCTCGAGAAGAAGATTCTTAAGGTTGACCCATTCCAGGTTCTTGACCAGAACGGTGTAGGTCAGCTTATCAAGATTGCCGTTGAGAAGGGTCGCGCAGTTCGTCCAGGCATGCGCACAGGTATCTGCGGTGAGCACGGTGGTGAACCATCATCAGTTAAGTTCTGTGCAAAGGTTGGCATGAACTATGCTTCTTGCTCTCCATTCCGTGTGCCAATCGCACGCCTCGCCGCCGCGCAGGCCGCCGTAGAAGAATAAACGAAAAGTGCTGAAAATTAGTGACATACGAGGCAAGCATCTGGCAAACAGGTACTTGCCTCGGTTCTTTTTAGTACATTCTGCACATCCCTCAAGCAGTCCATGACGCACATGCCTTACATATGTCTTACACTAAAATGGCTCGCGTCTTACACTAAAAAAATGGTGCTGCTAAAGTGAGAACATAATTCAAATTTAATAGTCACTAATTTTAATCAGTATGGTAAACATTAAAGCAACTGTCAGAATCAAGACAAAAAGCGGAATCTACCCTGTTTACATCCGCTTTACAAAGAAAAAGCAAACGTCCTATATTAAGAACGTAACTCCAAATCATACATATAGGTGTCAAAACTCTGATTATTCGTTAAAAATCATATACGAAATCATACTTTTTCGTACAAAGTTACCACAATTAAAAATATTTGTGGTAACTTTGTACCATAAATTTTAATGAGTAACGAAGAAAGGCATGGCATTCATATCATCAGCAACCATTAAAGAACAAGGAAGAACTGCATATTACAAGATGCTTGAAAGTGCACGTG
>JAZLHP010000006.1:0-36351 GCA_045616905.1 Bacteroidaceae bacterium
TCGGCTCAAGCAGCTGTCATCAAGGCAATCAAGAAGGGCTCAACCATCGTTGACCTCTCGAAGACCGAAGATGAGGGCGAGGACAACGACCCTGAACCAACCCCTACCCCAACGCCTACTCCTGACGGCAACCAGGGCAACGGCACAACCGACAACGACGGCTCCAACGGATTCGGATAACGCCCACCAACACCAAAAAGTCCCAGCGGAACTGCTGGGACTTTTTGATATGGAGCATCGAAACATCGATTCAACGAAAACTCGAAGCATCGACCCCTCGAAGCATCAAAGTCTCGATTTATCGACTGCTCGGAGCCCGATTCCTCGCTCCCCTTCTCACACGTCTGCTCCGGCAAACTTATTCATGCCACGTATCATGTGGCGGAGCGACCCGAGCAGCTCCTGCGACTCCTGTAGGATGTGAATGGTAAGGAGGATGGTGTTGATGTTCTGCGTCTCGTTCTGCAAGGTATCAAGCACCTTCTTTCTGTCCCTTGATATCTGTTCCTGAACGAACATACACTTGTCACGCAGTTTCTCTGCATCGGTAAAGTCACCCGTCTGAAGCATTGACAGAGTTGATTCGAACATCTCAATCACATTGTCTCTTGTGTCGATGAAACGCCTGTGATAGTCAGTAGGAAGTGGTGTGAAGTTATTGCCGATGTGCTCACGCAGAGGGTCGTTGATGCGTTTCATACAATAGAGCATCTGCTGGCACGAGTTGATGCCGAGGAAGTACCACGTGTTGCGCTGAATGACGGTGAGAGGATTGAGTCGGCGCATGGCAATGATTTCACGTCGGCGCTGGCGTTTGAGCTGCTTGCGCTCCTCGTCGATAAGCGAGGTGCCTCGTCTGAGAGGCTGGTATTTCTCCGAAAGGAAACTATCGGTGGATGTGCGGTACACATCGACGACGAACTGAAGGCGCTGTGCATTGCCCTTGCGGATGTGTTCGCACAGCAGCTGCCAGATGTCATTCTTGTCGCGTGACCTCATCATCTGTCTGAACAACGCATCCTCCTCTTTGTCGCTCTTCTCCTTGTACTTCATGTTGCTGCGCACGAGCAGGAATATGGCGAGCACTATCACGCATGCCATTGCCACGTAGCCGCCGAAGTAAAGACCGTTAGTTACGAGGTAGCAGGCGATAAATGCAGCACCTGCCGTGATGAACCAACCACCGATGACACTCAGCACACCCGTGATACGGAACACGGCACTCTCGCGGCTCCACGCACGGTCGGCAAGGCTTGCACCCATTGCCACCATGAAGGTGACGTAGGTGGTGGAGAGTGGCAACTTCATGCTTGTGCCAAGAGCAACGAGAAGTCCTGCAAGGACGAGGTTTACGGCAGCACGTATCTGGTCGAAGGCAGCCCCCTCAGGCAATACCATAGCATCGCTGTTGAAACGCGAGTCAATCCATCTGCCGACTGATGCAGGAAAAAACTTCACGATACTGTTTGCCATCTTTGAAGATGTGCGTACAATGGTTCGTGCCACAGCCGACGAACCGAACATCTCATCGCCCTCGTCCTGACGACTAAGGTCAACACTCGTCTTCACCACGTTCTGTGCTTTCTTTGAGAAAATGAGCGAAAGCACCATCACAAAACCTGCAACGACAAGGAATATGGTTGGTGTGTGAGCACTTTCCATCAATGATGCCATAAAGAACCCATCAGGGGCTCCACCACCATTTGCCGCATAATCCTGATAAGCCTCCAAACCAGTGAGAGGCACACCCACGAAGTTCACCAAGTCGTTGCCAGCGAATGCCATAGCAAGGGCAAATGTGCCGAGAAGGACGACGAACTTCAATACCGGGAGTTTCATTGCACTTGCTGCTGTCATCAGAACGGAGAACACCAACAAACCACCACCGATGATGTACCAGGTGTTCTCGTTTATGAATTCCTTGACATCAGAAGTCATGAAACTACTGCCCTTCAATCCATTGATAAGGAGGAACCAGATGATGCTTGTCACGGCAATGCCACCAAAGATGCCAATCTTCAAGCTGCTGCTTGTCAATCCGCCAACCTTTCCATCGAACGATGTCGTTTTACCGTTGACACGGTAAGTAAACGTGAACACCATTCTTGCAATCCATTGAACCACAGTACCCAGCACGAAGGCAATAGCCACGCTGAGGAAGATGCCCATGATGACGCTCATCGCCTTCTCCGTATTCAGCAGATCACCCAACGAAAGGAGTGTTCCGTCGGCTGTTGTCTCGCCATGAATTATCTTCAGAAGAGCTATGGCGAACGCACCACCCAACAATTCAAACACCATGCTCACGGTAGTCGATGTAGGCATGCCGAGGGTGTTGAACACATCGAGCAGCACCACATCCGTGACCATGACGGCAAGGAACACGCACATCACATCATAGAACGAGAAATACTCTGGTGTCATGATGCCGTGACGCGCCACATCCATCATACCGTTACTCATTGCTGCACCGGCAAACACACCAACGGCAGCAATCAACACTATCGTGCGGTACTTCGCCACCCTGGCACCAATGGCAGAGTTCAGGAAGTTAACCGCATCATTGCTGACACCGACCATCAGGTCGAACACCGCCAGCACTATAAGGAACACTACGATTCCAATAAAAACTGTATTCATGTACAATTTACCATTTACAAATTAGCGACCACAAGCAGGAGGCCGATGAAAACAATTACCACTGCCAAACGGAACCAATCATAGTACCGCTGAATCTTTTTTGCTTTTTCTGTATTCATAATTATCTGTTTTTATAACTGTTAAATTCCTTTTCAACCAACTCGTTTATGATGCCGTCTGCCAATCCTAATGTCGGGACAATGATGCTGTCCGTATTGACAACACCAGCCACCATGAGGAACAGTTGTGCAGCTGGCACAATTACATCGGCTCGGTCTTCCCTCAGGTCGTATTGCTTTATTCGCTCCTCTACGCTGAGTGCAGAAAGTTGGGTGTATAGTTTGCTCAAGGTGCTGACCTGCAGAAGTTCCTTCTTCTTCTCGCGTTTTGGGGCGAGTCGATAGAGCTTGTTGATGTTGCCACCCGAACCGATGATGTGAATGCCATCATAACCTTCCGTCATACCTTTGACCGCCTCACTCATCTCATTCCATTGCTCTGTTGAGACAGATTCGTTCAGCAATCTGATGGTTCCGATATTGAAGGAGCGGACAGCCACAAGTTTACCGTCCGAAATGAGAGAAAGTTCTGTCGAACCGCCACCTACATCCATGTACAGATAGTTCTTGCCGTCCTCCTGTACGTGGTTGTCACGGATAATCTTTGCCTCTTCATCACCTGTCACAATTTCGATGTTAAGCTTGATATTATTCCTGATCTGCTTCAGAATCTTCTTGCCATTCTTCGCATCACGGAACGCAGAGGTGGCACAAGCACGATAATCCTCAACATTGTATATTATGAGCAACTGACGGAAAATCTTCATCGTACGCATCAACTGCTTCTCCCTTTCCTCGCTGATTCTGCCGATACTGAACACATCCATGCCAAGACGTAGGGGAATGCGAAGGAATTGCAGTTTCTTCATGCGCACCTCATTGTTGCCATCGCCATCGATGCTACGTCTCACATTCTTTATCAGTATTCTTGCCGCATTTGAACCTATGTCAATGGCAGCAAGATTAAAATTGTTTGGATTTACTTCTCTTTTCATTATTCTATCTAAAAAAACTAAAACGAAAACTAAAACGAAAACATCCCTCAACCATCACCTTCAACCTTCACAATAGTGTTTATAAAGTTCTTCCTGTGACCTGAATCTAAGGTCGTTATCTTGATAGCCGATGACAACTCGACCCTGTATCGTGTCCATAAGTCCGTAGTCAACAATCCTTAGGAGTTCTTCCTGTATTTTTTTGTCATAAACAGGTGTGACCACCTCAATTCTGTTGTCAAGGTTGCGAGGCATCCAGTCGGCAGAACCTATGAAATACAGCGGTTCGCCACCATTGGCAAAGATAAATATACGGGAGTGCTCCAGATAGCGGTCGATGATGCCAATGACCTTCAACCGTCCGTCAAAGTCTTCGTTATCCACCAACGAGCAGTTGCCCCTCACAAGCGCCTCTACCTTTACGCCATTCTCTACTGCATCATAGATTTTGCTCACCATCATTGGCTCCGTGATATGGTTCACCTTCATCTTTATCCATGCAGGTTTACCTTGCAGGTGGTTCTTTATCTCGTTGTCAATCAACGCAAGGAACTTCTTCTTCATCTCGTTGGGCGACACAAGCAGCTCCTTGAACTTTACAGGCGTGTATGGCTTCTCAATGAACTTGAATACACGTTCCACGTCCTGCACAATGTTTCGGTTGGCAGTCATGAGCATCACATCTGTATATCGAGATGCATTGCCTTCGTGGAAATTACCTGTGGAAACTACAGCAATGCTCTGTCCGCTTGTGAAACCAATGTGCGTAATCTTGGAGTGAACTTTCAATCCTTCTACACCAAAGATGACTTTAATGCCAGCATCCTGCATCTTCTTTGCCCAACTGATGTTTGGTGCCTCGTCAAAGCGTGCCAGCAACTCGATCACCACAGTCACCTTCTTGCCGTTCAAGGCAGCACAAGTCAAGGCACGTATCACCTTCGAATCCTTCGCCAGTCGGTAGAGTGTTGTCTTCATCGTCTTCACCTTTGGGTCGATTGCTGCCTCGTTGAGCAGACGGATGTAACCGTCAAAAGAGTGGTAAGGCACATGCAGGAAACGGTCTTTCTCGCGTACCGCCTTGATGATGCTTTCGCTACTATGTAGTTCCTTGTTGAGAATCGAAGGCCACTTCGGATAACGCAATCCCTCAATGCCACAGTCGGGGAACGACATCATGTCACGATGGTTCTGGTAGCGGCCACCTCCCACAGCGGTATCAAGCTTCGCATTGCTCACCAACTTCGACTTCAAGCGACGGAGTACGCCTTCTGGCATTTCACGGTCATACACGATGCGCAAGGGCAAACCAGCCTTCCTGGATTTCACGCCCTTCTGAATCTTCTGCAGGAATCCCTCACGAAGGTCATTTTCAATCTCCATCTCCGCATCACGAGTGAACTTGAATGTCCATGCCTCATACACGTCATACGGCATTCCGGGGAACACCAGTGGCAGACATGCACGTATGGCATCGTCAATGTACATCACCATTTGTCCCTCATCATTTGACGGAAGTATTAACCATCTGCCGACCTCATCCACAGGCAGAGGGAACATAGCATAGCGGTTAGGTTTCTTGCCACCTTTATTCATGCGTACCACCATGTAGATCTTGTCGTCCGCTTCCTGATCAAAATGCTTGATGTTGTCAAACCAAATTGGCGGAATGCGTCCCATCATCTTCTGGCGATACAGATTCTGAATGAAAGTCCGTTGCTCGTCATCAATGTCTTTTTCATTGACAATCCGAATGCCTTTCTCTACCAACTGACGTGTAACATTTGCTACCGTCTCAGCATACTCTTTTGCGTACTTCGCATTGAGTCGGTTGATGGTTTTCATCAGCTCCTTAGGCTCTTCTTGCTCCCTCCCTCTACGGGAGGGTTGGGGTGGGTCTTCCTTCAGGTTTGCCATTCTCACCCTGAAGAACTCATCCAGATTGTTCGAGTAGATGCCGAGAAATGCCATGCGTTCCAGCACAGGTATATCCTCACGCTGTGCCTCCTCCAGTATCCTGTGATTGAAGTACATCCACGACACATCGCGATCTACATAATTCCGTTTTGTTAGTTTCACCATTTTACAGAAAAATCTTGTTAATGACTTTAAAAACTGCAGACACACACAACAGTGCCACCAGCGCTGCAAAGGTACACCACCGATGTTACAAACACGTTGCAGAGATGTTAAGAAGTTATGTCGAAACAAGATTGTAATAAATCAAGAGATGAACTTCATCTCCTCAGAAAAAGATGCAAAAAGGTAAATACGAATACAAAGGCATGCCAAATAATCATAAATATAATCTCATTTTGTAGAAACTGCCGCTCGTCTTGTTGTATTTCAAAGAAACTTTAGTATTTTTGCACATTAATAAAACAGAAAACCATGAAAAAATTATTCATCTTACTCATTGGACTTTGTGTGATAACCTCTTGTTCCAATTCATCAAAGCAAGACGAAAAGCCTTCGGAAAACGACGGCACTCAAGTCTATACAAACGACCTGTTCACTTTCAATTATCCTGATTCATGGGAGGTCAGAGACATCACCCCTGCAGGTGCCGAAAAGAAAAACATTCATCGCATTCTGATAAAGCGAAACAGTTCAGACACCGACTACACCAGCATCACATGGGAAACATCAAACGTGTTCCCGATGCCGGCAAAGGATTTCGCACACGTAATGGAATCCAAGATGATGGACGAATATAAAGGTGCGTTCTATGAAATTGTAGGAATGGACTCAACGTACCTCGTTAGTGGAAAATTTCCGTCATACTCAATCAGCTCCATCTTCACAGACGAGAAATCCGACACTATCTTCAGGACAAGAACCTGCATAGTGTCACCCAACAAGTTTGACATGATGATCGTCCAACAGATTCATGCCAGGACATCAGAAGAACTTGTAAACGAGCAGTCAGAAATAATAGGTTCGCTTAAGTTCATAAAGGAATAATCATCTGCCAAGCGGCAATAATTCATCCGCAAACATCAGGTCTCCTTCGAGTATCAACTCCGAGAATCTGGTGTTTGCGGATGATTGTATTTGTTACTTTGCTAACAGTTTGGCTTAATCGTCGTCATCATCATCGTCCCAATCGTCGTCTTCTTTTTCTTCAGGAAAAGACATGGAACGGGAGAACTCAATTTCATCTACGTCCTCAAAGAAGTCTATTGTGCAAAAGTCCATATCCATAGTTTAGAATCGTATCATGAGTTCTGCTACGAGTTTATCCTGTTCGCTTTCCTTTGGTGTGCCGCCATTGGCATACCAGTACTTCTCGTAGTTCAGACGAATATCAGTTGGGAAGTATTTGTTGGCTACGTGGAAGGTAAGACCTGCTGTGAGGCGATGACGCTCGGCATCTGATTGCAGAAGTCGCGTTGTACCTTCTACGAAGCCTTTCTTGCCATCGCTGTGATTGTCCATGTAGTCGTAGCGGAGGAGGTAGCTGATGCCGTTGAAGTGGCCATTTTTCATTGGCATCTTATAGATCGCCATGGCGTTGATGGCGTTGCAATCGTCGAAGGCATTGTGGGTATAGATTTTGCGGAGGTATTCTGCCTCGATGTGGAAACCTGAGATTTCATAGTATGCTCCAAAGTCAAGGGATGTGTAGGATGCCTTGCGGTCGGCAATCTGCTGATGCTGGATGCTGGGCACGATGGCTAACCCTTTTATGGGATAGTATTGCATGCGTGCGGAATAACCTGGCGAGGTGAACCATGCTGTCTTCTGATTGTCAAGGTTGGAACCATTGAATACACCAGCATCAATAGAAAGCATCTTGCGTCCTTCGTCTGTGAAGAAGTCGTAGCCGAGCTGGAAACCAACATCTCGCATGTCACCCACTTGCTTGGCGATGAAGGAACGGTTGGCAAAGTATTGTGCGGACGGATTGCGGTGGGCATCGATGGTGAACGGCATTCGTTGCTGGCCGATGGTGGCACGCAGCGTTTTCCACGGATTGATGCGCACCCATGCGTCTTTCATCTTTATCTGTGACTCGTCGCAAAGGTCAACCTCCAGTTTGTAACTGCTCCGCAGCGGCAGTGAGCCTTCGACTGACAGGCGGGCATTGCGCACCTCGAAGCGGCTGGCTTCCAGATCGGGTTCGTACTCATACTTGCCACGGAGTATGCCATGCAGTTGTGGCATGTGCTTCTGCTTCTCTGTCTGTTCTTCAATTCTCTGCTCCAATTGAGCAAGTCGTTCTTCGACGGTGGGTTCTTGTGCGTTAGCGCTGGCTGCACAAAGGCTGAGCAGTGCCAGCATTGCAATTGTCTTTTTCTTGTTGTTCATTTATTCGTCAGATGGAAGTTTTGGTTCATCTTTCCAGATGACGGTGCAAAGTAATGGTATTGATGTTACAGAATGGTTTCAAAGGGGTTACATTGTTGTTACTAATGCGTGACTGGGCAAATCTTAACAACATTGTAACATCTTCGCAACAAGTCTGTAATAACTTTGCAATAATTTTGCAACAAATTTTGGGAAGAAATGACTAAACGACTAATATGACAACATTTATCAACATCCTTTCACTTGTCGGTTCGCTGGGTTTGTTCCTCTTCGGAATGAAGACCATGAGCGAGGGGCTTGAGAAGTTTGCCGGCGACCGCCTGCGCAACATTCTTGCAGCCATGACGCGCAATCGCTTCATGGGAGTTTTAACCGGCACAAGCATCACGGCTCTCATCCAGTCGTCATCGGCAACAACCGTGATGGTCGTGTCTTTTGTAAATGCCGGATTGATGACCTTACGGCAAGCCATCGGCGTGATAATGGGTGCCAATGTGGGCACCACCATCACTGCGTGGATAATATCTGTAATAGGTTTCAAGGTTAACATTGCTGCAATGTCGCTGCCTATGCTTGCCGTCGGCATTCCGCTCATCTTCAGCGGTAACAGCAAGCGCAAGTCGATAGGTGAGTTCATCTTCGGATTCTCGTTTCTCTTCATGGGACTGAGCTATCTGCAGCAGTCGGCGACCGACCTCAACATTGGTGCTATGGTGGCATCGATGCTTGCAGGTGTTGCTGATGGAGGATTCTTCACCATCATTCTCTTCGTCATCGTGGGCGCCCTTGTTACTATGCTCGTACAGGCATCGGCAGCAACGATGGCCATCACGCTGATGCTCTTTGACATGGCAATACCTGGTTTCGGTCTTGAACAGGCGGCTGCCCTTGCTATGGGGCAGAACATTGGCACCACCATCACAGCTGTCATGGCATCCATAACGGCTGGCACACAGGCACGGCGTGCTGCCCTTGCGCATATGTTCTTCAATGTGTTCGGTGTTGTCGTTGTGCTCGTACTTTTCTATCCGTTCTGCGATGCCGTAAGCTGGTTCGTCGAGGATGTCATCGGTGCTGGCAGCAACGACCTCTACAAGTTATCCACCTTCCACACGGCATTCAACATTTTCAACACGCTCCTTCTCATCGGTTTCGTGCGTCAGATTGAGCAGTTTGTGTGTCGCATACTCCCTATGAAGGAAGATAAGGAAGACCACGGATTGAAGTTCATATCGGGTGGATTGCTCTCGACAGCCGAACTCTCCATGCTGCAGGCACGCAAGGAGATTGTCCTCTTTGGCGAGCGTTGCCAGAAGGCATACAACTACGTCCTCTCGATGCACGGCATTGAGAAGGAGTCGGAGTTTGTAGCTATGTTCCAGAAGGTTGAGAAGTACGAGACAATCACCGATAACATGGAGTACGAGATTGCTCACTACCTGCAAAGGGTCAGCGAGGGACGCCTCTCTGATGACGGCAAGCGTCAGGTACAGCGAATGCTACGCGAGGTTGACGACCTTGAGAGCATCGGCGACTGCTGTTTCAACCTTGCACGCACTCTCAGCCGTAAGCGTGAGAACTGCGAGGAGCACTTCACCGAAGGTCAGTTCCAGCAGATCAAGACAATGGAACAGCTGGTAGGCAAGGCGCTATCGCTCATGCTCGACACTCTCCGTCAGCCAGAGGGTGCTGGTCACGACATCACTCGCAGCTACGAACTGGAGAACGAGATAAACACCTTGCGTCAGAATCTCCGCAACGAGAACACGGAGAACCTCGCTGCCGGTGCTTACGACTACAAGCTCGGTGCCTTCTACATCGACTTCATCAACGGTCTCGAATCTCTTGGCGACTATATTCTCAACGTGGTGCAGAGCAAGGCAAGGCAGACGAGGATATGAAGCCAAGACCTGATTTTGCAAGATTGCATCGCTGCTCGCACGGTGGTGATGTTGTGGAATGGTCACATGGGTATTACTATGGTATGAAAATCATAAAAGGTGTTACAATTCTGTTAAATATTGGCGAATGCCGCACTGTTTAGTTTTGAATTACGCTGTTTATGCTTATCTTCGCAGTCAAAACACCAAAACAAACATTATGGCAAAGAAGATACTTATTGTAGATGACGAACCTGACATTCTTGAAATACTGAGTTTCAATCTCGAAATGGAGGGATACGAGGTGTTTACAGCTGAAGGTGCTGACGAGGCACAAAAGATAGTGAACCGTCAATCGGGCAGCGGCATTGACCTGATTCTGCTTGATGTCATGATGACTGCTAAATCGGGATTTGAGTGGGCAAGGGAGTTGAAGGCAGACAAGCAGACAGCGGACATCCCTATAATCTTCTGCACGGCAAAGACGGCAGAGGATGACCTGGTGGCAGGTTTTGACCTTGGCAGCGACGACTACATCTGCAAGCCATTCCGCATCAGCGAGGTGAAGGCGAGAGTCAGGGCGGTGCTGAGAAGAAGCGGCATCTCCTCTACCCCTGCGACAGACAATAGAGATGGGGAGAAGACAGGACTTCACCTTGACCATGACCGCAAGGAGTGCTATGTGGATGGCGAGGTGGTGACATTCACGAAGCTTGAGTTTGAGGTGCTCGCCCTGTTGCTGGGTTCGCCAGGGCAGATTTTCTCGCGCGACAAGATACTGAATACAGTGTGGCCTAACGATGCCATTGTGCTTGACCGCACGGTGGATGTGAACATTACGCGCATCCGCAAGAAGATTGGGAAATACGGGGAGTGTATCCGTACAAAATTCGGATACGGGTATTATTACGATGCGTATGACAAGTAAAAATAAACTGATAAACTATCTTTTCGGCATAGTGACAACCACGGTGGTTGTGTTCACCATCAGTTTCGGCATCTACGAATACAGGCGCGAACATGCCTTTCGCATTGACATCCTTCATGCTCAGCTGCAACTGAACAACTACAAGCAGAGTCTGTCAGCATTGCCACGCAATGGAGAGGAAGCGGATACCACATACCGCGTAACAATCATTGACACTTTGGGCAATGTAATCTATGACAGCCGCGAGAAAGATGTGAGGAAGATGGGCAACCACTTACATCGCAAGGAGATACAGGATGCATTACGCTATGGTTCGGGATACGACATCAAGCGCGAATCGAAGACGAATGGTGAAACGTATTTCTACTCGGCAACATTCTTCAAGCACCTCTCATACGGAGGGAGGACGGGAGCGGGCTTTGTCCGCTCGGCAGTACCTTACTCGGCTCCACTGACAGCAAGTCTCGAACGCGACTACACATTCTTCTACTATACGGCAGGAATTCTTGCACTCGTTGCTGTTGTGCTGTATTTGCGTTCACGACTGACGCGCAGCGAGAACGAGAAGCAGCGCATAAAACGTCAGCTGACGGAGAATGCAGCTCACGAGCTGAAGACACCTGCTGCAACCATTGGCGGGTATCTGGAAACTCTGGTTGACAACCCCACGATGCCAGAGGAAAAGCGCAACGAGTTCATCGAACGATGCTATGCTCAAAGCAAAAGGATGAGCCGTCTGCTCTCGGACATGAGCACGCTGACGCAACTGGACGAGGCGAACATGACACGGCCAACAACTTCGGTGGATGCTGCACAGATACTGCGTCAGATAGCGGAAGAAACAGCCACACAATTCGAGGAACGAAACATCGAAGTTATGATGTCATCGGTTCCAGAACACATACCTATGCAAGGCGATTCCTCGATGCTGTACTCTCTCTTCCGCAACATCTTCAGCAACGCACTTGCATACGCATCAGGCGCGACGTACTTCAAAGTAACTGTTGCTGAAGCAGGCAAGGGATGGGTATTCCATTTCATCGACAACGGGGTAGGAGTGGCAAGCGAACATCTGCCACACCTCTTCGAGAGGTTCTACCGCACGGACAAAGGACGTTCGCGCCGTCTTGGTGGTACAGGTTTAGGACTTGCCATAGTCAAGAACATAGCCGTACGTTACGGTGGATACGCCACTGCCACAAACACCATAGGCGGAGGATTGACTGTAGAAATAAAAATAAAAGCCATGCAGAATGGGAGTTGAAGGAAGTTAAAATTTAAGGTACGCTTTGTTTTTTACCACTAAAAGTTTGCGAGGAAGAAAGAAAATACGTAACTTTGCAACGAAAATAATACGGAGGGGTTCCGATGCCGGATGGTGTCGGGATTCTTTTTGTTTTCTTTTCTGTAGCACAAGGCACTACAACACATGTTGGCAAGATGCTTTATGCGACATTTTTTACTTATAAACCTAAACAACTAAAACAAGCAAATAAAGAAACTATGGCTTACATGTCACAGGAAGGTTACGACAAGCTTCGTAACAAGATAAAGCAACTGGAAGAGGTTGAACGCCCAGAAGTGATACGTCAGATCGCTGAGGCACGTGAAAAGGGCGACCTTTCAGAGAATGCAGAATATGATGCTGCCAAGGAGGCACAGGGAAAACTGGAAACAAAGATAGCAGAACTCAAGGCACAGCTGGCTGATGCCAAGATACTCGACGCATCAAAGGTGAAGACTGACGAGGTGTCTATCCTCTCAAAGGTGGAACTTAAGGTAGTGAAGACTGGCATGAAAGCCACTTACACCATCGTAAGCGACAGCGAAGCTAACATACGCGAGGGTAAGATAGCTGTCACCACTCCTATCGCAAAGGCTCTGCTGGGGCATAAGGTTGGCGACAAGGTAACTGCCATCGTACCTGTAGGACCTATGGAATTTGAAATTCTCAACATCACGGTAGGATAATAGATTCCTCGGAAATCGATGCCTCAACCAACCGGTTCCATGGAATATCGACCCCCACAAGCAATCGACACATCAAGCAACCGAAAAAAATAAAAAAACTCATCAAGAATGGATATTTTCAGCAAAATAGCAGCTGGCGAGATACCAAGCTACAAGTGTGCAGAGAACGAGGAGTTTTATGCATTCCTCGACATCAATCCGTTGGTAAAGGGACATACTCTCGTAATTCCACGCCGCGAGGTTAACTACATCTTCGACATGGAGGATGACGAGATAGCACGTTACCAGGTTTTCGCGAAGAAGGTGGCAAAGGCTATCAAGTCTGCATTCCCATGTATAAAGGTGGCTCAGGTGGTTCTTGGCCTTGAGGTACCACACGCTCACATTCACCTTATCCCAATGCAGAGCGAGAAGGACGTAAACTTCGCTAACGAGAAACTATCGCTTGAATCTGACGAGATGCAGCAGATTGCAGGCAAGATTCTCGCAGAATTTCAGAAACTGTAAAAACGGCAAGGAGATGCTGACTTCTAAGGAATGCGACTTCTTGCACTCTCGTATGCACGGCACTATGATTGAGGCTCTTGGCATTCAGTTCGTACCAACTGATGACGAGTATGCCGTAGCAAAGATGCCGATTAGTGCAGCCACACGCCAATACCTTGGCATACTGCATGGAGGTGCATCGCTAACCCTAGCTGAAACTATAGCAGGTGTGGGGTCACTGCACCTGACACAATATGACGAGCAATATGCAGTGTGCGGCACAGAGGTTAACGGCAGTCATGTGACAATGTCTGCAACAGAGGGATGCGTGTACGGCAAAGCACGACTCATACATGCTGGCAAAAGCACTCATGTGTGGAACGTGGACGTAGTTGGAGAGGATGGAAGCATAATTTCGACAGAAAGGGTCACAAACAGAATAATCAAGCGGAAATAAATAACACAAGCGAAAGACTGTAGTAAATGATTACCGTCACTTACCACAAAAAACAAAGAGACGAAGGCATCCAAACCAGGATTGACCTTCGTCTCTTTATATCGTAGATTTGTCGTCGTTACAATTTGTCCGACAAACGACGTTTGCCACCTTTTCTAACACTTCATAAACACTACAGATGCCAACTAAAGTCCAAGCAACGAGCGAGCATTATCAAGTGCTGCCTGTGTGAGGTTTTCGCCACTAAGCATGTGAGCAACCTCCTCCACTCGCTGCTCATTGTCAAGCGGTACGATGTGACTTAATGTTGCATCCTCGGTATCTTCTTTATAGACTTTATAATGATGACTACCTAATGAAGCAATTTGTGGCAAGTGAGTGATGCTGATGACCTGGCGATTCTGATCGCCCATCTCCTGCATTATTCTTGCCATCTTCTCTGCAACACTTCCACTTACACCTGTGTCTATTTCATCAAAGATGATTGTCGGCAACTTGACAGCACCAGCTATGAGGGCTTTCAACGACAGCATGACACGTGCAATTTCGCCTCCTGACGCTATCTGACTTACAGGCTTCAACTCACCGCTTTTGTTGGCATTAAACAGGAAAACGACCTTATCTTTGCCATCATTACCCATTTCATCGGAAGTAAGCTCAACAACGAAACGCACATTTGGCATTCCTAAAGGAATGAGTTTCTCCACCATAAGCGACTCTATCCTACGTGCCGCCTTTGCTCGGGAATCAGAAAGTTTGTCTGCCAATGCCGAGGCAACGGATTTCTGATTCTCCATTTTACCTCTAAGTTCCTCGATGAATTCACCGGAATTGTCCATCCGGAGCAACTTGTCTTCCAAGTCTTTCTGTATTGCCAACAACTCATCAACACTTTCTGCATTATATTTCTTTTCTAACGTGTAGATAGTGTTCAAGCGGTCATGAACGAACTCCAAACGCTGTGGATTGTGTTCCACTTCGTCATTGTGTGACTCCAGTTCCTCTGCAATATCCTTTATCTCAATGTAACACGAGTCAAGTCGTTCTGACAAAGAATCCACCACAGGGAACACCGATGAAATGGATGATAATTCCGACATTGCCTGTTTTATCATCTGCAGCACATCGGCTGAGTCATTCTCATTCTGTAAGCACCCTAAAGCACCATACAAGGACGACTTTATCTCTTCTGCATGCTCAAGTGTCTCTGACTCATTCTCAAGCTCTTCCTGTTCACCCTTCTGCAAGTTAGCATCAGCAAGCTGTGAAGCCTGAAAGCGCATGTAATCCTCGTCTGCCTTATTGGTTTGTGAAGCAACGATGGCATCCTCAAGCTCTCTGCAAAGCGTCTTGTACTGCTTGTACTCCTTTTTATACGAATCAAGAAGGTCGGAATTGCCGGCAATGATGTCAAGCACACTTATCTGAAAGTCCTCTTTGCCCAAAAGAAGGTTCTTATGCTGTGAATGCACGTCTATGAGCTGTTCGCCTATCTCTTTCAACTGTGCGAGCGATGCAGGCGTGTCATTAATGAAGGCACGTGACTTGCCAGCCGAAGTCAGTTCACGACGGATTATGCATTCGCTGCCGTCAAAATCAAGATCGTTGTCTTCAAAGAAAGCGTTCAGATTATAATTCGCCACATCAAAAGACGCTTCAATGACACATCGTTTTGACCCAGCCTTGATACTCTTGCTATCGGCACGTTGACCCAGTAGAAGGCCAATGGCACCGAGAATGATACTCTTTCCAGCTCCCGTCTCACCCGTAATGACAGAGAATCCTGAATACAAGTCGATGTCAAGCTGCTCTATCAAGGCATAATTCTCTATGTGCAGATTCTTTATCATTGCTTTATCTTATTCCAGTATGTATTTTGTCCTGCGTTGATGTTGCTTACAATGTCATACACGTTATTCTTTTCTTTTTCCGTGCCATGACCAGTGTAGATACTTACTATCTCGTCACGTTTGAAGTCAGTGAAAATCTGTGGAAGCTGCGACAGAGGCTTATTGCTGTGTGCCTCCTTTAGAAGTTCAAGTGCCTCGGTGACAGCAATTCTGCCACGGTCTGCATTATTTGCCATTTCATCAAGCCCCATACGATAATACTTGTACTGCATCTGGCGAATAGGTTCTAACGATGGTTCCATGTAATCGTTGATTATGGCATGCCTGTTCTTGTTGCTGTCAAATGCCTTCCACCCTGCTCCACCACCAGAGATTGCCTGTGCGTTGTTCACGATATTCTCAGCAAGCTGCAAGATGTTTGTTCCACCCAACGGAGAGAAAGAATCCAAATCCATGCCAATAAACAGGTATGCATAATAAGCCAACATGGCTGTGAGGTTATTGTCAAGATTGTTCTCATTGAATTCCAGGTTGTCATATTCCTTATACGTGAACGTGAAATACTCGTCTTTCATAGAGAACAGCGTGGTGTTGTAACTGGCATTGAACACAGGGCGTGTCACTTGAAAGAGCAACTCTCCTGTAAACTCGTCAGTACTCGTGTCGTACTTTTTGATTGTGATGTTCATGGTGCAGTCTATACGTTCTGACTTCTGGAACTGCAACTCTGTCCACTTTCTGTTGTTCATAAACTCTGAAATTGCAGTTTCCAGAGTCGTGAACACACTCGTATTAGTGCCTTGCACCTGATTGTGTATCACTTTTACCGTGCAATTCAACTCCTGTGCTTTCATGTTGCCAACAACAAACACGTTTAGCAACATTGCAAGGGTTGTAACATATAAGCTACGCATGAACATAATTCTTCAATTTTGTAATATTCTCAATAAGTAGTTAAAAGGTAATTCAACTCACTTACTTAACTGACAAAGTTTGTCAATAATGTCTTTTGCCACTTCAGGTTTAGGCTTCAACGGATATTCCACCATTTCATCGGGCGAAATGATGGTTATCTTATTCGTGTCGGTCTTAAATCCAGCACCTTTGTCATTAAGACTATTCAGCACGATGAAATCGAAGTTTTTCTTTTTCAGCTTTCCTTGTGCATTGACAGCTTCATCATTTGTTTCCAAAGCAAAACCGACAAGCAGCTGACGCATAGTCTTCATCTTACCCAATGAAGCAGCAATATCAGGATTTGGTTTCAACTTGATAGTCATGTCATCTCCTGTACGTTTAATCTTCTCATCTGCAACGGTTACGGGGGTGAAATCGGCAACTGCCGCACACAATATACCTGCATCCATATCAGGGTACAGCAACATGCATACATCGTGCATCTGCAGTGCCGTCTCAACATCTATTCTGTGTATATTAGGATTCTTAGTCTTCATTGATGATGACACAGGACCACAGACAAACTCTACGATGGCTCCTCTGTCTGCACATTCTTCAGCAAGGGCAAATCCCATTTTACCAGAGCTGTAATTACCGATGAAACGCACTGGATCAATCTTTTCATACGTAGGGCCTGCCGTGATCAGTATTTTCTTGCCCCTCAAGTCGTTTCCGTTTTGGTTTGCAAAGAAATCTTCTAGCTGCGATACAATATTCTCTGGTTCTTCCATACGTCCCTTGCCCTCAAGCTTTGATGCAAGGAATCCTGTCCCAGGCTCTATTATATGGTTTCCGTAGCAAAGAAGCGTCTGGAGGTTCTTTTGTGTTGACGGGTGTGCATACATGTCTAAATCCATGGCAGGTGCCACAAACACAGGTGCCTTCATTGACAAGTATGTAGTGATGAGCATGTTGTCAGCAATACCATTTGCCATTTTACCTATAGTACTTGCTGTAGCTGGTGCAATAAGCATGACATCAGCCCACAAACCCAAATCGACATGACTGTTCCATGTGCCATCGCGCTGTGAGAAAAACTCACTGACAACCGGCTTGTGAGTAAGCGCTGAAAGCGTGATGGGAGTAATAAACTCCTTGCCTGCTGGGGTTATGACAACTTGAACCTCTGCACCTTTCTTGATAAGTTGGCGTATTATAAGACAAGACTTATAAGCAGCTATGCTGCCAGTAATGCCTAACACTATTTTCTTTCCTTTTAGCATTGCAAATCGGTGTTTCTATCTCTTGTTTCGAGAAGTAAGATAAACTTTATTAAGTACTTGCTTGGTATTCTGAGGGAAGTCGCCCTGCATCATCCAATTGTAATAACTTGGTTCAATGCGAAGCACATCTACCACTTTTCTACCTTTATGCTTGCCGAAATTAAACAGAACCTCGTCATTTTCATCATAGACCATACGACCTGCAAAATCAGCATTGTTGTTCATCTTAGAATACTCTGCCAGAAATTTCACATCGTTCACAAGATCATCTGGGTATCTGTCCAACTGCGCCTCAAGCACCTCAAGCGTAGCACGTGTGTCGGCTAATGCAGAGTGAGCATTTTCCAAGTCTTTGTGGCAATAATACTTATAAGCTGCAACAAGGGTGCGAGGCTCCAATTTGTGGTAGATATTCTGTACATCTATACATTTGTGCTTTGTGACATCGAAATTCATCTGCAAGCGGAAGAACTCCTCGCAAAGCAATGGGATGTCAAACTTGTTGGAATTAAAACCAGCAATGTCGCATCCATCAAACGTGCGGAATAAATCGGCAGCTATGTCTTTGAACGTAGGACAATCTGCGACATCGTCATCCGTGATTCCGTGTATTGCCGTAGAACTTTCTGGAATATGCATGCATGGATTGATTCGCATGCTCTTTGACTCTTCGTTACCATTAGGAAAAACTTTGATGTAGCAAAGTTCCACTATGCGGTCCTTTGCTACATCAACACCAGTAGTTTCTAAGTCGAAAAATATGATTGGATTGTCTAATTTCAGCTTCATGTAAAATGTGTTTTGCCTCTTTTACACCCTTCGTCCCCTACACATGTACCCAACGGTAACCACATGAAAATTTATCACAAGGCCTTAGGGTGCTCTGACTGCAAATTAATCATTGAGCATCATTGGCATGAGCAACATGATGAGGTCTTCATCTTCCTCTTGTTCTGCAGGCATAATAACTCCTGCTCTGCTTGGGTCGGCAAGCTCAAGGATGATTTCGTTGCAAGTCATGCTGTTAAGCACATCAATGAGGAATGGGCCATTGAACCCAATGCTCATTGCCATACCATTGTAATCGCACATTATATGTTCCTCTGCACTTGTAGAGAAGTCAATGTCTTGTGCTGAAGTAGTCAGCGTGTTGTTGTCAAGATGCAACTTGATAAGAGAACTGCTCTGGCTTGCAAACACACTGACACGACGAAGAGCGCTGATGAATGCCTGACGGTCAACTGTTGCGCGGAATGGGTTATCAGAAGGAATGACAGAGTTGTAATTAGGGTATCGTCCCTCGATAAGCCGGCAACTAATCACATAGTTGCTAAGCGTTATTTCTGCATTGCGATCATCGAATCGCACAACAGATTCTCCGTCTTCCTTTGGAAGTATAGTCTTGAGCAACAGAGCTGGTTTCTTTGGTAATATAAAAGCAGACGGTTCATCGGCATGAATAGAAAGGACACGGTCGCGAACAAGTTTGTGCCCATCGCTTGCCACAAATGTGACACTATCAGCATTCATGTCGAAATACACGCCATTCATCTGAGGACGAAGTTCATCGTCAGCAGTTGCAAAAAGAGAACGACTTATACCATTGAACATCACGCCATTATCAATTGACACGCTACGAGTCATGCCATCTATTTCATTTGGAACAGGGTAGTCATATCCATTCTGACCAATGAGATTATAGCGACCATTTTGATAGTTTATCTCTATGGCAAAAGAACTTGCATCCACATTAAAACATATAGGCTGCTCTGAAATCTCCTTTACAGAGTTAATAAGCTGTTTTGACTCGATGGCGAACTTTCCCTCTCCATCAACATCTGTGACCTCAAGAGTTGTAACCATTGTTGTCTCACTGTCTGAAGCAGTCATTTTTAGAACATTTCCAGACAATTCAAAAAGGATGCAATCAAGTATTGGCAGTGCATTCTTTGAACTCTGAACCCTACTGAGTGTCTGCAGACGGTTGCAGAGATTTGTGCTTGATACGTTGAATCTCATTGTTGTAATTTTTTATTATATTTGTCACAAAGTTAATAATACTTTCTCAATAACGAAAAAAAATCACAAACAAAATGTTTTTATTGTTGAAATGAACTTGAAAAGTCAAAATTTAATTGTACTTTTGTACGAAAATTGATTAAAACACATAAAACCTTTACACAAAAATGGAAATTACAGGTAAAATAATCGCAGTACTTGAAGCACGCGAGGGTGTTGCAAAATCAACTGGCAACCCATGGAAAATCCAAGAATACGTTCTTGAGACCATCAACGAGCAATTCCCACGCCGCATGTGTTTCAACGTATTTGGAGCAGACAAAATCAACCAGTTCAACATTCAAATGGGACAGGAACTAACTGTTTCTTTCGATATTAATGCTCGTGAATACCAAGGACGTTGGTACAACGACATCCGTGCTTGGAAGGTGGAATCTGCACAGTCAATGCAGCCTGCAGCGCCAATAATACCAGAGCCAGCGCCATTCCCACCTGTACAAGAAGCAGCACCAAGTTTTGGAAATGAAAACTCTGGTGGTGATGATGGTTCTGAACTCCCTTTCTAAAAGGTATTTCTTGTTATAATTGAGGACAGACGACACATTGTAATCTGTTACATAATTATACATACAGAACAAAAACAGCCAAGGAATCCCTCGGCTGTTTTTTATACACATAATTATTTCATATATCTCAAATTGTTCATTAGACTCGTAATGGATACAAGAACCTTAAAAAGCAAGTAATATCGTATCCTAATGAACTATTGGGGTTATTCTTTCCGACTCAATTTACTCCCAATAAAGAACTTCGCGGTTAATATCCCACTTATGATCCTTAGGGAAATCGTCTCCTTCCCAAGCTTTCTTACTTGTCCATTTCTCTGCAGGATCCGTCCAGAATGGATCTGTAGCAGGAAGTCCAAGCGGCATGAATGCAAGTGAAGTCATGTACAGAGAACCGTTATTAGTGTACCAGTCAGCAACATTTGGGTGAGGTCCCACGAAACCTATTGTAAGAAAACCTCCATCATTATAATTCTTGCTCATCTGCTTCATGTTTGCAGCAGGGTTCTCAACCTGTCCGTAGAACATTCTATTAGCTACTGCCGTAAGGGCTGCACGCACCTGACCGTTATGGAGTTCAGCTGGAAGCTGTTTACGCCATGCAAGCTGTGCAAGTGGCTGAAGAACTGCCATTCGGTATGGAATGCTTCTGCCAACGACAGGGAATGTTCCCTCTGGGGAAATGAAACGTTCAAGAATGACAGACCATTTCTGCATACGCTTCAGCACCTCCTTCTTGCGGTTGTTAGCCGTGTTTCGCTTACCATCCTTGGCACGAATGAGATAAGAGTTACCACCTTGACGGGCAGAGATCATTTCAAGGCACTCAAGATACATTGGCTGAATAACGAATGAGTTATAATAGTCAAATGCAAAAGAAGGTCCGTCACTATAGATACCATCGCCTATGTACCATTCCTCAACCTTACTCATTGCTGTCTTTATTCGGAATGCATCATATTCTGCACCAACATACATAAGAAAGCTTTCCTCCATTCCCACAAACAGGAACCAGTTGGTGTAAGGAGGGTCGTAACGACGAAGTCCCTTTATCTCTTTTATGTACAAATCTTTTGTTTCTTGTGGAAGGGGAACCCATAACGAGTCATAACCGCGATAGAGCCCTTCGACTACGTATGCACCGTCAACAAGTGTCTGGCCTCCACTTTCCCATCCGAGACGATCAGGTGAATTTGGGTCAACAGCATTAATGATTGCTTTGCGTGTCCATTCGCGAAGTTGCTTGCGCTTTGCACATTCAGGAGTGTCATCATCTGGCATATTAAGCCAAGGCGCCAAACCCGCAAGAAGACGACCGAATGCCTCCATATAAGCAACGCGCTTATTGCGATTGTCCCAAGTAGGAGAAAGTTCGAGGTTCTTGCAACCACCAGCTGTGTCCATAACCTGCTGAAGCTTTCCTTCTGCCATATTTTTCATCACCGGTTCTGCCATCTGGTACATGATGTCAACCCAAACTTCACGATCAGTTTTCTGCTTGCCTTTATTTGCAGCAGATATTGCCATCGGCAACACGGCCATGACAAAGATAGAGATAATTAGTTTTTTCATGTTATTGTTTGTTAATTAATTCTTGCTAATATTTACCAGTTGATTCTGGGATGTTACATATCAGTTGATTCGTGTGAATTTAGTGGTGTAGTTGCCGTTTATAAGAACCAAGCTGTCCGCATCAAGCATCATAATCTGGAATGTGTCAGCTGGAACAGTTTGCTCAACTCCTACTTTCTGCGACTCAAACAGCAACAGCATTCCGTCAGACATTGCCCATCTGTCATAATTCACATTCATATCATAAGTAGTGGCTCTGCCATGAGAATTGATTTCCAAACATTGTTCTCTTCCGTCTGCTGCATTTTGCGACCAAAGATGCTGCAATGTGGTCAGATTAGTGGCAGTAATGGACACATTGCGATCCTCCATGACATTATACACAACATTTATTTCATCTCCAATCGCAGTTCCACCCATCACAGGCATGCTAAGCTCTATCTGTACCGTATCATCTTCTGCAGTAATGAGTTCAAGATTATTCATACTTGTCCCTTCACCTATTACGCCATCAGCCTCACAAATACCAGGAATTTCGCCAATTGGCACCACCATACCTCCAGTATCTTTTTTCTCTTTACAAGAAACAAAAAAGACAAGAAGAATTGAGAATAGTAATGTTTGTTTCATAAACTATTGGTCAAGATTATTTATGGCAGTTCTATATCAATTGTTTTACATTACATATGCTCTATGTTGTAGTTCTTTTTACGTGTATGCTCTCCGATACTTATGTATGGTCCACATAAAAATCCGTATTCAAAAAGAATAAGCAATGTAAAAACTATTCAGAAAACAGAACCCACCTTTTGGTTTTTCTTCACAAATTTAATACAAAAATAAAAAGGCACGAAATATTTCGTACCTTTTTTAATAATTATATGTAATTTTATGCTTAGCATTAAAATTTACATTGCCCTTTTTATACGAGGTGACGGATAAGCTCTTCCTTTTCGCCACACAGCATGTCAATTACAGGAATTTCAATCATGGTGTACGCACCAGGCTGCTGCTTAAGACTCGCACGTGCTACATTCACGAGTACCTGTGCTGTAAGAGCAGGGTTGTTAATCTTCATGTTAAACTCGAACAACTGATTGTGTGTCTTTCCAGAAACGCCCTTACGAGTGAGATTAACACCGTGGCCTACGTCATTGAGGGCGTCCACACTCTCAACCTGAAACACGTGGGTTTCATCGCTTGCAAAGTACGGGTCTGCTTTGATTGCCTTTGTCACCTCTGCAAGATCTGCACCCTCTTCAAGCTCAACATAAACCATACGTCGATGTATGCCTTCGCCTACAGGAATAGTCATTGAGAGAGCATCCTTAACACCTTCCTTTGAACGTACGCACACGGAGTGACCCATCGAACGACCAGGACCAAAGTTTGTATAAGAGATTCCCTTTGGTGCAAGACTTTCAATAAGAGTACGAACTATTGAATCAGAACCTGGATCCCAACCAGCAGAAATAATGCTGACAGCGTTATTTGCCTTTGCCTCTGCGTCGAGTGAACGACGAAGATCCACAATCTGAGTATGTATGTCAAATGAATCTACTGTATTGATGCCAAGAGCAAGACATTTCTTAGCATATTCTTCCACCTTACGGGTTGGAGTAGCAAGGATTGCAACCTGCACATCCTTTAGTTCTGCAATGTCTTTTACTACAGGATAGTTTGCAAGTTCTGCAGGCTTGTCAATGGCTCCGTTTCTACGTACCACGCCTACGCATTCCATGTCCTGCGAAGCTTCTATTGCTTCAAGTGTGTACTTGCCAATATTGCCGTAACCGACAATGGCGACCTTAATTTTAGCCATAATAATGTTTTATTAGTGTTGATTGTTTTATTGTCGTGTGCAAAGTTACAAAAAAAAGACGCAAAGTCGTTACACTTTGCGTCTTTATTTTTATTTATTGTGTTATTTTGTTGCCCTTTGGCCTTGTTTTGCTGAGTAATGTCAAAGAATTCGCAAAACACGTGACTTATTTTTTGTACTGTTCAATTATTTCTTTTCTTCTACAACCTTTTCCTCATCTGCCTCCTTGATACGCGCACCCATTACAAGGTATGCTGTAGGTGCAGCGATGAAGAGTGAAGAAGATGTACCAATGATAACACCAAGCATCATTGCGAATGCGAATGCGCGAATGCTGTCACCACCAAGCACAAAGATTACGAGGAGCACGATGAACGTAGAAACTGACGTGTTGATTGTACGAGCAAGAGTGCTATTGAGCGAATCGTTGAAGATACGCTGACGGTCACGTTTTGGGTAGTTCTTAAATGTCTCACGGATACGGTCAAAGATAACCACCTTGTCGTTAATAGAGTAACCAATAACAGTAAGAATCGCACCAATGAATGTCTGGTCGATTTCAAGTGAGAAACCAATCCATCCGTAGCACACAGAGAACATACCGATAACGAGGACTGTATCAAGAGCAAGTGCTATGATTGAACCTACAGAGTAAGCAACATTGCGGAATCGGATGAGGATGTACACGAAGATAACGGCAATCGCGAAGAGTACAGACATGATAGCGCCATAAGTGATGTCCTCTGCAATAGAAGGACCCACCTTCTGAGAAGAAACGATTGATCCGCCCTCACGGTTGTCACGGTCGAGGAATGCTTCTTCTGAAACATTCTTATCTACCATGCCGCCATCTACGAATGCCTGATAAAGAAGGCTTTCAATCTTCGCATCAGACTCAGCATTGTTCTCATTGATAAGGTAGTTTGTTGACACACGTACATTGTTACCTTCTGTACCGAGGGCAATTACTGTAACATTTATAGCCTCACCAGATGGGTTGTTTGCTTCGAACTGCTTGACGATTGAAGCCTTAACATTTTCTGGCTGAACATCCTTAACGAACTCTACTTTGTAGTTACGTCCACCTGTAAAGTCAATAGATTGACTGAGGCCACGAATACAGAAGCTTGCAATAACACCAGCAAGAAGAATGCCAAAGAAAATGTATGACTTCTTGAAATTGCCCATGAAATTGAACTTTGTACCCTGCATCATGTTCTTTGAAAGAGCAGTTGTAAACTTGAGGTTCTGCCACTTACCCTTGTTAAGGAAGTGCTCGTAAACAATACGAGTCAACCACACTGCTGTAAAGAATGAGCAAATGATACCGATGACGAGAGTTGTTGCGAAGCCCTTGATAGGACCAGTACCAAAATTAAACAGGATGATACCTGTGAGAATTGTTGTTACGTTTGAGTCAAAGATTGCAGAGAACGCATTGCTATAACCTGCAGATACGGCTGCTGCAATGTTCTTTCCAGACTTCATTTCCTCCTTTGTGCGCTCGTAAATAAGCACGTTTGCATCGACCGCCATACCGAGAGTGAGCACCATACCTGCAATTCCCGACATTGTAAGTGCAGCACCAAGAGATGTGAGAATACCGAATGAGAAGAAGAAGTTAAGAATAAGTGCGAGGTTTGCAACCATACCTTCACGAACACCATACATGAGCACCATGTAGAGCATCAGGATGATAAATGCAACCACGCAAGAGATGAAGCCAGCTCGGATTGACTGTGCACCGAGTGTAGGTCCAACGATATCCTCCTGAACGATAGAAGCAGATGCAGGCATCTTACCTGACTGGAGTACGTTAGCGAGGTCCTTTGTGTCATTAGTAGTGAACGAACCGCTAATCTCTGTTCTGCCACCGTCAATCTTACCCTTTACGTTTGGAGCACTGTAAACGAGGTTGTCAAGAACAATTGCTACACAATGGTTTACATTCTTTTCTGTGAGTTCTGCCCACTTGCGAGCACCTGCATTATTCATCTTCATGCTTACAACAGGAGCACCGAACTGGTCGAAGTCTGCCTTTGCCTCGTCAACGACTTCTCCTTCAAGTGGTGCGCGACCGTTGCTTGGTACACGGATTGCATAAAGATTATAACGACGGTTCTTGTCTGCCTTTACGTCCCACTTGAGCGAGAGGTCAGATGGAAGAATTTGCTTTGCAATGTCTGAATTGATAATCTTGTTTACAGCCACTGTGTCAGCAGCAGTACCTACCATACATCCGTAAGTCTGACGAACGTCAAGAACAGCAAAGAGTGAACTTGCGTCAGCTGCAGTTGTTGTCTCTGCAGCTTCTGCTTCTTCATTCTCAACACCACCAAGGATGTCGGCAGCCTTTTTGCCTGTCTTTGCAGAATCAGCAACTTCTTCAGCCTCCACTTCTTCTGCGACCTCTTCAGCAGGGGTTATATCTTCCTCTTCCTCAACTGCAACCTGACCTGTACGATAAGCACGATCAAGTTCGGAAAGATAAGGAGCAACAGCAGAAGCATCATAAGTTTCATAGAACTCAAGGTTTGCACTACCCTGAAGAAGCTTGCGTACACGCTCAGGTTCCTTGATACCTGGGAGTTCAACCATGATACGGCCAATTTCTCCTTCAATCTTCTGAATGTTTGGCTGAACAACACCGAAACGGTCGATACGTGAACGAAGGACGTTGAAAGAGTTGTCAACAGCGTCGTCAACACGTTCGCGAAGCACCTTCTCAACATCACTATCAGAGCTGTTTGCATTAATTCTGTCACTCAACTGCTGAGTTGCGAATACTGCAGCAAGGGGTTTGCCCTTGGTGTTAGCCTTGTAAGCCTTTACAAACAATGAAATGAAATCGTTCTGACTTTCCTGAGCACCCTTAGTTGCCTCTTCAACAGACTTGAGGAATGCAGGATCCTGATTGTAGTCAGAAAGTGACTTGATTACGTCACCCACACTAACTTCGAGCACTACGTTCATACCTCCCTTAAGGTCAAGACCAAGACCAACGGAGATTTCACGGCACTGCTTGAGGTTGTACCACAAGTAGCAGCTCGTGTTGTCCGCACTAAGCGAATCTAAATAAGCATCAGCAGCAGCTTGTCCTTTTGCTTCTGCAATCCTCTTTGCTTCACCATCATAATAGTTGGTTGCAACAGAGAATGAAAGATAGAAGAGGCAAATGATTGTCAATGCCACAGCTAAAAACTTTACAAATCCTTTGTTTTGCATTTTTGTTTAAAGTGTTATTATTTATTATTATTGTTTTTCTTTTTTTGTTTGCCACGTATTCGCCTACCTTTTTAGTGCAAAGCCATTCACATTATTAATAAATATGGGTGCATGGCAGACGAAAAAGTGTCTTGAGCAGTAGAGTCCAAGACAATTCAAGACAATTCAAGGTGCAAAGATATACTTTTTTTTACAAATTGAAGAATTTCACACTAAAATTATTCATTTAATCGTGCGATTATGCTATTTTCCTTCCAATTTTACACTACAAGTGACAGGATAGTGGTCGCTTGCTTTGATAGAATTGTCCACTTTCGCCTCGTAAGCACTTATGTTGTCACTCACAAGAATGTGATCAATTCTAAAGTACATTCCATTTCGATTATAACTTATCCCGAATCCATTACCGCTACGGGTGAAAGCATCGTTTAATTTCCTTGTCAACCGATGGTGGACATAAGAAATTGACGACGAATTGAAATCACCACACATCACAATATACCGTCCTTCATTTTTCTCTACAAAAGCAGCCAAGCTGTCAGCCTGGGCTGCTCTTATCACATCGGCTTTCTTTATCTTGTCAGTCAGTGCACTTACTTCCTTGTCGCCAAACCTATCATTTGGATGCTTGATGACAGACTTGTACTCCTCTTTATCTTCTTTTGTTAACTTATAAGACTCCAAATGGTTATTAATAACCACCAGCGTATCCTCACCAATGTAAACATCGTATGCAAACGAATAGTTAGTTGCTGAATTGTAGTTTATCCTGACACCCTCGGATATCGGATACTTTGAAAGGACACCTTGCATGTTTTCTGACACATTTGCGATTTGTCTGTATGGGTACTTCTCCTTCAAGGCATCAAGCAACGGATCCATCTTGCTTAATCCAATCTCTTGCAAGCACAAAATATCAGCATCACTGTTTTGCAGATACAACACAATTTCATTTTCTTCTGCTGGCACATTCTTTTTTTCGCCCCAATGCATGGTGTTGTACGTCAATATCTTAACACTTCCTTCCGGCGCACTTAAGGGAAAGTTGATAGGACAATACGTACGTATAGCTCCTATGCAGCACAACATTCCAACCGCAGGAATTGCTGCCATTTTCCATTTGAAAATAAGCCAACCTATCAAAAACACCACATTTGCAGCCAAAGCCACAGGAAACGCCATTCCGAAATACGACCAATTAGGATAGTTCTGAGGCGGCAAATAAGCGGAATAGGCACAAACAAGCATTGCCATGACAACCAAAAGGTTCATGACAATGCAAATATATTTGATGACTTTTTTCATCTTTCCCGCCATAAAGCATTATCTGCAATTCATCAGCATTTATTGCTAGCTTCAAAAAGAGTCGCTTTCTCTTTTTCGGTAAGATTCTGGTAGCCGCTCTTTCTTATTTTATCCAGAATTCTATCAATCTCATCATTATCAGCCTTTTTACGAGCATTGTATTCATGATCTGCAGCATTAGAATCCGTCTCTGGATTTATAGTTGTCACACGCATCTTTGGAGTGCGCTTTGGTGACATTTTCCCTTTCATGCGAGAGAACAACCCACCATCATCCTTTGTATAATTTCCCGTGTTGTAAGAATTCGTTGATGTCCAGTACCCTTCGTTACCTCGCTGCAATTTACGTTTGTCCATATATTTCCAAATCAGCAACATGGTAAGTCCAACCAGAATACCTCCAACGTGTGCAAAGTGTGCCACCAAGTCATTACCATTCGTTCCGAAATAAATCTCCAAAGCTGCATAAACCATCACAAGATATTTCAGCTTTATCGGGAACGGAATAGGAATGACGAAAAGGCGGGTGTCTGGGAAATGGAATGCAGCTGCCACCATAACTCCAAACACAGCACCAGAAGCTCCATAAAGGTAAGAAAGTGGAATGACCTCTGCCACTGCCAGTAACTGATTGAACAAAGCACTTCCAACTCCACAAACCATGTAATAGATGATGAACTTTTTTGCCCCCCACAATTGCTCAACTGCACAACCAAAAATCATCAAAGACCACATGTTAAAGAACAAATGCCACCAATCGGCATGCAAAAACATGTACGTCACGTATTGATGGATGCTGAAACCATCTATACCTATAGGATATAATATGTTGAAATTGAGAAACCAGTCTTTGTGTCCGTCCAAAGGCATCATTGGCGTTATCCAATATGTCAATACATAAAACACAATGTTGATAATCAGCAGGCTCTTAACTACTATTGGTATTTTCATTTTAATTCTTACATTTGCAATTCGGCTGCAAAATTAGCTTTTTTCTTTGTATTTGAGAGCAAAAAATGAGAAAATGAAAGTTTTTTTACGATTTTTCAACTTTTTTTTGAAAAAAATGTTTGTTTGAATTAATTAATCACATATATTTGCACTAAAACTGCATTATGATGCGACTTGTGGGCAGACTTTAAAGAAGAAATGCATCAGAAGCCCACCAACAACCACTACTTCGATACAATCAAAATATTTTAATTTCAAATCTAATTCAATTGATTATTATGAACAAAAGTGAACTCGTAAGCGCAATCGCTGAGAAGTCAGGATTGAGCAAGGCAGACGCAAAGAAGGCTCTCGACGCTACTGTTGAGGCTATCGCTGGTGCTATGAAGGCTGGCGACAAGGTTGCACTCGTTGGCTTCGGCACATTCTCTGTTGCAGAGCGTCCAGAACGTCAGGGCATCAACCCTGCAACTAAGGAAACCATCACTATCGCAGCAAAGAAGGTTGCTAAGTTCAAGGCTGGCTCAGACCTCGAATCTGCAATCAACTAATCAAAAGCTTCTAAAGAAAATAAAAAGGCGACACATGATAGTGCCGCCTTTTTTCATGATAACCACAATATGGACAGACTCCACGTCACGACACAAAAATTGCTGCGTCACGACGTTGCAATTGTTACCTCACGACGTTGCAATCGCCACATAACCCTAATGGAATCCTGTGATTCCTTCAAGAACAAAGCAGAACACCAACTGCAATGCCTGCTAAAAACAAAAGCGTACAATAAATATGAGTGAACAAAGTGTGGGTCAGAGTGACGAAATGCCCGTAAACGATTGCAGTATCCACCAATAGTATCGGCATGAAATCGTGGAAGTGCTGAGGCTGCAAACACACAAGCAACACCATTCCAATGCCATGAATGATTACTGCATTGTAAATCACACGCGTTCTCGTCTTATCCAAGAAACTATTACGGTAGAAATCAACAGCTCCAGACACGAACAGCACAAACACGAAAGCAAATGCCACTACATGTTTAATATCCAACAAACAATAATCAAACCATTCAAAATCTGCAATGGCATTAACGTGAGTCAAAAACACATCAAACGAATCCGTGCAGACGGACACGCCAGCATAAAACCAATAAGGGAGCATCAATCCCATGAGAGAAGCCAGCACACATCGGAATGAAAATGCCCTCAAATAACCCAAAAGCACCCAATACACGGGTACAACATACAGTAATTGAGGACAGATGAGTGAAGCAACTGACAGTGTTAAAAACACAGAAAATGACAATATCGGCAACGGCTGCTGATAGGATGAAAACAGCATGAAAAATGCCGCAAGAACAAGCAGTGCAATCACGTTTCCTGGCTGAAACGTGTGGAAACAGAAATACATGGTTGTCAGCAACGCCAGCATACTGCTCAACATGCGTGAACTCACTCTAAGCAACACATGAGTGTTGTTCAGTTCTGCCATCAAATAGATTGCCAATGCAGAAGCAACTGCTCCAAGCGAATTTCCCAACATGCCCTCTGACAGGTAAGAAGGGACGAAACTCCAAATTCCATGTCTTGCCACCATGCCTTCTTCTGCACCCTCAACAAACTGACATGGTGCATCTTGTGCCAATGCAAACCACAACACGAACCCCATCACGCACACCACTGGCAGAGTAAACTGACTATTAGCTATTTGTTTCTGAAATTCCAATTTCAACATAATGATCAACACACGGGTCGTACGCCCGTTTTAGTTCTTTTATACGCATTATGCCTGCCCACCAAACCACCATTTCCGCAACGTGTTTGGAGTGAAAAAGCACAATATTTAATTAAAAAAATCTAATTCCGCCACAAAGTTACGGATTTTTTATTTTGCAACTCCTCGTAATTGCGATTAATCCAATTATTTTTTGTAAATTTGCACCATATTTTGACCTATTTCATAAATGAAGAAACTTTTTATAGAAACATATGGATGCCAAATGAATGTGGCTGACAGCGAAGTCATTGCTTCCGTCATGAAAATGGCAGACTATGAGACCTGTGAATCCATAGACGAAGCAGACGCAGTACTTCTAAACACCTGCTCCGTCAGAGAAAACGCAGAGAACAAAATATACAGTCGCCTTGAGGCACTGCATGCCATGCAGAAAAAAGGTGGGAAATTCATCATCGGTGTAGTTGGATGCATGGCAGAGCGCGTCAAAGACGACCTTATCGCGAACCACCATGTAGACCTAGTTGCAGGTCCCGACTCATACCTCACACTGCCAGATCTCTTTGCTTCAGTAGAGGTAGGCGAGAAAGCTATCAACATTGAGCTCAGCACTACAGAAACGTATCGCGACGTCATTCCTGAACGCATCTGCGGAAACCACATAAGTGGATTTGTCAGCATTATGCGCGGATGCAACAATTTCTGCCACTACTGCATCGTGCCTTACACAAGAGGACGTGAAAGAAGCAGAGAGGTTGACAGCATCATTGCAGAAATAAAGGATTTGGAAGCTCGCAACTACAAGGAAGTAACTCTACTTGGACAGAATGTCAATAGTTACAAATGTGGAGAAATTGGATTCCCGCAACTTCTTGCCCTGACAGCAGAAGCAGCTCCAAACATGCGCATACGCTTCACCACATCGCATCCAAAAGACATGAGCGACGAGACGCTGTTGGTCATTGCCTCACACCCGAACATCTGTCAACACATACATCTGCCTGTGCAAAGTGGAAGCAACCGGATACTGCAACTCATGAACAGGAAATACACACGCGAATGGTACCTCGACCGCGTGGCAGCAATCAAGCGAATATTGCCAGAAGCGTCTATCACCACCGACATCTTCGTTGGTTACCATTCTGAAACGGAAGAAGACCACCAAATGTCCCTTTCACTCATGCGAGAAGTCGGTTACGCATCCGCATTCATGTTCAAATACAGCGAACGCCCTGGAACCTATGCAAGCAAGCATCTGCCTGACGACGTGCCAGAAGAGACAAAAATAAGCCGTCTGAACGAGATGATAGCCTTGCAGAACGAACTTTCAGCAGAAAACTACAGAAAAGACATTGGCAAGACCTACGAGATCTTGGTGGAAGGATTCAGCAAAAGAAGCCGAGAGCAACTTTTCGGACGAACTCCACAAAACAAAGTTGTGGTTTTCGATCGTGGTGACCATCACATCGGCGACTTCGTCAACGTAATCATCACAGATTCAAGTTCTGCCACCCTCAAAGGAAGGGAAGTGAAATAATCAACCACGCATTGTACTTTATACAAACACCATTACGCAGGCAACACAATATGGGCAAACGTAAAAAAAACATCTTCAGCACACAGTTCATCACAACGACCATCAGTACAACACTCGTGCTTGTGCTATTGGGCATAGTAGTCCTTTTCGTGCTCACAGCAAAGAACCTTTCTGACGCAGTGAAAGAGAACATCAACATAAGTGTGCTTATCAGCGACGACATGAATGAGACACAGATTTCAGACATGCAAGCATCATTCAAGAGCGACCCTTACGTCAGCGAGATTGAATACATTTCAAAAGAACAAGCAATCGAGGAACAAATAGAAGAACTCGGCACCGATCCTTCCGAATTTCTCGGTTTCAACCCATTTACCGCATCGTTTGAAATCAATCTGAAAGCAGAGTACGCAAACAATGACAGTATCAACAAAATTGTAAGCAAGTTGAAGGGCGACCCTAACATCGTGGATGTGATTTACCAGCAAGACCTACTCAACATCGTTGACAGCAACATCAGGAAGATAACAATCATACTGCTCATAATAGCGGCATTGTTCACCTACATTTCTTTCGCACTTATAAACAACACCGTGCAACTGACAATATTCTCACGCCGATTCATCATCAACACGATGAAACTCGTCGGAGCCAGCTGGGCATTCATACGCAAGCCTTTCGTCACAAGAGGATTCACGCTCGGTATCATTTCTGCGATACTTGCCGATGCTCTCATAGTGAGTGGAGTGTTCTGGTTGCAGACATTCGAGCCAACAGTATCATCAGTCATAGGATTTCAAGAACTCATTATCGTGTCTGTAGCAGTATTCCTTTTCGGCATACTCATCACATTTATCTGCACTTACTTCTCTTTGCAGAAATACTTAAAGATGACAACAAACGAGCTTTATTACATTTAAAAGACGCACTCTGCAGACAGTCAATCACAAGCAAGATTAAAATAAAATTCACAACAATATGAACAATTTCGCATTCAGCAAGATCAACTACATACTCCTTGCAGTAGGTTTTGCAATCATTCTCATCGGTTTTGCCCTAATGGCAGGAGACAGTACCACAGAACAAGCATTCAACCCCGACATTTTCAGCGACACACGAATCAAGATTGCTCCAATGGTATGCTTGTTCGGTTTCATATTTGAAATCGTAGCCATACTATGGCCATCAAAAAGAGTCGTAGAAGATGCCACACCAAAAGCAGAAGTCTTGAATTCTTCAAATACGAGCTCATCATCAAGTGTTTTGTCCCAGACAGAAAATAAAGGCAACACTTCTTCTGAAGAGACAAGCACTTCCGTTCTTTAAAAATACAATTGAATAAAAACCAAAAGGGACATGAACGAAATACAAGCTTTGTTAATGGGCATATTCCAAGGACTAACAGAGTATCTTCCAGTAAGCAGCTCCGGACACCTTGCTATTGCCGGTGAATTGTTTGGCATCCAGGACCCCGAACAGGTAATGTCATTCACCATCGCAGTACATGTTGCCACCGTGCTTTCCACTATCGTGATTCTTTGGAAAGAGGTGACATGGATTTTCAAAGGATTATTCCAGTGGAACGGTTCCTTGAACGACCCTCAGAGATACGCACTCAACATCTTCATTTCCATGATTCCAATAGGCATTGTAGGAGTGTTCTTCAAAGATTACATTGAGACTGCTTTCCAAGGATTGATGGTTGTAGGCATCTGTCTGCTCGTAACATCTGCACTACTCAGTTTCTCCTATTTTGCCAAGCCACGCACTAAAGAACGCATCACCATTGTTGACGCATTCATCATAGGAATCGCGCAAGCCGTGGCAGCATTGCCGGGACTCAGCAGAAGCGGATCGACCATCGGAACAGGACTCATCCTCGGCGACAAGAAGGACAATCTCGCTCAGTTCTCATTTCTTATGGCCATTCCACCAATTCTCGGAATGGCGCTGCTCGATGTCAAGGACATGCTGAAGGTGGGAATGGAGCAGGCAATGGCAGGAATAAGTCCGTTGTCACTATGCATTGGCTTCGTTGCAGCGTTTATCACAGGATGCCTCGCATGCAAGCTCATGATAAACCTTGTAAAGAAAGGCAAGATGATCTGGTTTGCCATTTACTGCGCCATTGCAGGTTTGTCCGTCATCATCTGGCAACTTCTGTAGAGAGACATAATAACTTCACAGCATGATTCTCACATTCAACAAACCATACGGTTGGACATCCTTCAATCTTGTTGCAAAGGCGCGTGCCGAACTTTCACACAGGTTGGGGATAAAGAAACTTAAGGTTGGCCATGCAGGAACCCTCGACCCTCTCGCAACAGGAGTGCTCATCTTGTGTACAGAGAAAGACACAAAAAAGATTGACGAACTGCAGTCGCACACAAAGGAATACGTGGCAACCCTGAAACTCGGAGCCACCACTCCATCCTTTGACATGGAGAAGTCTGAAGACAGCACATACTCAACAGAAGGAGTGACAAGGGAGAAGGTGGAAGAAGTTCTCACTAAATTCCGAGGCACCATCCAACAAGTGCCACCAGTATTCTCTGCTGTCAAGGTCGATGGCAAACGCGCCTTCAAATACGCCCGTCAAGGAGAGGAAGTGGAACTCAAAGCCAAGACTCTTGTCATTGACGAGATTGAGCTTCTAAGCTACGGAATCATCGAACCACAACAAACCGACGCACCCGACGACTCACGCGTCAGCATTGTGTTTGAGAATCTGACAAGTCCCTACCTGTCTGCTTGCATACGAGTCGTATGCAGCAAAGGCACTTATATAAGAGCATTAGCACGCGACATAGGAGAAGCACTCGGTTGCGGAGCTTACCTAACAGATCTCGTCCGCACACGCATCGGCGACTACAAGATACAAGACTGTTTAGAAATTAACGACTTTGGTGAATGGGTGTCAAAAAACATCAGTGAAATCAAGAAGAATTAAACATCCGCTAAATCAAGGATAATTAAAACATATACAAAATCAAGAATAATCAACAATAGAATAATATTACGATGAAGCTTTCACAATTCAAGTTCAAACTACCGGAGAGCAAGATTGCTGCTTATCCTACAAGTTATAATCCGGAGACAAAACTTTACAACCGTGATGAATGCCGACTTATGGTCGTACATCGCAAAACTGGCGAGATAGAACACAAACTGTTCAAGGACATCATTGACTACTTTGACGAAAACGACGTATTCATATTCAACGACACAAAGGTGTTCCCTGCCCGTCTTTACGGAAACAAAGAAAAAACAGGAGCACGCATTGAGGTGTTTCTCCTCCGCGAACTTAACGAAGAGTTTCGTCTTTGGGACGTGCTTGTTGACCCTGCGCGCAAGATTCGCATCGGCAACAAACTCTATTTCGGTCCTGACGAATCACTTGTTGCAGAAGTCATCGACAACACAACCAGCCGCGGTCGCACACTCCGCTTCCTCTACGACGGTCCTCACGACGAATTCAAGGCAACACTTTACGGATTAGGCGAGGCACCACTTCCTGACGACGTGCGCAATCAACGTCCTGCAGAAGAAGAAGATCACGAGCGTCTCCAGACTATCTTCGCTCAAAACGAAGGAGCAGTAACAGCACCAGCCACAGGACTTCACTTCTCTCGCGAACTCATGAAGCGTATGGAAATCAAAGGTGTTAACCAAGCATTCCTTACACTCCACGCCGGATTAGGAAACTTCCGCAGCATTGATGTGGAAGACCTCACCAAGCACAAGACAGACAGCGAGCAGATGTTTGTGAACAAGGAGGCATGCGACTTAGTCAACACAGCCAAGGACAACGGACACAAGGTATGCGCCGTAGGCACAACAACGCTCCGATGCATTGAGACATGC
>JAZLHP010000007.1:0-45891 GCA_045616905.1 Bacteroidaceae bacterium
CAGTCATACTGACTTTATACGAATTATTCATTAATATTATTACTATGAACTTAAAAACTCTATTCATTACTACAGGCATTGGTGCTATGGCAGCACTTAGTGTCTCGTCGTGCCAAGACTACGTTGCAGTAGATGAAGGCACTATCAAGCATGACATGGATGTGGAGGCATACAACAAGAGCTTCCAAGAAAATTTTGGTACTCCTGACCCTAATCACACATGGGGATTCGGGGTGAATCTTGACATCCTTGAAGCAATGCAGGGAAAAAATGCAGAAAATAATCCAATACAAAAGTCAACAAGAGCAGACATTCCAGATCGTGCCGATTGGGAATATGCAGGTCTATACTCAGTAAACCGCAACGAATGGACAAACACAGAAAGTTCACATCCATTGTGTTCTTTCGTCAAACTTCCAGGATGGCCTAACGACGATGGCTACTACTACTCTACTAACTATACAGCTCCTCAAGCAACAGGAACACCTGGCAACACACCTAAAGGTGACGTCACAGATGCTGAGATAAAATTCGTTTCTAACTGGTTCTCTACTCACAACTTAGATGGTGACGAGTATAAAGAATATGAAATAGAACTCCACCTCTCAGACTACTTTGTTCAGGATGTCAGCGCCGATTGGGACTATGAACGAGATGCATATGGTGATTTCAAAGCAGGTTCTGATGACGGAAGACAAAGAAAAGCAATTCCATGGACAAAGAATGGAGAAACAGGATGGTACAAAGAAGCAACATTTGAAATGGACCAGTTGAAGGCAAAGACTTATGCTAGTACAGACGATAACAGTACATGGCATCATCTTAATGACTTCAACCATGGAAGCACAAACAACAAACCTTGGAAAGCGAATGCAGATGTAAGTCATCGTACCATTGACTACGTTATGTCATCAGGTACAGAAAGTTTCTGCTATAACAGCTCTGCATCTACTGGATTCTGGGGTGAGAAATACAAACTCATACAACTTGACTGGATGGAATACATGGCTGATGGTAAGTGGCATCATCGTACTGGCTATTATCTTGCATTTGACTATCAACTACGTAAGTATGGAAATGAACAAGGTGGAGATGGAGCAAGTTGTGCATATGACGGTGACGGATACTATAGTAACTGGATAGTAAAAATCACTCCAGGAGAGTTCATTCCACAAGACCGTTGGCCTAAGCGTATCATGTGCGAAGACCTTGGTAACAAGGGTGTTGACTTCGACTTCAACGATGCTGTTTTCGACCTTATGTATCAAGGAAACACGAAGAACCAAGGATGGCTTGACCTCGTAATTACGATTCAGGCAACAGGCGCCACAATGCCTATCTATGTAGCAAAAGACCCTGCTGAATTTGGCGAGACATTTGAGATACACAGACTCCTTGGCACAGGTGGAGCACTTACACAGGTTAATGTCGATGACACAAAATTCCGTCATGCTCCAGTTGCAACATATCGTATTTACAATGCTGTAAAAATGCAAAATCAATGGAGCGGAAGTGACGTGGATCAACTCAACATGGCTCTTCACGCTTTCCAACAGAAGATTTACATCAAGAACAACCGTAATGGTTCTAATTATTTTGTATCTGGTGCAGAACTTCAAAAGAACCTACGCGACCAAGCAGAAGGCAATGGCTACCATGAAAACGCAGATGGCACTGGCAAGAATGGAACAAACTATGCTCCACAACTCATAAACACTACAGCAAAATGTCCATGGATGCTTGAATATGGTCATATCGGTCAGGCATTCCCACATTTCAAAGACTGGGTAGCTAATGAGTATTGTGCATACCGTCTGCCTTGGGATAAGAATCGTATTGTATATTACGACAGAAGCAATCCAGAAGCAGGTGTACAATTCAGAAACGTAAGTGAAAATAATCCTAAGTTCCCTGAAGGTGTGGAACCATTCTTAGAGTCATGGGAATCATGTGGACGTAATAATGCTCTTGTATATCCACGTTCTATTATTAACAACGACCCACACCAAACTGGTGATCATTCTGGTTTGAAGTACGTGAACGGAGATGGCACTATCTCTGACACACAACCAGCACAAGGTGTATTACCTACACGATACAGTAATTAATAACAGATTCATTGAATCCCCAACATAGAAAATCACGCTCGGTAGTGTTACTGAGCGTGATTTTTATATGGGTGAAATCTACCATTATTACGGTTTGAGAACCGTGTACTATTGACATCTTTTTCAGGCGTCTATTACGACCGATATTTGTCGTCTATTATGACCAAAGCTTATCGTCTATTACGATCGACCTTGGTCGTAATAGACGATAAAAAATAAGTCTTGCAGGAGACTTGTAATGCTTGCTGTTAATGTATGTGGAGAGATACCAATATTACCTGTATATCATATTCGGTTGCTAATATCATCACCCTCCATTCTACTCTGGAACTTCAATAACTTCGCCATCGAATGCCAAATGGATGTGTGGAGGTAACAGTTGCTGTTCCTCTGCATGCGGACGAATATGATGACTCATGTGTATGAGCCATGTCTCGCTTGCTCCTATGCGATGTGAAAAGGCTATGGCATCCTCTATGCTCTGGTGACTTGGATGCTCTTTGTGACGAAGTCCGTTCACAACAAGGTAGTCAACACCTTGCAGGTATTGGAACTCCTCTTCTGGTATGGTCTTCATGTCGGTGATGTATGCAAAGTTGTTGATACGGAAACCGACTATTGGCAGTTTGCCATGCATCACACGAATAGGCATAATCTCTACTGGCAGCACCTCACCGTTTGCCTCCTTCTCCTTTCTTGTGTTAATGATATTGTCTCGTTTCTCACGAACGTAATCTTCGAGATACTCGCCCTTCATTGGTTCGGATTCGTTCTTGTCAATGATGAACGGGCGATGAGGTTCTATTGCTATGAGGTTGAGTGCCGGCACTCCCGGATAGCGCTTGTCCTTTGGGGTGAAGCAATAAGGTATGCGCTCGATGAGGTGGTCTATGCAGAACTGCTCGGCATAGACATCAACATCGCCGAAGACACTATAGGGGCGAAGGTCGTCAAGTCCTCCCACATGGTCGTAATGCTCATGAGTGACAAGTACAGCATCGAGTGGAAGGAAATCGATGCGGAGCATTTGCTCACGGAAGTCTGGACCGCAATCGATCAATATACGCTTGCCGTTGACTTCGACAAGTGCAGAGCAACGGAGACGCTTGTCGTGTGGGTCGTTTGAGGTACACACCTCGCATGGGCATCCTATCTGTGGGACGCCACATGATGTGCCTGTACCAAGTAATGTTATCTTCATTGTACTTCTATATAACAAATTATTAAGACACTATATAGAATTTGACCAACGTGCCTTCTGCACTTATGCTTTTTAGGACGGTCGTTCCTCCCTCAAATTCTCTTCAATTTATCTTCAATAATTGCAGAAACATTGCAGATAATTTGGGTGAAGCGTCCAAAACAATAAAAGACGTAGTCTTAAATAACTATGGGTCAACGTTCAACTCGGCGTAGCCAAATACTATATAGTTACCTAAAAGACTCACCTCAACATTCAAATGAAATTCACCTCGGGGTGAATATCGACACCAAACTTGTCATGCACACTCTTGCATACGGCATCGCTCAGTGCCACTATCTCTGCTGATGTTGCTCCACCAAGATTGACAAGGACGAGAGCCTGCTTGTCGTGTACGGCAGCACGTCCGAGTGACTTGCCTTTCCATCCGCACTGGTCTATCATCCATCCTGCCGGTATCTTCACACCGTCAGGCACATCGTAGTATGGCATAGTTGGGTATTGCTGCTGCAGCTCCATGAACTTTTCTCTGCTGACGACAGGATTCATGAAGAAACTGCCTGCATTGCCCTGCACCTTTGGGTCGGGCAGCTTGGCGTTTCGTATGTCTATTATTGCCTGTCGCACATCTTTGATGGTCAGGCTGTTCTTATCGGCAAGCACGGTGCGTATGTTGCCATATTCGAGTTTCAGCACAGGATGCTTCTGCAACCGGTAGGTCACGTAAGTCACGGCATACTTGCCTTTCAGTTGCTGCTTGAATATGCTCTGGCGGTATGAGTAGTCACACTCCACGGTGCCGAAGCATCGTTTCTGTCCGCTTGACAACTCGACAGCCTCAACGAGTGCTATCACATCCTTTGCCTCTACTCCGTATGCTCCGATGTTCTGCACGGCACTTGCTCCCACTTCTCCTGGAATGAGAGAGAGGTTTTCCACTCCACCCCATCCATGCGATACTGCATACGAGACAAATTCGTCCCACACCTCACCAGCACCTACACGCACCAGCACCTCGTCCTCGTCCTCGTCCTCAATGGTTATCCCACGTATGGCACTATGGAGTATGACACCGTCGTAGTCGCTCTGGAAAAGCAGATTGCTACCTCCGCCTATGTGAAGCACATTAGCATCGGACTGCAACTCTGGTATTATGCTTATGAGTTCTGCTTCGCTGTTGTATTCGACGAAGCGGCTGGCTCTCACATCCATACCGAATGTGTTATGAGCCAAAAGGCTGTAGTTTGTTTCTATAGTCATGGTTGTTGGGAGTGGAATTTTTAGTATTCTATCTCATTCAGTTTCCATCCGTCAGGACCTTTATCGAACTTGAACTTCATATAGAAACCGTTGCTGATGCCTTCCACGAGTAATATCTTCCTGTTCTGACTCAGGCATGACTGGCCATAGTCGATGGACATGATTATGTCCTCTGGCAATGGGAGGTCGGCACGCATGTTTGTCCAGTCCTCTGGTGTGAGCTCTTCTATCTGCATGTCATCATCGCCTTGAGGTGTGAGCACCAGTTTGAGTGGTGACTTGAGCGATGACACTTGTGTGAGTGAGTCTGTTATGAATCGTGCGTAGAACTCGAAGAACTCTCCGTTAGGGTGTTGCGACAATGACTCTTTCTCCATCTTTGTGAGCATCCACTTACCACCCACTCTGTTGAAGCTGTACTTTTGGAGATGCTCACCACGGAGGTTTATCTTATCAACACTCACGCTATTGATGGTGGTGTCCTTCTGCAACTCGAGGTCTTGGTCTCTTTCATAAACAACGGCAAACACATCCGGTGAATCGAAGTTTCCTAAGTCGTCCCATTCTGCCTTACCCAAAGAGGTTGTCGCACCATCCTCTTCCAATGGCAGAGGGAATGATACTCGCTGGTTCTGGAACTTCCGGTCATCAGCGAAATTGAAAAAGAAGTCATCGAACAACTCATCTACTGCCGGTGGGGGTTCCTGCTCCTCGAAGAGATGGAGCGTGTCACCTGCATAAGCCATAGTGTCGGCAACGGCAATGTCATCGTCATTGCTGTCGGCATCTGACTCTCCACCTGTCTTGCCATCCTTGCATCCTGCAATAGTAAGGACGGTCAAGGCAAAATATATTACCGGAAATGTTTTTTTCATCTTCTTAAAATGCCATTTATCGGCATCTTTTATATTAAAAACATACAAATTTAGGTGTTTATTTTTTATTAATAACTATATTGTGAAGTAAAATCACTATCTTTGTGGAAAATTACTGGCTGTGTGGGGCAAATGACTTGATATTAGCTGTATCAACTGCATTTTTACAACTCGCAAAGCCTCTTCCGACAAAAATAATACTCAAAAGATATGTTAGAAAAAATTCAAAGCATGATTGAGGAGGTTGAGAACCTCTCAGCCAACTCACCAGAGGAGATTGAAGCGTTGCGCATCAAGTATCTCAGCAAGAAGGGATCGATAACTGCCCTGATGACAGACTTCCGCAACGTGCCTGCCGACCAGAAGAAGGAGGTGGGTATTAAGATAAACGAACTTAAGAACAAAGCGCAAGATAAGATTAACGAACTCAGAGAGGCTTGTGCCGTACAGGAGACAGAGGGCAACTCGCTCGACATCACACGTACTGCCTACCCTATCGGATTGGGCACACGCCACCCTCTCACCATCGTTAAGAACGAAATCATCGACATCTTCTCGCGTCTCGGTTTCTCACTCGCTGAGGGTCCTGAGGTGGAAGACGACTGGCACGTTTTCTCAAGCATGAACTTTGCTGAAGACCACCCTGCACGTGACATGCAGGACACATTCTTCGTGGAGGCTCACCCTGACATCATTCTCCGCACTCACACCAGTTCCGTACAGGCTCGTGTGATGGAGAAGCAGCAGCCACCTCTGCGTGTGCTCTGCCCTGGACGCGTGTATCGCAACGAGGCGATAAGCGCACGTGCTCACTGCTTCTTCCATCAGGTGGAAGGACTCTATGTTGACAAGGATGTGAGCTTCACAGACCTGAAGCAGGTGCTTCTGCTCTTTGCCAAGGAGATGTTCGGTGAGGACACTCAGATTCGTCTCCGCCCAAGCTACTTCCCATTCACAGAGCCAAGTGCTGAGATGGATGTAAGCTGTACACTCTGCAAGGGCAAGGGTTGCTCAATGTGCAAGGGTAGCGGATGGCTTGAGATCCTCGGATGCGGCATGGTTCACCCTAACGTGCTTGAGGCTAACGGCATTGACTCAACAAAGTACAAGGGATATGCTTTCGGCATGGGTATAGAACGAATAACAAACCTCAAGTATCAAGTTAAGGACTTGCGTCTGTTCTCGGAGAACGATGTGAGATTCCTCAAGGAATTTGAAGCTGCAAACTAAATTGACACAAGATACACAGACAAGGCAACTAAAGATTATCTTCACGACGGATGTTCATGGGAATTATTTTCCGTATGACTTCCGACATGACAGATGGAGCAAAGGCAGTCTGCAGAGAGTGCATGCCTTTGTTGCTAACCTGTGTCAACAAGGGGCAGGCAGCACACTTCTGATTGACGGAGGTGACATGCTGCAAGGAGAGCCAACGGCTTACTACTACAACTACATAAGCAAGCACAAGCATCACCGTGTGGCTGAGCTGTGCAATTTCATCGGATATGATGTGAGCGTAATGGGTAATCATGACATTGAGACAGGTCATGAGATTTACGATCAGTTCATATCCGATTGTAATTTCCCCGTATTGGGTGCCAATGCCATACGCACGGACAATGGAGAACCTTATTTCGAACCGTACAGGGTATTCATTCGTGGAGGAGTGAAGATTGCCGTCATAGGATTGATAACACCTGCCATTCCTCACTGGATTCCGAAGGAGAAATGGCAAGGAATCAGATTTGAGGACATGGAGGCAAGCGCCAGGAAGTGGGTGAAGATTGTGAAGGAGAATGAGGCACCTGATTTCATCATCGGTCTTTTCCATAGCGGTATGGACGAGGGCATCATCACGCCTGAGTATAAAGAAAACGCCACTCGTGAGACGACGACAAAGGTTGACGGGTTTGACCTCATTCTGTATGGTCATGACCACTACAACAACATGGAGGAGGTGACCACGGAAAGCGGCAAGAGCGTGTTGTGCGTCAATCCGGGATGCTATGCTTACTCGGTGGCTGTGGTTGACATAATCTTTAATGTCGGCAAGGACAATAAAGTGACGAGCAACAGCATATCTGCTGCCATCAACTACATTGGCACCTTGCACAACAATCATGCAAAGGAGTATAAACGGCACTTTGCTTTCGCATTCAACGAGGTGAAGCGTTTTGCCACACAAAAGATAGGCACATTCATAAACAGAGTGGATGTCACGGATTCGTACTTCGGTTCGTCGGCATACATAGACCTGATACAGGAACTTCAGCTGAAAGTGTCGGGGGCTGACATTTCATTCTCTGCCCCACTCTTCTTCAATGCTGCCATTGAGGCTGGCGAAGTGAAGGTAAGCAATCTTTTCGACATGTACAGGTTTGAAGACCATCTGTACACGGTAAAGCTATATGGTCATGAAATCAAGAGTTACCTTGAGATGAGCTATGCCGACTGGACTAATCAGATGAAGAATGAGAACGACAACATGCTGCTTATCTATCCGATGAAGAGTAATCCGAACAGGATGGGATTCAAGAACTTCATCTTCAACTTTGACTCTGCTGCCGGCATACGGTATGAAGTAGATGTGACTAAGCCTGAGGGCGAGAAAGTCACGATACTGAGCGATGCTGCCGGAAACGCTTTTGATCCAGAGAAGGCGTACATGGTGGCAATGACTGCTTACCGTGCAAACGGTGGAGGTGAGCTCCTTACAAAAGGTGCAGGATTGTCGAAGCAGGAGATTGACAACAGGATTGTCAATGTCAGCAAGCATGACATACGCTATTACCTTATGGAATACATCAAGGAAAAGGATATAATAAATCCTCAGCCCATGAACCATTGGAAGTTCGTGCCTGAGGATTGGGTTACGCTTGCAACAAAGCGCGAGCGTGAGATTTTATTCGGAAAGTGATTGTGTGGCTATGTGACCACTTAGTAATGATTACTTTGTCTTTTGCACTTTCAATTCTCCTTCTGCTTTATCGGAATACTCATAGTACCACCAATATGTGTCGCCATATTCACGGTGGGTGCGATTGATGCGTTCGCGTTCGTTGAGGATGCTGACCTTCAAGCTGTCGTAGGAATTGAAACGTGCAACCATTGCATCGTCGTTAAGACTGGCAAGCGAATCGCCTTTGAGCATGATGGAGCCTGCATGAGCGTCTTCCCTGTCTCCAATGATAAGCAACGCTTCCTTATATGCTTTTGGAAGCGAGGAAAGGTCTTCAGGACTTGAAAGATTATAATATTGTGGCAGGATGTGTGCAAATTCCTTAACACGCTTGTCAAGCAACAGATAACAGAGGTGATAGTCTCTCGTCATCTTGTTCTGCAAGGAGTCCACCCCGTTTATTCTCTGGAGAAAGCGTTCTGTGCTACGGATGGATTTACCACATATAGCTCCGAGGGCAAAACAGATGTCCTCGTTATCAACTCTGCGTGAACCAACGGTATCTGCCACATTAAGGATTCCTTTTGAACCGAAATAATGAGGGTATTCAAATATTCGTTCTGCCAACATACCCTGCTTTGCGAGGGCAAACATCCGCAACTGCTCTAACCGCATACTGGAGCGCAGAGAGTGTTCGCCAACCTTTGAGGCGCCTTCATAGTCGCCTTCATAGATAAGACGCTCTGCTCGCAATTCATAGTGGTAGATGTCGGTTGTGGATGGCACGCTGCCACATACTAAAAACAGCACAAGCAACACTATGTAGTTGGGATACAGCTGAGATTTGAGGTCTGGGATGCCGTCAACATTTCCAACGGAAAGGCGTTTGACAAAGACAACCACACCTACAAAGAGCACGATGATCAATGGTGCTACCCACGCCCAAGCTCCGAGGGAGAAATGGTGCATGGTGTCGTGATTCACATCGGTTAACACCGTGAGAAGCAGCACTGACGGCACGTATGAGAGAGCATGCCATGATGCCGGCAAACGTGTGACAAGAGATACTAACCACTGAACAAGCAACAACACCAATGGTATGAGTATTGCGCCTACATGAAGTGAGTATGTGGTCACTCCTTTTGAATATACATACTGTGCTTCTGCCAATACATCGCCCTGAACAAAGTACAGATAGCAGAAACTAAACAGAAGGAACAGAATGCCGCAGGAGTAGCGAATTACTCCTGCGGTTTTTTCTTTGAATACGTTCTTAGATGCCATTATTCAGCTTTCTTGATGACTTATTCTGCGTTCTTTCGAAGAACGACAGCGCTACGAGCTGGCACATAAAGCTTGAGCCATCCCTTGCCATCTTTTTCATATATAGGATCGTAATTAGTGAAATGACGGACAGAGTCGTCTGCAAGGTCATTGCCACCATAAAGTTTATTGTCAGTGTTGAGCACAACATCGTAACTGCCTTGAGGAACTATGAATCCATAGTCGGTGTATGAACGGCTTGGGGAGAAGTTGAACACAAACAGCAAATCACCTCGAGAGTATGCAAGAATCTGGTCACCATCGTTATGCCATACTTCAACGACAGGAGTCTTCTGGAGATTCTTCACGGTAGAAAGTGTCTTGAGCATTGCTTCATCAAAGTCTCCCAAGTAGTGATAGCACAACTCCTTGTTGTCAACAAGATTCCACTGGCGACGTGCATACTTATGGCTCCATCCATTGCCCTCGCGTGGGAAGTCTATCCACTCTGGGTGTCCGAATTCGTTACCCATGAAGTTGAGATAGCCACCATTGATGGTTGAAGCGGTGAGCAGTCTTATCATCTTATGAAGTGCGATGCCACGAGTTGCCATGAAGTTCTCGTCACCCTTCTTGAAATGCCAGTACATGTCGGCATCAATAAGGCGGAACACGATTGTCTTGTCTCCCACGAGTGCCTGGTCGTGCGATTCAGCATAAGATATTGTCTTCTCATCCTGACGACGGTTAGTAACTTCCCAGAACATGCTGCTTGGTTTCCAGTCTTCGTCCTTGAGTTCTTTGATTGTCTTAATCCAGTAATCAGGAATATTCATTGCCATACGGTAGTCAAAACCATAGCCTCCATCCTTGAAAGGTGCTGCAAGACCTGGCATGCCACTCACTTCCTCTGCTATAGTGATTGCTTTTGGATTAACCTCGTGAATAAGGAGGTTTGCAAGTGTGAGGTATGCAATTGCCTCATCGTCCTGACCACCATTGTAATAGTCGCCATAACCGCCAAATGCCTGACCGAGTCCATGACTATAGTAAAGCATTGATGTCACTCCATCAAAACGGAATCCATCGAACTTATACTCTTCAAGCCAATACTTGCAGTTACTGAGCAGATAATGAATGACTTGATTCTTTCCATAGTCGAAGCAAAGACTATCCCACTGATTATGTTCACGTCTGTCACCTGAAAGGAAGTACTGGCATCCATCGCCTGCGAAATTGCCAAGTCCTTCCAACTCATTCTTAACAGCATGAGACTGAACAAGGTCCATGATGACTGCTATGCCCATCTCATGAGCTGCATCAACAAGTTCTTTCAACTCTTCAGGAGTACCGAAACGGCTTGAAGGTGCAAAGAAATTGCTGACATGATAACCGAATGAGCCATAGTAAGGATGCTCTGCTATTGCCATGACCTGAATGGCATTATAGCCGTCTTTCTTTATGCGAGGAAGGATATTGTCCTTAAATTCCTTGTATGTTCCAACCTTCTCTTCGTCCTGAGCCATACCGATATGACATTCATATATGAAGAGAGGACTTGTGTTTGGCTTGAAGTTTTTCTTCTTGAACTCGTATGGTGTTTCTGGTGCCCACACCTGTGCAGAGAAAATCTTTGTTGCCTCATCCTGCACAACGCGACGAGCATACGAAGGGATACGCTCTCCTTCTCCGCCTTGCCACTTCACCTTCAACTTATACAGATCGCCATGCTTGAGCTGCTTTGACTTCAATTTGATTTCCCAATTGCCATTGTCTTTGGGGGTCATCTTGTAATCGTCAAGCTCCTGCCACTGGTTGAACTCGCCAATGACATAAATCTCTGTTGCATTAGGAGCCCATTCGCGAAGCACCCATCCGCTCTTAGTGCGATGCAATCCGAAATACAGATAACCACTTGCAAAGTCGCTGAGGCTATGCTTTCCGCCATTAGTAAGCTCGTTAAGTTTATCCAATGCATGCTGATGGCGTCCGACAATAGCAGGTTCAAACGGCTCAAGCCATGAGTCATTCTTTACCAAGCCGATATGCTTTACCTTTGGAGTTGCTGCTTTCTTTGCTTTGCTTGAAGCAGCAGAAGCGGTCTTCTTTGTTGCCATATTATTGGGTTTTTATAATCACCTACTTTATTGTTTCATGCTTTGATCTTGAAGATAACCTTCTGTATCTCGCTTTCCTCGCTAACACATGGAGCATGTCCGTCCTGTGGGAAGAAAATCACAAATTCTCCAGGATTAACTGTTATATATTTCTCTGCAAGTCCTGGGTAGAAAGTTATGTCTTTTTCTGCATTGTACTCTGTCTCTGGCAAATTCTTGCGAGGAGTGAAGCCCATTGTCTCAGGGCAAGACACTGGAATTTGTATGTCAATCATACGATTATGGCTCTCTATTCGAGCTACCTCTGGAGTCTTGCCTTTCGCAATACTGTAGTTCACGAATAGGTCCTTGCCTTCGATTTCCACTTTGCCAGGCTCGTGCAATGCAAGATCGTTGTTCTTCAGATATTCCACCACTTTAGGGAAAAGCGGATTCATGGATGCATACTTCTCAAAATTTTCAAGAGTGTCTAAAATCATAATTGTCTCTTTATTTAAGGTTTATATTTAGTCATGATAGTTTGTTATTCACGCAAGATGTTGTTGCATTTTCGCCACCATTGCACGATGCAGTTTGCCATTGGTGGCAAGCACCTGTCTGCCTGATTCCCAGAGTGCATCTGTACCTTTATAGTCACTGAGCATGCCTCCTGCCTCTTGTATAATACAAGCACCTGCAGCAACGTCCCATGGTTGGATGAAAGATTCAAGATATATATCAATACGACCTGCTGCAACATAGCAGAGTTCTGCTTCGGCACTACCGAACGAACGAAGACTTGCGCAATGTCCGTACAAGTCGCCTGACAATGACATACAGAACTTACGCCATGCGTCTGCATCGTATGGATACCCAATCATAACCAGTGCCTGGTCAATGTCAGACACGGACGACACATGCAAAGGTTTCTGTTCTCCTTCGCCAGTATGCAACCATGCTCCATTGCCACGTGACGCGAAGAACAGTTCCTTACGTGCCACTTCATATACAACACCGATGAGAAAACCTGACTTATCCCTTAATGCTATAGACACGCACCAAGGGCCTAAGTCATGAATGAAATTTGTCGTGCCGTCAAGAGGGTCAACTATCCAACAATAGTCGGCATCATCGGCACTCTGCGTCACAGTATGTTCTTCTGTAATGAATGATGCTTCTGGAAGGATTTCTTTCAGACGAGTAACGATGAGTTTCTCTGATTCTTTGTCAACATAGCTTACATAGTCATGACTATGCTTTGACTCAACGCTATCACGACGGAATGTGCGGCGTTGCTCTGATTGAAACGCACCCACCTCTATCGCGAGACTTTTCACCTTGTTGGTTATTTCCTCCAAATTCAGCATACTCTTCTTCCTACAATACTATGGCATTAAAAACTACCTTACTGTCCCATGAGTTTGCCTCTGTTGTAAACTCCTTTACGAATAACAGTACCGTTGCGGTCTTTCTCCACAAATGATCCGTCTTTGTGATCATTTACGAAAGTACCTTCAAAACGAGTGCCATCAGACGATTCCTCAACACCTTTTCCATTCTTCATACCGTCTTTGAAACGACCTTTGAACTTAGTGCCGTCAGCCAAACGGAGAATGCCTTCACCGTTCATCTCGCCTCCAGCCCATTCGCCATCATAGACGTCACCATTGGCTCCCGTGAACTTACCACGACCGTGTTCCTTATCCTCAACCCAATAGCCTTCATATCTTGATCCGTCAGGCCAAGTATAAGTGCCAAAGCCTTCCATAAGTCCATTCTTGAAACCTCCTACGTATTTTCTCTTGTCGGTATAAGTGAAGATGCCTTGACCAGTGCGTTCTCCATTGAGGTAATCGCCTTCATAAATGTCGCCATTGCGGAACTTGTAAATGCCTTTACCATGCATCAAATCGTCTTTCCAACCACCTGTGTAGAAGTCACCGTTGGCATAGTTGTATTTACCCTGGCCATTGCGCATGTCGTTGTCCATTTCACCTTCGTATGAACTTCCGTCACGCCAGTCAAAAACACCTTTGCCGGATTTCTTGTCATCTTTCCAACCTCCTTTGTAGTAGATGCCATTTGCCCAAGTGTATGTCCCTTCTCCTTGACGCTTATCCTGGAACCAGTCACCTGTATATCGGTCACCATTATAATAATACATTGTGCCATGACCTTGTTGATAGTCGATATACCATAGACCGTCATACTTATTGTTGTTGGCAAAATAATAAACGCCCTTGCCATGCTGATGGTCTTGATGCCAGTTTCCTTCATATTTCTCACCATCGGTAAAAGTATAAACACCATATCCCTGACGCTTGCCTTTTACGTATTCTCCTTCGTATGTATCGCCAGTCTTAAATGTGGTTTTTCCTTTGCCATTTGGTTTGCCACCTTCCATTTGTCCATGATATGTAGAGTGATCCTTAGGGAAGATGTAGTTTCCTATCACGACTTTCTGAGCAACGGCAGTCTGTGCCATCAACGCAAACAGAAATCCTGATAATATATATTTCTTATAATTCATATTATTATGTTATGTGAAGTCTTTTAATGTTAAACTTAACCATTGCCATCTGCCGATAGCAATTCGATTTGACAAAGTTAAGGAAAAAAAATGAAAACTTTGTAATCCGTTAAGTTTTATTATATATTCAAGTTGATTTTTGTACAAAAAAAAACCTGCAAACGTGATAATTTGCAGATTTTCCTTGTAGCGCCTACGGGAATCGAACCCGTGTTCCATGCGTGAGAGGCATGTGTCCTAGCCGCTAGACGAAAGCGCCATGTTGGCTTTATTGTCATGATGATGTAGCGCCTACGGGAATCGAACCCGTGTTCCATGCGTGAGAGGCATGTGTCCTAGCCGCTAGACGAAAGCGCCATCATACAAATATTACAATACAAAAAAAATTCGGCAAGTAGCGGAAGGAGGGGGATTCGAACCCCCGGAACGCGTAATTACGTTCGTCAGTTTAGCAAACTGGTGGTTTCAGCCACTCACCCATCCTTCCGGAAACTTAGCTGAATTTTGCAATGGGAGATACCTCCTTGTGAATTGCGAGTGCAAAGGTAAGATGTTTTTTTTATTCTGACAAATGTTTTACGAAAAAAATTAATAACTTTGCGAAAAATTTTCAAAACAGCTTTACATCATGCATACAAGAGAAGAGAAAATGGAGGCTTTCGGACGCCTTCTCGATGTCATGGACGAACTTAGAGAGAAGTGTCCGTGGGACAGGAAACAGACATACGAGTCATTACGCCCTAACACTATTGAGGAAACATTTGAATTATGTGATGCCTTGATAAAAAATGACGAGCTAAACATCTGCAAAGAACTCGGTGACGTGTTGTTACACATAGTGTTTTATGCTAAGATTGGCAGTGAAAACAAGAAATATGACATTGCTGACGTATGCAATAAACTATGTGACAAACTAATATTCCGTCACCCTCATGTATATGGAGAAGCGGTTGCTAACACTGCTGGAGAAGTGGTGCAGACTTGGGAACAAATCAAGTTAAAGGAAAAGGACGGGAACAAAACGGTTCTATCAGGCGTACCTGATGCATTGCCTTCACTCATTAAGGCATACCGCATACAAGACAAAGCAAGAAATGTCGGATTTGACTGGGAACAGCGCGAGGAGGTGTGGCAGAAGGTAAAGGAAGAGATAAACGAGTTTGAGGCAGAAGTGAATGAGCTGTATTCAAAGGCATCATCTGAAGAGGACAAGGCGGCAGCAAAGGAAAGGGCAACTTGCGAATTTGGAGATGTGATGTTCTCTCTCATCAATGCTGCCCGTTTGTATAAAATAAATCCAGACAACGCATTAGAGCACACAAACCAGAAGTTCATCAAACGTTTCAACTATGTAGAGGCAAAGGCTAAAGCAAACGGGAAAGCACTCAAAGAATTAACCCTTGCCGAGATGGACACATATTGGAATGAGGCAAAGAAGCAAGAATAAAACCAAACCAGTCATTAGAATTCTGATAAAGAAATCTCAAACGAATATACAATACACAACCGACCCACTCTAACAATAAGACTGGGTCGGTTGCTATATCTGTAATAAGTCACGCAGATAGGCAAATTATCATTCAAACAAATTCGGTTTGCGTTTTCTCGCTTCTTCAAGACTTAACATCTCATTTCCACATGTTGCTTTTTCGTGGCGCAACTCTTCGTATTTTCCATTAAGCTGGTTCACGAATTCATCATGTTGTTCTGGATTAAGAAGTCGTGCTGTTGCTATTACATTCTGAGAAGCATCTTTCATCCACAACACAGGACCATTATATACTGGTGCTATCTTCAATGCTGTATGTAATTCACTTGTCGTGGCACCACCAATCATGATTGGGATGTTCACCCCACGCTCTTCCAACGATTTTGCAACACCCACCATCTCTTCAAGCGAAGGAGTTATCAGTCCTGAGAGTCCTATAACATCAACGTTCTCTGCAATGGCACGATTCACAATCTCCTCTGTAGGCACCATTACTCCAAGGTCAATAATCTCATAATTATTGCAAGCAAGGATTACGCTTACGATATTCTTTCCAATATCATGTACATCTCCCTTTACGGTGGCAAGCAACACTTTTCCTGCTTTTGCTGCCCCTTCGCTGCGTGAGGATTCTATCAGAGGTTGAAGAATGCTAACAGCCTTTTTCATTGTTCGTGCAGTCTTCACCACTTGAGGCAAAAACATCTTGCCGGCACCAAACAAATCTCCGACCGTATTCATTGCATTCATCAATGGTCCTTCAATAATCTTAACAGGATTACCATATTTGCAAACAGCCTCGTCTAAATCCTTTTCCAGATAATCACCGGCACCTTTAACCAATGCATGCTTAAGCCTGTCCTCCACAGTTCCGTTGCGCCAATCGTTTGTTTTAGATGCAGGCAGAGCTCCACCATTCCTCAACGCTTCTTTTTCTGCATCTTTTTCTGCCTTAATCCTATCGGCTATCTCTATGAGGCGCTCTGTTGCATCATGCCTGCGATTGATCAGCACATCATCAATAGCAACTAACACATCTTGCGGTATATCACTGTAAAGCACTTGAGTGGCAGGGTTTACAATTCCCATGTCCTGCCCCTTTGCAATTGTATGATATAAGAACACTGCATGCATTGCCTCACGGATATAATTGTTACCACGGAATGAGAACGACAGATTTGACATGCCACCGCTAACGTGAGCACCAGGAAGATTCTCACGTATCCATTCCGTTGCCCGTATGAAGTCTATGCCATAATCATTATGTTCCTCCATACCCGTAGCAACGGCTAACACGTTAGGGTCAAAAATAATATCTAACGGATTGAATCCCACCTTGTCCACCAACAAGTGATAAGCACGTTCACATATTTCAATCTTTCGTTCGTAAGTAGTTGCTTGTCCTTTCTCATCAAATGCCATCACGACAGTTGCAGCACCCAGGCGCTTAATCTCTTTTGCATGACTTAGGAACTTCTCTTCACCTTCTTTCAAAGAGATACTGTTTACGATACTCTTACCTTGCACACACTTCAATCCCGCAAGTATCACATTCCAGTCGCTGGAATCAATCATCACTGGTACTTTAGAGATATCAGGATCACTCATCAGCAGATTCAGGAATGTCACCATCTCCTGTTTCGCATCAAGCAAACCATCATCCATATTGATGTCAATGACAAGGGCACCGTCTTCAACCTGTTTTCTTGCAATAGAGAGAGCCTCCTCATAATTCTTCTCATTGATAAGACGCAAGAATTTTCTTGAACCTGCAACATTACAGCGTTCACCTACATTGACGAAACGGCGTTCAGGAGTCAGTTCCAGTAATTCCAAGCCACTAAGCCACATGTTACAAGGTTTTGCAGAAGGCACATGTGGGTTCTTGCCTTCCACTAATGCTGGATATTCTGCAATAAACGCTTCTGTAGTGCCACAACATCCTCCTACGATATTCACTAATCCCTCTTCTACATACTCTTTTATTTGGGATGCCATTTCCAATGGAGTCTGGTCATATAAACCAAGTGAGTTTGGCAATCCTGCATTAGGGTGTGCAGATATGTAGTATGGGGCTTTTTCTGATAATAGTTTCAAGAATGGTTTTAACTGGCGGGCACCGAATGAGCAGTTAAGGCCAACAGACAAGATGTCTGCATGCTGTATGCTTGCAAGAAAAGCTTCCAACGTTTGTCCTGACAATGTGCGACCTGCTGTATCACTCACCGTGACAGACACCATGATTGGCACGCGCTTACCCACATTAGCCATTGCTTCTTCTGCAGCATAGATAGCAGCTTTCGCATTCAGAGAGTCAAAGATCGTCTCTATCAAGAGAGCATCCACCCCACCCTCAATAAGTGCCTCCATCTGTTCAATATATGCTTCTGTCAACTCGTCAAATGTCAAGTTGCGCAACGCTGGATTATTCACATCAGGAGATATCGACAATGTCTTGTTTGTCGGGCCGACTGATGCTGCCACATAGCGTGGTTTTAATGGATTCTTCGCTGTATATTCGTCTGCTAATCGACGGGCAAGGCGGGCTCCTGCAAGATTAATTTCACGGCAATAATCCTGCGCCCCATAATCTGCCATTGATATACGTTGCGATGAAAAAGTGTTTGTCGATATTATGTCAGCACCTGCCTCAAGGTACTTACGGTGTATGTCCTCTATCACATCTGGACGTGTAAGGCATAATATATCATTATTACCTTTCATCAGACCTGGGATGTCAGCAAAACGCTCATTACGGAAATCTGTCTCCTGCAATCCATATCGCTGTATCATGGTGCCCATAGCACCATCTAACACCAGTATCTTCTTTTTTAATATCTCGTTTAAAGTCATACCTGCAGACAAGTATATATTAGTTGTTTAAGTAAGTAATCAAAATTCATTTAATAATGCTCAAGTAAATGTCCTACGATAATTTGTATATTATCTCGCACCATCTTTTACGCATATACCCATGATCCACAAATCAATGTTTCATGGCTCTGTCCATCTCACGACGGTCTTCTTTCTCTTTCAGACTTTGACGTTTGTCATATTCTTTCTTACCACGAGCAAGAGCTATAACCACTTTTGCGAGTCCTTTCTCATTAATGAAAAGACGCACTGGTACTATAGTGAATCCGGGAGCCTTGGTGTCCTCCTGCAGATTGCGTATCTCTTTCTTGTTCAACAAAATCTTGCGTTCTCTGCGTTCAACATGATTATTATATGACCCTTGCATATACAATGCCACATACATGTTCTTAACCCATATTTCGCCATTATTGATATAACAGAACGTGTCAACAAGACTCGCCTTTCCTTGACGTATGCTTTTAATCTCTGTTCCTGTCAACACTATACCAGCTGTAAAGGTATCAACGAACTCATAATCAAATGAAGCACGTTTGTTCTTTATGTTGACCTGCTGAGAACCGACAACTTTCTTTTTCCCCATAATCATAACATTACATGTAATTGTCCAAATTGTCCTTAACCATCTTAGCAACAGCAGGTGTTATATCTTCTTGATAATCATCAAGGAAATCATCACCCATATCATTCAATTCTTCAAGTTGCTCATATAGCGCCATGAACTCGTCATCATCCATGTCTTTGCTCAACTCTTCCTGATGCCTGTGATATTCGCTCTTCACACTGTACAGGAGTTTTGAAAAGTCCTTCATACCCCATTCTTTCTTCACAACGTAAGGGAACGGGCCTTCCAGCACGTACGGTGCATATCCATTAAGAATGAGTTGTATGAATCCCCCCTCCATCACCTCGTCAAGCAAATACCGATAACACAGCAATGAGTGCTGTTCTGAACTAAGCATATCCATATTGTCCGCTGTCAGAGCACCTCCGACAGCGTCAAGGTAAGCATCTGTGACACATTTGATAAAGTCTCCATCTGACTTTTTTCCCGCATCACGCATTACCACATTCTTATCTAAACGAATCATGTTTCAATGTTCAATTTTGTATTACATCGTACGTAGGCATCATTCCTGCCACTTCCAAAATAAAAAGAGTGAAGTGTGAAGCTCTCATTCTTCACTCTTCACTCTATATTTGTATTAAGAATTTAACTTCTTTACTGTGGACGGCTGTAGTTTGGAGCTTCACTTGTGATAATCACTTCATGTGGATGGCTCTCAAGAACTCCGGCGTTTGTAATGCGAGTGAACTTAGCTTCGTGGAGTTGTTCAATGGTTGCTGCTCCACAATATCCCATTCCAGAACGCAAACCGCCAACGAGCTGATAGATAACCTCCTGAACAGTACCTTTGTAAGGAACACGTCCTGCAATGCCTTCTGGAACAAGCTTCTTTGTTTCCTTCACACCACCCTGGAAATAACGATCGGCACTACCCTTCTCCATTGCTTCAAGAGAACCCATGCCACGATAGCTCTTGAACTTACGTCCGTTATAAAGAATGGTTTCACCCGGAGCTTCTTCAGTACCTGCAACGAGCGATCCTATCATTACTGAATAACCACCTGCAGCAATAGCCTTCACCACATCACCAGAATAACGAAGTCCTCCATCTGCGATGAGTGGAACACCAGTACCCTCTAATGCTTTAGCAACGTCGTACACAGCAGAAAGCTGTGGCACGCCTACACCTGCTACGACACGTGTTGTACAGATAGAACCAGGACCGATACCAACTTTAACAGCATCTGCACCTGCCTCAACAAGTGCTTTTGCAGCCTCACCTGTTGCAATGTTTCCAACTACTATGTCAACTCCTGGGAATGCAGCTTTTGCTTCACGTACTTTATCTATCACTCCCTTGGAATGTCCGTGTGCAGTATCTATAATAATTGCATCAACACCAGCCTTTACAAGTGCCTCCATGCGTTGGAACGTATCTGCTGTAACACCAACTCCAGCAGCAACTCTCAAACGTCCCTTTGCATCCTTACATGCCATAGGTTTATCGGCTGCTTTTGTAATGTCCTTATATGTGATAAGTCCAATGAGTTTGTTGCTGTCATCAACCACAGGCAACTTCTCTATTTTATGCTCAAGAAGGATTCGTGCTGCACTCTCAAGATCTGCCTGCTGATGTGTCACGACAAGATTCTCCTTAGTCATAACCTCATCAATCTTACGATTCATGTCTGTCTGGAAACGCAAGTCACGGTTTGTCACGATACCAACAAGTGTATTGATGTCATCAACTACAGGGATGCCTCCAATGTGATATTCTTTCATGATATCAAGTGCATCCTGCACTGTTGAACCTCTCTTGATAGTGACTGGTTCATAAATCATGCCGTTTTCAGCACGCTTCACGATGGCAACTTGTCTTGCCTGATCTTCTATCGACATGTTCTTGTGGATGACACCTATTCCACCCTCTCGAGCAATAGCTATAGCCATAGGTGCCTCAGTGACAGTATCCATTGCTGCTGTCACAAAAGGAATTTTGAGCTCAATGTTACGTGAGAACTTGGTGGTGAGGGAAACCTCGCGTGGAAGAACTTCTGAATATGCTGGTACAAGCAGCACATCATCGTATGTCAATCCTTCCATTACAACTTTATCTGCAATAAATGATGCCATAGTTTATTATGATTTTATTGCATGCAAAGGTACAAAATAAAATTGACAAAAAAGCAATTTTGAAATGTGATTTTTCTCAACTACTATAAAAAAGTGAGAAACGGCATGTAATCCATGTCGTTTCTCACGTTATAATCAGTTTGCCATCTCACTGATAAACTTTATTCTCACAAGCCTGACGTCTTCTTCGTATATCTCACCGTCTAGCTTATCAAGTGCCACATCTATATCGTCCGTTTCACTCTCTCTGAAATAATCGTAAATCTCATCTATTACATCCTCGTCCAAATCGTAGTTTTCGAGGAAGTAATCAATGTTGAGTTTTGTCCCACTATATACGATTGCTTCCATCTCCTCAAGCAGCTCATCAAAGTCAAGTCCATTTGCCTTTGCTATGTCCTCAAGATCGACTTTCCTGTCTATCGACTGAATTATCTTGACCTTCACCATAGACTTGTTGGCAACGGTTCGCACTCGCATGTCACTTGGGCGGACAATCTCATTATCCTCGCAATGAGCTTTAATCAACTTACAGAACTCCACACCATAACGCTTTGCCTTTCCTGCACCCACTCCTGGAATATTCTGCAGTTCCTCCAATGAGATTGGATACAATGTTGACATAGCTTCAAGCGATGGGTCTTGGAACACAACATACGGAGGTACATTGTGTTTCTTTGCAATTTTCTTGCGTAAATCCACCAGCATTGAATATAATGCTTCGTCTGCGACTCCCGTTCCACCTTGTTCATTGTCAGAATCAAACGTTTCATCATCAAAATCGTTATTCTCCACAATCATAAATGAAACAGGCTTCTTAATGAATTTTTTTCCTGCCTTTGTCAACTTGAGCGTGCCATAGTTCTCAACATCCTTATCTAAATACCCCTCTAACACTGCTTGATTATATATGGCATTCCACATCAATTCCTCAACGTCTGCTCCCGAGCCGAATTCTTCCAATTCATTATGTTTATTATCCACAATGAGATCCAATTCATTACCACGCAACAGATTGATGAGATAGTCCATCTTAAATTTCTCCTTCACAGCCTGCACTGTCTGCAAAGCCAGCAGGAGATTATCTTTCGCTTCTATCTTCATTTTTGGATGTAAACAATTATCGCAATTTCCACAATTATCCTTACCGTATTCTTCGCCAAAATAATGAAGTATAACCTTGCGCCTGCAAACTGAAGTCTCACAATATGCGGCAGTCTCACGCAGCAATTGATGTCCAATCTCTTGTTCTGCTACAGGCTTACCCTCCATGAACTTCTTCAATTTCTGCAAATCATCATGATTATAGAATGCTATGCATCTGCCCTCTCCACCATCACGTCCAGCACGTCCTGTTTCCTGATAGTATCCTTCAAGACTCTTTGGTATGTCGTAGTGTATTACAAACCTCACATCCGGTTTATCTATACCCATACCAAATGCTATTGTTGCAACAATCACGTCAACCCTTTCCATGATAAAGTCATCCTGAGTGGCATTCCTATCTTTTGTATCCATGCCAGCATGGTATGCAGCTGCTTTTATGTCATTGGTTTTCAACACCAAGGTGAGTTCTTCCACCTTTTTACGACTCAAGCAATAAATAATGCCGCTCTTGCCAGAATTCTGCTTGATGAATTTTATCACATCCTTGTCAACATTCTTGGTTTTTGGACGCACTTCATAATATAGATTCGCGCGATTGAATGATGACTTAAATTCAGTTGCATTCTGAATACCAAGATTCTTTTTGATATCTGTCCTCACCTTATCCGTTGCAGTTGCGGTGAGTGCTATGACTGGTGCGTTTGCTATCTCGTTGATGATTGGGCGAATACGTCTATACTCCGGACGGAAATCGTGTCCCCATTCTGATATACAATGTGCCTCATCAATTGCGTAGAAAGAAATCTTAACCGTTTTAAGGAAGTTCACATTCTCTTCCTTAGTAAGCGATTCTGGAGCCACATACAGAAGTTTAGTCTTTCCTGCCACAATATCAGCCTTAACCTGTTCGATTGTAGCTTTTGACAACGAAGAATTTATGAAATGTGCAATGCTGTCTTCTTCGCTTATGTTCTTTATGGCATCAACCTGATTCTTCATCAGAGCAATCAACGGAGATATGACGATGGCTGTACCTTCCATCAATAACGCTGGCAGCTGATAGCACAATGACTTGCCGCCACCTGTAGGCATGAGAACGAATGTGTCATTCTTATTCAAGAGGTTCTGTATTATCGCCTCTTGGTCGCCCTTGAACGTGTCGAAGCCAAAGTAGTATTTTAATGCTTCCTGAAGTGTTACAGGTTTTTTCATGCTGATGTCAGATCGTTTTTAGGTTAAATCTTTCTATCACAAAGTTATAAATCATTTTTTTATTTAACAAAGAAATTTCACATAAAAATGCACATTTTTTCAAAAAAACCATTCTGGGGCTATATTTAACGCTTTTTTTCAGGTAATGATCCATATTATGCATACAGTTTATGCCTCACTGCTTTCCTTCAGTGCACCCATATTTGCACTTTCCACCTGCTTGCGCGCAAACTCCAACGTAACCTCGTACTTTTTCACTTTCTTTGAAGGAATCTCGTACATCGGTTCCATCATAACGGTTTCTATCAGAGAACGCAATCCACGTGCACCAAGATTGTATTCAACTGCCTTGTCAACGATGTAGTCAAAAACACCATCTTCCCATGTCAGTTTCACACCATCAAGTTCAAACATCTTCGCATATTGCTTCACGATGCTGTTCTTTGGTTCCGTGAGAATGTTTCTTAATGCTTCGCGATCCAATGGTTCTAAATGGGTCAAGATCGGCAATCGTCCTATTATTTCAGGGATAAGTCCGAAAGACTTCAAGTCCATAGGCGCAATGTACTGCATCATGTTGCTCTTGTCTATCTTTGATATGTTCTTTGCGGCATCAAATCCAACCACATGTGTGTTCAAACGCTGAGCGATACGCTTCTCTATGCCGTCAAAAGCACCACCGCAAATAAACAAGATATTCTTGGTGTTCACTTGTATGAACTTTTGCTCCGGATGCTTTCTTCCTCCTTGTGGAGGGACATTGACGACACTTCCTTCCAGGAGTTTCAGCAAACCTTGCTGGACACCTTCTCCACTTACATCTCGAGTAATGCTTGGGTTATCTCCCTTACGTGCTATCTTATCAATCTCATCAATGAACACGATGCCTGTCTCTGCACGTTTCACATCGTAATCTGCGGCTTGGAGCAAACGGGTTAGCAAGCTTTCCACATCTTCTCCCACATAGCCAGCCTGTGTCAACACTGTTGCATCGACAATGGTGAATGGGACCGTCAACATCTTAGCAATAGTGCGTGCCAACAGGGTCTTTCCTGTTCCGGTGCTTCCCACCATTATGATATTGCTTTTCTCTATTTCAACATCATCATCACAACCTGGGTTCTTCAGACGCTTATAGTGGTTGTACACTGCAACCGCCATAGCTTTCTTGGCAGCCTCTTGACCAATAACGTATTTGTCCAAATATTCCTTTATCTCTTTTGGACGAGGCACCTCTTTCAATTGTTCTGTAGCGGCATGAACCTGAGTTTCTGCAACGATGTCATGTGCTTGCATTGCACACTCATCGCAAATAAATCCATCAACACCGGTTATAAGCAATCTGACTTCGGTATCACGTCGTCCGCAGAATGAACATTTCTTTATTCTACTTGCCATTAAATAAAAATTAAAAAATCTCCGAGTACTATTTTCTTACAAGCACCTCATCTACCATGCCATATTCCTTTGCCTCTTGAGCCGTCATCCAATAATCACGGTCACTGTCTGCCCATACCTTATCAAATGGTTGATGGCTGTGGTCGCTGATAATTGTGTACAGTTCTTTCTTAAGCTTTTGAATCTCACGTGCCGTAATCTCAATGTCACTTGCCTGTCCTTGAGCTCCTCCCATTGGCTGGTGAATCATAATACGGCTGTGAGGAAGAGCAGAACGCTTGCCCTCTTTTCCTGCTACAAGCAATACTGCAGCCATGCTCGCAGCCATGCCTGTACAGATTGTCTGCACATCACTATTTACAAACTGCATTGTGTCATAAATGCCAAGACCTGCATAAACACTACCGCCTGGAGAATTGATATATATGCTGATGTCCTTAGAATTATCCACAGAATCAAGATACAGCATCTGTGCCTGAAGGACATTGGCTGTGTAGTCATTCACCTCTGTTCCGAGGAAAATGATTCTGTCCATCATCAAACGTGAGAACACATCCAACTGAGTGACATTCAGCTGGCGCTCCTCCAGAATATAAGGATTAAGGTAACCCGCTTGAGCCTTGATAACATCGTCAAGCACCATACTGTTCATTCCTAAATGCTTAGTTGCATACTTTTGAAAATCATTCATCATAATAATATCTTTTACGTTGGGTTCTATAAATTAGTTTTTCGTATTTTGGATGTTTTTGAGTTCAAAGTGTCGGTATTCAAGATAGCAATGCAAGCAATACCACCAATAACACTGGCACTTAGGTCAAAAAGAATCCGAAAGATGTCAAAACGTAACCCATTTATAATTTCTTTTTTACGGTGGTAATTTATAGAACCCACCTCATATTCATTGCAAAGGCAAAGATACGAATAAGCGACAATATAAACAAATAAAAAAACGTTTTTTAGATGTACGTTAATAATTATTTAGGATATGCACCATTAACAAAAGGCACGTTACAACAAAAAGTGACGAGAAAACTCTCGCCACTTTTCCATTATTCATATCTGAGCATGTTAGCTTTCGCTATATGCCCTTTTTTAGAACATCTTATTGAACTCCTCTGCACTTACTGTTGACTCCTTGAGAGTAACCTTTTCCTTAAGAGCAGCTCCGAGCTTAACCTCGATGCAACGGTCAATGAGATTGTCAATAGTCTCACGCTTCTTCATCATCTCCTTTACTGAATTCTCAAGATATTCATCAGGAATATTAAGCATGCCATACTGAGCGAACTGCATCTTTGTAACCTCTTTTGCCATCTCCTTAACATCGTTGTCATCAACCTTAACCTCATTTTGCTCAACGAGTTGTTCTTTGATGAGGTGCCATGTTAGTTCCTCGATTGACTTCTCATAATTCTCGTCAACCTTAGCCTGGTCACCACCATTGTTTGCAAGAAGAATCTTCTTAAGCTTCTCGTCAGGGAATTCAAGCTTGCCAATCTTCTCAGTTATGTATTTACGCACATCAAGGAGGAACTTGTAGTCGCTATCCTTTGCGAACTGACCACTGATGAGTTCCTTAATCTTAGCACGGAAGTCTGCCTCATCCTTCACTTCACCACCTGGGAACACCTGATCAAAGAGTTCCTGATCGATTGGACCGAGAACAAAGCGTGTAATCTCTGTGATCTGGATTGTAAAGTCACCCTTGTGATTGAGAGCATCAGCCTTCTCAACCTTGAGGAGCGAAGTAAGCTCTGCTTCATTGTTGTCATAAGCAACAGATGGGTTGAATGTGATGACATCATTAGTCTTTGCATCAGCAAAGAGCGCCTTCTGCTCTTCGTTCTTGAAGTATTTTGGCAACATTACAACATCTTCTGCTGTTACAGGATTCTCTGCATTGAGCTCAGTGATTACACCCTTGATCATGTCATTGTCCTCATATGAGTCAACCTTCTGATAGTTACCACCACGCTGACGGTACATGTTGATCTGGTTCTCAACCATCTCATCACTAACCTCTACATTGTAGTAATCAACGGTGTCGTCCTTGCCAAGTTCTGCCTTGAACTCAGGTGCAACTGCGATGTCGAACTTAAATGTAAAGCTTTCGCCTTCTTTCAACTCAACATTGTTGTTATCTTCTGTTGGGAGAGGTTCACCAAGCATATTAACCTTGTTCTCACGGATATAGCCGAAAAGACCTTCCTGAAGGATCTTGTTAACCTCTTCAGCAAGAATGCTTACACCAAACTGCTTCTTGATAAGACCTGTAGGAACCATACCTGGACGGAAACCTGGCATGTTAATCTTCTTCTTTGCATCCTTCAATGCCTTATTATACTTATCTGTATAGTCAGCAGGCTCTACCACCGCTGTAATAACTGCATTGACTTTGTCAATGTTTTCTAATGTTATATTCATATCCTATTATATATATTGTGTAATAATTTCTGTTTGTTTTGTGCAAATCGACTGCAAAGGTACAACTTTACATTCAAATGACCAATTTTCAACGGCTTTTTTTTGAAAATGAATGAAAGAGAGATTGCAAGAAACATTGCAACGTTCTTTACCACCTGTAAATACAGGTTTAACTACATTCCTGATTCATGAAAGCTGTCATCATTCTCCAAATTTTGCCTTGAGCGGATAATCCTCAGGTTTACCACCCACGTAATATTCCGGAACAAGCTCTTTCACTTTTTCCCAACATCTACGTGCCTCTCCCTCATCACCTAATTTCAAGAGGAGGTCACCTCGTTTGTCTATTAGCAATGGTTGGAAGGTAGTTACAGGCCAAGTGATAGCTTGGTCTATATATGTAAGGGCATCTGTTAATTTGCCGAACGTCTCATATGCTTCACTGACCTGCAACATTCCCAGTGGAGCAAACGGGAACAGCATCTCTACATGCTGCACTCGTTTCTGACCTTCTGTAATGTAACTCATTATGTCATTACAATACTTTACAGCATCATCGTCTCTGTCTAATTTCAGTGCAGCCTTAACTCCCATAGTAGCACACGGAACATGATACACATATAAAGCATCATTCACGTCTTTCTCCTTTACCTCATTACAAAGACTATCACATTTGCGAATGAGGACAGGCGTCATGTCTGACAATTCCTGATAGCTTTCTTTCTTATCAATTATTCCCATTATGCCATAGTCAACAAAGAAATCCATATACAACCCATAATCAGAGTCCATGTCATTAACTTTGAGCTGTCTGGCCTTGTTGTTTGCTTTACGTTGCAGTTCAAGTGCAGCAATTGCTTCATCGTAACGCTTTTGTTTTTCTAATGCGTTGGATAGTACGATAGGCGACATCAGAACCTCATAAGAAACGCTGTCATCCTGTTCCGTGACATTCTGGCTCACTTCAAGTGCTGCGTCAATCATGCCAACACTCTTCTCAGCATATTTTGCTGCTGATTCATAATCTTGAAGACTATCAAGACATGCAATTGCGGCACACAAATACAACTCACCACTTTTGTCCGCACGCAGTTTCTTTATTTCCGCACCCTTGAGGAAAAGCTCTACACCTTTCTCAAATTGGTGATTGTGCATACATTCACGTGCAAGTTTATCATACCTGTTTGCTCGTTCTATAAGAGCATCTGCATTCTTTTTCTGAGCCGTTGCTGAGCACAATGACAAGACAGAAAAGATGATGGTAATAAAATGTTTCATACTATGGATTTTTAGAAAAGATTAAGTTCGTTTGCAAATATTACAGCTATTCCCACAGGTGCGATATAACGTATTATGAAACGGAATACTGGATACAAAGGACTACGTATCGCCCCCCCATTAGTCATTTCATGCCGCAAAACCTTTTCGTCAACCACCCATCCAAGAAACACACACATTATCAACCCACCTATTGGCATCAGGAATTTTGCAACAAGGAAATCAAACAAATCAAAGAATCCCATTCCAAAAATCGTCACGTCCTTCCATTCTCCAAAGGACAGAGAGCAGCAAGTGCCAAATACGAGACAGATGGCACCTACTAACGCAACTGCGTATGGTCTTCGCATGTGGAAATTATTATGAAAATAGGCAGATGCCATTTCAAGCATTGAGATTGAACTTGTGATGGCAGCCATTACGAGAAGGAGATAGAACACCAACGAGAACACATAAGCCATTACAGGCATGTCGCCAAAGACTTGCTGAAACACATTTGGCAATGTGATGAACACAAGAGATGGTCCTGCATCGGGTTGAAGACCGGCAATGCTGTACACGGCAGGGAAAATGATGAATCCGCTGAATAATGCCACCAACGTGTCAATACCAGCCACGGTCATGCCGTTCTTCATCAAATCCACATCCTTACGGAAATAACACGCGTATGTACACAAGCAGCCTATACCTACCGACAATGAGAAGAATGCTTGTCCCATGGCACTCAGTATCACAGAGCTGTCAACCTTGCTGAAATCCGGACTCAACAGGAAACGAAGTCCTTCTTCTGCACCAGGAAGCATTAAAGAACAAACCACAAGCACAATGATAAACACAAACAGAAGCGGCATCATAATCTTGCTGCCACGTTCAATGCCTTTCTGCACACCTAAAGCCACGACTATACAAGTGAGAGCTATTATGGCAGCGGTCCATATCACAGGCTGCACTGCATCTGAAGAAAAAGTGACAAAGTCTGCTCCATATTGTTCTGCGCTCTTCCCTGCAAAATTATTCATCAGTGCCTCAAACACATAATACAGAGTCCATCCTGCAACTACGGCATAGTAACTCAGCACCAGAATGCCACTCACCACAGGAAGAAGCCCCATAAAACGCCATGCCCTTGTCCCTCCACTCATCTTTACAAACGAAGTGGACACATCACTCTGCGAATGGCGTCCTATGGTGAATTCTGTCACCATGATAGGCATTGCAAATAGAAGCATGAACAATATATATATAAGGATAAATGCTGCCCCACCATTTGCACCTGTCTCTGTGGGGAAGCGCCATATATTTCCAAGACCTACAGCACTACCCGCTGCAGCGAGGATAGCGCCTATCTTAGATGCGAATACATTTTTACTTGCTGCCACTGTTATCTGATTGTTTCTGCGTTGTCAAAGTTACATTACTGGGCGAAGTTTCCATTCGCCTGACACTTTCCTCATCTGCTGCGAATCAAGTATCTTTGTACTGTCTGAGTATGTTGTCTGGAAGAACACCTCACACAGAGAGTCGCCCGATGTATAACAAATGTCAAGCATGTCAATATGATGCACCATACCATGCTCTGCCATAAGGCGTTCGTTGTTTTGTTTCAACACGATACGCATCATGTCTTCTTGAGAAGCATCAAGAGTTCTACCATAGTCAACATGACTGAGATACAAGTCATACTGATTGCATTCCAAAGCATGCAGAGCACTTCTCAACGTATCCATCGGAGCCTCCTTAGGGTCTTTCTCTGATTGGCCACACGAGATGGATGAAATGCATGCGGCAATGACTAAGACATACTTCATTCCACCCTTACTTTTGGCGAACATACACATTTATTGGAGTACCTCGGAAATCCCAGTGTGCTCGTATCTGATTCTCAAGGAAACGCTTATATGGGTCCTTCACATACTGCGGCAGGTTTGCATAGAACACGAATGATGGCACACGTGTCTCAGGAATCTGCATGATATACTTGATTTTTATATACTTACCCTTGAGAGATGGCGGCGGTGTTGCCTCTATGATAGGGAGCATTATCTCATTGAGTTTTGCTGTTGACACTTTGTTAGTGCGCACATCATACACTCGTTGAGCTTCTTCCAACACACGGAATATACGCTGTTTTGTTATTGCAGAGGCGAAAATGATTGTGAAATCCGTAAATGGAGCGAAACGCTCACGTATGGTGTTCTCAAAATAACGGATAGCCTCGTTACTTTTATCTTCTACCAAATCCCATTTGTTAACAACCACGACCAAACCTTTCTGGTTCTTCTGTACGAGTTGGAAAATGTTAATGTCCTGTCCCTCAATGCCTCGTGTGGCATCTATCATCAACACGCACACATCACTGTTCTCGATAGCACGGATAGAACGCATGACTGAATAATATTCAAGATCCTCTGTCACCTTGTTCTTCTTGCGTATTCCGGCTGTATCGACAAGATAGAAATTGAAACCGAACTTCTCATACTTGGTATATATGGAGTCACGAGTAGTGCCTGCAATATCTGTCACCACATTGCGGTTGTCATCAAGGAATGCGTTGATGATTGATGATTTGCCTGCATTCGGACGGCCTACCACCGCAATACGAGGAATGTCTTCTTCAATCACTTCTGTCATCTCCTTAGTGAAGCTTGCCACTACAGCATCAAGAAGGTCACCCGTTCCACTGCCTGTGAGCGAACTGATGCACATAGGTTCACCGAGACCTAACTTATAGAAGTCGTATGAATCATAGCGTAACTCATTGCTGTCAACCTTGTTGCTGACAAGAATAATTGGGAGTTTGCTTCGACGAAGGATATTTGCCACTGCCATGTCAAGGTCTGTGACACCAGTCTTCACATCTACCATAAATAGGATGACATCGCATTCTTCTATAGCAATTAATACCTGTCGGCGTATTTCGCCTTCAAAAACGTCTTCAGAGTTAACTACCCATCCACCAGTGTCAACCACACTGAATTCTTTATTTCCCCACTCACACTTACCATATTGACGGTCGCGTGTTGTTCCCGCCTCATCACTGACGATGGCATGACGAGTCTTTGTCAATCGATTGAAAAGTGTTGACTTACCGACATTTGGTCTGCCAACAATTGCTACTAAATTACTCATGATTAAAAAAATTAATTAAGTCGTTCTCACGAACGGAGAGCCATAATCACCTTAAAGGTTAATACTGCCAATATCCCCGGATGGCTCACCCCACCCTTCAGACAGGGCCGAGGACATGACTATGTCTGCATATAATTATTCGGGATTGTATCCGAACAGATTAAGTGCTTTGTCTGAATTACGCCAGTCTTTGTCCACCTTGACGAATGTTTCAAGATAAATGCTCTTTCCGAAGAATTTCTCAAGACTCTTGCGAGCTTCTGTCGCCACTTTCTTAAGTGCCTTTCCACCTTTGCCTATGATTATTCCTTTTTGAGAGTCACGCTCCACATAGATGACTGCATTTATGTGTATGTGATGATTATCCTCCTTGAACTGTTCAACACCCACCTCTACTGAGTATGGTATTTCCTTGTCGTAGTACAAGAGAATCTTTTCACGGATTATCTCTGTCACAAAGAAACGTGCCGGTTTATCTGTAAGCTGATCCTTTTCAAAGTATGGAGGGTTCTCTGGTAAGAGTTCCTTAATACGACTAAGCACAGCCTGCACGTTAAACTTATGCAATGCACTTATTGGCACTATCTCTGCTTTTGGCAACACCTCATGCCACTGCTCTACAAGAGCGACAAGGTCCTTCTCGTTTGTAAGGTCTATTTTGTTTATGAGCACAATAATTGGCACATTGTCCATTTGTGCAACTTTCTGAAGGAAATCACCATTCTTATCAACCTTTTCCACAGGATCAGTCACGTAAAGTAGCACATCAGCATCAACCAATGCACTCTCTGAGAAGGCAAGCATTGATTCCTGAAGCTTGTAGTTTGGCTTCAACACTCCAGGAGTGTCGCTGAACACTATCTGTGCTTCTTCGTCATTGATTATGCCCATGATACGGTGACGGGTCGTCTGTGCCTTGAATGTGGCAATACTTATACGCTCACCTACAAGAAGGTTCATGAGGGTAGATTTTCCCACGTTTGGGTTACCTACAATATTTACGAATCCGGATTTGTGCACGTTATTGTCGTTTTTAGTGGATAATGGGTATTTTTAAAAAAAGCGCACCGTACATAGTGCGATGCGCTCTTCTTTCTGTATCTTTAGTTTATCTATTATTCTGCTTCCTTTGCAGCCTTTCTCTTGGCATACCACTCCTCACGGGTGATGGTTCCTTCCTTATAGAATTCTGCAGGACTCTTAGCGGCTTCTGCAGCACCATCATATCCCCAGATAAGATAGCTTGCACCCCATGTGAAACCAGCACCAAATGCTGTCAAGACAAGCTTGTCACCCTTCTTGAGCTGTGGTTCATACTCCCAGAGACTGAGAGGAATTGTTCCACCTGATGTGTTAGCCATGTGGTCAACATTTATCATGACGTGATCTTCCTCAACACCAAGACGACGTGCCACAGCACTCTCGATACGCACGTTTGCCTGATGAGGCACTACCCATGCTATGTCATCCTTAGTGAGGTTGTTGCGCTGTGCTATCTGCGTCACCGCATCAGACATGTCTGATACTGCATGCTTAAACACTGTGCGACCTTCTTGATATACGAAATGCAGACGCTGGTCCACTGTCTCATGGCTTGGCATGTTTGCAGAACCACCTGCCGCCATGTGGAGATGCTCATAACCTTTTCCGTCAACTCTGAAGAAGCTGTCCTGCAATCCATAGTTTTCCTCAGTGCCCTCAAGCATGACTGCAGCACCGCCATCACCGAAGATAGGGCAAGTGTTACGGTCCTGGTAGTTTGTCATTGACGACATGTGATCACCACCGCACACGATGATACGCTTGCAACGTCCGCTTGTAATCATTGATGCTGCAGTATCAAGTGCATATAGGAATCCTGCACAAGCTGCCTCCATGTCAAATCCATACGCATTCTTCATGCCGAGGTTGCCAATGATAAGCGACGCTGTTGAAGGGAAATGGTAATCAGGTGTAGTCGTAGCCACAACTACAGCCTCAACTGTATCTGGATCAACCTGTGTCTTCTCGAGCAACTGTTTTACTGCACGTGTAAGAATGTAAGATGTACCTGCACCTTCCTCTGGCTTCAGGATATGACGTGTCTTCACGCCAATGCGTTCCATGATCCACTCATCGCTTGTATCTACGATTGTGGACATCTCCTCATTGTCGAGGATGTATGTAGGAACCCATCCGCCTACTCCTGTTATGACAGCATTTATCTTTCCCATATCAATTATTGTGTGTTTTTAGAGAAAAAACGAAGAACGGAGCATAATGCCCGCCCTTCTGTTTTGAACTATTAAATAGCAGCCTCCTTAACGATAGCCACCTTACCACGGTAGTAACCACAAGCAGAACATACTGTGTGATATACATAGAATTCTCCGCAGTTTGGACATACTGCAAGTGTTGGAGCTACTGCACCGTCATGAGTTCTTCTTTTTCTTGTACGAGTCTTCGACTGTCTTCTTTTTGGATGTGCCATATTGTTCTTTAATTAATTGTTAATGTTTCAGTTTTGCCAATGCAGCCCAGCGTTCATCCACTGGACCGTCATTGCCGTCTTCTGGACCTTCATCTATGCCAGAATCGGCAGAGTCATCATTCTCATCATCCTCCTGACCGCTTCGGGCGGCCTGATGCAGGCTGAGTTGCTGCATCATCGCGTCATCACATTTCCCAGGTTCGTGCTGACACGTAATTGGCATGCTGAGAGCTATAAACTCATAGATGATCTGCGTAAGGTCTATTCGGCCTTCTGACTCAGGAACTGTAACGCAGTCACCATCGTCGTCATAATCGTCACCAAGCTTCACGGTGAGTACGTCCTCGGTATCAATCCGCAATTCAAGATCCGAAAGACACCTGTCGCAAGGAACCACGACCACTCCGACGCTATGGATACGGAACTTATACACGGTGCTCACATTAACACACTCGATAATGGTATGCACCTTACCTCTTTTAATGAGTCCGTCTATACCTGCGAAAAACGCATCATCGATATCAATCTCGAAGGTTTTACCAGCGAGGTCGCGACTCATCAAGTCGATAATATAAGAATCCAAATTGCCCATTTGAGATGCAAAGTTAGTAATAATTTTTCATCCACACCAAACAAAAGAGCTTTTTTTTGTGTTTTTGTAATGATTAAATAATAACTTCCAATGATTTGTTTCGGATTGTTGAGATATTTTATGTTTCTAAAAAGAAATGCAACGTGTCTTGCGTTTCTCGTCAATAGCACTTTACCACATTGTACCCATAGGCGATTACTTTGGCAATTCTATACGGAACGTGGTGCCTACTCCAACCTCTGATTCTTTCACGAATATCTTACCTTTATGATACTCTTCCACTATACGCTTTGCAAGTGACAGACCCAATCCCCATCCTCTTTCTTTGGTGGTGAATCCAGGCATGAACACAGAACCGAAGTTCGACTTTGCTATTCCCTTGCCCGTATCTGTGAACTCTATAACCACATTGTCGCCGTCATAGTCGGCATATATGTCAATACTGCCCGAACCGCCCATAGCATCGACAGCATTCTTGCAGAGATTCTCAGCCACCCACTCAAACAGACTGGATATCAGATTGACAATAATCGGCTCGTCTGGGAAATGAGTGGTTATCTTCACCTTTGCAGATGTGCGCTTGCTCATATAGCTGACCACCCTCTGCAACACTTCAATGAGATCGTCAGGCTTCGGTTCTGGTATTGAGCCTATCTTGGAGAAACGTTCTGCAACACGTTCCAACCTGCGTATATCTTTTTCCATCTCCGGCAGCAGTTCGTCCTCCGGGTAGGTTTCCTTCAGCACTTCGTACCATGCCATAAGTGAAGATATCGGAGTACCTAATTGATGAGCTGTTTCCTTCGACAACCCCACCCACACTTTGTTCTGCTCTGCCTTTGTAGTGGCGAAAAGTGCAAAAATAGCTATCACCACGAATATAATCACCACACCCATCTGTATATACGGATACACAGCCAACCTCTTAAGCATCAGCGACTCATCATACAGCACATAAGTGCTGCCGCTTCCTTCAATGCCCTGAGGAGGTGCTATCTCTATGACATTCCCATTATCGCGGAATGCGTTTGCAAGATTCTTGATATATGCGATGGAATCCTCTCCAGGATAGAACGTCTTGTCAATGTTACTCCAGTCCATCACCTCCCCTGTCTCGTCCACCACTATCACTGGGATGGTGTTGTTGGCTTGAATGACACCAAGCTCCATGCTCACGTCCTTGTCAGCGTCAGCCTCATTGATTGAATGTATGGCTTCTGCCCACAGTTTCATCTTACCTCTCTCCTCGTCCTGCAAATCATTAATGAGAACACTGGACGTGAGAAGCGAGGCGATGACCAGCACGGTAGCCACCAGCACCAACATGATGCGCATGTTTTGTATCCTATCAAGCCAATTCATTTCAAATCCCGATATTTCATTTTCGTGTTGATTGCAAAGATATGAAAAAATAATCATTACACCAATTTCCCAGATAATATTAATAATGTGTGGTGAGATTTCTTATAAAACAAGTTGACAAAATGATAAAAAAGTGTACATTTGCACCATAAACACTCGTTTCACATGAAAACTATTAAAAAACTCTTTCGCACTGCAGTACTATTACTTGCTGCTAATTGCTACTCACACGCACAGAAGGCATCGTTCATTCCTTTCACCAGTCATACTGATGCTGGTAACGTGTGCATTGACACGCACTTGAGATTATCTTTCAAAGAAACTCCTATACTCGGCAGCAAAGGTTGGATTCGCGTCTATGATGCCGCCACTGGCAAAGCTGTCGATTCCTTAGACATCAGCAAACCTGCAGGACTAACCGAGTCGAGGACATACGGCAATGAATGTGACTATCTGCACACCCCATATAACTATGCGAGAAGCACCATGCCTACTAACCGCACCGTTCTTCCCGGAACAAGTAGCGACCCACATGCTGAGAACACCTCAACCGAGTACCAGCTCAACATCATCGGTGGATTCACCGACGGATTCCATTTCCACCCCGTGCTGATTCGTGGAAACGATGCAGTCATCTATCTGCACAACAACATGTTGGACTACGACCATCGTTACATTGTAACCATAGACAAAAGCGTGTTCCAGAACAAGTCATTCCGTGGTATAACAAAGAAAGACGGATGGACATTCGCCACGAAGAAGCAAACCAAAGCTTCCAGCCATAATGCATCTGCCAGTCATACCGACACGCCAGACACCATCCGCGTTAATGCCAACGGCACTGCCGACTTCTGCACCGTACAGGGTGCTTTGGATGAAATACCTGACTTCTCCCCTCGCAGAACCGTAATCAGCATAGCCGAAGGCGACTATGAGGAAATCGTATATGCACGCAATAAGACAAACATAACAATCATAGGTGCAGGAATGGAGAAGACGAAAGTGCATTATGCCAACAACGAAGTCTTTAACCCTCATCCCCTTTTGGTGAAGACACACGAGCAGCCCGGCACATTCCCTTCACGACGTGCAGCCTTCGCATTGGACAACTGCTTCGACATCACCATTCGCGACATAACAATTGCCACAGACCTGACAGGCCAGGCAGAGGGTTTATTGCTTAACGGTGAACGAATTGATCTCAGACGGGTGCATATCATCGGTTCTGGTGATGCCCTTCAGTCCAACGGTTCCACATACATGGAAGACTGCAAACTTGACGGTGACTGGGATGCCATCCTCGGACGAGGAGCATTGTTCGCTTACCATTGCGACTTCCACAATAACGGAGGTCCTATGACATGGGTGAGAAACACCAAGGGCATCCATGGTGATGTTTTCGTGGAATGCACATTCACAAGTCCTGACGGCACCATGTGCGACTATGGCAGGACGCCACTCAACCACGGACAGGGATACCCACATGCCGAACTTGTCATTATCGACTGCCATGTAAGCAACCTCAACCCGAAGGGATGGTACGCCATCGGAGAACCCACATCCGTCATGTTAGAATACAACACACGAGACATCAAGACCGACAAACCAGTGGATACGACACAACGCGCACCTTTCTCAAGACAATTAGATGCCGTAAAAGATGCCGACCTCATCAACTGCTACCGCAATCCTGCTTTCGTCCTGAAAGGCTGGAACCCGAGAGCGATTACTAAGTAATGGTTATACAAATATATAGCGGCAAGAGAATTTTAGTAATGATTAGTATTTGTACATTGAAAAAAAATCGTAACTTTGCCAAAAGTTAGCAGTGGCAATCACCACCTCTTATCAAAATGCAATGATTTTTTATGGATAGAAATAACTTACAGGGCAATGATTCCCCAGTCTATGCAAGGGATGTAATGGAACTGGTGACGGTGTGTGTGGAGTATTGTGCATATCTGGAGCAGGCAGAGAGTCGTAGCAGAGAGGAACTGACGGACACACTGCTGAAAATCATTCCTCTACTATACCTCAAGGCTGCACTGCTACCTAAATATGAGAGTCTTACTGATGAGTATTTCCCTATGGACTATGTGACAGAGGAGAACTACGACATCGTAAGGCAGAACATTGCATTCGTGCTGAGGGACAAGGACGATTATTTGGACGTGTTTGTTGAAGACATGAAGTACAGCGAGACTCCAATACTCGCCACCATAAGCGAGAATCTGGCTGACATATACCAGGCATTGAAGAATTTTGCAATGGCATACAAGAATGCAGCAAGCGAACAGCAGATGTTGGATGCGTTGGCACAGGTGAAGGAGGACTTCCAGTATGAATGGGGACAGAAACTGGTGAACGTGACGAGAGCCCTTCATGAGGTGAGATACAGCGAGACTTCGGATGAAGATTAATAGATGAAAACCATAAAAAACAAATACAGCAAATCTGATATTCAGGCTCTGCCGAGGGCTACGTTCGACGGAAGAATCATTATCATTCTCAATGAGGATGATGCAGAGAAAGCGGTCGATTACCTGCTCTCGCAACCGATATTGGGGTTGGACACAGAGACGCGTCCCATCTTCAAGAAGGGAAGGACGCGCCCCGTTGCTCTATTGCAGGTATCTACCCATGACACATGCTTCCTGTTCAGACTCAACAGAATCGGTATCACCGATGCCATCAAACAGCTGTTGGAGGATTGCAGCATCATAAAAGTGGGACTGTCGTTCCACGATGACCTGAGAGGACTTATGCAACGGCGCGAATTCACTCCCGGTACTTACGTAGAACTGCAGAAGGAGGTCAAGGAAATCGGCATTGAGGACATGAGTCTGCAGAAGATATTTGCCAACGTATTAGGTGGTAAGATATCAAAAAGCCAGCAACTGAGCAACTGGGAAGCAGATAGTCTCAGTCCAGCGCAGCAGCTGTATGCTGCCACCGACGCATGGGCATGCATCCTCATCCACGAAGAGGTGAAAAGGCTTATCGAGACGGGCGACTACGAACTCATAAGAACGGAAACGCCAAACATTGAGCCGACAGTAAGTGATCAGAATTAATTTTATATTAGATTGTATTATATTTGAATGCAGATTTGGTTTCCATTTGAAGAAGCGTAGCGAGCTACGTGACTGAGAATGGAAGGCAAAGATGCGTCAAAGATGGTGCAAGATAATATACAAATTATCACATGACATTTACTTGAGCATTATTAAATCAAATTAAATTTGATTACTTACTCACAACAATAATTTAATAAAAGAAACTTTTCACAATGTCAAAATACATATTCCTTAAACGAGGTAAGGACGAATCACTGCGCAGATTCCACCCTTGGATTTTCTCAGGCGCCATACACCACTATTCCGAAGAGCCTCAAGAGGGCGAGATAGTAAAGGTGTTCACGGCAGAGAACGAGTTCATCGCAACAGGACACTACCAGATTGGCAGCATCATGGTGCGTGTGCTCTCTTTTGTTGATGAGGAGATTAATCAGGCATTCTACGAGAAACGTCTGGCAGTGACTCTTGACGTGAGGAAAAGCATTGGAATACTCAGCGATAAGAACGACACCTGCCGACTCGTACACGGCGAAGGCGACAACCTCCCTGGACTGGTGATTGACCTATACGGCAAGACAGCAGTCATGCAGGCACACTCTGTCGGAATGCATTGCGACAGAATGACTATTGCCAACGCACTGAAAAGCGTAATGGGCGATTCTCTCGAAAACATATTCTATAAGTCTGAGACGACACTCCCATTCAAGGCAGATCTGGGTCAGGAGAACGGATTCCTCCTTGGTGGCAGCACTGCAGACATTGCAATGGAGAACGGACTCAAGTTCCACGTTGACTGGCTGCGAGGTCAAAAGACGGGATTCTTCGTTGACCAGCGCGAAAACAGAAGTCTGCTTGAGCAATACAGCAAGGGGCGCAAAGTGCTCAACATGTTCTGCTATACTGGCGGATTCTCATTCTATGCCATGAGAGGCGGAGCTACCCTTGTTCACTCCGTTGACTCATCACAAAAGGCAATAGACCTTACAAATGCCAACGTCGAGCTTAACTTCCCAGGAGATGATCGTCACAAGGCTTATGCTGAAGACGCATTCAAGTTCCTCGACAACATGGATACGCCATACGACCTCATCATCTTAGACCCTCCTGCATTTGCAAAGCACAAAGATGCACTACGCAATGCACTCAAGGGCTATTCCCGTCTCAACAAAAAGGCATTTGAGAAGATTAAGCCAGGAGGCATAGTGTTCACCTTCAGCTGCTCACAGGCTGTTGACAAGGATCACTTCCGCACTGCAGTATTCACAGCTGCTGCCTCTGCTGGACGCAACGTGAGAATTCTGCACCAGTTGCACCAACCTGCAGACCACCCTATCAACATTTATCATCCTGAAGGCGAATACCTCAAAGGACTGGTTCTATATGTTGAATAACGTGGGAAATCATAGTATTTCCCACAAAAATATGCTCCAAAATGTTAAAAAACGCTAAATAAAGGCATAAACATACAATAAATCATTGCACATATAATAAAAACACGTAAATTTGCATCGTGTTTTTCATGGTATTAGATTTATTTTAAGGTTAGTAAAGATTGCTTGTCGTGAGATAAGCAATTTTTTTTACGCCTTGCCTGGTTAGGCAAGGCGTAATTTGTATATGCTAATTATTTTCACTAACTTTGCATAAAATTTCATAAATTTTGATTACCTACTTACTTTATGGCATTAGATACATCAAACATGCTAAGCGAAACTGTGGTTCTCGTTGATTGTGCTTATATCGAGAAAGTGGCTTTTGACCTTTCTGTGAATTTCGAGCGCATGCTTGAGCGCAGGATTCCCAAGGCAGACCTGCCACTCTGGCTTGACTGCATCGCACTTGATGGTGGCATCACCCCTGGTGACAATTCGATACAGGTCATCTTCATCCACAACAAATCCGTCAAGACATTAGAGAATTTCACACCTTCCTGCATACAAGACGACATCAATGGAAAGGCATTCAAGGACTCCATAGGAGAATTTTCCTTAGAGGCATACCCTGTTGCCGATGACATCACCACTACAGAGGAGTTCTTCAATGAGACCCTTCGTATTCTGTTAGACAGCGACAAGGTGAAGAACATCATGCTCGTTCCCGAAGCAGAAGAATACGGTCACTCCGTTGCCCAGTTCATTGCAAAACACAAAGACAAGTCAAAGGACAAGGACATCACCCTCTTCGCCATGCAGCCTGTGATGGGGAACGGATTCAGCCAGCAGATATTAGGATATTCCCTAATGCATGCGTTAGGCATAAAGGGAGATGAATTAAAAGGTTAACTTGAGAAAGTTGATGATAAAAATTTACTTATGGAAGATTTTCTACAAAAAGCAAATGATTTCATGTGGGGAATGCCGATGATAATACTCCTCGTAGGCACACACCTGTTCCTCACATTCCGACTGAAATGTCCTCAGCGCAAGATATGGACAGCAATAAAATTGTCAGTAACTCCAGACAAAGGTTCCAACGGTGACGTCAGTCAGTTCGGAGCACTTGCAACATCATTGGCAGCAACGATAGGAACAGGCAACATCATTGGTGTTGCCACTGCGGTGTCGATGGGTGGACCAGGAGCAGTGTTCTGGTGCTGGATAACAGGAATGTTCGGCATTGCCACCAAGTATGGAGAAGGGCTTCTCGCCGTAAAATACCGTGTCAAGACAAGCAATGGCCTTATGCTCGGCGGACCTATGTACGCACTTGAAAAAGGATTAGGCATGAAGTGGCTTGCCGTGCTGTTCTGCATCTTCACAGCACTTGCCTCATTCGGCATAGGCAACACCGTACAGGCAAACGCCATCAGCGACAACCTCGCCAATGCATGCAGTGGACGCTTTAGTGTAGAGACATGCCATTGGGTGGTAGGCATCGTGGTAGCAACACTCGTGGGACTCGTCATCTTTGGAGGAGTCAAAAGCATCACACGTATCTGCACCACTATGATACCAATCATGGCAATACTGTACATCATTGGTTGCGTTTATATATTATGTATAAATGGTCCATACATCTGGGACGCCATCTGCTGGATAGTGTCCGACGCATTCTCTCTCAAGGCATCGGTGGGAGGTGTCGTGGGTACCGCCATCATGACAACCATGCGATTCGGTATAGCACGAGGACTCTTCTCCAACGAATCAGGTATGGGTTCTGCACCTATCGTGGCAGCAGCAGCACAGACACGCAACCCTGTCCGTCAGGCACTCGTTCTCTCATCAGGAGCATTCTGGGACACAGCAGTGATATGCACCGTGACAGGACTTGTCATCGTCAGCAGTATCCTTGCCAGCGACGGAGCCATCGACATACACGACCAGGGACATCTCACAATCAAGGCATTTGAAACCATTCCATACGTAGGTGCACCATTGCTTACATTCGGCATCATCACATTCGCATTCAGCACCATCCTCGGATGGGGATACTATGCAGAGAGAGCCGTGGAGTATCTCGGGGGCAAGAAATTCATACTCCCCTACCGCATCGTATGGGTTCTGCTCGTGGTTGTCGGCAGCACCGTAAGCCTCAACTCTGTATGGAACTTTGCCGACATCATGAATGCCCTCATGGCTGTCCCTAACCTCATAGCACTTCTGTTCCTGTCGGGTGTCATTGCAAAAGAAACCAACCACTACCTGTGGGGTAAGCATCTCGACGAGGAGATGAAAGAAGACTCTCCCCAGTCCTCCCGTTAATAAGTGAGTTTTAACCCTTCAACTCAAAAACTAAAAAACTAAAAAACAGATGATTCACGACCTATGTATCATAATGCTCACCGCTGGCATTGTCAGCCTACTCTTTAAGGTGTTCAAGCAGCCTGTAGTGCTCGGTTATATAGTAGCAGGCATATTTGTCGGTCCACATGCACTTGGCGACGCATGGGTCGGCAACGAAGAGAGTGTTGAGACATGGGGAGAGATTGGCGTCTTGTTCCTTCTCTTCTCCTTAGGATTAGAGTTCTCATTCAAGAAACTCATACAAGTGGGCAACACAGCGTTCATAGGTGCCGCAGTCATAGTGATAGGCATGATGGGCGTAGGATTCTCCGTGGGTCTTATCATGGGCTGGGATTTCATGAATGCACTGTTCCTTGGTGGCATGCTCTGCATGTCGTCCACCACTATTGTGTTCAAGGCGATAGACGAAGCAGGACTCCGTTCTCACAGGTTTGCGAAAGTGTGTTTCGGCATCCTCATTGTCGAAGACATCTTCGCCGTCATTCTCATGGTCATCCTGTCGTCAATAGCTGTCAAGAACGCATTTGAAGGCCAGGAACTGCTCATGCAGGTTGTCAAACTCATCCTGTGCATAGGAGTAGCCTTTGTGGTGGGAATACTTGCCATCCCTACGTTCCTGAAACGCTTCAAGAAGCATCTCAACAACGAGACGCTGTCCATCATATCCATCGGATTGTGCTTAGGCATGGTGCTTCTTGCCATTGTGGCAGGATTCAGCAGCGCACTCGGAGCCTTTGTCATGGGTTCTGTACTGGCAGAGACAGTAGAGGCAGAACGCATCGAGCATCTCGTGCAACCTATGAAGAACGTCTTCGGTGCCATATTCTTCGTATCTGTAGGCATGATGATAAACCCAGAGATGCTCATACAATACTGGGTGCCAATCACCATCATAACGTTCATTGTCATCATTGGTCAGATATTCTTCGGATCATTAGGCACCCTTCTCTCTGGACAGTCACTTCGAGTGTCGCTGCAGACAGGATTCTCATTAGTGCAAATCGGTGAGTTTGCATTCATCATTGCATCTCTCGGACAAAATCTCGGAGTCACCGACAAGTCGCTGTACCCTATCGTTGTGGCTGTGTCCGTCATAACCACGTTCCTCACCCCTTACATCATGCGTTTGGCATACCCTACTCTCGATTTCCTTGAGCATCACATGAGCAGCAACACAAAACGGATGCTCGAGAGTTACACAAACGCACGCAACACCACAAGCACGTCATCCTCCACCATGAAGCGTCACATGAGCAACGTACGTGACAGATTCCGCTTCTTAATGTCCATAACGCCAGGAATAAAGCAGTTGACAAAACGCTTCAACGAGAACCTGTATGCACGTGAGACAGAAGCAGAGAGAACACGCTCCATACACAAGGACGAAGAGCAGGTGTTACTGTCATTAGACCTTCACCTGTCAGAATTCCTGGTACCAGAGAACAGCAGCTTCTGTGGCAGAGCACTCAGTGACATCGACGCACGCCGACAGACAGGAGCAAGCATAGTGGGAATAGTGCGTAGCGGCATCAACATCAACATACCAGGAGGCGACAACCGCATCTTCCCTAACGACCGCATCATGGTAGCCGGCGATGACCAGCAGATGGCAAGCTTCCAGAAAATGCTCGACAACAGCATTACGGAAGAACCTCAGGAGAACAACAAGATAACACTTGGCAACATCGTCATCAGCAAAGGAAGCACGTTCTGCAACAAAACCATTTCCGAGACCGACATACGCAGGAAATCACAATGCATCATAATGGGAATCGTGAAACCCGATGAAGGTGTCATCACCAATCCCGACCCAAGCACCATAATATGCGAGGGTGACATACTCATCCTAGCAGGAGAGAAACAGAAAATCAACCGATTAGATAATGATTAGGCATCTATATACTATATGACACGTATTATTTAAGACTATGTCTTTTGTTGTTCTGAACGCTTCGCTTAAATTTTCTGCATTTATTCTGCAATGTTTCTGCAATTCAATTATTGAAGATAAATTGAAGCTAAATTGAAGAACATTTAAGGGAGGAACGACCGTCCTAAAAAGCTTGAGCGCAGAAGACGCATGGATCAACATTTAGCTCAGCATAGCCAAATGCTATCTAGCAACTCCATTTTTTCTCATTTTTCATTGAAAACATTTGCACATTTCACAAAAACATTATAATTTTGCATCCCAATTCATCGGTGAGACCATTATCGTGACAATCACGATGCACTCACACACAACAATTCCGGGGCTGACTGGATTTGACAGCGAGATGAAGTGGTACGTAAGCATGCAGAGAGTCGGTGCCCCTCTCTATAATATCAGACATCAAAAATTTAATTGGCGAAAACAACTACGCTCTCGCTGCTTAATCGAAGTATAGTAGATCGAGCTTAATTCCCTTGCCAGGCGAGGGAACGAGACATCGCCCGGGAAGCTATCCGTCCTGAAGCGTCCCGACCAGCGGTGCTATAAAATCGGGAATAGTCAGTGTATGCCTCGCTGCACTGATGAAACTTTAGAGGCTAAGGTTGCTGTTGGTGGCTCAGGTCTTGCAACATCACGAAAACCGAAGGCTGAGATAAGCATGTAGAAAGCGTATGGCTTCCCCGTTTGGACGAGGGTTCAATCCCCTCCAGCTCCACCAAAAAAGACCTTGCAATCATCACGACTGCAAGGTCTTTTATAGTTTAACCCAAATTGTTCATTAGGCTCGTAATACATTTTGATTAGAGCCTATACAGATTTTTTCTGGATTTTGAGTGAGTGATGCGGGCATCATGACCGAAAAAA
>JAZLHP010000008.1:0-121448 GCA_045616905.1 Bacteroidaceae bacterium
ACTTAAGAAAGGACTTGTTTCCATAATAACACCAATGTACAAAGGTGCAGAATTTGTGGGTGAGTGCATTGAATCTGTACAGAAACAGACATACACACAATGGGAGATGATAATCGTTGACGACTGTTCACCAGATAATGGTGCAGGAATAGATGTCGTTTCACGCTACACTGCAAATGATACCCGAGTACGCCTCATTGCCAACAAGAAGAACGGTGGTTCATCGGCAGCTCGCAACACTGCGTTACGAGTTGCAGAGGGTGAGTACATCGCTTTCCTTGACAGCGATGACATCTGGTGCCCGGACTTCCTTGAGAAGCAGCTTTCCTTCATGCGTGAGAATGATGCCCAGTTGGTGTTCTCTTCGTATTACAGAATAGACGAGAAGACAAAAGAAGAGATTCTTCGTCCTTACATCTGTCCAAGCAAGGTTTCATACAAGTCAATGCTAAGGTCGTGTCCTATATTCCCATCTACAGCAATTTTCGATGCAGGCAAGTTAGGAATGCACTACTTCAACGAGAAAATGGGAAGTCTGCGCGATGACTATGTGTATTGGCTGCAGATACTGAAGAAAATCAAATACGGATACGGCAATCAGGAAATCCTCGCATACTACCGCATGCGCAAGATGTCGGTGACAGCCAACAAGAAGAACGTGATTAAACCACAATGGAGAGTGTTGCGCCACGTTGAGAAACGACCATTCTTTGAGTGTTGCTACAATATGGTATGCTGGGCAGTGATTTCGTATTTCAAATACAGGAAATGATTTTTTCGCACTACAAAATGAAACTTTTGCTGGTTATCTCAATATTTTTACTGTCATGCTTGACAACGATGGCAGATGACAGACACAAAGTCTGTATCAACGAGATAATGCAGTCGAACATTGATGTGCTGATGACAGACTATGAGTATCCCGACTCATGGGTGGAGATTTACAACGGCACAGACAAAGCCTTTGACCTGAACGGTTGCTTTATCGGGAACGATCAGAATTATTCGCTTTGCTATAAGTTGCAGACAACTGAGACGTTGCCTGCCGGCGGTCATTGTCTGATATACTGCGACAGAGTTGGCAATGGCATGCATACTGACTTCCGTCTAAATTCAAAGAAAGATGCATTATATCTGTACGACAAGAATGGTGTGGTCATTGACGCTCTGCAATACGAAAAGATGCCAGCACCCAACATTGCCTTCGGACGCATAGATGACGGCAGTGAGGAATGGCAATATGAGATGAGTGCAACTCCGGGGGCGAAGAATACAGGCAAGGGGGCAAGTGTGGTATTGCCAGAACCTGTTTTCAGCATTAAGGGAAGGATAATGAATGCACCTGCAAAACTGGTGGTTTCCATACCAGAAGGATTGGGAAACGATGTGAGCCTGCATTACACAACAGACGGCAGTGAGCCTACCACCAACTCGCCATGTGCAAACGGCAACAGCATAACGATAGACATTGACCATTCGTTAGTGGTAAGGGCTAAACTCATGTCGCCAACGGCATTGTCTGCCAGAAGCACCACACACTCTTACATTTTTCACCCAAGGAAAACCAAGATGCCAATCATATCAATTGCGACTGATGACATTCACTTGTACAGTAAGGAGAATGGAGGTATTCTTATAGGTGACAGCACCATCGAAGGTACTCCAAACTTCAACCAGGACTGGAGAAGGCCCATAAACATAGAGCATCTGAGTGAGGGAAAAGAGACGGCACTCTTTAACCAAGTGTGTGAGACAGCTGTGTCGGGCAACAGGACACGGATCTTCGACCAGAAAAGCATGAAGTTCTATACAAACAAGCGATTTGGCAACAAGTATTTCGCAGGTCCGATGTGGGATGAGAAATCTGAGATTGTCAATTCAAAAGGATTCATAATGCGCAACGGAGGGAACCAGTGTATGTTCTCAAGGTTCAATGACGCAATGATTCAACGTTTGTTTGGCACTCACACAAAAGCCACCGATTATCAGGCATACACACCTGCGATAATGTACATCAACGGAGAATATAAGGGATTGTACGGTCTTCGCGAGAGATCACAGGAGCATTATGTTGAGGACAACTACGGACTAGAAGAGAAAGACATAGAGATAACCGACAACTGGTCGTACTGGTATCCGTGGAAAGTGTCAGGTCAGCTGTCAGTCGATTTATACAACCTTTATCATGACGAGAACACCACATACGAACAGATGTGCGATGCCATTGACATAGAGAACTTCACGGATGTGTTGATAGCAGAGATGTTCGGTCAGAACTGGGACTACCCACAAAACAACGTGGTGCTGTGGCGTCCGAGGGCAGAGGGAGGCAAATGGAGATGGATAATGAAAGACCTCGACATGTCGCCATCGCCCATAACAAGTACGTCGTATCACGGCTTCCGCATGTTTGACTACATGTTTCTGACAGCCACACAAGACATGAAGATAGAATACAAGTACGCATTCTCATACGACCACTATACCGAATCGCACAGGCTATACACCAAGATGTATTCTTTCGAACCATTCAGGAAGATGCTAGCAGACCACATGGCTGTGTATTTAGGTGATTTCCTCAAGCCAGCAGTCACCACTCAACTGCTTAAGGAAATGAAACTGGAGATAGACTCTGAGGTGGAACCCACCTTCGACACGTACCCAGGCATGTCGTCAATCGGTCAGTATAATGCGAGCATCGAACACACCTTAAACTGGTACAAGACACGACCAATGACGCTTTATAAGGAAATGGCAGAATACATGAATTTAGGATACGTAATCCCGTTAGAGATAATTCATGGTAACACGCCTGTAAGCATAAACGGTTTGACATTGACCGAGGGTGACTTTGACGGAGCATGGGCAAGCAATCAAGAGATGACACTCAGCAATCCCGGAGCAAACAATGTATGGGTCATTTCATACACGCAAGAGAACGGGACAGATGGCAGCATCGTCATTAAAGACCATAACAAACCTGTCATACTAAGTCAGATGTCTGACAACACCATAACATCGGCAAGGATTTCAATAGCGGAAACATGCAACATGGTGGACAAAGTGAATGATGTCATTGTCAATAAAGACACAACTACATATTCCTTATCTGGGGTAAGGCTGACGAATCCTCAAAAGGGAGTGAACATCGTACGCCACAGTGACGGGAGCACTCTTAAAACAATTCATCACTAATGAAAGCAAGAGTAATAGCATATTATCTTCCACAATTCCATCCTATTCCCGAAAATGACGAACATTGGGGAAAAGGATTCACAGAATGGACCAATGTGGCAAAGGCACGACCATTGTTTCGTGGGCATTATCAGCCACGCATCCCTGCAGACTTAGGTTTCTATGACTTGAGACTGCCCGAGGTACGTGAGCAGCAGGCTCAACTGGCACGCGAGGCAGGAATAGAAGGCTTCTGCTACTGGCACTATTGGTTCGGCAATGGGAAGATGTTGCTTGAGCGACCTTTTGAAGAAGTTCTCAAGAGCGGCAAGCCTGACTTCCCCTTCTGCCTGTGCTGGGCAAACCACGACTGGACGACAAAGACATGGAAGAAGGGACATGGCACCGCCTCGAAGACAATGATAGCAGAACAGCTGTATCCTGGAGACGAGGATTACAAAGCGCATTTTGAATACTGTCTGCCTGCTTTCAAAGACCCTCGCTACATCACAGTCGAGGGCAAGCCTCTCTTCGGAATCTTTGAGCCATATCTACACAAAGACGCTGAACGGTTCATGGAATATTGGCGAGAATTGGCTAAAGAAGCCGGACTGAAAGGCATCTATTTCTACGGAATAACGAAATCGACATCGACAGTAAGAATAAAGGAAGACGGAACATTTGAGCGTCATCTGCCAGACCTGAAAAGCAGCGAGGAGGTTTACCGCAATGTACTATCAAGAGGATTTGACGGCCTCAACTCAACGGGACAGCCAAGAGCAGAAATGCTCTACGGCAACATGTATCTGAACCTCATCAACAAGACGCTTCACAAGTATCTGCCCATATTCCCTGCCAAGAGATACGACTACAAGAAACTGATTAAAGGTTTCTTTGCTCCCGAAGACTCATGGAATAACATCTTCCCATCGGTGTATTCACAATGGGACCGTTCGCCAAGAGTTGGCAATGACGAGGGCATATATGTCAACTCCACCCCAGAAAACTTCGAGCAGCACCTGCGAGACGCTCTCAACGTGGTAAAGGACAAGGATATGGATCACCGTATCATATTCCTACGTTCATGGAACGAATGGGCAGAGGGCAACTATGTGGAGCCAGACTTGAAGTACGGTCACGGATACCTTGATGCAATAAGGAGGGTGATAAAAGACTGAAATCAGAATATCACAAAATCACATTAGACTCACACTAAGAACACCATACGTAACAGAATGCGAATACTATACGTGTTAAATGAAACTTCACCTCAGGGTGGTTCTGTAAAATCATTCCTGACTTTGCTGAAAGGAGTAATAGAAGCAGGTCATGAAGTGGCAGTTGCCATGCCCGACACAGACGGAGTTTATAAGCAGATAAAAGAGTATGGTGCCCAAGTGTTCGTAGCAGGATTCCGTCCACAGACTTACCCCGTAATCTACAATGCGTTAAGCTACATTATATTCATCCCCCTGTTGTTATCTTTCTGGTTACGCAATGCAATATCGTATCACAAATTATATAAGAAAACAAAAGAGTTCAAACCAGACATAATACATACAAACTCCAGCATCATAGGAATAGGTTTCGCATTGTCAAGGAAAATTTCCGTTCCACACATTTATCACATTAGAGAATATGGCGATTTAGATTTCAGATATTACTATTTCCCCACAAAGAAAGCATTCCGGAAACAATTGGCAGATAATAAGTCTTATAACATCTGCATAACGAAAGGAGTACAACGGCACATGCGTCAGGATGAGAATCAAAACTCCCATGTCATCTACAATGGCATAATTGGAGAAGCGCCAGATGCTATGCCATGCACTCAACACAAGTATTTCCTATATGCAGGCAGAATAGAAAGAGCCAAAGGGGTCAGCGACCTTGTCGATGCCTATATTGCATACACAAAGAAGCATGACAATCCACTACCTTTGATGATAGCAGGGAACGAGTCAGAGCCAGCATACGCAGATGCCATAAGGAAGAAAGTCATACAAGAAGGACTAACCAAGCAAATAGTCTTCTTAGGAACACGCAATGACATGGAACATCTGTATTCAGAAGCCATTGCCATCGTCATACCATCATTAAACGAAGGTTTCGGACGATGCATGCCAGAAGCTATGTCGCACGGGGTGCTTGCCATAGGAAGAAATTCCGGTGGGACAAGAGAACAAATGGATAATGGTGTGGCACATACAGATGGAGAGATTGCACTGCGATTCAACACTACTGAGGAACTGACAGAGCATCTGCTGAACGTGACACGCGACAGCAGCATATATGAACAAATGAGAATGCGTGCGTACAAAACGGTCGCAAATCTATATTCCGCGAAAGCATACACCCAGAGAGTCACAGAGCTATATTCTCAAATATTATCACAATGAAGATATCATTCATCATACCTGTTTATAACGCAGAGCAATACATTGAAAAGTGTATCAGCCACCTCATGCCTATGATAGAATCCGGACATGAGGTGATTATCATGAATGATGGTTCCACTGACAATTCGCAATCCATCATTGAGGATATTGCGAGAGTGAGCAATGGAAACATTGTGGTGATGAAGCAAGACAACCAAGGGCAGAGCGTGGCACGTAACAGATGCATAGATGCAGCAACAGGAGATTACATCTGTTTCGTCGATGCAGATGACTATCTTGACATAACACCTGAATGCGACATAGTGAAAGCAGCAGAAAGGGGAATATATGACGCTATTGTATTTGGGCTTCAACTGGATTACGCAGGTAAAAGCATAAAAGCCCCCCTACTTCAAAACACATCATATCCGAATGGAAAGGATTATTTCAAGGCAGCCGTGATGGACAGGACATTCCGGACATTCCCCGTGAATAAACTTTTCAAGAGAAGCATCATTGCAGACAACAACATCAGGTTTACACCGGGACGCATATACGAGGACATGCTGTTCAACGTGCAGTTCATTGCAAAGGCAGGCAAAGTGGCGAGCATTGACTCAAATCCGTACCATTACACACTGACCAACATAGAGAGTTCCACGTACAAGCCACGAGAGAAAGACCTTGACTGCCTGTACATGGTGGAATATGCAGAAGAATGGATGAACAATAACAACTGTGAGATTGAAAGTGACAACAAACACTATCTGATAATGATTTTCTCGTTTATTTCTTCTTGCATCTTAAAGAAATACGTACCTTTGCATGGCAATAGTCTGGCAGACGACATCATCAACAAGACAATGAAGCATGTCATCTTCAGGAAAGCAGCCAAATGCTGTTACAAAAGCCGAGGTGCAGGAGTACAAAGACGATTCCTCGCATTCATGGCTTATCACATGCCAAAGCTATATGTCAGACTCGTCAAACTAATTCTAAAGTAATAATATCATGCGATATTTATTTATAATACTATTCATCTGCATTTCACATTGCATACATGCACAGAAGACGTACACGAATCCTGTCGTGAATAACTCCGCATCGCAGGCTGATGTTACGGTGTATAATCCGTCAAAGGGGAACTACTACCTTTTCAGCACACACGTCATGGGGAAAGGAGTGCTGTATCACAGCAGCAATCTAACTCAATGGGAAGCCACAAAGATAGTGATGTACGAAGAGCACACTCAGCAGCAGATAAAGGACATGGCAGCAAAGGTGCGCGACAGATACCCATTCTGCCTTTGGGCACCTCACATATTAAAAGTCGGTAATAAATGGAACATGTACACGTCTATCGAGAACTGGGGTGGAATTATTGTTCTTCAATCCGACTCGCCTACCGGTCCGTTCCATTTCGTAGGAGAGCCATACGCGATGGTGACTCCAGAAGACATGGGTTGGGAATATGATGCCATAGACCCTTGTGTGGTTCAGGACGATGACGGCACATGGTACATGTTCTTCGGCTCTGCATTCGGAATATACAGAGCTAAGCTGACAAGCGATGGATTGCATGTTGCTCCAGACAACAAGTTCGTTCATGTTGCAGGTCCCACAGATCCACAACAAAAAATTGATGGAGCCCGGCATGGCGGCATGGAAGGAGTGTACGTGTTCAAACATAAAAAGTGGTGGTACCTTCTTTGTTCAAAACGTATAGACTACAGCATCTATGCAGGAAGAAGCCGCACCTTGACAGGTGAGTACATCGACGAGGAAGGAAGGCGCATGACCGACGGATACGGCACCCGCATGAACTATCCTACAAAGGAATTCAGGCATACAGGACATAACGGAGAGATATACAAAGACCGCACCAAACACTGGTATATATTTTATCACTCACTGACAGAGGATATCCCAGGAAATAAATACGGGCACCAACAGCCTGTGCTGTCGGAAATGCTGTGGGACAAACACGGATTCCCATACGTCAAGGAACGTAAGACAGAAAAGCATGGCAACCGTTCTCCACGATTGTAACATGTGGGGAAATATAATGAACAGGAAAGCGGACGATGCAAGATAATAAAGAAAACTTCATTGACAACAAGCGCATAGCCAAGAACACCCTCATGCTCTATATGAGAATGATGGTATTGATGTTTATTGGCTTATTCACGTCACGTGTCATACTTGATGCGCTTGGGGTTGAGGACTACGGCATCAGCAATGTGGTCGCAGGATTCATTGCCCTGTTTGCCACGGTCACTCAGTCAATGTCATCCACAATAAGCAGGTACATCACCTACCATTTAGGGAAAGGCAGCAATGATGACCTCAGAAACGTGTTCCAGACCTCTGTCAATGTACAGATTCTTTATTCTTTAGTTGTACTCATTCTTGCAGAGACTATCGGTTTGTGGTTTCTCAACACACAATTAGTCATACCAGAAGGAAGAATGATAGCAGCCAACTGGCTGTATCAGTTCTCTGTAGTCAGTATGATTATCACATTGATATCTGTTCCATACGATGCAAGCATCATCTCTCACGAGCGGATGTCGGTGTTTGCTTACATCTCCATTTTTGAGGCTGTGGCACAACTGCTTGTTGCATACTCGTTATACTTATCGCTCATAGACAATCTTATTCTTTTTGGAATATTGACAGCTGTGGTACAATGGACAAAACGCATGATTATGATGCGATACTGCAGCAGGCATTTTAATGAATGCCATTACAAACCGTCTCTTGACAAGAAGCTGTTCAAGGAGATGTTTGTGTTTGCAGGATGGAACTTCATCGGTTCGTCGGCTTCAGTATTAAGAGACCACGGAGGTAACATACTGATAAACCTGTTCTTCGGTCCTGCCATCAATGCAGCAAATGGCATTGCAATGACCATAAACAGCAAGGTGATGCTTTTTGCCAATAATTTCCAAGTGGCACTGAACCCACAGATTACAAAATCATACGCTTCGGGCAATTTAAGCGGTGTCCACGGACTCATATCAAGAGGAGCCCGCTTTTCCTTTTACCTGATGCTCATAATCGTTCTTCCTCTTATGCTGAACATGGAAAACATTCTGCATCTCTGGTTAAAGAACGTGCCAGAGCACACGGTATGGCTTTCAAGACTTGCATTGCTGTTTGTCATGACTGAGACTTTGTCTGGTCCTATACTAACTGCTGTTAAGGCAAACGGAAACATTCGCAACTACCATATAATAGTGGGTGGCATACTGTTGCTTAACGTTCCCACTGCATATTGTTTCTTCAAAATGGGAGGTGAGCCGGAAATGCTGTTTGTTGCAGCAATAATCATTGGTCATCTGGCATTGTTGGCGAGATTGATAATCTCAAAGAAGTTAATCGGCATCAGCCCTTTGCATTTCATAATAAACGTGTACTGCAAGGTATGGCTTGTTGCCATAGTGGCAAGTGCAATACCTGTTGCCATAAACATGAATATGGAGCAAGGAACCATGAGGACAGTTCTCGTGACGATAGTCTCTGTGGTAACGACATGCATAAGCATCTATTATGTTGGTTGTTCCAAGCAAGAGAAGAATACTATATTGTCAAAGTTAACGCGTTTCCGTTCGAATAATAAAGCAGTTATATAGAATTTGGCATCGTGTTATTTTAGACTGCGTCTTTAGTTGTTTTGGACGCTTCGCTCTCAACGTTGCGATTCCTCTGATAATAAACAATCAAAAGTGCACGCTTCTCCAGAAGAAATTATCTGCAATTATTGAAGATAAATTGAAGTTAAATTGAAGAATATTTGAGGGAGGAACGACCGTTCATAAAAAGCATAAGTGCAGAAGGCACGTAAGCCAAATAGTATATAGTTACCAATAAAAAAGCAATATGAAAATCCTACATGACGTCTCTCTGCAAAACATTTCGTGGGTGAAAAGCAATAAGGATGCTTTGGAAGGGGGAGAACGAATATCCACATTGTTCTATCCGGAGAATACAGATGAGCTGATTGCGCTTGTTAGGGATTTGTTGCGTCGTGATGAGTCGTACGACATAGTGGGGCATTCGTCAAACACGCTTTTCCAGCCATCATATCATGTAGATAACATGATTTGCACCAAGAACCTGAACAAATGGCGTGAAACAGAAGATGGTATCGTGTGTGAATGTGGTGTGAATGTCAGTGTTCTGTCATCAAAAATGGTTGAGTGCGGATATGAAGGTTTTGAAGGTCTGACGGATCTCCCTGGAACCATCGGAGCTGCAATATACGGAAATGCAGGATGCAGGAACTGCTCTGTCATAGAATTATTGGACAAGTTTACGTTGCTGACCGATAGCGGAGAGCTGGTGACCTGCACCCGTGAGCAACTGAACGCTACGGTCAGAAGCACTTCACTTAAACGGAAAGAGTTGAGGGGCGTCATCATCGATGCCACTCTTGCCAAAAGGCAGGGTGATGCTCAGAGACTGAAGGAGACTGCCCTACGGAATCACAGGATAAGGCAAGAGCAGCAGCCAAGTGCATCAAATAATTTAGGGACAACCATCGTGGCTTCCCAAAAGACATTTAAGGGAAAGGTCTTCGCATTAATCGAAATGATGGTAAAACTGTTCACGGGCAACAAAGACCCAAGAAGGAGTTTCCCTAAGACATTGAAACTGTTAGGTTATGGCGACCTTGCTCCTTACACATACTATTGGAACAGATACATATTCAAAGATGCTGATTCGCATTTGCTGTTCGACAAATACCAGAAACTGATTATGTCGCTCTATAAAGACGCAAGGTTGGAAATAGAAATAAGGAAATGAAAATAGGAATCCTCACATATCACCGTCCGCTTAACTATGGCGCTCTGCTGCAGGCTCTTGCTCTTCGATATAAGTTGGAGTCATTGGGGCATGAGGCTTTTTTCTATGATTACTACCCAGAGTATCACAGAAGGACATACGCTTTGCCCGACTACTCAATAAGGGGGTGGCTACACGCACCGGTAGCCAACATGATTAACCTGAGACGCATCAGGGCGATGAGAAGGAGGAAAGCTGCCTTTGACGCGTTTCACGTACAGTATCTGAATCCATACTGCCGTAATCTTGACGAGACGGCGGACATAGCGCTATACGGTAGTGACCAGATATGGAGGGTGCAACCTGCATTGGGAACGTTCAACCCTATATATTTCGGGAAGAGCAACATCCCTGCAAGGAAGCATGTGTCGTATGCAGCAAGTACGGACAAGATACCGTCGCATGAGAACGAGAGCGTGTTCAAAGAGCTGTTGTCGCATCTTGATGTAATATCTGTACGAGAGAACAATCTGAAAGAGGCGGTCAACAGGTTGGGATATGACGCGAGTGTTGTCGTTGACCCTACCCTGCTGCTAAGTGGCAAGGATTGGGTTGACATGCTGAACATTGAGAAACGGGAGAAGAAAGAACGGTATGTTCTATATTACTGTCTCGTAAAACCGACATTCAGGGTAAAGGACATTAAGAGATTTGCAAGAGAGAGAGGATGCAAACTGGTGGTGCTGCACGGGTTGTCTGTCGGATTTGAGTCAAAAGACAACAGGTCGTCGTGTTCTCCCAAAGAGTTCCTCGAATATATTCTCAATGCAGAATACGTATTCACGTCTTCTTTCCACGCCATGGTGTTTGCCATAAATTTCAAACGTCCGTTCTATGCTTCTGTTCAATATGGTGAAGGCAGAATCACTTCGCTCCTGGAAGAATTAGGAATCAGCGACCGTTTCTTTAAGATTGGTGCATTCCCCACAGGAAAGGAGGAGCGCATAATGTTTGACGATGTAGAGAAGCGGCTTGGGCAACTCAGGCAATCATCATTGCAGTTCTTGTCAAATCTGTAAAGCTGAGATTAGGCACCATGCCCCAATGGAGCACGTGCATTTGCACATGCCATCAATGGGATGAAGTTGCTATACCAGAGAGGATAGCCTCTAATCCAGAATATCATCAACGACACAATAATGGCACTTATCAACATTCGTGAGTCCTGATAATGGCGGAAAGAATACACGTAGAATATCACGACTAACAGCAAGCCTATCAGTCCGTTCTCAAAAATGTAAACCCTGTAACCTGAGTTACCACCTTCGTCCTTGTTTATCTCGTTCATGGATCTGCCGAAAAACACATCAGAAGATGTCATGAAGGAATCAAACTCACGTTCAAAACCTTCCGTCACACGATTGTTTCCAACAATATTGTCTGTTTTCTCGTCAACCTCCATACGTGCTAATATCAGGTTTGAGAACAGATTGTCGCCATCGTTATATGTCAAGCCTATGGTCACCACTATTGACATGAATATGGTCAAGCCTATCAGTTTTCCTATTATCTTCTTGCGCTGCACCCATAGATTCAAAAATGCCAGCACAAACAGAATACCGTAAGCAGCCAAGGAGAATGTGGCAAGCGACACTATTATAAGAATGACATTATACCATTTCTTCCATTTCCCGAATTGTGTCATCAAAAGCAAAGAGGTTGCTGTGCCAAGATGACCTGGCTCAAGAAAAACACTACTGAAACGAGGGAATATGGTTGACAGGAAACGGTCGTCAACCATGAACAAGAAATAATTGTTATAATAATACTGATTATTATACGAAGTGCTTACAGACGGGAACGAGAATCCTGCGACATGCAGTATGTGAAATGTCAGAGATATCGCTAATGCCACTGCAAGGAACTTGCAGAAGAATGTCAGCAAACGTTCCAACACATTCTGGTTCACACGTTCTATCGCATAGAATATGGCTATACTGAAAAACGTAATGATATAAGACAACAGTTTGGCTTCTGTCGAATAAAGGAGGTAAAAAGCAGTAATTATATATAGTATGACTGCATACCCAACCTTGCTACGGTCATACATGCTGTTGCGCATGGAGTTTGCAACCAATACCGACACAATTATCAGCATGGCAGAAAGTAGTGGATATGCTTCCTTGAATGGCCACATAAACCAAGGGTGCAAAGAACCAAGATACGCGAAAAGCATACCAGCAACCAATAAGACGTATGTGAAGGTCTGCTTCTCAATAATAAATATACGAGAGACATCAAACGACAACCATTTAGACAAATGAGGCACACGGATAATGCCCCAGCGTGCTTTACCCGATTTCTCTGCAGAGTTGTTGTGTTGCCCCATCTCTTAATCCTTTATTCTGGTTCACTTCATGTGAGTCAGTTGACTCATGACATCTTTCTTGAACACATACACCACTGTACACAATGTAGCCAGCACCATCATGGCAAAGACAAATATCATACGCTTAGGTCCTGAAGGCTTGTTTGGCGCTGATGCACATTGTATGACGGTAAATGACGGAGTGCGCTCCTGCAATTTTGCCTTTGCCGTTTGAAGCTGGACATTCAATGAGTTGTACATCTCGAGTTTTGCCTGCACCTCATTCTGCAACACGCGCTTGTTTGAAAGGTCGCTCTCGAGGTACATGCCATATCGTGCATCATTGAACTCGTTATATGTCTTTACGGCTTCGTCATATTCGACCTTTGCTTTTTCAAGAAGATCTTCGTAATATGCAACATCAACACGTGCCTTCTTTGTGCGGTAGTCAATGATGTAGTCCTGCAAACGGGCACATACTGAATCTGCCATCGTGGCACATATTATACGGTCTTGGTCTATGACTGTTATTGATATGATATTGTTCTTCTTGTCAATGTCACATGTTATCATAGCTGTAATGGCCTCAACCACTTTCTCCTGCTCCTCTGTAAGACGAGCAGGATCCACCTTGCCGTCAGTGGCAGGTTTTGAGTTTGAGTCTGATGACCATGACTTTATCCATTTCTTCAACTGATGCACAGGCCACGACCAGAAACTTGATTTCTGGTGTTTAGTGAGATATGTATAATAGTCGGTGTTTACAGAGCCATCTTCTGTCTGAACCTTAACATCAAACAGACCTGTCACAAATCCCGTGCTGCTTATGAGTTCTGGGTATATGTTAGGATATATGGCATCCGTTGTCTGCATGTCATTCATGCTAAACCCGAAACTTGCCGCAATGGAACCAAGCGAACCGCCACTTGCTCCATCTGTCATCTCAGGAGCAAGAGTCACCGTTGATGTGTATGTGCGAGGTTTTGGCAATATCCATGCACAACTCAATATAAACGTGATAATGAGTACCTTGATAAATAATCTCTTACGGGATTTTATCTTTCTGAACACTTCGCGAAGGTCTATCACCTCCTCCTTCTTGTTCCCTATTTTATTTTCTTCCTTTTCCTGACTGCTCATGCCGTAGCTTTTTGATTTCGATCCACTTTTAATTTCACAACGTGCGTTACTTCATTGCATTGACAAGCACGGCTGTTATCGTAGAGAGAGCCGTTGCAGCACTCAATCCCACGGTTGCCATTTGTGCATTCACCTGTTTCTTCTGCTTGATAGGTATCACTATCTCGCATCCAGGCTCCATCTTTCCTTTCTTTGCCAATGCCATAGTGCCGTTTGCATACACTACGAATGTCTTGCTTTTCTGTGCTCGAGTGGTGTATCCACCTGCCTGTTCTATATAGTAACGGAGTTTCTTTCCTTGCTTGTACGACACGGTGTTGCTACGCATCACCTCACCCGAGATACGCACTGTGTTATTCAACTGAGGGATTGTTATGATGTCACCTTCACGAAGCAGGATGTCATCGTCACCACCAGGATTATCAAGAGCCGACTGCAGGTCTATACCGATGTTCACGGTTCTGCTTATATCCGTCATGTTTGCAATACGTGCCGAGTCTTCCTCGTCCTCAATAATGCTGTACTGAAGGTCCATGATGTCTCTCATTCGCTGACGCTCAGCCTCAGAGAGCTGGCGTTCAAGAGTAGCACCCTTCAGGTATCCGTATGATGTCACACCACCCGCTGCCTTTATCACATCCGTCAATCGTGTGTTCTTGTTTTCCAAAGGATAAGTACCACGGAAAAGCACCTCACCCTGAACAGACACGTTTCGCTGTTCGTTATAGCCAGGACTCTTTCGCACATAAACCTCATCGAAAGGTTTCAGTTCAAAACCATCCTCACTCACCACGAAACCGTTCTTCAGAGAAAGAGTGAATGTTTCTGTAATCTTTTCACTAACCTCTGTGGCTGCAGGGTCTAAGATGCGTCGGCTCACGTCAATCTTAACGACTGAAGCAGCATCCATGAGACCGCCTGCCTGTAATATGAGGTCTTCAACCGTTTCAGAATCTGCGTATGGGTACGCACCAGGTTTGAGCACTTCACCATGTATTGTTAAGGTACGCGACTCAAGGCGTTCGTTGTCTGAGGAGATATAGAGCACATCCTCATTGCGCAATGGGATGTCAGGTGTCTTCATGTCCAATATGCCAGCAATATCGACAGACAATATCTCGCGAGTTCTATTTGGTTGCATACGATGCATCACAGCTCTCGCACCAAACGCACTCTCAGTAAGTCCGCCACTATGCTCAACCAACGAGCGAACGCTGTTTATTTCCGAACCAAGTTCATATTTACCAGGACGGAACACAGCTCCGTACACCTCAACCATATTATTGAATCTCTGCAATAATGAGTCAACAGTGACAACGTCGCCATCGTGCATGCGGAACTGTGTCATGTCAAACTCCATCACCGTGTGTATGCTGTATTCTTTGCCTGACCTACGCACCACTCGCGCACTTTCCGTATATGCATTGCTTGCGAAACCACCTGCATATTGAAGCAGAGAGCTGAAGCTTTCGTTTTTCTTGAGTTCATATATCATCGGACGCTTCACACATCCTTGCATTTCCACAAGACTTTCGTATGGTGGTACTATGATAGCATCGCCGTCATGCAGCATCACATTACCAGACAAACGACCGTTGACGATATAATCGTATATGTCCACGGTCGAAATTATGATGCCGTTACGGCTCACCTTTACAGTACGCACAGAACCCAAGTCGGTTATGCCACCAGCCATGTACAGAGCATTGAAAACGGTAGAGAATGCACTCAGAGTGTATGTTCCCGGCACGCTCACCTCGCCCAGCACATTAACCATGATGCTGCGTGTCTGCCCTACTGACAGACGGATATTGCTGCCCTGGTAGTGCTCACCTGCAACTGAGCGTATCCTTGCCTGTGCCTGCGATGCGGTCAATCCCGACAAATTGATAGGACCTATCATGCTCAACACAATGGTTCCGTCAGGTGATATCACGTGCTTCTCCGAACTTTGAGCAGCACCACTGATATCAACAGCCACCTCATCGCCAGGACCCAACACATAATCGGCTGGCAAAGCAATATTCATGCTTGGCTCAAATGTCAGGTTCTTAGTCCTGAATATATCATGACCATATATTTTGCTTGGTTCATATTGCTCCTGATTACCCTCCGTTAAAACCTCGCCGTTGTATTCTCTCGTACGGATATCTTCAACTGCATCTTTATTCGTATGAGGTGTGTTAGTGCGGGCAGCTGTGCGAATGCGCTTCAACTGTTTGTCAGACACTCCACGCCTGAGCAGTTCTGCTGCTATCTGCTGCTGGCTAACGCCCATTGCACTGTTTTCCTTGATATACTGAACGACTTGCTCGTCCGTCATAGACGATGTTTGTGCAGTGGCAACTATAGCAACTACAAAAAGCAGGATTACTGAAAGTACTTTTTTCAATGACATAATAACATATTTATGGTTGAGGGTTGAAGGACTTATCGCCCGGATGGTTCCATAAACCATAAACCCTTAAACTCTTAAACTAAAACGCCCTCCCTCATCATTAATATCTCCCTCCCTTTTAACGTGAGGGTTGGGGTGGGTCTCTTAAACTTTGCAAAGTTAACTCTTTTTCTACAATATTAACGACATTTTGGATTAAAAACTGAAAAACTTCTTTGTGCTGCCGTTGGCATACCGTATGATATTGATTCCCTTCACAGGTTTTTCGACTTGTACTCCTGACAAAGTGTAATATCCTTCTTGAAACTTGCCGTTAGTGACACCCACGGCATCAGCCTCGGGTGAGTCTATCGCAGAATATGGGTCATACTCCTCAGTCATAAGCTGCACCAGTTCGTCAAGCGTATCAGAAGGAATGGACAACTTGTTCTGCATGTACGAACGTACGTACGACTGAACGCTTGCTGCCGAAAAGATGTAAAGAGGACGCACCATGCGTTGATTAATCGTGTAATAATAGCGAGCACCAACCTTCGATGACAACGCCGACAGCTCATAGTCCTTGTATATGTCACCAATCGACACTCCACATAATGCCTCAATCAACGCACAGAAAACTCCCGTACGGTCAGCGCCGTATGTGCAGTTCACATACACGGTATGATGTTGCCTCAACTGCTCAAGCAAAAACATGAAAGCCTTTTTATACTCATCTCTGGCATTAGCCAACAATGCCGCTTCATCTTTCTGAGGAGCAGGCAGATAATACGTACCTTCGCCCAACGGACTTTCTGTCAGCAGCTCACCTGGCACCAGATTCGTCACTATTCGGAAATCTATCTCCGCCTCCACGCCTAACGCCTTCAGAGCAGCAATATCCTCGCCCGACATTGTGGTCTTGAAACCTTCCTTAAGTTCCGAACCCCTGATTATCTTTCCGTAGCATAGCCTTTTGCCATCGTTGGTTTGCCATCCTCCAATGTCACGCACATTATCGCCAGTGTCAAATGACAGCATACGCAGATGCCCCGTAACCTCAATCCTGCCCTTCGTCACAAGCTCCTCGTCAGCATTCACCACCTCGTAGAGATACGTTTGCTGTGGTACAAGATTCCTGACATGAATATCCTCTGAACCCTTCTGCACCTTCACGGTTGTTACTGCATCAGCATACCCCTCAATGAAATACCTCATGACCATATCCTCCCCTGCCGTCTCAGGCAAAGGAATGACTATGTCGCCCGACACATCCTTACGGTATGGCACCTCTGCATTTATGAAAGGTAACATTTTACTATACTCAGCCTTGTCAGCAGACCTTGACACAAACCCAGAATAGTCAGCAGCTTCAAGATACTGCTCCACAATAGGATTAGTCATGGTTGCAGATATGGACACGTTCATCCAATCAGTAATCTCCTGTCCTTTTGCAAGAGCAGAAAACCAACTGACTATCAACACGATAAAACACCTATACATATTAATTGCTTTTCTCACCCTCTTCCTTTCTTTTCCTATCAAAGAACGGGTTCTTAGACTTACAACTAAGTGGAATTGCCAGTACATTCTTCAACCCCTCACATGGAATGCCAAGACTCATTGCAGCCATACCAGCAGAATGCATCACACGGGTGTCAATACGCAAATCGGCAGCCATGGCACAGGCAGATCCCACAGCAATGCCCACATCAATCGTGTTAATTGCACATGGCACAGATTCAGGTCGGTCGGCACACATCGCAAAACCGCAACGCCCACAGTTCATACCCTGACAATGCTCCCTCGTACCAATCAGTATCATAGCCTCAGCCTGCATTATATTGTCGGCATCACGCAGGAAAAACTTAAAGCCATTCTCCTCATGGATTCTGCGCATCTCATCAGCCAAAGCAGCAATCTCCGGCTGAGTGACACAGCACACCTCCACCACATCAACCCCTTTACCCTTAGGAGCCGTTCTTGCAGCAGCCATAATCTGTTTAGCCGCATCCAGAACTATCTGTTCACGAATATCTCTTTCATTATAAATCATAAAATCATGTTTTAGAGAATGCAAAGTTAGTGAAAAAAGAGCATATAATAAGACATCCAAGGATAAAAAACACTCTTCACTCTACACGGAGTGCATATAAATCATTGAAACCAGCACGTAACACCCCGTGCAGAGTGCGGGTAGAGTGGTTTTCACTCTACACGCACTCAACACTTTGAAAATCATAACATTATAGTACCTTCGTGCAGAGTGAAGAGAAAATGAGAGTATTGCACAAATCCTCTACTACATCTAATATGCACCCTCTATTACGCCTGAGCCAGTGCCAAGGGAGGAAACTGTAGTGTCATTGCGTGGGAACAGGTGTTTCCTCTCTTGGGCACTACAGTTCCCTCCCTTGGCACTGGCTCCACGCTTTATAAGGCTTGATGCACGGCATCATAGAGTCTTTTGATTTATCGTAATAGTTGACTACTTATAAGGTTATTTGTAAAGTCTTCCACACTTCATCCACCTTCCTTCCCAGCTCCGTCAGCACACACCGTGGAGCATTCTCGCTGCCATCCTCTGCTTCCGGATCTCCTGTTAGATATCCCAACACAGGTGCCTCGCCCCTCACGTTCAGGGTGACATGAAACCACCCCTCAGTATAATCATTGAGAGGATTACGCTTCAAGACATCGGGTGTTTCCGCTTCCTTCTGGCGTATCTTTGCTATCTGTTCGGGAGTTAGATGTTAGACCTATAGGGATAGCTGCCTATTTCCTTATTATACTTTGTGCTTATGGGCATTAGTAAAAAACTATCGTCCGCCAATACCCTAATACGGACAGGGTTTGTATGATTCACTTGCAATACAAACAAAAAAGAGCGCGGGTATTGCATCGCTCGTCCATAATTCCAGGCCGTAGGAATTGCCTTAGTTGTTGACGAGCAGATGCAGATACCCACGCTTGAGTTGTTATGATAACATACCCGTAAAGTGTGCCGTGAGGACAGAATCTGCCCTCGGACACACTACGGGACTTGTCTATGCAACTCACCCGTGGCATCCCTCTCTGCAATGTCCTTGACAACTAATTCTGAATTTCCTACGTTCGGAACTATCAAGTGACAAGGCGTTGATGACGCTTTTACATTATGTAGTGTCCTGCCAGCCGTGCTTCCTTGAAGACAACACAGCAAGCTGTGACTTTGCAAAGGTACACATTTTTCATGAAATATGAGCGAAATCCTCTTAAAATATGCGTTCCAACTATCATTTTTGGCACAAAATCATTAAAAAGTGTACCTAAAATTGCATTTTTCATCAGAAAAATTTGTTAGAATGATAAAATCTTTATATTTTTGCATCGACAGAACCCGCCACGCCTCTTCCTAATGCGCACCAGGGCGGGGCTTTTTTTGTATATATATGTTATGGCACACACGAAACTTCCTATATCAATAACAGATCAGATAGCGCTCCTGAAGTCAAGAGGTTTGACTTTTGCAGATGAAGTCTATGCTGCACAAGTGTTGGAACATATCAGCTATTACCGTTTCGCTGCCTACCTCAGACCTATGGAGGCTGATAAGGTGACACATCAGCTTAATCCAGGAGCCACGTTTGAAAATGCGCTCTCATTATATCAGTTTGATGCCAAATTGCGAGAATTGATATTTGATGCAATCCAGAAGATAGAGATTTCCTTACGTTCAAAGATGATTCATGAGTTTTCACTTGCTCATGGAGCATTCTGGTTCTTTGACCAGTCTTGCTTTACTGACAAACACAGGTTCGTGGAAAGCATGAATGTGTTGGAGAAGGAATTGAGCAGAAGCAAGGATGAGTTCATCAAGGAGCATATAGCAAAGTATGGCAAGTCTGAATATCCGCCAGCATGGAAAACTCTGGAACTTGCTACATTTGGTACGACATCCAAGTTGTTTGCCAACTTCTCAGACACAAAGTTAAAGAAAAAGATAGCTCGTTCTTATGGTATTCCTCAGCATGAGATTCTTGAATCATGGACAGCAGCTATTGGTCCATTGAGAAATTGCTGCGCTCATCACGGCAGATTGTGGAACCGAAAGTTTCCAATAACTCCATTATTGCCATCGAGGATGAGAAAACAATGGATTGCCGACCTCAATATTTCCAACAACAAGCTATATGCAGTTTTATGTTGCGTGGCATACATGCTTAACACCATTGATGCAAACAATACCTTTGCATCAGAACTGACCTGTCTGATAAATGCTTATCCCGCAGTCTCTGTTTCCGCAATGGGATTTCCGACAGGATGGAAATCAGAACCAATTTGGCAATAATGATTTACCAAGGCCACCACATATAATAGAACGAAACGGCAATTCGCAGTGTTAAAATCTGTAAATTGCCGTTTCGTTGTATTTTGCCCCCAATTCTACATTTGGGAAAGAATTATCCCTGATGTTTTAAGTTGGGAACATTGCGGTATCAATATGTTGAATCTATAAAATAGCAGTGCTAAAAATCAGCGCTTTACAATCGGTGTTCTGGTTCAAGCGTGGAGCCAGCTCCTGTCGCTCGTTCCACATTCTGAGGGCTCTCGCATTGCCTGGTTAGTCGAAACGAGCAACGCGGATTAGCCCCACGAAAGGTTTATATACAATGAGGCTCGTTGACAACTGTGTACAATTGTGACTGCACATCATCAACGAGGCGTATATTTACATATACCTTACAAGGGGCGTTCCCGTTGCTTTGTTCTTGACTAACCGTTTGAATTTGCGAGATTCTCAGAATGTCAAAATCAAAGCGTCCAGAAAACGCCTTCTTCAATATGAATTGACTAACACGAGCATATACTACTTATGCATACGTGTATAATCACCACAAAATTACAAAAAAGTATTTTATTGCAAACTTTGAAGCAATAAAAAGTTTGGAAGAACTACAAAAAAACAGATATCTCCAACCGAATTTGTAGTATAAATGGCAATTCAAGGAGTTTTATCCGTAAACTTATAAAAGTCCAACCTGAAGGTTGAGATGGTTATGGCATCTCCTATGAATATTAGTGGATACGGAAGGCGATACCTATATAATTATCAAACTTATGATATTTGAATTTGGGGGGCAATGTTACAAAAATGAAATACACAAACTATAATTGTCCACGAAACGGCATAATACACGTTTCGTGGACAATTATAAATAACGGATGCCCCTCTATGTTATTGGTCTTTCATTTCAGTCTCATCAATCAGATCTTCAAGGATGTATTCAGCGCTCATCAACTGGAGACCCGTATCAGGATTGGCTAGCAACTTGTATGTCTCTTAATTGTAGAAAGTATCAAGTGTCTGTTCGGGATCCATATTTGCTGCTTCTGACAGGATCATGACTATTCATGCCAATTTGCGCTGAAGAACAGAATCTCTCATGGTCCTATATTATCGACAATCAACCTTTTATAACGTTCTCAATGACTTGTGGGAAATGTGCCATTTCAAGTACATGCACCTTGTCAGCAATGTCGTCTGGAGTGTCGTCTGGCGATAATGGAGTTGAGAACTGTGCTATATGCTCGCCTTCGTCAAGTTCTGGGTTCACGAAATGTATTGTGATGCCCGACTCTGTCTCGCCTGCTGCCTTGACTGCTTCGTGTACATGATGCCCCCACATGCCTTTGCCTCCGAACTTTGGAAGGAGGGCTGGGTGGATGTTAATGATTCTATTTGGGAATTTCTCGATGAGATACACGGGTACTTTAGGCAGGAATCCTGCGAGTATGATGTAATCGCATCCTTCTACTGTACGGAGTACGAGGTCTGCATCGTCATTGAGCTGCTGGCGTGTGATGACTGTGGTTGGAATGCCCTGGTTCTGGGCACGCACAATGGCATATGCATCGCTCTTGCTGCTGACAACGATTGGTATCTGCACCTCTGGTTTGTCCTTGAAATACTTTATTATGTTCTCACAATTGGTGCCACCTCCGGTGACGAATATCGCTAACTTTGTTGTCTTCATTTTTGATCTTCTTTCTTTTCTGCTTTGCTGAGCTGAGGGTCTTTCTTGTTTTCCTTCATGTATGTGGTAATGAGGTTACGCACCTTGAATGGGTCCTTGACGTACTCCACCTTGTGGTTTGTGCCGCCACTGCCCACCAGTTCGATTGCTCCTGTGTGAATGAGTCGCTCGAGGAATGACTGATAGAAGTTGACGGTTTCGACTTTGAAAAGTGGTATCTCCGTCATCTGCACACTGAACACTCCGTCTTTCTGGATGAAACGTGTGTTAGTGACTGCAAATTCCGTTTTGCTACGAAGGAAGTAGCCGTAGGCAATGAGGATGATGCCGACGAGTGCGATGATTGAACTGACATAATACATCCACGTATCCATGTTTTTGCTCCATGCTAACAGATGTGCGCCTATTCCCAAGAGTATGAGGAATGTGCCAAGAGCTGTGTAACGGAATTTGAAATACCAATGCAGGCGACCCATATAAACGATTTTTTCACCTGGCTCAAGTGTTTTTTTAATGAAGTTTGCCATATTTTCAAGTTTTAAGGAGTTGAGAGTGTTGAGGAGTTAAAGGGCAGAGGTGAGAGATTAGAGGTGAGAGGGGGAGCTTCTACCACCATTGCATGAGCTGGCGCAGATATGCTGTGAGTTCTCCTGCCATCTTCTCGTGTTGCCAATAGCTTGGGTGCCATGATGCACCAAAACCGAGGTCGCCCGTCTGTGGAGCGAAGTCGAAACGATAGACTTCCTTGTCGCCTGACTTGTGGGCAGACTCCATAGCAGTATCCATTGCTTGTCGTGCCATTGGGAGGTCTTGTTCTCCTCGTATCATGCTGCCACACAGGAATACAATCTTTGCTTTAGGATAGTGGTTTCTGACCTGCTTATAGAGGTCTTTGTATCCTTTGAGCAAGAGGTCGGGATCTGCTCCCGTTGTGCTGGTATCGTTGGTGCCGAGATTGATGCACACGACCTGAGGCGTGAACTTGCTGAAATCCCACTCGTACTTATTGTCGTACAGCAATGTGTGGGTGTATTCGGTATTCATGTTTATCTTATCGCCTGTGCGTGGACCGTTATAGTTTCGGTAAACACCGATGCCAGAGCGTGCCACTGCCATGTGCTGAGCATTGAGGTTTCGTGCCGTACGTGCTGCATAGGTGTGGTAGTGATTAGCTGTCTCTTCAAGATATGGAGCCGATGCTTCGAGTGCCTCAATGCCGTAACCGCATGTTATGCTGTTGCCGATGAACTCTATGCATCGTTCTGGCAATGCAGGAGGAGTTACGAGAGTGTGACCCTCGTCCAATATGAATCCACGAAACTCTGGTCGGCGGTCATATCCTTCGCTTACATACATGAGCTGCACGTTATGGGTGCCTTGAGGAAGCGCCACGGCAAGTGTGACTATGGAGTCACGCTGTGAGTTGTATGCCACCTTGAATGCTTCGCTGCCATCTATCTGTGCCATGAAATATCCGCTGTTTGGCTTTGCCACCATCTTAAGCGATGTTCCTGTGAATGATGCACGTATCTGCACTCCTGGGTATGTAAACACAGGAGAGTCGGGATTGTCGTACACGATGCGACCGATATACTGGATATGGCTGTCGGACGCTTTCACTACAGCACCTTTAGGTGCCATTGTCTGACCGTATGCTGTAATGACACCTGCCTGCAGAGCTACGGCTGCGACTGCAAATGTGAGTTTCTTGAGGATGTGTTTCATTTCTTTGCTTTTTGAGCTCTTATGACTGTAAATGAATATGCTGGCAATGAAATCTTACCATTCAGGGTGACGGTCTCTGTCTTTGGAGCAGCAACCTTCTGGTCGTTTTCATTTCCTGAAAGGGTGGTAACCTGCACCTTGTCTGCATATCCCTGCATTGACTCTGGTGTTATTTCCACTGTATTGCTGACTGGCAAAGCGTTGACCAGTTTGATGATAAGGTCACCATTGTCTGCTGTCACTACCGATGCTTTGACACGCTTGCCCACGTCATTACGCATGTGTGCGTCAACCTTTGCGTTGATTGTGCTATAGACATAGTTAGTGCCGGCATTCTGACCATTCATCATCTGCACATAATAGTTTGGTGTTGGCTTCACCTCTGTGTTGTTGAAATAAATGAGGTCAGGGTTCCACTGGGTGTGTCCTTCCTTAGCGAGAAGCGGTGCATAGCTTGACATGACCACTACATCAGCATTACGTTCCACATTGGTGATGTGAATAGCCTCGGCAAGCGCATTGCTGAGTCGGTTACCCTTTGATGCCCATTCGCCAAGATATACCTTTGTGCCGTTACGGTCATATTTGTCATAATAATCCTGATGGTTGAGATACCATCCTACAGGGTTGTAGTAATGTTCATCGACAACTGGTACGTTCTGGCGTTTTGCTTCCTTCCATCCGAACTCGTAGTCACTTCCTTCCCAGAATGGTCCTACTGTGCCTACAATAGTGATTTCTGGATGGGCTGCCTTAACTCCATTATACAAGAATGTGAATCGCTCGTTGAACGTGTCGCCAAGAAGGTCTTCATTACCGATGCCGAGATACTTGAGGTTGAATGGTTTAGGATGTCCTGCCTTAGCACGTATCTTTGCCAGTTCGCTTGTCTTTGCATCGCCGTTTGCCCATTCAATAAGGTCAAGCAGTTCCTGAAGGTACGACTCCATAGTAAGATCCTTGCCCATGTATTTATATGGTGAAGGCTTGCCGTTGAGGTCTTTTGCAAATGGTATGCCCCCCTGCTGACCATGACCTCCCACTGAACTGTTCTGGCATGGGACTCCTGCTGCCAATACAGGAAGTGGCTGTGCACCTATATCTTCGCAATACTGGAAATATTCATAGAAACCGATACCACGTGTCTGGTGGTAGTGCCATACGTTAAAGTCTGGTTGACGCTCCCATAACTCTCCTACTGTTGCCTGCCAATGGTAAATGTTGTCAATGCCATTGCCATGACTCATACATCCTCCTGGGAAACGGATAAACTGAGGCTTGATGTCTGCAAGAGTCTGTGCTAGATCCTTGCGCATGCCATTCTCACGTCCATTGAATGTGTTCTTTGGGAAAAGCGACACGAAATCGACTGCCATTTCACCAGACTGCATAGTTTCAATTGCAAGTTGTGCCTTATCTGCATCAGCCGATGCGGTAAGAACAGCCTTGGTCTGCTTCCAGTCCTTTGCTGCAGCGACAACAGCAGATGCCAAGACCTTTCCGTCGTTCACAATGCTGACCTTTACCTTGCCTGCACCTTTTAGGAAAAGTGACAGATTATATTTCTCGCCTGCCTTAACGGCAATGCCGTCCCATCCCTCATTTACGAGTTTAGCGCCTACTGATGTTGTGTTGATGACGGCATAGTGCGAGTTGTTTGCATGTATAGGGTTTGCTGTAGCGATGTTCCATGTAGAGCCACTTCCTTCGAGTTTCCACGCCGTCTGAGCATTCCACTCACCACGGTCTTTGTTTGTGTATTCAAAATCGCGGTTCTGTATGAGTTCTGCATAAAGTCCACCATCGGCAGAATAGTTGATGTCCTCAAAGAATATGCCGAACAATTCTGGTGATATTGCTTTGCTGTCAGACAGATTGATGCTGAGAGTACTGTTTATGGCATCTTTCCCCTCCAATGCCTGCATACGGAGCGCTTCACGGTCGCGCTGTCCGTTGATGTTTGCCTCTGCAGCTCGAGCAACAAGATTTTCTATGATGCAGTATGGAACTCGCACAACATTGTTCTTTGCCAATGTCTCCATCTGCTGCTTTTTATCTACAAATTCGCTATCTGAGAGGAAAGGATAATCCTGTGGTTTCCAAAGATAGAGATTCTCAGATTCGGTCTTTGCATACTGACGCACATTGTCACCAAGAAGGAATTCTGCATAGAACTTCTTGCCGTCATACTTGAGCACAGGCGAGTACATCTTCTTCTGACTTCCCCATGCACCGAAATCACTTGAGAAAAGCTGCTTGTCAACAGGAATCCAAGTATGAGCATCAGCAGAGTATTCCACCCGGAAACCTCCACCGGGACCATTATATACAGGGCGTACATACACCGAATCAGGATGATTGGCATTAGCAGAAGCCAAAGTCATCGCAGTAATTGCAGATAATATAAATCTTTTCATGTTAGTTGTTGATGAGAGACAGTTTAGATTTAGATATTGTATATTAAGTTTTTTCGACTTATCAATTTTTCGTTTACCCCTTTGTGCTTAGCGCCTTCTGTTTCGGTTACATTCTTTGCCTCACACAAGTCGAGCACTGCATCCCGAGCCTTCGTAATCGATACTTAATCGATTGCTTGTCTCGTCGTTATCGTTTTAGTTTCCAACTTCAAATGTACACTTCACGCTACCCATTGACTCAGGGTTGATGAAGGGCTGCTGTCCGGCATGAGCAACGAATGCTGCAGCTCCAGGCTTCACTGTCAATGTGTACTTTCCTGGTGCCTTTGGTGCTGGGAACGTAAACGTTGCCTCTTTCTTGTCTGTGACGGTAAACTTCTCACTGACATAACCATTGTCAAGTACGCATACATAGTATCCAGTCACATAACTGCCCGGATTGCTGAATTTCACGGTTGCCTTCACTACTGCAGCATCATTTTCTGTTGCTATTGTTGCAGATACAGATTCAAACTGTGGCAAAACTGAAGTGTGGTCGTTGTCCTCGCTGCAACTTGTCATGGTAAGACATGCGATGAGGATGAGAGAGGCGAATGAAAGTAATTTCTTATACATATTGTTTGATATTTTTTGTTTAATTGCAAAGGTAGTGACTTTATTTTAAAAATAATGACGCACAAGGGTGTTTTTTTGTTTTTTTATACTACAATGGGAACACCAGCAATGTGACAATGATGTTTACGACAAGGATTATGAAATTCATTGGCAGACCGATTCGCAGGAAATCGCTGAACCTGTATCCTCCTGGCACATACACCATGAGATGGGTAGGAGAACCGATAGGAGTTGCGAAGCTTGACGACACGCTTACCATCAGTCCCATACAGAATGTCAAAGGATTGGCGCCCATTGCCAACGCCATCTTGATAGCCACTGGTGCCAATATGGCTCCGCATGCTGTGTTTGACACGAACTCTGTAAGAAACGTACCTAACACACATATTATTATGAACGACAACAATGCATTGCTTCCGCAGATATCTGCCATGTTGTCTGCAAGCAGTTGAGCAAGACCTGTGTGATCTATTGCTTTTCCAAGTGCCACGGAACAGGCGAACACCATCAGCACATCCCAATTGATACTTCTCTTTGCCTGTCCAACAGAACAGCAACGCGTCAGCAACATCAGCAATGCTGCAATGAATGTACAATCAAGAAGAGGTAACACATCAAATGCCGAGAGTGTCACCATGCCAATCATTATCAGTGATGACAATAGCGTATAGCCTCCGTTCTTTGCGGGTTCTTCCATAGAAGACAAACACTTCATGCCTACGTGCCTTCCTATAGACTCCACTTCTGCACGATCACCCGTAAAGAGTAGCGTGTCGCCACCAAGCAGGAACACCTCGTCTGCCTGTTCGCGTGTCAACAAGTCTATATGCTCTACCTCGCCATCAAAATGAACTATACCCAAAAGGTTGCAGTTCTTCATTTTGTCCATTAGAGCGATGTCACCCAATGTCTGACCAGGCAGATGACTGTCTTTTGACACATAGAGATAACTTACGGCACTATCAAGTCCGCCGGCGAGCTCTTCCTCTGGCGACTTACGCACAGGCAATAGCTTCTGCATTGCAATGATACTCAGAACACCGACAATCATGCATGCGACTCCAACTATAGTAGTTGAGAATATACCTAACTGCTCACCCGTGGAGTCGGCATAAAAACCTGAGATAATAAGGTTAGGAGGAGTGCCGATAAGAGTACACACACCACCCATACCTGCAGCATAACTGAGTGGAATGAGCAATTTTGATGGCGCTATGCCTAACTTTGATGCCCAAATCTTCACAACCTTGATGAACAATGCCACAACAGTGGTATTGCTCAGGAATGCACTCAAGACTGACACTGGCACCATCAGGCGCACCACTGCCTTTCCATACGATGATGGGGTGCCTAACAGATTTCGCACTACCCAATGCAGTACTCCCGTAGCATCCAAACCTGCCACGACCACGAACAATGCACCTACGACGACCACCGTTGTTGAACTGAATCCGCTCAATGCTTCTTCTTCAGGCAGACATCCAGTAACCACCAACAATGCAACTACACCAAGGAAGACAATGTCAGCTGGCAACTTTGTCTTCAACATCGTTGTGAACATACCAATAATTAGCACAATAGTCAACCAGGCATGCCAATCAAGACCTAATATTTCCATTTCTGTCAGTTTGAGGCAGGAACCCGTAGAACCCACCTTTAATTAAATATACCACAATTTCGGACAAAGTTAATAAAAATATACTTAACAACTAACACTTTTCAAAAATTTACGACAAGCTTGGCAACAAAAGAGCATATCAGGGAAAATTGTTGCACGCTATCGGTCATATCTGTTTGTGAAACGGACAAGAAAAAGGCACAAAGTCAAACGACCTTGTGCCCTGCGTTTATAATAAGAATTTTACTTATTACTTGATAGAAGCACCTGCAACATTGTATTTGATGCCGTTGCGAATGATGACAACCTTACCGTTGATGAGGTACTTACCGTTTGCCTTAACTGCACCATCTGTGATGCCGTCTATATCTGTAGTGTCATCGACCTTGAATGAAACCTTTATTGGTGCATCTGTCAAATCACTGATTTCGTACAATTCACCATTTTCATCATATACAGTTGCATTAGTAATACCTATTTCGTACTCGTTGCCGTCCTCAAGGTTAAGGTCTGTAAGTGTAATTTCACTGCACAGGTTGCCTTCTGCTGTCAACTCTGCAGCACCCTCTGGAACACGGTTCTGAGCATTAGACACGGTAGCATCCTTCTTAACAATGTAGTACTCAATCTTTGCAGTCCACTCGTCTGACTCAGTCACATACTTAACATCAGGGAAGCTGACTGTGATTTCTTTTGTAGAAGAGATGGTCTCTCCATCATTGATATTGAATACAGGGTCGCAGATTTCAGGGTCTGGAGCAGGAGTGAGCTTCATGTCAGTAACGACAATCTTGCTTCCCCATCCAATTGTCTTGATAGCGTGGAGGTGAACAAACTCGTTGTCAGCCTTGATAGCTGCAAGGTCGATAACCCAAGTCTTTGAACCGTCCTCGTTTTCAGTGGTAGTCTGATACTTCGCTGTCTGTTCTGCATTGTCTGGAATTATTACCATTCCATCGTTAGAACCGTCAATTGTGCGGTTGAAGAGGAAGCGAGGACCGCTGCCTGATGTAGTAGTGACAGTGAGAGTGCCGTAATCGCTGAGGTCAGCATACTGGTTCCAAACTACGCTTCCGTGTCCATATGGCATGTCTGTTTCTTCACCAACTACGTATGAGCATCCCTTTGCTTCCTGACTTTCTGCGATTTCTGCATCAGCTGAGCCTGATGTCCAAACGTGGAACATGTCAGCAGTAAGGTCTGTAGCCTCTGGAGTTGGTTCTGGAGCAACGATTGTTGCAGGTTCACCGAAACCACCACGAGCATTTGCCTTACGGATTGTGCATCCATCAAATGTTTCAGCATCAATGTCAGAACCGAGGAGAAGGGCTACGTACTCGCCATCCTTTTCTACGAGATAGATAGCATCTGCATCGATGTTCTCTGCATCAGCAATCTCCTGTGCAGCAATTGCCTTAGGATCCCATCCTGCATTGAAGAAGTTGTCGTATGAGTAATTTGCTGCTTCTGTTTCTGTAATGACAGTCTCCATTGAAGTTCCCTTAGCGAATGTAAGCTTATTTGAACTTGGAGTGTTGCGGTCATTACCAGAGTTGTCAACAGTATTATATTCATAGTAAGCAACTGGATCGGAATTAATGACAGAAGTACTGAAACGACTATCCACAATCTTTCCACTCTCAATTGTTGTGTTCAAGAATATAGTCTTTGCTGTACCCCAAGAGCGGCCGAGATTGAAGGTTGACGAATAAGTCTTAATGGCGCATCCGTCGAATACATAACCTTTATCAGCAGAGTTTGTCTGAGCTGCTGTGATTGTACAATCACCAGAGTTACCTGATGCAGAACGACTTTCGTTCACAAGAGTAACTCTATTGAAGTACGCACTGCCACCACCGCAGATGTAGTCAACTGTACCGTGAATCTCACCACCTTCCCAGTAGAAATAAGAACCGTCTTTATGAGAATAGTATGTGTCCTGATAAGAGAGGAGTCGTACATTCTTGGCAATTGTGTTCTTACCCTGGTCGTGAAGTGAAGCGGCACGACCTACTGTACCTGCGTTGTAGTAGTCGAGCGCATTCTGAAGAGTGATGTCCTGCATATAGAGATCGCTTGAAGAGTTATAGAGGAGGTCTGCCTTTCCAAGACCTTCACTCTTCACGTTTGGAGCATTCTTGATGATTACACCTTCTGCAGATTCACCAATGATAGAAATGTTCTTGCCTGAGATTGTTGTACCTGTTGCCACGCCAAGATCATAAGTGCCGTTAGGAAGGAAAATCTTCGCATCGCCAGTTGCATTTGCAGAATTTATAGCGAGAAGAAGTGCTGCTGCATCACCAGAAGGAACAATGTAATAGCCTGTTGTTTCATCTTTCTCAAGGAACTCAGTAACATTATATACAAATACCTTGTGGAGGTATGACTCGCCCTTAGCAAAAGTGAATGTTAGAGTTGTTGCATCGCCTGTGTAGTTTACAACAGCCTGTGCTCCGTCAGGATCAACCTTACCGGATTCAATAGTAGTTACAGCATTTCCTGCAGCATCAGTCACGTTGATTGCGTCATCTTTGCTGTAATTGCAAAGAGAAAGCACCACCTGTGCATTGCCAGCAACCTCTACAGAGATTGATCCGTCAGTAGCAAATGCCCATCCGTGCTGGCCATCGTGATAATAACCACCTGATACAGATACTGTCTCGTGATCCTCTGGATAGAAGATGTTGCTTGTGAAGTCGTATGTCTGTACAGAGCCTGGCTCTACTGTCTCGATTGGAGTAACGAGAGCGGTGATTGTTGTGTTGCCTTTGACAGCATCGGCAGCTGTTGCCTTCACGCCAGAAGTATATACCCAACCACGGAATGCAGAACCTTCTGGGATTGTGAGGTTCTCCTCACCGTATGGCATTTCACCAAGTGCCTCTCCCTCGAAAGTATCTACTGTACCGAGGATGTTTCCATCCTGGTCTTTGTATGTGATCGTGCATGGTGACACCTCACAAGCCTCAGCCTTGAAGTAAGCGAGATATTGGATAGGACCGAATGTGAGAGTTGTTGGTTCGCCAGTATAAGTATATGTGAGAACATTCTTTGCATCCTGATGATAGCAAGTGTCGTCACCGAGTGTAAGGATAAGGTCGCTTGCAACCACATCGCCATCGGCATTCTTTACAGAGAACTTCTGATTGCCGTAAGTGCATGAACTGTAAGTGAACTTAACAGTACCATCTACAGGAACTGTAACCACTGCATTGCGGTATCCGTGAGCATCACCATTGTATGTTCCTGAGAATCCTACACCACTTGGAAGGGCAGATGCGTCAAACTCAGAAGAAAGACCACCAAGAACCATTTCGAAGTCCTGGAATGTACGAGGTATAAATGGCACGAACTCTACCTTTGTGAGTACACCTTCTGCACCCTCAGCACGTTTGATATAGATATTGTTCTGCTCTGCCGTGAGGTCGATGCTGACAGTTTGAAGTTCTGTAATTCCATCTGTTGTCACAACTTTTGTTTCTGCACCTGGAGTAGAAGCGAATGAGTAAACGCCTAACTTAATAGCATTTGAACCATCACGTGGACCAAACGTAAGCTTGAGAGTTCCCTCAACAGCTTCTTTAGTGAAGTATGCATAGCCAGTTGAGTTCATCTTGATTCCCTTGAGACCATTCTTTGTGCCTGCTTTGTCATTCACTATTGCTTCCATTTTCAAACCATTGTCGGAAGTTGATGAAGGCGCAGCCTCTGTATAGTCCCAAAGAAGCTTAGCAGCAGAAGGGTCGATGCCACTGCCTCCTCCTTCTTCTCCACCTTCTTCTCCACCTGCATCTTCACCTGCGGCAGTAAATTCTATAGAGAAAACTCGTATATACTGAGCAGCCTCAGTTCCGTCAATGTAAGCAGTAAGTTCTACATCACCTGCAGCCACTTCAATGGCATCTGTGGTCAACTCTGATACAGACCAAGAACCGAAAGGTGTTTTTGTACCGTTTACATACAAATAGCGAGAAAGAGTTTCGTTTTCACGATTACCCGTGTTTGAGAACTTCACCTTGATAGTACCATCTACAGTAGTGTGGAACTTAACCATTCCACCTTGCATATACTTACTGTCTCTAACAGGGTATTCTGCGCTTACTGTCAACGCATCTGATTTGAAAGCGTCTGTAGATGGAACTAGGTTTGATAGTACGAAAGAGTCGTTTTTTGTGATACGGGTTGATTCTGTGAGCTGAATCGTATTGATACCTCCCTTTGACCAATCCCATGTTGTAGATTCTGTCACATCTGCTACTGTATTGTTGATAGTGGCAGCATTGATGACTACCTGATATTCCTTTTTACCAATAGTTGCAGATGCTATGAATGCTGTTGCATCGGAGTTCATGCTCACTTTTACATCCGCTTTGCCAGATGTTGTTGTGCCGTCTGTGAAAGTAACAAGTGTGGATATTTCCACAGAAGGGGGAAGAACGCATGACGATGCTGTGTAGTTATAAACACCGTCAGTAAATGATGCACCTTCAACCGACACACCATTTATGGTAATAGTCACCGGCACTTCGCTTTCCACTTCCTTACCAGCATTTTTTGATGTATAATCAACTACAATGACAGCAAGAGACTGAGCACTGAAAACCAATCCCTCACCACTAACGCCAGTAAGAGTTATCTCTTTTGGTTCTGCACCCTTGGCAGCAACTTCACCATATGAGGTCTTGTCGCTTGTTGAAGTACCTGCAGTTGCGGTTTCTTCTTTGTTGTTTGTCGCATAAACCTTAACGCTGTTAATGATCACTTCGTCAGAATAAGTCAACTTAAACTGACGTGAACCGGAAAGTTTCAAAGGTGTCACGTCCTTGATTGTTCCGCTACCTGTCTGAATGCCACCTTTATTGGCGTCATCTGTAATAGTCACAACACCATCTTTATCAGAGACAGAATTAGCATCTGATAATGTAGATGATGACAGCACTACCGTGTCCGCCATGGCATTTCCAACCCCAACCACCATCATCAGCAGTAGGGCGAAGAAACTTAGTAATCTTTGTTTCATGAAAATAGGTTAATAAATAATTAAATAGTTATATGATTTTTGGTATCTTTTGATTCTTTCTTCTTGTGAGGGTTCATGTATTTGAGATTTTCACATAAACTTCCAAAATCGTCACAAAATTACAGACAAAAAATATTATTGGCAAAACAAACAAAGAAAAATTGTCTGTTTTGCCAAAAAAAACATATTAGCAGCTCTTATTTGTAATAAAACAGAGGTAATAACCAATTGGTGTAAATAGCTTTACCTGTTATGGCAATGTTAGTCAGGAGTGAGATTTATTGCTTTATCAACGTGAGTCTATCACCTTCAAGACTCACCTCAAAGAAACGAGGAATACGCACGGTTCGCCCATTCACTTTCTTATGACTGTGACATGATAATAGCAGACGCCCGTCAAATGTCTTAAATATCATTCCGTGACCATAGTTAGGAGGAGTTATTGGGTCTTTCTCCTGAATCCATGGACCGTCAAGAGTGCCGCTTTCTGAATACGCAACTCCCTGAGTGTAAACATCATATATCCAACTTGTCCACAACATGCCAAGCCGACCTGTAGATGTTCGGAAAAGGAACGGCCCATCTGTCACTTTATTTGGAACGATGTTCCCTTTATCGTCTTTTTCCTTGCTCCAAGGAGAATCACTTGAGCGGAACATGAGTTGACCTCTGCCGACACTTCCACTCAAATCATCTTTGAGTTGTATCTTCTCAATAGTTCCATTCCAATTCTGCAACCACTCCCAGCAATAAACCATATATGGCTTACCATCTGTATCGACCCAGAAGGTACCATCAAGTGTAGGCATGTCAGCTGGCAAATATGTGGCATCTGCCATAGGGCGATAAGGCCCATCAGGACGATCGGCAACAAGCACATGACTTGCACGACGCTCTATGTCATTCCCTCTATAGCTTTCAATAATCTGTTTCTGATTAGTAAAAGTAGCAAAATAATAATATTTGCCTTTGTACTGATGCAGTTCTGCAGCCCATATCATTGGATTTGGTCCCATCCACGAGTCAGGATTGGTTTGTGTCACTCTATAAGGGCCACTCCAGACATTCAAGTCCTTGCTTTTCCACATCATGCCACCTGTTCCCGTCATATAATACGTTTTTGTGACGTCATCCGCAAGAACAAACGGGTCGCTCAGTCGAATGGAATCTGTAGGGATGTTTTCTTTGGGTGTAAATGCCCTACGAGTTTGTGCCGATGCGGATGCACTGGTCAGGATAGCAATTAATAGTAAAGATTTCAGATTTGTTTTCATAAGAATAATCGGTTAAGGTGGATTCTACAAATTTCCACCGTAAGTAGTTTTTACAAAGGTACGATATTACGACATCACAAACAAACATTTCATACAAAAATTGCTCATTTCATGCTTATTTTGTACAAATAATTACATAAAACACTTCCTTCGGATGTTGTCACGCAATAGCCGTAAAAACTGACTATTTATCATGTTCATCGACACATAAAAAGCATTTTGCCATATTTTTTATAATAAATGTGTGCCATACGCAAAAAAATACTTAACTTTGCACCAATTAGTGTCAACAGACAAGCAAACAATGACTATAGCAATAATAAAATATAATGCAGGAAATATCGGTTCTGTGGTCAATGCCGTAAAACGCTTAGGCTATGAGCCTGTCGTAACCGACGACCCTGAAGTGATAAAGAATGCGGACAAGGTCATATTCCCTGGTCAAGGTGAAGCTCACAGCACCATGGAGTATCTCAAGGCACACAAAATGGACCAGCTCATCGTAAACCTCAAGCAACCTGTGCTTGGAATATGCATTGGCATGCAGTTGCTATGTAAGCATAGCGAGGAATACGACACAGACTGTCTTGGGGTTTTCGACATAGATGTAAAGCGCTTTATACCTAACACCCATGAGGAGAAGGTGCCACAAATGGGATGGAACACCGTTGAGGACACTAAAAGTGCTATCTTCAACGGATTTGAGAAGCCAGAGTTTGTGTATTTCATCCACAGCTATTACGTGCCATTATGCGAGCACACCATAGCTACCACAAACTACATACATCCCTACTCTTCTGCATTACACAAGGACAATTTCTACGCCACACAGTTTCACCCAGAGAAAAGTGGAAGTGTGGGAGAACAAATATTACGAAACTTTATAGAACTATGATAGATATCATACCAGCTATTGACATTATAGACGGTAAATGTGTGCGTCTCACACAAGGCGACTACGACCAAAAGAAGGTATATAACGAAGACCCTGTGGAAGTGGCTAAGATGTTTGAGGCGCACGGAATCAAGAGACTGCACACCGTTGACCTTGACGGTGCACGCTCACAGCACATCGTCAATTACAAGACGATTGAGAAAATTGCTGACCACACATCGCTCATCATCGATTTCGGAGGAGGCATCAAAACCGACGAGGACATAGACATCGCATTCGCAAGTGGCGCATCAATGGTGACGATAGGTAGTGTGGCAGTCAAGAAACCCGACTTGTTTGAGACTTGGCTCGCCAAGTACAATGACAACAAGATAATCCTTGGAGCAGATGTGAAGAACGGACTCATAAGCATCAACGGATGGAAAGAGGAAGGCAACGACGAACTGATACCATTCTTGCAGAAATACATAGACAAGGGAGTTGACAACGTCTTGTGTACCGACATAAGTCGTGACGGAATGCTTCAAGGACCTGCGGTGGAACTATACAAAGACATTATGAAGCAGTTCCCAGACCTCTATCTCATTGCAAGTGGAGGAGTAAGCTGCATCGAGGACATAGACATGCTGGATGCTGCTGGCATTCCTGCGGTCGTGTTCGGCAAAGCAATTTACGAGGGGCGAATAAGTATGGAGGAATTGGAGAAATATGTTGGCTAAGCGTATCATACCATGTCTCGACATCAAGGATGGTCAGACAGTAAAAGGCACAAACTTCGTCAACCTGCGCCAAGCAGGAGACCCTATTGAATTAGGCAAGGCATACAGCGAACAGGGGGCTGACGAACTGGTGTACTTGGACATAACCGCCAGCCATGAAGGGAGGAAAACATTCACAGAGCTTGTAAAGCGCATAGCACTTGAAATCAACATCCCGTTCACTGTAGGTGGTGGCATCAATGAGTTAAAGGATGTAGAACGCCTCCTCAATGCGGGAGCAGACAAGGTGAGCATCAATTCTGCGGCACTCAGACGACCAGAACTCATCGATGAAATTGCGCGCAATTTCGGCAGTCAGGTATGCGTTGTTGCCATTGATGCAAAATGCGATGACACGACACATCCCGCAGGACATCCCGACATTGATGGAAACTGGACGTGCTATGTGAATGGAGGCAGAGTGCCTACCGACCGCAATCTGTTCGAATGGGCAAAGGAGGTTAACGACAGAGGAGCAGGCGAGATTCTTTTCACTTCCATGAATCACGACGGAGTAAAGAACGGATTTGCCGATGCCGCTTTAAGAAAACTGGCAGACACGCTCACCATACCTGTCATTGCTTCTGGCGGAGCAGGCAGCAAGGAACATTTCCGCAACACATTCCTCAACGGTCATTCTGACGCGGCACTTGCAGCAAGCGTTTTCCACTTCGGAGAGATTCCTGTACCTGAACTGAAACAATACCTCATCAACGAAGGTGTTAACGTCAGGATATAAAGCTCACAACATTTTTCAGAATATCAAACATAACAATAATATGACAATCGATTTCCAGAAAATGGACGGTCTCGTACCTGCTATCGTGCAGGACGCAAAGACTCTGAAAGTTCTCATGCTCGGCTTCATGAACGAGGAGGCCTACAACAAAACAGTAGAAACAGGCAAAGTCACATTCTTCAGCCGCACTCGCAACACACTCTGGACTAAGGGTGAGACAAGCGGTAACTATCTCAACGTAGTGGAGATTCTCAATGACTGTGACAACGACACACTTCTTATCAAAGCAAATCCAGTTGGACCTGTATGCCACACAGGAGCAGACACTTGCTGGAATGAAAAGAACGAAAACCCAATAATGTTCCTCGTTGAGCTGCAGCGATTCATCGAGAAGCGCCATGAAGAGATGCCTGAGGGCAGTTACACTACTTCACTCTTCAAAGATGGATGCCATCGCATGGCACAGAAGGTTGGAGAAGAAGCACTTGAAAGCGTCATCGAAGCTGTTGCTAATAACAACGAGCGTCTGGTATATGAGGCATCTGACATGATTTATCACTTGATAGTGCTCCTCACATCAAAAGGACTCACAATTGAAGATCTTGCTGCAGAACTCGCAGAACGTCATGATCCAAACTGGCACAAGCATTAAGAATCAACCCTAAAATATGCTGATTAACTATAAAAACGTAAACATTTACCAAGAGGCACAACTCGTTCTGCAAGATGTTAATCTTCAGATTGACGAGGGAGAGTTGGTGTATATCACAGGTAAGGTTGGTTCAGGAAAAAGTTCTTTCCTCAAAACCATATATGCAGAGCTTCCTATAAAAGAAGGAGACGCTGAGGTGATGACATACAAACTCAACGGACTGAAGCAACGCCATCTGCCAGATTTAAGGAAGAGGCTCGGAGTCATATTCCAAGACTTCCAGTTGCTCACGGACCGCACAGTTTACAAGAACTTGCGTTTCGTCCTGAAAGCAACAGGATGGAAAGACAACACTGCCATTGACAACAGAATAAAAGAAGTCCTCGAGTTGGTGGGCATGGAAACAAAAGGATACAAAATGCCTAACGAATTGTCTGGTGGCGAGCAGCAACGCATTGTAATAGCCCGTGCCATACTGAACAATCCAAAGCTTATCCTTGCCGACGAGCCTACTGGTAATCTTGACATCGAAACGGGAAGAAGCATCGTGGAGTTGCTTGTTCGCATAAAAGAAGCAGGCAGTACAGTCATTATGATCACTCACAACCTGTCTCTGTTGGACGAATATCCAGGACGTGTGTTCAGATGTAAAGACCACAAGTTGACAGAAGTCGCAAATGACGAAGAGGAATGAGTTCTGAAGAGAAATGAGTTCAACGAAAGCGTTTTTATACACATTATTTAAAATATTATATATAAGTCATAGACTATAATCACAAAACATATACTACAAATGAAAGTTCTTAAGTTTGGCGGTACTTCCGTAGGCACTCCTCAGAGAATGAAGGATGTCGTAAAACTCATCACAGATGGTGAGCAGAAGATTGTTGTGCTTTCAGCAATGTCAGGAACAACAAACTCACTTGTGGAAATTTCTGACTATCTTTACAAGAAGAACCCAGAAGGTGCAAATGAGACAATCAATGTTCTTGAGGCAAAATATAAGAAACATGTAGATGAACTCTACACCACACCTGAAATGAAGAAGCAGACTCTCGACTTCCTCAAGCAAGAGTTTGATTACCTCCGTTCATTCACAAAGGGAATCTTCACTATGTTTGAAGAGAAAATCATTGTGGGTCAAGGTGAGATTATCTCAACTAACATGGTTACGAACTATCTCGTTGAACAAGGTTACAATGCCACTCTCATCCCTGCTCTTGAGTTCATGCGCACAGACAAGAATGCGGAGCCTGATCTTGAGTATATCAGAGAGAAAATAGCTGTTCAGCTTGAACAGAATCCTGATAAGGAAATCTATATTACTCAGGGATTCATCTGCCGCAATGCTTATGGTGAGATTGACAACCTCCAGCGTGGTGGTTCTGACTATACTGCAAGTCTCATTGGTGCTGCTGTCAACGCATCAGAGATTCAGATATGGACTGACATCGACGGCATGCACAACAACGACCCTCGCTTCGTGGAGAAGACAGCTCCAGTGAGCCATCTTCATTTCGAGGAAGCTGCCGAGCTCGCATATTTCGGTGCAAAGATTCTGCATCCTACATGTGTTCAACCAGCAAAATATGCAGGTATCCCTGTTAAACTCCTGAACACAATGGATCCTACTGCTGCAGGAACTGTCATCAGTAACGAGACTGAACGTGGAAAAATCAAGGCAGTAGCAGCTAAGGACAACATCACAGCAATCAAGATTACATCAAGCCGCATGCTTCTCGCTTACGGATTCCTACGCAAAGTATTTGAAATATTCGAAAGCTACAAGACAAGCATTGACATGATTGCTACATCTGAGGTTGGCGTTAGCGTATCAATTGATAACACTACAAACCTTACTGCAATTGTCAACGAGCTCAAGAAGTTTGGACACGTGCATGTTGACAACGACATGTGCATCATCTGTGTCGTAGGCGACCTCGACCCTGAAAACGTAGGCTTTGAGAGCAAGGCTACAGAGGCAATGAAGGACATTCCTGTACGTATGATTTCTTACGGAGGAAGCAAGCACAACATCTCATTCCTCATCTCTGCAGAAGACAAGAAGCGCGCACTCCAGTCGCTTAGCGACAACCTCTTCAATAACTAATTTGAATAATATGATAATGTATCGTGCCATACATAGTTATGACACGATACATAACTTTCAACAAGCAACATCATAAATAGCGTTTTCGTCCATAGATATTTTCTATTACGAACAAGAAAACAGCTTTGAAACAGTTACACACACTATATTTACAACATGGCAAATCTTTATAATGTAGAGAAATTTGGAAACATCAGAACTCCATTCTACTACTACGACACAGACATCTTACGTAAGACACTTAACACAATCAACGCAGAAACAGCAAAATACGACAACTATTTCGTACACTACGCAGTAAAGGCAAATGCCAACCTCAAGGTGCTGAAGGTAATCAATGAGGCAGGTCTCGGTATTGACTGCGTAAGCGGTGGTGAGATTGAGCAGGTTCTTGCTGCAGGTTTCCCAGCAAACAAAATCGTGTTTGCAGGTGTAGGCAAAAGCGATTGGGAAATTGAGCTTGGACTTGAAAAAGGAATATTCTGCTTCAATGTTGAGAGCATCCCAGAGTTGGAAGTAATCAATGAGATAGCAGGACGCATGGGTAAGGTTGCTACAGTTTGCTTCCGCATCAACCCTAACGTAGGAGCTCACACACACGCAAACATCACCACAGGTCTTGCCGAGAACAAGTTCGGTATAGCAATGGAAGACATGGAGAAGTTCATTCTTCTTGCCAAAACCCTCAAGAACATACAATTCAAGGGATTGCACTTCCACATCGGCAGTCAGATACTTGAGATGGATGACTTTGTTGCACTTGCAAACCGTATCAACGAGTTACAGGATAAACTTGACAACGAAGGTTTAGCAATTGAGATAATCAATGTTGGAGGCGGACTCGGAATCGATTACGTTAATCCTGAAGAGAATCCTATCCCAAACTTCCAAGACTACTTTGCAACATACAATAAATATCTCAAACTACGCCCAGGTCAATCTGTTCACTTTGAGCTCGGGCGATCAGTAGTCGCACAATGTGGTGCACTTGTAACGAAAGTCAACTACGTAAAGGAAGGTTCAGTAAAGAAGTTCGTAATTGTCGATGCTGGCATGACAGACCTCATTCGACCTGCTTTGTACGACGCACATCATAAGATTGTAAATCTCTGTAGCAAGGAAGCTGAAGAAAAATACGATGTGGTAGGTCCTATCTGCGAGTCAAGTGACGTATTTGACAAAGGCATTATGTTACCAAAAACCAAGCGTGGAGACTATATCGCACTCTTATCCGCAGGTGCTTACGGCGAAATCATGGCATCATCATACAACTGCCGTAAACTGCCAATTGGTTATACAAGCGACGAATTTTAACGGACAATATTTCATAAAAATAGACACATTGTCATAAAATGCCAGTTCCGACAGGATCTGGCATCTTTTTTGACTACTTACTTAGTATAAATAATATATTAATTATGAGCAAGGAAAATAAAGAGAAAATGGAAGAGGAAATTCTTAACGAACAGGTTAACGAAGGAACTCAGGCTGAGAATAATGAGCAGCAGAATGATGAGGTGCAAGCTGAAGTGGCAGAAGAAGCGAAGGAACTCACAATAGAGGAGAAACTTGCAGAAGCAGAATGCAAGCTTGCAGAGGCAAACGACAAGTATCTTCGTCTTTACGCTGAGTTTGACAACTATCGCAAACAACAGATGAAGAAGACAGCAGAACTCATCAAGAATGGTGGTGAAGGAGTCATCAAGACTATCCTCCCTATTATTGACGACCTCGAACGCGCCCAGCAAAACATGGCGAAACTGGAGGATGTTGCAGCAGTAAAAGAAGGGGTTGAGCTCATCATTGACAAGTTCTTCAAGCTTCTCGCACAGGAAGGATTAAAGAAGATAGAAGCTGTAGGTCAGCCTTTCGACACAGACTTTCACGAAGCCATCGCAATGGTACCGGGAATGCCTGAAGATCAGAAGGGCAAAGTCATTGACTGTACAAAAGCAGGTTACACCCTCAACGACAAGGTTATACGATATGCACAAGTTGCTGTAGCCGAATAAGTAGCAATACATCATAATAGAAACAAGAATCATAATTAAATGTCTTAGTGACGAATCACAATCACTAAAGAACAAAAGGCATTAAAATGGCTAAAAGAGATTACTTTGAAGTGTTAGGCGTCAGCAGAGACGCTTCAGACGACGAAATAAAGAAGGCATATAAGAAACTTGCCATCAAGTATCACCCAGACCGCCAAGGAGACAAGAGCGAAGCCGAAAAAAAGGCAGCAGAAGAGAAGTTCAAGGAGGCAGCAGAAGCATACGATATTCTTCGCGATCCACAGAAGCGTGAACAATACAAGCAATTCGGTCATGCAGCATTTGAACATGGAGGTGCAGGCGGCGGTGGTCCGTTTGGAGCAGGTATGTCTATGGATGACATCTTCAGTATGTTCGGAGACATCTTCGGAGGACGAGGAGGTGGATTCGGTGGAGGATTCGGTCGCGGCGGCTATGGTAGAGCACAAAAGCCTGTATATAAAGGACGCGACCAGCGCATGCAAATCGAGTTAGACCTTAATGAGGTTGTCAATGGCGCAAAGAAGAAGTTCAAACTGCGTACAGATGTCAAGTGTCCACATTGTAACGGTTCAGGCTCAACTGACGGCAAACTTGAGAAATGCGGCAGCTGTGGCGGACAAGGTTACACCATACGCACACAGCAGAGTCTGTTCGGTATGATGCAGTCACAAGTTGAGTGCCGTGCTTGTGGTGGCGAAGGCGAGATAATCAAGAACAAATGTCCTCACTGTGGTGGCGAAGGCATCATCAAGGGGGAGAAACTCGTTGAGCTCGACCTGCCAGCAGGTATGATTGAAGGATACGCATTCAATAGTGCAGGCAACGGAGGTGCTGGACGCAGAAATGGTGTCAGCGGAGACCTTCAGGTTCTCATACACGAAAAACCACACCCAGAACTCGTGCGCGACGGACTTGATCTCATCTACAACCTCCTCTTGACAATCCCACAGGCAACACTCGGATGCTCTGTTGAGGTTCCTACTCACGATGGCAAGGCAAAGATAAACATACAGCCAGGAACACAACCTGGCACAGTGCTCAGATTACGTAACAAGGGTATTCCTGATGTAAACTCATACGTTCACAGCAAAGGTGACGAGCTCATTAACATCAGCGTCTATATTCCGGAAACACTTACAAAAGAAGAGCGTAAAGCAATCGAGACCTTGCAGGGAAGTGACAACATGTCGGCTCCAACAAGTATAAAGGACAAGATATTCAACCATTTCCGTTCATATTTCAAGAAATGATGAACACATATCATGCATCCTGTGTTTTTCATTATGTAAGTAGATTTTGACTAATAAGGAACATTTGTTTGCTGATTTAGCACAATCATGGTAATTTTGCAGTGAAATTATGAAGAAAAGAACATTTCTACATCATTTCACTGCATTATTATTTTGATTACTTTATTACTTAATAATAAAAAGACAAACAAATGGAGACAACAAATCAAAGCAGACAGCAACTCAACCGCCAGCTCGCACAGATGCTTAAGGGTGGAGTCATAATGGATGTAACAACCCCAGAGCAGGCACGCATAGCCGAAGAAGCCGGAGCATGTGCAGTAATGGCCTTGGAGCGTATCCCAGCTGACATCCGTGCAGCAGGAGGCGTATCAAGAATGAGCGACCCAAAGATGATACGTGGTATTCAGGAAGCAGTAAGCATCCCTGTAATGGCAAAATGCCGTATCGGTCATTTCGTTGAAGCTCAGATTCTTGAAGCTATTGAGATTGACTACATCGATGAAAGCGAGGTTCTGTCACCTGCTGATGACATATATCACATCGACAAAAGACAATTCAAGGTGCCATTCGTATGTGGAGCACGAGACCTTGGCGAGGCACTTCGCCGTATCAACGAAGGCGCTACAATGATACGCACAAAGGGAGAACCAGGAACAGGTGATGTTGTGCAGGCTGTTCGACACATGCGCAAGATGCAGAGCGAGATCCGTCGCGTACAGTCCATGAGCGAAGACGAGCTTTACGAAGCAGCAAAGCAGCTTCAGGTTCCATACGACCTCATCATGGAAGTCCACAATAACGGGAAACTCCCAGTTGTCAACTTTGCAGCAGGTGGTGTAGCAACACCAGCAGATGCAGCTCTTATGATGCAGCTCGGAGCAGAAGGTGTTTTCGTCGGTTCAGGCATATTCAAGAGCGGCAACCCACAGAAACGTGCTGCTTCTATCGTACAGGCTGTCACAAACTTCCGCGATGCTAAGCTCATAGCACAGTTGAGTGAAGACCTCGGTGAAGCAATGGTGGGCATCAACCCTCAGGAAATCAAACTCATAATGGAGGAAAGAGGCAAATAAGGTGAAAATAGCAGTATTAGCACTTCAAGGGGCATTCATTGAACATGAACAGATGCTCCAGCAATTAGGTCACACCACATTCGAGATAAGGAAACTGTCTGACTGGGAGCAACCCAAAGACGCACTTGTCATTCCCGGTGGTGAAAGCACTACGATGATGCGACTCCTCAAAGACGAGGGACTGTTTGCACCAATTCGTGAAGCGATAGTCAACGGACTTCCTGTCATGGGAACATGTGCAGGCATGATACTACTTGCCAAAGACCGTCTTGAATGTATGGACATAGAAGTAGTCCGTAATGCTTACGGCCGTCAGTTAGGCAGTTTCAATGCTGTAGGTAACGTGGAAGGCGTAGGCGAAGACGTGCCAATGACGTTCATCAGGGCTCCATACATCAAGGAGTATGGCACAGAGGTCGTTCCTCTCGCAGTCATTGATGGCAGAACCGTGGCAGCAAGACAAGGCAACAAACTTGTCTGTGCATTCCACCCCGAACTGACTGACGACACAAGATGGCATCAATATTTTATTGGTATTTGTGAAGCAAGATACAGCAAATAGAACAAAAGGGCTGATTCCCATTCTCTCAGTCACAGGTTCCGACGGGACAGGAGGTTCAGGGATTCAGGCGGACATCAAGACATGCGGTGTCCTGGGCGGTTATGCTCTGTCAGTAGTGACAGCGCTGACCGTCCAGGACACCCGCGGTATCTTGTCAACACATCCTATGCCGACAAAACTCATTGACTCGCAACTGGAAAGCATAACACGTGACATGCCCCCACACGCAGTCAAGATTGGCATGATGTGCGATGCAGAAACAGTCAACACCATAAGTCAGCATATACGCAAACTGAACAATGTGGTGCTTGACACGGCGTTCATCTCATCTCGTGGGGAAAGGATAGCAAGCAGCGAAGTCATCGACTCCGTACGAAGAAGCATTATGCCTTACTGCGAGATTGTCATCATGAAAGTATCCGAAGCAGAGATCCTCATTGGCAGTAAGATTGCCAATAAAGAAGACATAATAGCAGCAGCAAAGTCACTTATCGACACATACGACATGAGGGCTGTCATCATACAAGGTATGCGCGAAGCCGACGGCACCAATAGCGACCTCTTCATGTATGTATCAAACATGCTGCAATCTGCATACGAATACCATCATCAATATTATGTGCTGCCCGACCACACAAACTGCAACACGCACGGACTCGCAGGTACTCTGTCAGCAAGCATAGCCACTTTCCTTGCACAGAAGAACACGTTAGCAGATGCTGTGGAAAAGTCATACCGTTACTTGCAGACTCTTACCGTCTATTCCATCAACTCACCGCTCGGACACCAGTCGTCCCTCATCGGACACACCACATTGGCAAATGTCACAGCCAACGCAAGGAAAGGATTCACCCCACGACAGCAAGAGATATACAATACTTTCATGCAGCTTATTGCAAACAACTACAACAAGCAGCACGAAGTCGTGTTCTATGCCAACAGCATGAACATCACCCCTCGCTACCTGTCTCAGATTACAATGCCTATATGTGGCAAATCACCAAAACAGCTTATTGTCGAAGCAATAATTGACAACGCAACAAAACTGTTAGAGACTACCACATACAGCATTCAGGAGATAGCGTTCAGGGTCGGATATTCATCACAAGCTCAATTTGCACGTCTTTTCAAGCAGATAAAAGGCATGTCGCCTTCAGACTATAGGTATATATAGGGGGATAGACTGGCTATACGTTCTAGGCATGCTAGATACTCTATATTGTCTATAATTTCTATAGCTTCTATATCTTCTAGAACATATATATAATCCAGCCCCTCCTGACTAATTCAAAACAAAAAAATCAGTCCATTCGCTTGAATGGACTGATTTTATTTTATTGACTGATTTTATTGAATCGTGATTAAGGATTATTCCTCATCCTCTTCAACTTCTTCCTCTACTTCTTCCTCGAGGGCATCCTCAAGTTCGTCAGTAGCCTCTTCAAGTCCCTCTGTTGATTCAGTGAGATCGCCGAGGTCACCGACCTCTGCCTTCATCTTAGCACCAGCGTAACGCAATGAGATGCCCATAAGCTTCATCTGCTGCTCCTGAGTAACCTCTTTCTCTGATACGTTCTCGAACTCTTTTGCCATAGCTTCAATCTTCTTTTCAGCCTCAGCGAGTTCGTCACCAGTCTTACCTGCTTCAACAAGCTTCTCATAGTCAGCAACAGCTGCATCGAAGTCATTTATCTTGCTGTCAAGACCCTTTGAGCAAGAAACTAAGAACATGGCGATACAAGCCATGATCATCATAATTTTCTTCATGTCTTTTCTTTTTTACGGTTTTTGAAATAATTATTTGCCTGTGTCAATCATCCAGTTGCCGTCAACGTTAACACACTTCTCACTCTTGCTTTCGTCAGAGTCGTCACCATACTTAAGAACGTATTCAACTGTAGCTGTCTTTCCGTCCTCAGCAATTTTCTCGCCCTTGATTTCGAAGCTTGAAATGCCACCTTTCTCCTTAGTTGACTGCTCGATCTTACCGCTGATCATGTTCTTAACAGTCTCCTTCTGGCTCTCATCCTTGAAGTGCATTACGTTAACCATGCCGTCAGCGTCACCGCTCTTCATTGCTGAAAGATACTTCTCAACAGCAGCTGTTGGAGTTGAGTTTGATCCAGAACAAGCAGCGAATACTACTGCTACGAGTGCTACGAGCACTGCGCCAAAAATCTTCTTCATTTTTGTTTGTTTTTAGAGTTAATAATAAAATTGATTTCTAATATCTTTTTAGTATCTATTGATTCCTGTTTAGTCTCTTTTATTCTAATTCCTATTTGTCTTCTATCGACTCCATGTGTATGCATTTTGTCACATGTCCTGCATCAAGAATGTCAGTTGGCATGATATAAACGCCATCGGTGGAGAATGCAGGCAGTTCTGAGCGCATGCCTTCAGTCAGGTCAACACCTTGTGACAGATAACTTCTCCACACTAATTCCGTACAATACAGTTCGGTCGTGTCAGACAGGCGGTAGTCATTGTCAAATGGCACTCTCGCCTTTGCCTTATTGATGGCATACTGCACCGCCTTACGTGCCACATCCCTGCTGCAATCCAACTGTGCCACTGCACCACGTGATGCTTTCATTGGCATGAAGAACGAGTCAATAGGCTCCACTTTAACCACATCAATCTCATCATCAGGAGTTTCTCCAGGCACCACATGCACTACGGTCCATCCCATCACGCTGTCATAATGGAGCATTCCCACATGTGAATACATTCCTTCGCTGACGGTTGTCACCAAGTGACTCTCGGCGCCATTACCCATTCGCAACACCAAATCGCCCTCACGGAACAGACTGTCATTATAAAGCACTTTGCCAGAATATCCTCCGAAACAACCACTCGCAAAAGTTGCAATCACAAGTGCCATCAACACGGCAAGTATGCTATTTCTCATTATCTTTCTCCACCTTTTCGGGCTGCATTCATGCCACCCACTTATATATTTTTTTTGCAAAGATAGGTTGTACGGATTAAAAAACAAAACAAAAACGTAAAAAAGTGTGAAAAAACATAAAATTATGTACTCTTCACATAGCAACATCGTACAAAACATATCAAAAACACCCAACTTTACATCTTCACTATTGCTTGTTTTCATATAATTTCATAACTTTGTGGCACAATTCAAATTATTAAACATATAAACAGATTAGCATACTAATAATGAAAACATCTAAACTAAAAACTATCCTTTTCGGAGCAATGGCAGTTATGTCATTATCCATGACAGCATCCACACACACACCACTCACAAGCGCACCTGCTGCAAAGAAAGCAAAGGCACGCACCATTGTGAATGTTGAAACCGTCAAAGTTGAGACTCCCGTAGGTACATCACCACGCCTCCCTTATCAGGTATGGGTCACTTACAGCGACGGTTCCCATGAATGGAGACAGACACGCTGGATGAATTCCCTCGTTTCACAGGAGCAGCAGGAGGCAAGTGCCGAACTCTACCCTGCAGGAAAGACTTATAAGGTCAACGGATTCATCATCGGCGACAACACCACAGACAACGGCTACCCTATTACTGCCGACGTTACTGTTGTCAGCACAGAATGGGCAGTTCCTGCAAACCGCTTCAAGGCAGAACCGCTGCCACTTAGTGCAGTACGCATCACAGGCGAGAACCGTCTCACCAACAACCGCGACATGCTCATCCAGCACCTCATCGACCTCGATGTCACACAGCAGCTGTATAACTACCGCGACACATACGGACTCCCGACAGAAGGCTATACCGTATCTGACGGATGGGATTCTCCGACAACAAAACTCAAGGGACACGGCACAGGACATTACATGTCAGCAATAGCATTTGCATACGCCTCTGCCGACAACGACAAGCAGCGTACAGACCTCCTTCTCCGCATGGAACGCATGGTCAACGAACTGCGCGAGTGTCAGGAACGCACATTCGTGTATGACGAGACATTAGGACGCTACCGCGAGGCACGCGACTATGCCCCTGAGTCAGAGCTCATCCAGATGAAAGGCACATGGGCAGCCATGAACGAGCATAAGAAAGACTATGCCAAGTACGGATACGGCTACATCAACGCCATACCAGCATCCCATTGCGCCCTCATCGAGAAATATGCCCCTTATAATAATGAAGAAGGAGTGTGGGCGCCATACTACACAGTACACAAGCAACTGGCAGGCCTTATCGACATCGCCAACGTACTCGGAGCAGCAGGCAATGCCGTCACTTTACCAGAGGGACATCTCAAACCAGCAGAAATCAGCAAGAAAGCATACCAGATAGCAAAAGACATGGGACTATGGGTATGGAACCGCATGCACTACCGCACCTACATCAAGCAAGATGGAAACAGAGCAGAGCGACAGGCAAAACCTGGTAACCGCTACGAGATGTGGAACATGTACATAGCCGGCGAGGTAGGCGGCATGGCAGAGTCTCTGTCACGACTTGCCGAGATGACCTCAGATGCAGACGAGAAGGCAAAGCTCATAGAGGCAGCAAACTGCTTCGACACCCCTGCCCTCTTCGACCCTGTGTCAAGAAACATCGACGACATACGCACACGCCATGCCAACCAGCACATTCCTATGTTCATTGGCGCGCTCCGTTCATACCTCGGCAACAACAAGCCATACTACTACAACCTCGCATATAACTTCTGGAACATGATTCAGGGACGCTATGCTTACGCAATGGGTGGCGTGGGAAATGGCGAGATGTGGCGTCAGCCATACAGCCAGATTCTCTCGATGAACACAAGCGTGCAGTCCGACCACCAGCGCAACATGTACCCTAACCCCGACATCAACGAGACCTGCTGTGCATACAACCTTGCAAAGCTCACCAAGGATCTCAACTGCTTCGACCCTGACGATGCACGATACATGGACTACTATGAACGCGTCCTCTACAATCAGATTATCGGTTCCGTACATCCAAAAGACTACGGAGTCTGCTACCAGTATGCCGTCGGCATGAATGCCAAGAAACCATACGGAAGCGAGACACCACAGTCAACATGCTGCGGAGGCACAGGCTCTGAAAACCATGTCAAGTATCAGGAAGCAGCATACTTCGTCAACTCCAACACCATCTGGGTAGGACTCTACCTTCCATCTGTTGCAACATGGAGCGAGAAGAACGTACAGCTCACACAGGAATGCGAATGGCCAGCCGACAAGAGCACCATCAAAGTCAGTGGAGGCAAGTTCGCCATGAAGCTCCGCATACCATACTGGGCAACCGAAGGATTCGACATCAAGCTCAACGGCAAGTCACTCGCCAAGAGCTACAATCCATGCACATACTTCGAGATAGCAGAACGTGAATGGTCATCAAGCGACATCGTGGAAATCAGCATGCCATTCACCAAGCACATCAACTGGGGACCTGACAAGATGGAACTCGCAGCCACAGGCAAGAATGAGACACGCACACCATTTGCGCCACAATGGGTTGGTGCCATAATGTACGGCCCTCTCGTCATGGCAACACCTGATGTCAAGAACTGGAGCGAGGCAGACTTCACACTCTCTTCCGACCTCAGCGAGATTACAATAGAGAACATGGAAGGCGATGACGACACTCACGGCAAGCTGTACTCACTCAAATACTCAGAGGCATCAGGCAAGAACGCAAGCAACGCAAAGCAAGCCATCTTCACCCCTGACTACTACCAGACAGGACACTCCACTCACTACCTTCGTCTCAACGTGCAGACAGGTGCCAAGTCAAAAGCAAAGAAAGGCATCGACAAGACAAACCTCGAACAAGCACTCCAGGTAGCAAAGGAACGTGTTGAAAGTCAGAACGCATGGAACGCCCTCACAGTCAAGGTGCCAGCATTCTCGCCATGGGCACCAAACGGATATGCCCGTCTGCTCGAGCAGATAAAGACAGGAGAGGCAGTAAATGCAAAACCAGCGAAGACACTCACACAGGAGGAGATAAACAAAGCCGCATCAGCACTTAACGTGGCAATCAACACCATGCGGCCAGGCAACCTTGCCGAGCCAGAGGACCTCAGCGAACTCCTCCCACTCGTAACCGATTCAAAGGAGAACATCCCTAACAAGACAACCGAACTGCGCGAAGCCATCAACTATGCCGACATGGTTATATCATACGTCAACGACGGCTCTGGCACTCACGACCTCATCACCAAAGCCCTCACTCGCTTGCAGAACGCAAGAAAGAACATGGGGAAATAATACAGGTCATAATTGCATACAGTTCTTAATTTATAACTAAAAAATAAGTTAATCATTTTGTCATCCCGGCGAAAATCCGTATATTTGTACACGTTAACATTACACTATTACATAATTAACTCTAACATCTATTATTATGGCAAAGAAATGGGTATGCCCAGTATGCGGCTATGTTCATGAAGGTGACACTCCACCAGAGAGATGTCCACAATGTAAGGTTCCAGGATCAAAGTTCAAGGAGAAGGAAGAGACAGAAGGTCTCAACTTTGCATGCGAGCACGAGCTTGGCGTTGCAAAGGCTATTCCAGAAGGAGAAGAAGGAGCATTCGTTCTTCAGGGCTTGAAGGATCATTTCATGGGAGAATGTACAGAAGTAGGTATGTATCTTGCCATGAGCCGTCAGGCAGATCGTGAAGGTTATCCAGAGGTGGCAGACGCATTCAAGCGTTACGCACTTGAGGAAGCAGAGCATGCAGCAAAATTCTGCGAACTCCTTGGCGAGATGTGCTGGGACACAAAGACAAACGTGAAGAAGCGTATGGAAGCAGAAGAAGGCGCTTGTGCAGCTAAGCTCGAGATTGCAAAGGTTGCAAAGAAACTCGACCTCGACGCTATCCACGACACAGTTCACGAGATGGCAAAGGACGAAGCACGCCACGGTGCAGGCTTCCAGGGACTCTGGAACAGATTCTTCAAATAAGAACAACACCTAACCATAGCAAAAAAAGGGGAGGCGATGCCTCCCCTTTTTTATTTCTTTTCCAGATATTTATTCTTGTAATCCTCCATTTCCTCATCATTCATTGGGAAATGCTGCAGCCACTTCATCTGTCTCACGCACCATGTCTGCCGTTTATACATGTAGTTTGACGGATGTCCCGAGTCAAACTTTATAGGGTTAGGCAGACTGACCGCTATGAGGGCACATTGGTTGCGAGTCAGTTTCTTAGCGTCACACCCGAAGTGTATCTGCGCCACAGCCTGAGCCCCGTATATCCCGTCACCCATCTCTATCGAGTTCAGATACACCTCCATTATCCTCTGCTTGCTCCACATGAACTCTATCAGCACGGTGAAGTAAGCCTCAAGACCCTTGCGGAACCACGCACCGAACCCCGTTGACTTAGTAGGCCACAGGAACACGTTCTTTGCCGTCTGCTGACTGATGGTGCTCGCACCACGGAACCGCTTGCCCTCTTCCCTCTCCTTCTGGGCTTGGCGAATCTGTTCCCAGTCAAACCCGCTATGCTTCAGGAAGTTCTGGTCTTCACATGACCACACAGCCAAAGGCAGGTCGGGAGAGATACTGTCCAGTGGCACCCACTCATGATGAAGACGAATCTCCTCGCCACGCTGCGACTGCTGATAGCAACGTATCGCCATCAGCGGAGTATATTTCACAGGTGCATACTTATATATGAAGACAAGAAGAATGCTCCCTCCGAAGAAGAGAAGGAGCATCCACATTATTATTTTCCAGGTTATTCTGAGAAAACGCTTCATAGAGAATTACTTGAGAGTGCCAGCATTAGCAGCATCAATCATAGCCTGTGAAGCATAGAGATACACCTCAACACGGCGGCTTGCAGCCATATCCTCCTTGCCGTTAGCGTCAAGCACGAGGTAGTCAGGGTTCTCACCATAACCAGTAGTTGACTTAATCTGGCTTGTTGACACGTTGCAAGTGTTAGTGAGGTAGTTCTTCACAGCGTTAGCACGGTTCTGGCTGAGAACGAGGTTAGTCTCCTCTGAACCGTCAGAGCTTGCGAAACCGTTGATTGACACGTCGCAGTCAGTATATACGTTAAGAACCTTCTGTGCGAACTGAAGGAGTGAAGACTGAGCGCCTGCCTGAAGGTCAGCCTTACCAACCTTGAAGAGAATGCCATTGTCGAAAGTCACCTTCACAGCATCAAGACCGTTGTTGTCCTTAACAGACTCAACCTGTGCGTTAGCCACAGCATCAGCAGCAGCCTTAGCCTTGTCCATCTTATTACCAATGAGGATACCAGCAGTAGCGCCTATAGCAGCACCAGCAGCAGTACCGATGATAGTTCCACGTGATTCATGACCAACACCCTTACCGATAAGGTTACCTACAAGAGCACCGAGAGCAGCACCGCCGCCACCGCCGATGAGGCCACCCTTACCTGTGTTGTTCATACCACATCCTGAAAACAATACGAGTGCAACCATAAGGAAAGCACCAAACTTGATTTTCTTCATAGTTAATCGTTCTTTTAAATGTTCTTTAATTGATAATATGTGTGATTGCACCATGAAAAATGCCAGATGCAATTTTATTTCTGTGCAAATATCGTAAAAATAGTGAATATACCCGACACTATTTACAATTTATTCACAAATCAAAGGATAATTTAATATATTTTGATTAATTTTGCACTTCAATAACAAAAACATATACACTTAATCAGCTTAATAAATACTCATACACAATATATGGCAATAGAACTTAAAGAACTCACCAAGAGAAGTGAGGACTACTCAAAATGGTACAACGAGCTTGTTGTCAAGGCAGACCTTGCAGAACAGGCTGACGTAAGAGGATGTATGGTCATCAAGCCATACGGATACGCTATCTGGGAGAAGATGCAGCGAGTGCTCGACGACATGTTCAAGGAGACAGGTGTGCAGAACGCCTACTTCCCATTGCTCATTCCAAAGAGCTTCCTCAGCAAAGAGGCAGAACACGTAGAAGGATTTGCAAAGGAATGTGCCGTTGTCACACACTACCGTCTCAAGACTAACGAAACACACGACGGAGTCGTTGTTGACCCGGCAGCAAAGCTCGAGGAAGAACTCATCATTCGTCCTACATCTGAGACAATCATCTGGAACACATACAAGAACTGGATCAAGTCATACCGCGACCTCCCGGTACTCTGCAACCAGTGGTGTAACGTAATGCGTTGGGAAATGCGCACACGCCTCTTCCTCCGCACCAGCGAATTCCTCTGGCAGGAAGGACACACAGCACATGCCACACGCGAAGAGGCAGAGGCACGTGCAAAGCAGATGCTCGCAGTATATGCCAAGTTCGCCGAGGACTACATGGCAGTACCAGTTATCCAGGGTGTCAAGAGCGAGACAGAACGCTTCGCAGGAGCCCTCGACACATACACCATCGAAGCCATGATGCAGGACGGCAAGGCATTGCAGTCAGGAACATCACACTTCCTCGGACAGAACTTCGGAAAGGCATTCGACGTGCAGTTCCTCAACAAAGAGAACAAGCCTGAATACGCATGGGCAACATCATGGGGTGTCAGCACACGACTCATGGGCGCACTCATCATGACACACTCCGACGACAACGGACTTGTCCTCCCGCCAGCACTCGCACCTATACAGGTTGTCATCATACCAATCGGCAAGCCAGCACAGATGGAGATGCTCGACTCAAAGGCAGCTGCCATCGTCGAGAACCTCAAGAAGATGGGCGTAAGCGTCAAGTACGACAATGCCGACAACAAGCGACCAGGCTTCAAGTTCGCTGACTACGAGCTCAAAGGTGTGCCTGTACGACTCGTCCTCGGAGCACGCGACCTTGAGCAAGGCATCGTAGAGGTTATGCGCCGCGACACACTCGAGAAGGAAAACGTAAGCATCGAAGGCATCGAGCAGTACATCAAGAACCTCCTCGACGACATCCAGAAAGGCATACTCGACAAGGCACGCAAGTTCCGCGACGAGCATATCTACGAATGCGACAACTACGAAGAATTCAAGGAGAAGGTCAAGGACGGCGGCTTCTTCCTCTGCCACTGGGACGGCACAGCCGAGACAGAGGCAAAGATCAAGGAAGACACACAGGCAACCATACGTTGCGTCCCTTACATGTTCGAGCAGACACCAGGCGTCGATATGGTAAGCGGCAAACCAAGTGTTGCGCGTGTCCTCATAGCACGAGCATACTAAGCAGATAATCTGCAAACCCAAGCTATCCAGACTATCCGGAATCTCCGGGAAATCCGGTCACCCCGAGAAAAGCACAAACGACCCAGCTCAATACTCTAATCGAGCCAGCTCAACACTCCAAATGAGCTGGCTCGATTTGTCTTCTGAGCCAGCTCAAATGGCGACCTGAGCCGGCTCAAAAACAGATATGCCCGCAGGCACATGATAAGAGGCAAAAATCATCCGCTTTTACCGTTCCCTGCCAAGAAAAAAAAAAGAGATCGCCACAAGCCGAGTAATAAAACAAGAGAGGGCATGTCGTTTGACATGCCCTCCCTTTATAGAGTTAAGTTATTATGTCGTAATGATTACTTAACGAGAACCTTGCGAACGTCACCGTTAGCGTACTTAACGATGTTGATACCCTTCTGGAGACCAGCAACCTTAGCACCACCAACTGAGAATACCTCTGAAACAGCAGCTGCCTGAGGAGCCTCAATGCCGTTTACAGCTGTTACGAACTCGCTGTAGTCATAACCTGGAAGTGGAGCTGTGAGGAAGAGACGAACGTCGTCAGCCATTGTAGTTCCTTCCCAACCGTTAGTTGGAGTACCCTTAGCGTCGTTCTTGAAGCCCTTACCAGAAGTGTAGTTCTCAACGATACCGATAGTGAGGATACCGTCAGCACCAACCTCTACCTCTTTAATCATAGTGTTGTTAGCATCGCTGCCGTAACCCCATGAACCACCGAGGAATGGAGTAACCTTCTTGTCTGTGCCGTTGTCAGCATAGATGTACTTATCCCACTCACCAGTCTCGTCGTTCTGAGCGTTGTAGTAAACGTCAACGTCAACTGGGTCAGTCTCATCGTCTGGAGCCTGTGATACAGTACCACGGTATGTACGAGTAGAAATCTTAACTGTGTAGATACCAGGGAGCATGCCCTCGATAGTCTGTGACATGAAGTAGTTCTGCATGTAGTGTTCAATGTTAGCATCTGTAACTGGTTCAACTGCAGAAGGAGCATTGTTGAAGATGCTTGGAGCAGCACCACCGTCAACGCCTGTTACCTTCCAACCTGGAACGTCAGCTACGTTGAGCTTGCGATAGAGCTTAGGGTTCTGTACGAGACCTGTAACTTCTACACCGTAGCAGTCATAGTCTGATTCACCTGGAACAACGTCACCGAACTCGTCAACCTTATCGTGCTTGTTAACCTCTGTGAAGTAATCCTCAGGGAGAGTGTTACCGTTTGAAACGATAATCTCAGCGATAGCGATGTTGTTAGCAGCGTTGATGTCAGCAGCAACAGCACGGTCGTCAGAAATTGCAGCAAGAGCAGCGTTCAAAGCAGCTTCGTCAGAAGCAGCTACAGTGTTGTAAGTCTGAGTAGCCTTGTAGAGACCCCATGTGAGACGGTCTGTGCAGTCCTTAGCCTTAGTAAGGTAACCAGCAGCAGTCTCTACGATTGGAGCGATTTCAGCGAGAGTTGCGTCATCGATTGCAGAAGCAGGAGTATCTGCATACTGGTCAACAACCTTAGCCATATCAGCTACGCCCTCAGCATCAGCATACTTAGTTCCCTCGAGGTCGAGGAGTGCCAAGCTTGCAGCGTCGATATTGTCAACGAACTTCTTAACGTTAGCAGCACGAGTAGCGAGAGCTTCCTGTGCATCCTTGAGAGCCTTGATTTGTGCGTTGATTTCAGAAGGAGTGTGGAACTCAGTGTCCTCAGCATTAGAAATCTCCTTGTCAAGAGCGCTGAGAGCCTCACCAGCATAGTTTGGATCCTCAGCATACTGGAGATACATTGTCTCAGCCTCTTCGATAGCGTTGTTGAGGAGAGTCATGTACTTAGCACCTGATGAAGAAGGAACAGAAGTGATAGTTACGTCCTGGAGGAGGAAACCACCCCAACCTGCAGCAGCTGTAAATTCGATATAGAACTTGCCGCCGTCTTCAACCATGAACTCATATTCGAGTGGCTTAACACCGAAGTCTGTGCCACCCTGGTAGTTTGCAACGACAGCTGCAGGAACGATACCATCTGGCTGCTCAGGATCGACATCAGCATGTGTGAACAATGCAACACCTTCAGCATCGCAGAACTCCATCTGATACTTGATGCCTTCTGCACCGTCCCAACGTGCCATCTTGTAAGAAAGGAGATACTTACCTGGCTCGAGGTTAATGCTGAGATCATCATTACCAGTGTCAATACCGATAGCACCATAACGTACCTTCAAAGCAGTAGCACCACCACGCTGGCAGATGTAGATACCATGGTTAAGTTCGTCAGCGTTGTACATGTTACGTGGAGATCCGCCGAGGCCTGAGAGGTTACCTTCAATAGCATAACGACCAGCATCACCATTTTCACCACCTATTGCGCTCCATCCTTGTGAGAGACCATTAGCATCAGAAGCAGCAATGTTGTCTTCAAATACAACCTCAATGTCGCCTTCGAGTTCAACCTCACCTACTGAGAAGTTAACCTCCATAGCGCTGCTCATTACACCCTCGATGTAGAGAACATAGTCACCCTCTGTCTTGATAAGTTCGTCATCAACTGGAATGTTAAGAGTCATGCCATCCTCTGAAACTGAAATCTTAGAAGAGAGGTCTGTCTGCTTCTTACCGAAGATGAGAACAGCACCAACGTATGTTGGGTCAATCTCCTTGTTGAATGTGAATGAAGCAGTACCTACAGTGTGGATGTTGAATGAACCATCCTCGAGAGTAGTCTCAACGAGAACAGGGTCAGAATCAACAGAAGGAATCACGTCGATGTCCTCATCCTCGTAGCCTTCCTGGTTCTCGAATGGGAGAGTAGCACCCTTCTCAGGCTCAGCCTCGAATGTGAACTCAAGAATGATTGGGTTCTCAGCATTTGGTGTATAGCTTACGAGAACCTCGTCATCATCATTCAAGATAACGTCCTCATCGAGGAATGCATATACATATCCGTCAGTCTTACCTTCGAGGTAGAGAACTTCCATATTCTCACCATTGCAAGTAACCTTAGCCTGTGATGGGTCGAGGACAAGGCTTCCGTTGTTTTCCTTAGCAAGTGCAGCGATGTTAGACTTGTAACCGAAGTCAATCTTAACAACGTTCATGCAGTAAGAAACATCCTTGAGAGCAACGTTCTCCTCAACACAGATATCGTCGAGGAAGTACTCGCCGTTACCCCACATGTTGAAGATAGCGAAATACTCTTCAGGGAGCTGCTGGTTGAAGTAATCCTTATAAGTCTGAGTTCCGTCACCACCAAATTCCTCTGGGAATGTAGCGTTACCGACCCATGACTTTCCGTTAGCAACTGCGTCCATAGAAGCCTTGTCTTTGTAGTAAACTACGTAAGACATCTTCTGCCATTCGCCAGTGAGGATACCGCTACCAGCATTGATCTGGAGTCCGTAGTCAGCAGTACCTGAAGTAGAAACTGTGAGAGACTGGTCGAAGTTCTCAAGACCCTTAGAGAGCCAAGAAGTAAGCTGTGCATCTTCTGGACCTTTTATCCAGAAGCTTACACGGTAAGAAGTGTGCTCCTTGATAGGGAGGTTTGCAATCTTGAAACCACGATCCCATGAGAAAGTCTCATCAGATGCGTAGTTACCTGCGTAAAGAGCGTACTCACCAGAGTGAGCGTCAGTAGAACTCTGCTCAACCCAAGTGTCACCTTCCTTCACGTTAACCCAGTCACCGATTGTACCTTTTTCAGGAGAGAGTCTGTACTTAGAACGATACTGGTCGCCAGTAACTTCTCCATCTTCAAAGCCAACAGTGGCAATCTTAGTCTGTGCACCTGCAGAAACGGCAGCTACAAGACCGAGTGTCAAGAGTAAAGATTTTTTTGCCATAAAAATTGGTTTTAATTGTTAGTAAAAATATTAATTGTAAATTGTTTCCAATTGTTGGTAAAAATATTAATTGTTGTTCGTGAAAGCTATTGTTTGTGGAATTCAGTTAAATTGTTCACCTCGTTACCTCATTCAACATATAATCAATGTATGGCAACCAAGGTCATAAGCTTTTCCTTATATAAAATATGTGTAATCACATACTATACTGCCCTGTTACATAATTATATAATTTCACAATGCAAAATTAACGAAAATGTTCTATACAATTGAATAAAAATGTAACATTGGTTTCAATTTTTGTATCATAACCATAAAAACTTTCATTTTTATGCACTTTTAGGGCATGTTACAGAGGGAATGTTACAAAAATTACATAAAAAAGAAACTCCCATTCCGATTTAGTCGGGATAGGAGTTAAGGTTGGTTCCATTTTTTATTTTTGCAAATATACAAAAACCCTATCAATAGCAGCAAATATAATTAATGAATTTTTCAATTTTATCTATTTTATGTCAATATTAATTGATTCACATCAATTATTATGCATTAAGGTGAAAAAAAGTTAAGTACGTTATATTAATAACAAGTGTAATGTGTACATTTGCAAGTGATTTTAATCAATTAATAACCTTTAATACTAAAAGCAAATGAAAAAGTACATTATGTTTGCCGTAATGGCAGTAGCTGCAATGACAGCAAGTGCTCAGTCGAAGCTCCGTATCACTCCACATGTAGGTGTTGCTTACACCAACTGTTCTAATTCTTACGATTACAACTATAACGTGAAGTCTAACTTCGGAAATGGTATCGGCTTTTTAGCAGGTGCAGAAGCAGAATACATGGTTACTGATAAAGTAGGTGTTTCTTTAGGTGCTGACTTTCTCTATTCTAAATCAGACGAAGAAAAAGTCAGCACGTATGATGAAAGAACCGGTGTTAACATTTCAACTGGCGATATGTACGTGACCCAAAGCTACATTAACATTCCTATCCTCGCACAGTACCATTTTGGCAGCTTCGCAGTAAAGGCAGGTCTTCAGCCAACACTCAACCTTGCATTCGATTTTCACAAAGCAGGCGGTAAGGTTTCTATGACTGACAACGTGAACAAGTTCACTCTCGCTCTTCCAGTAGGTGTATCATACGAATTCAAGAGTCCAGTCGTACTTGACCTCCGTTGCGCTATTCCACTCACAAAGCTAAACAAGGACAATATCAAAGGTGACAACAACAAACTCACAGTAGTATCTCTCACAGCAGGATACCGTTTCTAAATAACTATACTTTATAAATTAAAAAAAGAACCTTCGTGATGAAGGTTCTTTTTTTGTGTACTTGGTGATGAGACAAGAGATGAACGCCTTTGACAATAAAAACAATTCGTGTAAATCGTCGAGATTCGTGTTCAATTACAAAACACAAAATGTTAAGTAAATATTGTTGAACACGAATTTCGTCGATTTACACGAATATTTATTATGTCTGGGTCACAGACTTCTTTTTTATTTCACAACCACCTTTGCACCCTTCTTGACATAGATGCCGTTAGTAGCCTGCTTGTTGTTCACCTTGCGACCTGAGAGGTCGTAGAGAGCATCAGAGTCAGATATTGCTGACGACTTCGTTGACAAGATGTATGGGCTTTCGAGAGATCCGATACATGTGGTTGCGTCGAACTGCATAGCACCTACACGGAGTTGTGCGTTTTCCTCGTCTGTGATGACGAACTGAACTGCGCGTCCTGTCTCTGGTACAGTTATGAAATAGCGCTTAGTGCCGTCAGGGAGAGTGATTGGTGCAGCCTCACCGATGTAGTCATCGCCTGAGTAAGCCTCAACGACTGCATCATCTGGGAGGTTCTCGTCTTGTGCTAGAGCAGCTATGACAATCATGTTGTTATCAGAAGATTCCACACGGCTTGCCTTAGCAGGAGCACTCACGTTGCTGTCTGCACTTCTTGTGCTCTGAATGTTGTTTAATGTCACAGAACACTCAGCACCTGTATGGTAGAGATAGTAACCGCATCCTGGTTCGAGAGACTTCAAAGAACCTATCCATCCGTCCTCAGAGAGAACTGCGAAGCTGTTGATACCCTTGATGATGTCGCCAACCTTAGCCTTTTCGTCAATCGTGAAGTCTGCCATTGCACGGTTTACAGGCTGGTTGAACTTGCAGAGGTATGGGAACTCGTTCCAACCCTGCTTGATAGCAAATGTGAGGTCATCATCAATAAGCTCAGTACCAACTATGCTTATGCGAGTAGGGTTTGTAACCTTGATGTGATAAACCTTCTTGAATGAGAAGCTAATCTTGTCAAGCAACCACTTGTTCTTCTCAAGAGAGAACTCTGTGTGTCTGTTGTTGTCCTTGATGATGTCGCCATCGCTGAACGAACGGTTATCGAGGAACAGAGTGTTGGCAGATGTTGGGTTATTAGGGTTTACGTTGAGTGCAACCCAGTTCCATCCCTTTTCGAGAACGATGTTCTGCATTTCTGTCTCAGAGCTGAGGAGTACCAATGGTGAGCTAGGAGGCATGCCGATTCGTGCGTCTGCTCTGAACTTGACATCTGTCTGTGGTTTGAGCTGAGTTATCACACCCTCGCTGTAGTCCCAGAGATAGAATGTAAGGCTCTCGCCTGCTGTGTCGAGATTACCGTAAACATTGAGGAAGAGCTGTGCAAGTCCGCTTTCATCGCCGATGTTGCCTACACCTACGCATTCAGAATTTACGAACACTCCTACCACGTCACGCTTGTCTGTATCGACTACGGTGTGTCCGCCAATCTGCTTCTGAACACTTGCCACGATAGACATGGTGTTGTCGAACTTGCTGCGGTCAACAATCCATTCTGGTGCGTCAGCCTCAACCGTGATGTTGAGAGTGAGAGTAGAGAACATGTCGTTGTCCTTGTCCATCAACCAGATGTACTCAACATAATCGCCAGGGGTCATACCCTTTTCAATTGTGAAGGTAAGATAGTTGGTCTGGTCAGGAGCTGCCATGCCTTGCTCGTCGCTGAGTGATATGTAAGGTGAAGAAGTTATGATTGAGTAGTTAGTGTTCATAGAAGTGATGTTCTTCCATGACATTTCATATTCATACGGAACATTCTGGTTCACCTTGATGTTCTTGGTGTCGGAATCCCATCTGAGGATGTTGCGGTCGGTATATATAACCCAAGTGTAAGGGTTAGCCATCGTGTTGCCGTTGAGGTCTTCAACATCGCGTACAGTAAGGAATATGTTTCGATGGTTGATTTCGCTGTCCTTCATGTCGAGGTTGATGAGCAGGTTAGTGCCATCGCTCGTCCAAGAGTACTTGAGGTTAGAGAGAGGCAGAGATTCGAGCAAAGGAGCATTCTGAGAGTTTGACACATCAGTTTTCTCGTCAACTCCCATAATCATAGGCTTCTTATAGATGTCCATGTTGTCGCTTGCCTGATTCTCCACCGTGAAGCGGTCAGACGGTGTGCCTTGAGCGCTTCTCTTAGAAGCTTCAAATGGCAGATACACATAGAGTCCCATCTCGTTGCCTGCCAGACGGTTGCCCAACACCTTCTCAAGATAGTTCTGAGGCAATGCCTGATGCCAGAAGGAAATGTGGTCGATGTAACCCTTCAAGCCTTCGCTGCCGATGCGTACATCCTCCATAGAGATTCCGTCGAGCTTATCACCCTGTACCTGATTGAAGAGCTCGCCATCGATATAGATGTTGGCAATATTACTTGAATGACTAACGCTGAGAGCGAAGCGGTGCCATTTTCCATCGACTATACTGTCTTCCTCATCATTTTCATAGACATCAATTTCGTTTCCGTTGCTTCGTACGACAAAGTCGCCTTCTTTATTGAATCCGATGCGGAGCTTACCCATGCCCTTCTCAGAGAGAGCATCACCACCAGCTGAGAATATCTGCGCATTCTTCTCTGCCTCCTGAATGTTCATCCAGAATGCGAGAGTGTAGTCGAAGTTAGCAGAACGCTGGAACGAAGTGCCGTCAAGCTCGAAGCTCTTATTAAGAGCGAGCGAGTAACCCGATTCTGTGTACCAGTTGACCTTCTTGAGTACAAGGTCGGCACCATTGAATGCATCTATCGCATTTCCGCTTGACTGACGCATCGGCCAGTAAGCGATTATCCGGCTTTGGTAACCGTCAAGCATCTTCTTGTCGTAGGCGCTTATAATCTCCTCATCAACAGCCTGGTTCCACAGACGCACCTCAAGCATGCGTCCCTTGAATGGTGCTGTGCCAATCCTGGCGTCTTTGCACACACCGAGATGTATTGGTGAGTTTGCTTCGTATGGTGGGCAATGAACGAAGTCGCCATATTCATTATCGATGAAACTGTTACCGACGAAGAAGCGTATCTTTCCATCACCAAAATAAGATTCCGAATCGGGCAGAGAGTATTCCACACCAACATGTGTTACGCTCTGGTTGATAGGCTCCAGCAAAGGTACGCTTTTGATAACCACGCCGTTGCAGTTCACAAAGAGCTGACGATTGGCGTTGATGCCGAATGTGAATGTATCATCTTCATCTCCATGATTGAAGAATGCCATCTCCGTATTGTCCTCCTCAGGCTGCACGAGCATGTCGATAGTGAAATCGCGTCCAGTCAGGTTGCGCGATACGGTAGTGCTTGCATCCTGATCTTTGTCTCCTGAGAAGAGAAGTCCCACATTAGTGTCCATATCGCTGGAGTTCACATAGCCTCTGATATCGAAGTTACTTGTCTCATCGAGGTAGTTGTATGCTATCGGCTCTGAGAATGGCAGCATTATGCTGTTCTCGCTTGTCAGAATGCCGTTGTGAGGCTGTGACTTACCGAACACAGATGGACGGCGAGTATCCTTTATGCCAGAAATGACATTAGAAGACTTAGTTACGAAACCTGTGCCGAGTCGGCAGAATGTCACGGCACGTATGTCGTACTTCATCTCTATCGGGTCTTTCTCCCCATAGAATGCATGAGTAATCTTACCTGTGCCTATCTGCTCCTTGGATTTAGTACCTGAAGCTGCCTCATAGAGAGCGTCGTCTGCATAGTAAGAACAGAGGTTCACCCAGTTAGCATCGCCTTCTGTACTCTTCTTGTACTGAATCTCGATATGGTCGAAGTTCTTGTAGCCGACGTTGTAGCCTTCAACTATTATTGGAACGTAGTAACCTATCGTGTCCTTAGGAGAGAATGTGTTCATAACCCACTTGTCGGTAGGCGCCGAAATCTTCACTGGAGATGAAGAAGGGAGATAGTGAATGCTGAATGTAGCTAATGATGCATTTTTAGGGTCATCCTTACAAGCCAACTGAAGTTGTAAGTTATTGAAGTCATAGCCGTCACCACGCAGCACCTCAATAGTCTTATTGATGCTTTCGCCTGGAGCGATGGTGAATGTTCGCCCGTCTGTGAGAGGCATGCCGTCAATAGAAATCTTCACACCGTTTTCATTGCTTTCGTCAACGAGAGAAAGTATGAAGTCTGATGCATGATTTGTCTTTTGATTGCCAGTAAGCTCTGAATCATTAATGAGATTGACCATAAATGTAGCCTTCTCATCATCAGGGACATTGTTAATCTCTGTGGTGCTGAGAGTCATGACAGGGTTGTCAATCTTCTGAGTGCGCACACCGAGAGGTGAGCCTGGACCGTAGAAGATAGTAGAGTCTGCATCGCACCACGGATTTCGTGTTGCGCCACCATTGACCACGAATACATACTGATGCAGGTAATCTGTATTTCTTTCGTCAGTTATCCATGAGAGTGTCCCTTTTAACATGCCGAAGTCAGGTATGCTGTCCGCTGGTGTCTTATACACGGACACATTCATGTAGCTGTCATCGCTGAGCTTCATCTCATAGCCCGACTCAAATGTGTCTAACTTTGAGTCATCGGTTTTGTTCGTGAAATCAATGTTTATGTCAGGCTTCATCTTAATCTCAAACTTTGCCGTTGGAGTTTGCAATGAAGTGACAAGGGTTTCTGCGTTATCTCGTTTGCCTTGGTTTGCTGCATCTTGCTTGAATATATTCTTTATATCCTGTGTGAATTTATTAACGAGATCCTGTGTTTTTTCCGTATTATCGTGAGATCCGAAGGGCTTGAAGCCTTCACCTTTTTGAATATTAGCATTCAAGGCTCTTGAGAACAGGTCAGCCGCATTCGAACCAGCTTGAGATCCAGACATACCCATGATATTAAAGCCTAAAAGATTAAAGTCGAATCCAAGGCCGCTGTCAAAATAGCTGATGTTTTCAGAATATGAAATGTTTTGACCTGCAGAGATGCTATAGTTTTTCACCTCGGCATTTGTAGCATTGATAGCTTTGAACTTCAATGCTTCATTCAATCCAATGATATTCACCCATTTCTTTATCTGATCGTTGTATGCTGCTATTTCGTCGGTATAAACAGTCTTAGACTCCTCATTAGGGAAACAGATATCGTAGTCAACACCATATTGTCCTACCGCTGCTTCCGAACTATCTTTTCCTTTGTAGAAATAAAGAATCTTGTTCTGAACCTTTGCAAGATTTTCAACATCTTCCTTTGTTACTCCTTCGCCTCCGATGAGCAGGCTGTTGCGCTCAGAGAGAAGCTGTGGGATAACCTTTGTGATGATGTGCTTCTGTGAATACACGAAGGTAGAAGGATAAGAGACACCAGGCTGCATCTCTTCAGCAGTCACGAGATAGCGTTTGCCGCCATTGACATCTACGCCCTCTTGTATCACCTTTATGAGTCCTGCCTCTATGCTTGCCTTCTTGGCATCGAAGGTCTTCTCATCAATTACCGTAATCACCTGATTTGTCTTGCAAATCACATCGTGAGTGGTTCCGATGTACACGTCTGCCATGGCACCTACATCTTCTGGGTCATCACTTGTCTTGATGACATCATTACAAGTGAAGTTGTATGTAGCAAAACGTGATCCGCCTATATTAACGCCAGGAATTTTTATGCTTGTTGACCATCCTGAAGTTACGTCAGTGCTGGTAGCCACAATCACGCCCCCGGTTTCAGTACCCACAATCTGGTTGAAACCGCCTCCATTGGTTATATCGAGATTTAAGTTAACCTCAGCTGAGATGTTGAATGTCTTTTTATACTCATACTGCTTGCCCTTGCCATAGTAAGAGTAGCTGGTTGGGCCGTATGGGTCACGCAGAATATCTAAGAGATGGATGTCTGCATTCTTTGCAGTGAATATCACACCTTCCTTTTCACGCATACCAGTAACGTATGCATCAAGAGGTTTGCTCTGGTAGTAGAATCCGTTCACTACTACGCTTGAGTGGAGCTGTCGGAGTGCGTCCTTACCTGTGAGAGCGAAGTTGTTGTTATTAGCGATGAACTTAACAAAGAACTGTCCGTTCTCGTCAAGCACGAACTGCTCGTTCTTCGGGTCGTTGCCCGCCAATCCATTCTGCACATTTACAGTGTCTTTACGGATAGGCTCAATGAAGTGCAAACCTTTCTTTTCATTATTATAATAATAGTCTTCGTGAGCTGTACCACGCAAGAAGTAGTGTTCGCCAGAGAAGAATACAGGAGCATCCAACAGATACTTCACGCTGTCATTTTCATTAACGTAAGCAAATGTTGTGGTAACATCCGTGCCAAACATATTCTTCTTCTTAAGCTTCTCCACACCAAGGAATGGCTGTGGCGACACACCCCACGCAAGCTGCTCGTATGTAATGTCAACATCGCTGTGGTATGTGATGCTGTGAGTGGCAATCTTTGTATTTGCAGGGTTCTGCACATCCACACTGTCCGTGAGGTCGATAACCTGAGCCACCTCGCCGTGGTTGAAGAGTGATGCATAACCTTGGGCAAATGCCTGTGTAACCTTGTACTTGGTTGGGAACATCTCCATAGCGTATTCACCAGTTTCATTATCTACGTGAATATCAATCTGCTTGCGGAAGAATTCGCCACGAGTGCGAGTCACAGTCTTGCCTTCCCATTGCTGCTCGTTAATTACCACAAGAGAGTCCTTGTCTGGCTGATCGCTCAGGAACACGATATTGGCTGTGTTGTTGCCCTCAAGCTTAATCTGCAGGGTGATAGAGTCACCAAGGTTGTTCTTAGTCAAGCCCTGTCCGAGCGGCATGGCAGCAAGTGTGTTACCACCGATGATACGACCACGGAGCAACACCTTTGTCTGGTCGTAGAGCGTCAAGCCGTCGTATGCTGAGTTTGGTGTGAACTTCTTTTCATCCTTGTCCTTATCGAGGATGTAACCGTCATTAACGAATCGGTGTCCAGGCTTGTAAACCTGTACTTCCACCTGATGCTTAGGAACGTAGAACTCGAAGTTACCATTGTTGTCGGTCTTGATAGGCATGTCGTTCACATCGTGTAACTGTTCGCCATTGATACGGAACATAGCGCCGCTTACTGGTATTGTAGAGTTCTCAAAGAGCACGCGACCAGAGAATCGCACTACTGTAGAGCATATAAACTTCACGTCCTCATAGAGTGGGTTCGTGGCGCCGAGACTTATCTTTGCCCCTGCCGTCCCGCCATTACATGTGTACTGAAGCTGCTGGCTTGGCACTTGTACTTGATAGAAGACATTATCTGTCTGAAGAGGAATGTCGAGAAACTCGAATGTACCATCATCGTTTGTTTTAACCCTCTGTACAAGGTCACCATCTTTGGTAATATTGACTTCCTGGCCTCCAATGCCTGAACCTTGCAACGTGACAACCTTACCGGCAACCTTACCAGTAGGCGACACAAATCCGTAGGCTGGCTCACTATCCCATTTTGTCCAACTGTCTCTTTTACTTGTTCTCCCGTCTCTTGTCGTCAAAATGCATCTTACGCCATACTCATATTCCACGCCAAGGAGTGCCTTTCTGTCTTCGTAGTATGTGCTTGATGGATCAAGTGTTGCAAGTTCAACAAGCGTATATCGTTCGTTCCCCTTCTCTCTGCGCAACACCACGAGACTGTCGAGTCGGGTGGTTGGAGTATCCCAGCTGACACGCACGAAACCATATTCTGTTCCCTGGGTGGCAGTAACATTGTTTATATAACCGATCTCCGAAAAGTACGATGAACCTCCTTCTTTACCATCGTCATGGTCTCTGTCAGCATTTCCCTCAAAAGACACAAATTGCATCTGAGATTTTTCAGATGGCTTCACCACCTTAGCCGAGAATACATACTTTACAGTTGGCTCGTGCAGAGTATATTCCAGAAAGCTTACATAAGTGCCATCTCCGTTATAACTCACATCTTTCGAGCTGATCTCAAGAGAATCAGTACCTAAACATTCGTCATCTCCGAGGACTCTCTTGATATAAAGCATCAATTTGGCATCATCATTCCATTTAGCCTCGTAATAGTCATTGTTCGAAACGCCATTTTGCGTCTCGGTCTTCTTTGTACCCTTAATGTCTAACTTAATTTCAACTGTTACCTTATGATTTTCCAAAAAATCCGGATAAGGCTCCCTAACATTGAGTTCAGTGACCTTTGGCTGATAAGCAACCATGTTGTCGATGCCTTTAGCAACAGAGAATATGTTGTCCTGAGTGAAATACAAGCCTGTCGCCGTTGAGCGGCATACACGATAGTAAGTCTTGCCACCCGTTTCCGGATTAATTGTAGCCCCGTCAGACTCATCTATGAACTCATAACATCCCCAAGACACAGAGTCGCAGAATGCCACGGTACCGACTCTCACAGCACCCACCATGTCCTGAGTGTATGCACGCTCCACGAAGAAGTAGTCATTCTCGAACATGTCGCTCTGACTCTTCTTGTCTAAGCTCCACGACAACTTTTTGGCTCCAGAGCTTATTTCAGGAGTGTTTGCGTGCACCTCAGATATTTCCATATCCTTTATTCTGTGATAAGGTGCCACCATGTATGGCTTAGATTCAAGAACGGTAGCCAGACCATCCTCTACGTATGTGGCAGCTACCTTAACGATACGCACATCATCGCTGGCAGGCAACATGTACTCAAAGGAAGTTTCGTTAATCATTTCCACCACGTCGCTGCTCTTCCCGTTTATAAACCATTCCAATTTTGTTGGCTTAGTAGTAGAATAGCCGACAACTCTCACCTGACCTTCGTCTCCATCATTGACATCAGTATTCAGATATGCACCTGCAATTACTGGAGGTGTTAAGGTTGAGCTGTATGGCAATGTGGCGAGTTTCATTTCCACATGTTCTTTGTCAGGAGAGCCAACTAACGTATATTCCGTATAAACAGCATCTACATAGAATTCTATCGTCTGATCGTTGAAAAGCGTGTAATTACCCTTCCAGTCAAACTCTAAATAAGTGGTGTTATAATCGTTTTTAATGTCTTTTGACATCTTCTGACGAATCTTCACCCAATCATTGCACTGACTGGACACCTCCTTGACGGTCTTATCCGCATTGGTGAATGAACACAGTCCTAATCCCACGCCTTTCCTGTCGAATTTGATCTGCACATCATTGACCGTACCAGCGTCGTTGCCGAAGTTGTCCGCCTTGTAATTAAGCAATTCATATTTCTGACCACCAACCGCAACGTTGATGACACATTTGTCCTCTGCCCAATAGTTTCCTAACCTTGAGCCAACATAGACAGGCACCTTGATAGTATAGATTCCATTTCCTTTAGGAATAACCGAATAGTTCAGTTCATTTTTAAGTACCTCGACTCTGCCGTTATCTGCCTTTGCCTCCTGCGGTACAGCCAGCATAAGCACGAAGAGCATCTGTAAAATGAAAATCGTCTTTCTCATTTTTTCCATTCAGGTTTTTGTGGGTTTTGTACTGTACCATACGAGCCCTCTGCCACGTATGCGAAAGGGGACGAAATGGTGAAGATGTGTCTCAGTTTGGCAGAATAGAACTTCAGGGTCACCAACGCACCCGACTCGTCCGTCTCTAACTTCTGGATAGTCAGAGCGAACATGACAGACGCAACGTCCTCGTCAACGAATGGCGAAGACACAGCCCTGCATGTGCCGTTCACAAACGCAGCCATCATGTCTTGTTCATCAACCTGATAGTTAAGACCCAATGAAGAGAGGTTCACTGCCACATCTGCAATCATCGTGCTCTGCAAATCGACACCCTCTTTCACAGGCTCCCAATCCGAAGGACATGCCTGTTCTTCCAAATCATTGCCGCCGTTTCCACCGCCGCCATGATCGTCATCATCCTTGCTGCATGCACAGAAGATACTGCATATCACGGCACACAGAAGGAATGGAATAATGAGTTTCTTTGTCATAAGATCAATATTTATTTATACAATTTATTCAAAAATAAGGGATTCCCTAATCCCAAATTGTTCATTAGGCTCGTAATACATTTTGATTAGAGCCTATACAGATTTTTTCTGGCTTTTGAGTGAGTGATGCGGGCATCATGACCGAAAAAACAGGGAAAAGATGTCTCGGCAATAATCAAAATGGATACGAGAACCTTAAAAAACAAATATCATTGTGTCCTAATGAACTATTGGGTTTAATATCCACTATTGCGGACAAAATTACGTAAAATAAATTAATTGTCATTATTTTCTGAAAGGAAAATGTTAAAAAAGACCAATATTTAACTATTAGCATGGCTACAACACGAATAAATTAATAATTACACCGTTTTATCCCAAATTGTTCATTAGGCTCGTAATACATTTTGATTAGAGCCTATACAGATTTTTTCTGGCTTTTGAGTGAGTGACGCGGGCATCATGACCGAAAAAACAGGGAAAAGATGTCTCGGCAATAATAAAAATGGATACGAGAACCTAAAAAAACAAATATCATTGTGTCCTAATGAACTATTTGGGTTTAATTGAACACGATTGGTCGAAGACCCTCGGACAGTTCCACTCTACATAATAACTAAGACATAGTGGGAAATCTACATCCAGAGTCTTTGTTTGCGTTGTAGTTACAAACTTTTTGTAACGTAACTACATATTAAAATGTTTGTAACTACAAACTCATAATAGAGTACAGGGTGTTTTTAAAGGTATATCACATCGGAGGAGATGTAACCCTGGGGTTAATTTCTTGGAATTATATAGATTATGGCATATAGTTCCTTCTGCACTTATGTTGTTAAGGACGGTCGTTCCTCCCTCAAATTCTCTTCAATTTAACTTCAATTTATCTTCAATAATTGTAGAAGAATTGCAGAAGAATTGAGCGAAGCGTCCAAAACAACTAAAGACGCAGTCTAAATAACTACGGCAAATCAAAACAGTATGCTGACTTTCATGTTCGTTTTGTCTTTATCTCTATAAATACAATACTATTGGGAATAATTCAGTGCTGTGGTTCCTATACCCTTCCTCCTGTTACTCATCATCCTTATAGTCATCAAACGTTTTCTCAACATATTGTCTTGATGGGTACGAAAAAAGGTGCTTATACGCCTGGAAACATATAAGCACCTCGACTTAACACCGAGCGGCGTTAAGTCTGTCGCCCACGCCTGTGTGCAAAGTTACGAATTATTTTGTAATCGCAAAATCATTTGAGCAATAATTGAAAAAAAAAGAGCCTCCGGCATGTTTCCGAAGGCTCTTATTGTGTATTTCCAAATTATTACTGTGGCAACTGGAGGTACCAGTTCTTCTTGTCGCTCAGCTTTGCATAGAGTGTGTTGTCGAACTTAGCTGAGCCGTTGCGTGTCGCAACCTTTGCAGCAAGGAATGCAGGGTCGTTGCGGTGTTGTGCGATACGCATGAGGTCGTAGAAACGGAGTCCTTCACCTGCTGTCTCAAGTGCCATCTCGTCACATATCTTGTCTTCGACGAACAGGATGCTGTCTTCGAGTGTCTCGAGTTCTGGTATTTCGTATGTCTTATCTGCATCAGCACGTCCGCTGCCTCGTGAGTGGATGCCTATAGTGTTAGCTGATGTGAAGGTGTACTGGCTGAAGGCGATGAGGTCGCCAGCCTTTTCGCGTGTAGTGGCACTAAGCATGTCAACAGTCTTACCTCCGATGCTCTTAACGAGGTTGTCTTCGCAGAGTCCGTGCTTGAGGACTGCAAATGCTGCCTCTGGGATGCCAGCACGATTAAGTGCCTCAGCATAACGCAGATAAACATGGTCTATACGGAGGAGACGCACATAGCTTGATGATGTGTATTTGTAGTGTGTCTGACGGAGACTGCTGAGGGTTGATGATGATGTACCTACGGAACGGAGTGTGTAAACACTGTTGAGACGGAGGTCACCACGCATTGCCTCATCCTCATACACCTTTGTCTCAGGTGGGTAGATTGTGTCCTCAACCTGTGTGGTGGTGTTGCGGTAAACGAGGCAGAACTGTTGTGCCGCTGATAGTTCATCGTAGTTCTTTGAGCGTGTTGCCTGATAGTAGTAGTTGTTCTCCTCAGTTGAGCTGAACACGTCGCGGACGTATGAGATAAGTCCGTCATACTCACTGTTTGCCATCGGTATTACTGTGATGCCCTGTGCTCCGACTGATGATGCGTATGAGTCGGAAATGCCTTCGAACTCATAGTTTGACCATCCAACCTTGTTCGTGCCTATAGGATGGATATCGCCTGTCTTTGTGAGATAGTCGTGGTAGTATGCGGCTGCCTCTCTGTAGCGTTCTGCCCAGAGGCAGAGGTCACCGAGCAGCACTCGTACCGGGTAGTAGAACCTCTCTGAGCTCATGCCTCCCATTGCTCCGTACTGTGGATACTTAGTGTCAACGTATGGTTCGAGGTCTTTGATGAAATACTCTGCTATCTGCTTCACATCGTAGTGTGGATAGAGTGCAGGATTGGCATCTTTCTCAGCAAGGATAGGTTCGGTGAAAAATGGCACCTGTCCGTAGTTGAGAGCGAGCTGGAGGTATGTCCATGCACGATAGGTCCTTACGACTGCATACTCACGGGCAAATATCTTCTCACCACGCTTCGAAAGTGTGGTGTCAGCCTTTGCGAGGTAGTAATTGCAGTTCTGGATGATGGCATAGTAGTCGGCAGGGCTGTCGTACTGGTTGCCATCCTTGACATTGAAGTTAGCAATGTCCTGCAGGTCGAGCTGTGCGTCAGATGTAAGTGCAGTAAGCTCACCACGCAGTTCTCCGAGAAGTACTGTACGGTCGGCAATGTGCTGCATCTTACCGATGATGCCTACAAGTGAGTACACAGTGTCGGAAGGGTTGCAGAGTCTGTTGTCCTCTGCATACTCTACGAGTGAAGAGTCGGTCTCGGTACATGATGTAAGCATGCCTGCTCCTCCGAAGAGTGCAACGGCACATACACATGCAGCAGACTTGAGACCACTCTTTATTTTATTATATGTGTGATTCATTTTGAAAATGGTTTGTTTTACAGATTAATCTTCATTCCTAAACTAAAGCTCTTGCCTGGTGCCACCATGCCACGGTCGATACCCTGACCGAGGACGCTGTTGCTCTGTGAGAACTCTGGGTCGCTGCCGAGGTAGCGTGTGATGGTGAAGAGGTTGTTGGCTGCTGCCCAGATTGTGACACCCTGGAGATAAGTGCTGCGTACAGGGATGTGGTAGCTGAGTGAGACAGTCTTGAGCTTGAGATATGAGCCATCTTCTATCCAACGGTCAGAGAAGCGTGAATTGCCCATAGGGTCCATGAATGTGGCACGTGGGATGTCTGTGACCTGTCCGTCGTGGTTCCAGCGGTTGAGCATGGCTGTTGTCTGGTTGTAGAAGAATGAGCCGCTCTCGAGGATGCTGCGCTGGTAGTTGTAGATGTCGTTGCCCAATGAGTAGTTGAATGAAGCGGCAAATGCGAAGTTACCCCATGTGAGGCGTGTGTTGATGTTGCCGTAGATGTCTGGATTAGGGTCACCGATAATCTGCATGTCATTCTCATCGATGCGGTTCTCGCCAGTGACATCGACAAACTTAATGTCACCTGCACCGAAGTACTGTTTCACACCTGTCTTTGTCTCCTGATAGAGTCCTGCATTTGATGCTGCTTCTGCATCTTTGAACACTCCATCAGTACGGTATCCGTAGAACATGCCTGCTGACTCGCCTACACGTGAGAGGATTGTTGCTCCGTAGAGGTCTGTGGTGAACTCGCCGTTCTTTGTTGCAAGGCGCTTGATTTCGTTCTTGTAATGACCGACGCTTGCTCCTACGCTCCATGTGAAGTTCTTTGCTGCAACGAGCTTCACGTCAGCATTTACATCGTAACCCTGGTTGGCAATGCGACCACCATTTGTCCAGTTCTCCTTGACACCTGTGAGGTAGCTCAATGCGTTGAGAGAAAGGAGGTTGTATGTGTTGCTGTTGAAGTAGTTGACACCAACATGTACTCTGTTGTTGACGGCAGAGAGCTGGAGTCCTGCTGTGAAGCGTGATGTTGTCTCCCACTGGAGGCGTGTGTTGCCGATGTTACCGAGTGTCTTGCCTGCAAGTGTCTCAAACATCTTGTTAGCAACGAAGTATGTACGTGACGCACGTGTGTCAATGTCATCGTTACCGAGGAGATCGTAGCCTACGTTGAGCTTGAGGTAGTTGATGCCAGGGTTTGGACGGACCCACTTCTCGTTGGTGAGAACCCATGCTGCCTGAACTGATGGGAAGAAGCCGAAGGCATAGTTGCCTATCTTGACGCCTTCTGTAGCATCGACACCGAACTTGCTGCTGCCGTCCATTGAAACACCTGCTGAGAGGTAGTAACGCTCACGGTAGTTGTAGTCGGCAGTGAGGTAGTATGTGAGGTCGATGTCCTTGTCATCGAAACCGTATGTTTTCTTATAGAGAAGCGAGCTTGACTGGTTTGGTGTCTTGTCGTTACCCGAGTCATAGCCGACCTGTGCATTCTGGCGATATGTGTCGGAGATGTAGCGGAAACCACCACGCACACTGAGCCAGTGTGCATCGAAGCGATGCTGATACATACCATAGAGGTCGTTCATGAGGGTAATCTGACGTCCTGCCATTGCACCGACGAAGTTGTGAACCTCGCCAAGCTTGTCAACCTCGTATGTTGGCACGCCATTTGTTGGGAGATAGTAGTTCTGGTCGGTGTTGACAAGCTGGAATGCGAACTGGTTGGCGAGTGTGAAGTCGCGTGTCAATCTCCACTTTGGTGTTGCAGAGAGGGCAACGGTACGGTTACCGAAATAGTTCTTGTTGGTGCCGTCGCCATTGCGGAGTATGCTGACTGGGTTTGCCAATGATGTTGTCACTCCCTTAGTGTTTACGATGTCAGACACATAGTTGTCGGCTTCTGCAAGGTAGCTGCTGCGCTTGCCCGATGAATCGAATGCGTATGGTGAGAGGAATGGCGCCTTGATGAGTGAAAGGAATCCTGGTGCTGAGATTACACCGTCTGTTACATTGCCTTTCACAGCATCGTCGCGGAGGTCACGAGTAACATCGCTATAGCTTGCGTCGAAACGTACATCGACATCCTTTACAATGACGATGTCGGAGTTGAGACGAAGGTTGAAGCGACTGAAGTCGTTGCCCTTGACTGTGGCGTTAGCATTTGCGTAGCCTACAGAAAGGTTATAATTTGCCACATCGTCACCACCCTGCACATTGATGCTGTAGTTCTGGGCGAATGCTTCTTTGTATGTCTCTTTTGACCAATCTGTATTGTTGTGATACTGTGAGTAGTAATAGTAGTTTGGATCGTTCTGGAGGAACTTGAACGTATTGCTCTTAGTACCTGTAGTACCTATGAGCTCAGAGGCATAAACGCGATACTGACTTGCGTTCATCACTTCTGGAAGCGTTGGAAGAAGCTCGTAGCTTGCTCCGAGGCTTACGTCAATTTTTGTTGCCATGCTCTTGTTGCGCTTTGTCTCGATGACAACAACGCCATTAGCACCTTTTGCACCATAGATTGCAGTTCCGTTCTTGAGTACGGTTATCTTCTCAATGTCTTCAACCATGATGTTGGCAAGGATATTGTTGAAGAAGCCGTCGTGGAGAGAGATGCCGTCGAGCTGCATGTTCTGGATTACTCCATCAATGACAACAAGTGGCTGTGCATTGGCATTGAGTGAGTTGAGACCGTTCATGAACATTGCAACACCCTGTCCTGGCGCTCCGCTACGTAGCATTGTGCGCATATCGCCTCCAAGTTGTGACTGGAGCTGGTTGTCAATGCTTATGTCATTGTTGTTGTAGTCAACTGTCGATGTGCGTGAGCTGGCTGCTGTGGTTATCATACTGTATGTCTCGCCGAACTTACTTGAGTACATCTTGACTGGTGCAACTCCATCGCCTGTTCCGATTGGCTGCTGGATGGTTGAATAACCTTCGGCTGTGAAGATGAGTGATGTTGCCCACTCTGGCACACGGATTGTGTACTTGCCTTCTTCGTCAGACATGGCAGCGTAGCGGTTTGTACCGTACACCTTAACTGCAATACCTGCCACTGGCTGTCCGGTTGCAGCATCTATGACAGTGCCACTGATAGGGTGCGTTGGTGCCACATTCACTGCTTTTTGTACCTTAACAGGCGCAGATGTTGCTGCTGTTTCTTCTTGAGCGTTAGCAACGAATGGCGCTAAGCCTAAGAGCATGGTATATAATATGTGCTTTTTCATTTCTGTGCCTCCTTTCTGATATTTGCTTCAGACTCCTCTTTCTCTGTCACAGGACGAAGATAGATGCAGTCGAGATACATCTCACGTGAAAAGTTCTTGTCTGTAGTTCTCATGTTACAAGTAAGTGTGACACTGACTGTAGATGTCTGCTGCTGATAGTTACATACTGGGAACTTGATTCTCTGGAGAACCACTGTATCCACTTTTGTACCATCGTTGCTAAGTGCGGCTGTCTGCTTGGTTGTCACCTTCTTGCCTTCCTCGTCCATGTAGCTTACCTGTGCCACGAACTTGTTTGGCTTAGTGTCGCGTGAGAACTGGTTGTAAACGGTCTTAGGAAGAATCACGGCACATACATCGTATGTTCCTGAAAGAGTGTTCTTCACCTCAAACTCTGCTGTCCAGTTTGAGTTTGTGTTTTTTGGCTGAATGACAGCGTATGCATTGCCTGAGATTGAGTCAGCAATCACGTTGTCACGATATACGAACGTACAGAGACTATAGTCAAGAAGATTTGACTGACGCTCTGCCTCTGATGTTATAGGATGGAAGTAGAGCTGCTCCTTGGTGTAAGGCCACTGAGTGAGCAGACGGATATGACCATTACTGCACTCGTCGCGGTCGCCAAGACCACCTTCCCAGAGTGGACCGCCTTCGCTGTAAGCGTTCTGGTATGTGTGGTAAGGGTATGAGTTGTACGAGTTGTAGCATGAGAAGAACACGGAGTCGGCACGCTGCATTGACTCATTGTAGATGAGGTCGGAAACGAGTACTCGGTTTGTCCAGTACTCCTGTATTGAGTCGCCCTTCTCCACTCCTGCAAAGTTAAAGTACTCCTTTGCCTCGTCATACTTCTCTTTCCACATGTCAGCACCCGGCATGAGCATGACGAATGTAGAGTCCTCATGATTGAAATCGTCATACACACGGAAAAGGTCGTTGCGAAGAATCATCACTGAGTCGGAATACACCTTCTTGCCGTCTTCAATGCCTGCAACGATGCTTCGGTCTTCATCAAGCTCCTGCTTTTCGTAGCGCTTGAAGAATTCGCCAACATGTGCATACTTAGGATTGCTTGTCAATGCTTCATACACGTTGTATGAGAAGTCAACGCTGTTGTCTATGACGTGCAGGAGACCGTTGAGAGCTGGAGTGTTGTTTTTCGTCACTTCTGCAGTTCCGAATTCGTTTGCACCAATCTTGACAAACTTATTGTTGTACATACGAACTGACTCATCGGTGAGGCTGTTCATGTTATACAGGTTATGTGCAATGTGGTTAGCTATGAAGTGGAGTCCCACGATACTGTCGCCCTGTGGGGTTCCACACTGCTCCAAAAGCGCATTCACATCGAAAGTGCCATTGACTGGAGCCCATACTGTAAGTGCCTGATCGCTGCCGAGAAGGTCGGCATAAGTGACAGGTGTGCTGTGCATGTTGTTGTACAGATGAGTTGCCTTTGCCACCTTCAGGAAGTCACTGAGCTGAGGATCCTGTTCAATAAGTGTGAGCAATGACTCTGTACCATTAGTCTGCTCAGATGGATAGTGGTCGTCCCAGCTATCTGAACATGATGTCAAAGTCCCCAAGAGTCCTATCGGAGCTGTCATGCAAGCGAGTGCTGCAATCTTGAAGGCTTTCTTTATATTATATATATGTGTCATATTTCAGTCTTAAGTTTTTGAGTTCTTAAGTTTTTAAGTTCTTAAGTTTGAGTTTGTAAGTTTTTGAGTTCTTGAGTTCCCGTCTTTTTCTGACAGACTTAAAAACTCATAAACTTACAAACTTATTAGAGGAGTTTAGTGTGTGTCCTCTGCCTGAACACCTGCATAAACTGACTTTGGACAAAGCTCGAAGTAGTTGATAGGTGTTTCTGCCTCTTCATCGTCAAGGACGAGCTTCAGACGAATCCAGTATTCTGTGTCAGGATTCATAGTCTGTGTGGTGAGGATTCGACGCAACTTTGACGAGTTTGCACGAAGGTTACCGTCACCACCCTGCTTCCATGAGTCCATCTCTTTCAGATAACCACGGTTGTGCATAGCCTTGTCAATGGCACGGTTAGCATCCTCGTCACCTTCTATGTCAGCAACCCATCCGATTGTAGGGTCTGGACCATATACACGGAAGTCGATTGGAATACCCATTGGTTGCATGTTGTCCTTTGTACCGAAGTAAACCTGAATGACACCACCGGTGTTACGTGCACCATAGGCAAAACGAATTTCGTATGTATTGGCTGGTACTGGAGGGAGCTTGAAGCTGATGTCAAGCTGACCGATAACGTCGATACAGTCGGCGTATGTTGCATTCCATACATTACGGTTACGGAGTGAGAGTGTTGGTGTCTTGCCATTGAACTTCCATCCCTCAACAATTTTGAAACCGGTACAATCTGTTCCACCACGGGCACCAGCGTTCATGAACTCTGGGGTGAGCGTAACGGCATTGATACGGATACGGTCGTTGAACACAACATCACGTGTTGTAACATTGTATGTGAGGATATCGTCAATATAGTGATAGATACCGTTGAGTGCCTGCTGGTCTTCATATTGTACCTGAGCAGGGTCGAGAACCTTGACACCACGAACTGTTGCCTTGCTCTGCACACCCTTACGGTTGATGTAAAGACCTGCCTCGAATTTAGATGTCGAGCCTGTAGGTGTGCTCATCTTTATGATGGTACCAGGCATGAGGGTTGTGTACCAGTCGGTACAGTCTGCCACACTTGGAACAGAACATACTGACTTGAGGTCGATACCGTTCATGTCGCATACTGTCCAATCCTGATAACCTCCATAGTATGGGAGAAGGTGGTACGAAACGAATCGGTTAAGTGGGTTGCGACGATCAGTGAAGTCTTTATCATAAAGATCTGCGTCCTCTGGATAGACAGCATCGTACACTTCCTTGGCGTAATCAATGAGATCTCCAATGACGTAGATTCCATGTTCATTAAACACTTCGTCAGTCTCCACGAATGCTGTGAATCGCTTCATACGCTTTGGGATGTAGTTGCCGAAGTGGTCCTCACCACCATTCTTTGAACCACCGAGACGGAAGAAGTTCATCTTGTTGCCGTATGCTGAGTCAACATCAATGGTGTAGTCTTTGTCAAGGTATGCATAAAGAGAGTCTTTCATGCCGGTGAGTGTGAGTGCTGCACTGAAGATAGAGAGTTTCTCGTCGTTGAGAATCAAGTCAGGCAGATACTCGTTTGATGGCTGGATGACATGGTCGAGGGTGTGAACAACACCGTTTTCTACAGAGTCGTCACGAACGATAAGCTGCGAACGTGTATTGATATAGTATGCAATGTTGTTGTCAGCCTCATCTGTTCCACACGAGAATGTGAGGAAGCGGTCGTTCATGTTTGTTGTTGGAATGTTACCGTTGCTCAAGTCGGTTGTGAAGTATGCCTTGTTGATGATGTGGTTCCATGCGATTGTGTCGCACTCTGCCTTTGTCAAAGAATCAACACACTGTTTGCCACGTTCTTTCAGGTATTCATAAATGGCATCGTTTGTTGGAGCAAGACATGTGTATGTGCCGTATGTAGCCATCATTCCGTACATGCCTGATTTCTTGAGGATGCTTGTGAACTCACTGAACTGCTCTGGACGATTGTCAAGATAGTTGCTAATCATCTCGCCTGTGAAGGTGTAGTAGTTCTCTGCATCAGGATCGTCGGAACATGATGTCAAAGCCAATGGAGATGCTACACAGAGTGCAGCAACAATGCCGAAGGCTTTCTTTATATTATTTATTATATGTATTTTCATTTTCTTCCTTTTCTTGATGAGGTTGATTATTTCTTTTCAAACTTATCCGTATCGTATGCCGGATTCTGTGTAAGGTATGGGTTCTGCTTCAACTCTTCACGGTTGTATGGAAGATAGATGGCATCCTGCGATGCAAGTCTGATCTTAACAGCTGTGACGTCGTCTTCAACCTTTGCTACGACTTTGTTGACAAGACGGGTTGTCTCACCGTCACGACGTGCCACACGAACAAGGTCAAACCAACGCTTGCCCTCGAACATGAGCTCACGCTGACGCTCGTCAAGTACAAGGTCTTCCATGCTAACCTTAGATACTGCGTAATCCTCGAACTTAAGTGTGTCGATTGTAGAAATGCGCTTCATGTTGGCACGCTTCCAAACAGCAATGACACTTGCGAATGCACTGCGGTAACGCTTTTCCTGCTCTTCTGAAAGAGTTCCTCCTTCTGCTATTTCTCCAGCAAGCTCGATTTCTGCCTCAGCACGCATGAGCATTATGTCTGTGAGTCGGTAGATAATCCAGTTTGCATAGCTGTTTGAACGGATTTCATCTGTTACAGTAGGTGCTGCTCCAGTTGCTGTAGATGTACGGAAACTACATTCCTGACGAACGTACTTCTTAATCTGACATGAACTCTGGTTTGGCATCTTCATGTTCTCAAGGAAACGGCAGTCTGTTCTGCGGAAATACTTATTGGTACCTTCTGCTGCTTCTTTGAACAGATATACAGGAGCTGCAAACTGACCGTTCTCATTTGCTACAGATCCGTAGAAGCTGCTCACGGCATTGTTTGCCTGCCCTTTGTTGATCTGGAAGTTGAGCTCGAAGATGCTCTCGAACGAGTTGCCAGTACCAAAGATTTCGTTGTAAGTGGTTCCTGCATAGATGCTGTTGCCTGTTGCCTCAGAGATGAGAGGATACTTGTTGCTGTAGAGCTCTGTCTTGATGGTTGTTGGCGAGTCTTCATAATCCTCTTCATAATCAAGAATCTTCTGATTGATGACAAGGTCGCAGTATTCTATACAACGCTCATAGTCACCTTTCCAAAGGTAAAGGTCTGCAAGAAGAGCATAGCATGCATAACGTGTCACACGACATGTGTTCTCCACAGGACGCTCAAGAGTAGTCTTGTTCTTCTCTCCGAACGAACGTACGGCATCATTCTTAACCGACTCCATGCTTAAAATAAGACTGTCAAGCACATCGTCGAACTTCGTTGCCGGAATCTGATATGCCTGTGTGTCATCCAATGAAGGCTTTGTCACGTATGGCACATCGCGGAATGTACGAATCAGGTAGAAATAAGCAAGTGAACGCAATGTCGTTGCCTCTGCAATTGTCACCTTCAGCTCGCCACTTGTATAGTTAGGGTCGATGGCTGCAACCTCTGGTGCATAGTGGATAACGGTGTTACACTTGTTGATAAGGTCATAGAACGAATCCCACTTTGTCATGGAATTGGTTTCAAGAATGTTCTCCTTTGTTATCTGGAGCAGGTCGTTGTTGAGACCTGCACCCTTTGTCATGTTGTCAGAGCGGAGCTCGCCCCAGACAATCATTCTTCTCATGCAATCGTCAGATGCAAGAGCAGCATAGCATGAGTTAAGCACGCTGGTAACGTCCTTCTCTTCTGTCCAGTAGTTCTCCAACACAATCTCGTTGGTTGGCTGGATGGACAGGAAGTCGTCGCAAGAAGTCAGCGTGCTTGCAAATGGCATTGCCACGCAAGCTACTGCTGCTGCCTTGAGAGATTTATTTATATTAATATTGTGTAATTTCATTTTCTTCCTTTTCTTGATGAAATTTCTTATTTGTACTTTCAAACCATCTGTTTGCTGTACTGTATTAGAATCCAACTGTCACACCGAGAGTGAATGACTTAGCATTTGGTGTGCGTGCGTTATCGGTAGTTACACCATAGCCTCCGTAACCGACTTCTGGGTCTGCACCGCTATAGCCTGTGAGACAGAAGAGGTTGTTGGCATTGAGATAGAGGCTGACCTGTGACATGCCCCACTGCTTGAGAAGCTTAGGATTCAATGAGTAGCTGAGCTGGATGTAGTTGAGACGCATGAATGATCCGTTCTCAACAAATCGGTCAGAACCGAGCCAGTTGTAACCACTCTTGTAGAGCGCACGTGGAATCAATGCATTGTCACCCTCCACACGCCAACGCCAGTTAACGGCAGCACTCTGGTTATTGTTGTTGTACATGCTCTCTGCATTCATGCGGGCAGCATTGACAATCTTGTTGCCGATACGGAAGTTGAACTGAGTGTTGAGTCCCCATCTGCCATAGTGAAGCTTAAAGCCCCATCCACCTGTAATCTTAGGCAATGAAGAACCGATGTAAACGATGTCAAGTTCGTCGATGTTACCATCGTGGTTGATGTCTTCATAGATGGCATCACCACCCTTGAACTCGTAGATTGAGGTGTTGCTCTCGTTGTCGTAAACGAACACCATTGGCACTGTCTGTCCATTCTTGTCAATCACCACATTGCCCTGAGCATCACGTGCTACAGGAGCATTTGGTCCGCTTACTCCCGGCACCTCTTCTGGAGAGTACTTAGAGTACTGATAAACACCTTTGTAACGGAATCCGTAGATAGAGCCGAATGCGTTGTAAAGCTGAATACGAGTCAGATATGAACCGTTGTTTCTGCTGAAATCGCTGTTGAGGGATGCAAGAACTGTCTCGTCCATCTTAGTGATTTCGTTGCGGTTGTTAGCGAAAGTGACATTAAAGTCAGCAGTAAGCTTGCCAATCTTGAGAATGTTGTTACCGTTTACGTTGAATTCCCAACCGATGTTACGCATGTCACCTACGTTCTGGCTGCCAAGTTCTGTATAACCTGACGATGTAGGGATGCGGCGGTGGTTCATCAAGAGGTCTGTTGTGAGCTGACGGTAAACGTTGAAGTCAGCTGTAATCTTATCATTCAGGAAACCGAGGTCGAAACCGATGTTGTATGTTTCCTTCTGCTCCCACTTGAGTGAGCTGAGGCGGATATTGCTTGGTGCGATGGAAGCACCACCATTATATGCCTGACCTGCTCTATACTTTGAGAAGTACAGGTACTCGCCACCTGGCTGGTTACCTACGATACCCCAACCTGGTCGGACGGACAGCATCGACAACCACTTCACGTTCTCCATCCAAGGCTCGTCTGTCACGTTCCAACGGAGTGAGAATGCAGGGAAGTTACCCCAACGGCTCTTGTCACCGAACTTAGTGCTACCGTCGCGACGTACTGAGAAGTCAGCGATGTAACGTCCCTTGTAAGCATAGTGAGCAGAGAATGTGAGATATACCGAACGCCACTGACCAGCAGCTGTGCTCATGCCGTTGATGATACCGTCGGCAATAGTGCTGTTGATGGTTCCTGAAGGAAGTCCGTACTGCGCAGAGCTGCTGCTCTTTGAGTTACCGTCTGTCAACTGGAACTGTGCCATCGCCATGAACGAGTGGTTCTCGTTGTTGAAGTGAGGCATGAATGTCAGACGGTGAGTAGTAGTGATTGCTGTACTCTTATGCGCATTGTTAGTAGTGCTGTTGTTTTCTGATGACTGCCATCCCGATGTAACGAGACTTGCAGGATAATAAGTGTCGTTGTACTTATTGAAGATGTTGAAGAGAATCTTACCCTCATACTTCAACTGAGTCTGCTCTGGCTGAGTGCCCAAGAGGTTATACACCAACTGGAACTCAGGCTGAATCTGATAAGTTGACTCCACATTTGTTGCCTCGTTGGCAACGGCAACCGGGTTAGTGTATGACAACTGGTCAGAACGGAGTTCCTGGCTGCAATTGTTGAGCATGTGGTAATAGTACTGAGTGTCACGACCGTATGCATCCTGCTCATAGATTGAGAGGTTAGGCATCTTCAGCTGAGCAATTGCGAAGAGGTCACGACCCAATGAACCAGTGTTGTTCTTCTCGTTCTTTGTGTAAGTCAGGTTGAAGTTAGTGACAATCTTGATACGGTCGCTGACGAAGTAGTCGAGAGCAACACGAGTGCTGAAGCGGTCGAGCTTCTGCTTGAGGATAGTACCTGTCTGATTGTCATAACCTCCCGAAATGCGGAAGTTAGCCTTCTCACCACCACCCGAGAGCGAGATGTTGTGCTTCTGCAGAAGACCTGTCTTGATGACAGCATCACGCCAGTCGGTGTTGTTGTTGTACATCTCATATTCTGAGAATGAAGGATCATAGTTAAACTCTATGATGTCGCTTGACGCATTGCTGAGCTTAGGGTTGTAATATGCCTCCTTCATCAGCATCGTGTACTGGTCACCATTGAGGAGGTTCATGCCCTTAGGCTGATGAGTCATTGTGGCACGGTAAGAGTACTGCACCTTTGTCTTGCCGCGTGTACCACGCTTTGTCTTGATTTCAATGACACCATTGGCACCCTGCGAACCGTAGATGGCTGTACCGGCAGCATCCTTCAGAACCGTGATGCTGGCAATATCGTCAGGGTTGACATTAAGAAGCTCTGCATACTGGTCTTCTGTTGCCGAAGCATAGTCGAATCCAGACTTATAGTCGCTTTCAAACACGTTGCCGTCAACTACGATAAGCGGTTCCGAGCTGCCGTTGATAGAGCTCACACCACGAAGACGCATTGATGTACCAGCACCGAGGTTACCTGAGTTGCTTACGATGTCGAGACCAGAGATACGACCCTGGAGTGCCTCGTCAACACTTGTCATTGCAACACCCTCGAACTCCTTCATGTCAATGCTCTGATGAGCAATAGAGAGCTCGCGTTCAGGAATGGCAAGACCGCTCGACTGCACAATCTTCTTCGACTTCACCACAACCTCCTGCAGCTGAGTGTTGCTCTTCAATCTGATCTTATAGAAAGTACCCTTGATTGGGATAATCTGAGTGGTGTATCCCACGTATGATACCTTAATCTTGTGGCGAGGGTCAACCAGCTTGAACGCAAAGTCACCGTTGATGTCAGTCACAGCATGCGCCACGATACGGTTGGCGTTGTCAATCTCCACCACATTACATGCCATCAGCGCGTCAATGTCGTCAGCCACGTTACCACGTATCATGTCACCTGCCTTCTGTGCCGAAGCGGTGAGCGGCATTGCTGCTATAGCAAAAAGTGAAATATATTTTGATAACTTTTTCATGTCACACATTATTTATAATTAAGAACTCCGTCAATTCTGTGAATAACGGCATTTGAAGAGGTGTAGATTGTCCTTGCCACACTCACGTCGCCTGAGTCATACTGATACTCACGCGCCATCAGGTTGTACAGACCCTTGTTGCTTGTCACTACGTGACGCTCATTGCCTGCCAGGTCAGTGATGGTCAGCCCGTCGCTGGTTGACTTGATGTTGACCTTCATGTAGCGGAGGTTCTTGTCTTCATCAATAATGTATGCCGAAGTCTCGTACTGTCCATTCTCGCTTTCCTCACCCACGAAAAATGAGTTGTCAACAATATGGTACTTGATGAACATCTCAATCTCATTGCGCAGGCTGTCTGCAAGCTCATCATCGCCATCGTCCATCGCATCGTCCACCATCTTCCATGTAGGAAGCTTCTTCTCAGTCTGCAGAGTTTTGATGTCCTCGTTAGAAGGCACGAGAACCGTGTAACGGAACGTGTTGAAGAGACTCACGTTCTGGCTTGGGCAGCCATGAGTGTCCTCACCAATCTTATGTACGGTCTCCAGATACTGCGACTTCTGCAACAGGTCGCTAAATGCGCTGAACTCCTCATGTTCCTCCAGCACATCAGCCACTGACTTGCGAGCAGTCATAATCGGTTCGTTCTTCAAGATGTAAGTTCTACCGTTACCACCGTCAGCACTCTCATCATACATTCTTGACACCATGAGTTCCTTGCCTTGTTCAATCTGCCAGCCACCCTGCACCGTCATGCCGCCAGTATTGGCAGCAGCAGCATTCTTCACGCGGATGACACTGCCACCCTTCGTCTGGAAATACTCACAATTAGGATTATCAACATCGCCAATCACGATGTGAGTGTTCAAGATATCCTCTAATCGGTTAGTGATCATTTCGTACGTCACGGCCTCAGGGATAGAGTCACCCACAGTACCGCTCGCCACGTCATACTTCCACATACTTGCCCACACCTTCTCACGCTCTTTCTGTGCGTCAGCCTTATAGTGGAAACGGAACAGACGCGTGTCTGTCTTGCCGAACGAACAAGGGTCGATGTATTCCAAAAGAGCTCCGTTATCAGGGATGAACAGGCTGTAGAACGAGTGTTGAGAGTTCAGATACACGTCATACTGCAACTGCTCCACAGCCCAGTACAGAATCTTCATCTTCTCATCAACCAGAGCAGGGAAAGTGACCGACATGTATGCAACCGGGTTGAACACCCTGTTCGTCATATAGACAGCACCATTGCACGCCATGAATACCGAATCCACATCCTCCTTCTTAATGCCCAACTCATCATTCGCATCGTTCAGCACCGTATGGAACTTGCTTGGCACAGAACCCGTGAAGCTGTTGATCATGCCCACATTAATCATCTTCGCAATCACATCATCAGGCACATCCTCCCAGCTGTCGTAATAATCGCTCAGCACAGAGCTGTTCCAGTACTTGTCAAGAGCCGTGTTGCTTGGCACAATCATAAGCGACATGTTCTCCTGCACAGCAACCGTAGTGTTCGACAACGCCATGGTTGAAGAATACAACTGGTTCCATCCCGGGTCAAACTTCAGCATACCGTTCACAGGACCCTCCTCTGGAGCAGGAGTCAAGTCAACAGGCACACCGCCTCTCGACTTCTTTGAGAAATAACGTTTCTCAAACACCGAGTCAACACTTGTGTTATAAAGTCGGTTATACTCACTCACCGCATTATCTCCTGCATAATATGGAGCACAGAAGCGGTTCAGCAACTTAGCATACCCACTCATGTTCGACTTCTGGTTAATCAGCTGAGCCATGTTAGGCAGAGGAGTGATCACCGAGTCCATCTTGTGTACGAAACCGTTTGAACACTTGATGTTCTGCTCCGTCATCAGTATGCCGTTCACGTTGGCATCACCTGGTTTACGCTTCGTTCTGTAGTTGAACAGGAAGTCGCAGTCATCGTTCGTGATGAGACGGTTCTGCAAGAACGACTCAATGAAGTGTATCATAGGAGCCGTTGTCATATCCACAAAACAAGGGATAGCCTTGTTGTTGTCGCGATAATACTGCCAGTAAGGATTGTCCGGCATCTCCTCAGGATGAATCACAGGCACTGAGTCATACAGACTTGTCGAAGTCTCACGACGCATGCAGTCGCCCTCAGTTGGTCCCTCACTGCTGCTGAGATATGCTACCTGACACGAGTTGTTAATCATTGCACCATAAAGCAGAAGCTTCTTCTGTGCCAATGTCAACTTGTCGTAACTGTGTACACCCCAGTCGTTAGCCTTGAAAAAACGCTGGAACGCATCATCGTCAGCAACGAAGAGCGTCTTGCTGCCTGTTCGCGACAGCACCTCCTTGTAGCCCAATTCATCGATGATCCTCACCAGATTGGTGTAATTACCTTGCCCGTCAAGGTAGTTGTAGATGCTCTCACCCAGCCATGCAGGCTCATTGTCAGCAAGGTCATAACCCTCGCATGCAGTGAGGCAGCTTGTGGCAACCGCAGCAACACCCAACAGACGCGCCAAGCGTCTGCCGTAGTCGGCCATGTGCCATTTCTTGTTTTTGGTTCTTTGATCCATGGTTAGTCACCTAATTTTTATTGATTATCTTATTCTGATTTTTATATTTAGTTATCGCTTTCAAGTTAGTTTCGCTTTAGCACGAACTTTCACTTTGCAAATTTATTAATAATAATTAACACACATTTTATGTGAAATAACTTTCATTGTTTAATTTGTAACAAATACATCTTTTTGTATCATTTTGTTGCCACCAAGAAACATTTACGGAAACATAAGGGATGAAAAGTACATTCTATACATAAACACAAGAACATCGGCTACATACCATTTAATATTGATATGTAACCGATGTTCTTGTATGGGAAAGGAGTAAATATTACGGATAAGAGTTCCCTTGATATCACCTTAGTACAAAGCACGTCGTATTGTGGTGCAATATAGTCATTTCATGGCACAATACCATCATTTCATGACACGATACGATGGTTTTATGCCGCAATGCCACTTGGACATCAGGGACAAACAAGTTGTAACTACTACTATGAAAAACCTTAATCCTATATTATAAAAACATACGTTATGACTGAACACGTTGAGAGGGAATTGTCAAATGATGATTTTTCTACCATTAACAATGTATATTCCTTTAGGTAGGGTGTTTATGTTTGGTGAACTTATAACCTGCCCATGAATATTGTAAATACCCATTCTCATATCATCTTTAGAGGGTTGCACGATTGCAGACGACTCATCGTAATTGTACTTCTTGTCCATATATGCCACCCTGCCATCTATCCACTGCTCGATATAAGCTTGCTCACTTTCAAAGTCCAAGGCGATTCCGTCTGTTCCACTCCATCTTTCTTCTTCACGCTGACCTGCCCCTGTTTCCCTGAACAATGCAAAATAGCGGTTGAAACGTTCCTTGAGACTGTCTGGGGAGAAGTGGTTGGCTCGTATTTCTGCATATCGCTCTTCAAAACTCTTTCCGATATTGGAATACTTATTCATCAGGATATCGCAAACCCTATTATAAGTAGTGACCAATGGGAACTCACGATTTGTCTTGTCGGTAATGTCTCCTTTGTAGTCTCGACCCCAAGAGTGATCCATGTCCCAAGGGGCAATCCCAATCATACAATTGTCATTGGATGCATCTTGGAAATAAACACGTTGATTCTTACAGATGTTATCCTCAGCACAGATAAAGTCCATCAGCAGATAATAGTCTTGCCATACGGGAACGTCAATCTTAAATGCCAAAGAATCTGCAATGGTTGTCATACCGGCATACGACAGCCAATGAATAGTGCTTGCCAATGGTTCCCAATTTGTTGGCTCTCCGTCATTCTTGTCTGGATATTCTATTTCCCACCCATTCCATTGGGTGCTCGCATTATCATACTTGTAATAACTTCCATTTCTTGAGTACATAGTTGTCCATGAAATAGATTTATACAGCACACCTTTCTGGGTGTCATCATCACATTTCTTCAATTTAAGCTGTTTGCGGTCAATCTTTTCTGTCAGGCAGTAAATACCCCAATATTCACCGTTGAGATAAACCTCAACAAATCTGCCATTTGTGCCGTTCACCGCATCTTTATTATTAGATTTAATGTATGGCTCAGATGAGAAGTCGTTCCACAAATCCATAGAGACACGATTTCTCATTCTTGCCACGTCAATTGCCATTGCATCCAGAATCCAAGAATTGTCTGAGCGCATCCCTAACAGCGAGATGTCAACTTTATTGCCAATTTCATCCACGAACTTCAATGCAAAGGACTTCTTTGTTTTTGATAGCGATGAAGCCCCACGATACTTTATTTCAATTGGATGGGAATAACCATTATCTATACTTATTTGTGCTTTAGAATAGTTTACAGACAGATTGTCTGCTGTTATTTCTATTATCGGCAAAACTGTCTTTTCTTCTCCTGCGTCAAGCCTGCCTATCTCGTTGTCAAGCCATTCTAAATGCTTGTCAATCCACAAATAGTATGTACTGTATTCCGTGGTTAATTTGAGACTTTTCCTTTTGTTCACTTTTGCTGCATAATCGAGTGACGCCTGAACTCTGCCGAATTGCGTTGAACTTATTACTTCCTGGGGGAATGCATCAAATGCCTCGGTCACTTTTTCACGATACTTCTGCCATAGTTTCTTGTATGTAGCAACAAAAACATGGTTGTTGCTTGCAAATAAATGTTTGAAATACCCATGAGAGGAGGAATGCATTCGAGAAAATGCAGATTGCCGTCTTTCATCGAAGGACGAATCGAAATCCCATAGAACAGGTACGGTAAGCTTGCTTCCTGGTTTATTATTGTATTTAGCTATGTATAGATTACTGCCACCAGAATCGTATGTGCCAAGAATATCGTGACAAAGAATCCACTTGGCTGCACTCTCCACATCAAGGAACTCCTCAAAATTTCCGTCAGGATCCAGAATCTCTTTTTCTGCTTTGTTTATGAAATCTCTTATATAATCAATCTGATTGTTAGTAATATATTTCCCCGATGGATAGTTATATGTCCACCGATAATACTTGTCTGTCTCATAGAAACCTGTACCGAAATACTTGTCTTCGTTCCACCAATAGGGGTCTCTTTCAACTATATAACCAGTATTCTTATCTACACTAATTCTACAAGTGGCATTCCGTTTAACAGATTCTATCAGGATGTAACACCCAATGTATTTGTCATTAATTATAAGATTACAAAAGCGGAATTGTGGAGTCCAAGGCATTCCAATAATATCGGATACCATATACCCTGTTGTAAGTAAAAGTGCTTTCTCACCAGACAGCAACCGCCACTCCTTATCTGCATATTGGGAGCTTCCGCGAAACAGCAGGTCTGCTTTTTGTTGTAATTTTATCTTGTATGGTCTGTACGTTCCTAAATTGCTTGTGTTTCCTGACAAACTTAATGTACATCCACTTTCATCCTCCACAAAATCTCCACTATCATATATTGTATTTCCATTATCTACAATTACAACTCGCGATGGTACGACTGTTTTGTCAGCCAGAGACGTGCCAAGGCTCCCCTCTGGCGACTCAACAAGTGTCCCAGTCGGCAGTTCTCCTTCATTTGTATTTACAAGCATAACTGGCAACCCTAATTTGCCAACCTCTTCCACGACTCCTATTTGCTGTGCATACAAAGGGAGCATGCTGTAAATAAGTAAGATTACTATGTATATATTCTTCATTATTAATACACTCACACAAAGTCTGTTATACATCTCTCATCCTACCCTGTTATGATACACATTAATCTTTGTGCCATCATAACGGTTCAAGCCATTGCGTGTAGCTATCCACACATTCTGCCGACTGTCCTGACAGATGCATCGAACACAGATGTTTGACAACCCGTTATCACTGGTGGAAGTAATAACAGGTTGTGTGCCTATGCCCAAAGACACAAAGGGCAGAAGTATGCCTATTTCTGAAACAGACTATGCGTTCTGTTTATTTTTCCTCATATCGGAACCAGTCGACATCTATCTTGCCTCCTGTGCGTTTAGTGGCGTAGTTGAAGATGGCGAACTTGCTGCCCATGAAGTGGCGTGTGTAGTCAAACTTCATCTTTATGGAACCGCCTATGTTCTGCCATGTATTGCCGTCGGTGCTGTACTGGAAAGTGGCATTGTCCTTGCCTGGAGTGAAGTCACCATGGAGCTTGAGATACACGTACTTGCCAGCCTTGCCATCGGTGCCTTTGGTGTTCTTGAGCGAGAGGGCAATCTCTTCGAGCACAGCTACATCTACCTTCTCCACGATGCGACCTTGTGCAAAGACCGACTTCTCTTCGGTGAGCTGGAGCACGTACTTACTTCCTCGCTTGACAATACGCAACACTCCGCTGTCTCCATTGTAGGCAGCGAGTCCACAGATGTCGCCATCAGCCATTCCTGCCACATCAATGCACACAGAACCTGTGCAATACGGTGCTGTCATGCGTTGGGTGAGGGTGTTGGGTGCTACGTTGAGGTTAGGGACGATGCGTGCTGTGTGCATACGCATGTACCCTGGTCGTTCGGTGAGACTCCATGCATCATCAACGGGATTGTGATTCCACTGCCAGTATAGTTTCAAACCTGTGCGTGAATGATAGGTTGGCTTCACCATACGGTTAAGGATTTCCGTTGGGAAATCAAACTCGTCGCTACCTGTTATTCCTTCGAAGGAAGGGTGTGACTTTGTGAGGTCGGAAGGCACTCGGTAACGACGGCGGTCAAGACGTGGGTTGTCTGAAGGATTGTCTTCCTTTATCTCTGCTATTTCGTTATTTACCTCACCTGTATATTCGCCACACATTGGCCAGTCTTCAACCCACGTTACAGGCATGGCACATGGCACTCGTCCTATGCCTCCACGGTCTTGGAAGATGAGTGCCCACCAGTTCTGGTCGCTCTGGTCATCGCCGACAAGGCATCCCTGTCCTACTCCTCCGTAGGTTTCGAAAGGGCTCTCGAGAATTATCTTCTTCTCGTACGGGCCTGCTATGTCACGCGAACGGTAGCACACTTCACGACGGACGCGTCCCTTGACTCCCCACTTCATGCTGATCATGCAGATGTAGTAGTAGCCGTTGTGCTTTATGACGCTGCTGCCTTCAAGCAGTGCGCCTCGTTCCTGTGGGTCTTCAGAGCCGTTGACGACTTTCTTGTTGAGTCCTCCTTCTTTAGGGTTGAAATTATCGTCCAGTTCAACAACGGAGCAGCCTCCACTGCCTGTGAAGAGGTATTTCTTGCCATCTTCATCGAAAAAGAGGGAGGCATCGTGCATGTGTGGTGGACGGGCTACGAGTGTCCACGGACCAGCTGGGTCGTCAGCACTATAGATGAATCCCTTGCCCGGAGCTCCGTTTGCCGTGAACCACACCCAGAACTTACCCATGTGGTAACGGATGCTGGATGCCCACTGACCTTGTCCGTACACAGTCTTGTTGTCTATGAGGTTATAACGGTCACCATCGTCAATACGGTCGAAGACATAGCCGATGGTTCGCCAGTTCACCATATCCTTTGATGCCATGATAGGACCACCTGGCATGAGGTGCATGGTGGTGCTTATCATATAATATGTGTCTTTCACCTTACAGACGCTCACATCAGGTGCGTCGGCATTTATCACTGGGTTGCGGAAAGACTGCGCACTTGCTGCCACCGACCCTACCAGGGCAAATGTGCATGCAAGCACGATAGTTCTCAGTTTTATCATCTGTATTTTGTTTTTAGGAAAGGTTTATGGGGTGAGGGTTTATAGTTTATAGTTTATGGTTGAGAGTTGAGGGGGAGGGTTAAAGGTTTATCAACTACTCCCTCAACCCTCCCCTTCAACCCTCCCCCTCCCTTTTAACGGGAGGGTTGGGGTGGGTATTTTAAAGTTTGATTGTAATCATTGTGAATGAATATGGCGCTATGTCGAGGGTCATGTTCTTCTCGACCTTGACAGTCTCCTGCTTTGGTGCTATTGGCTGTGCGTCATAGTTGTTCTCGTCATTTGGCTGACCAGAGAGGGTCACTTTGACTGCATTTGGCTTGAGTGACTTGAAACGAGAGAGGTCAACCTTTGCCTTCTTTGTGTTGGCTGTTGCATTGGCTACCTTCACAAAGAGCTCATGTGTCTTTGAGTTGAGAACGACAGACTGCTCCTGAAGCATTCCTTCGCCTTGTGACTTGTCGGCATTCTCGATAGTCACACAGTCGCCATAGTAGTGGTCGCCTGATGACTGACCGAACATCTGCTGAACATAGTAGCTGCAAGTGAGGTATGGTCGCTCATTGTCGAAATATATAAGGTCTGGATTCCAGCTTGTGCCGTTCTTGCGGGCAAAGAGTGGTGCGTATGATGTCATTGTGACCACATCGCCATTGCGCTCGACATGAAGGAGATAGAGTGCTTCTGCAAGGGCATCGATGAGCTTCTTGTCCTTTGCTGCATATTCACCGAGATATACCTTTGTCTTGCGGTCACGTGGGTAGCTGTCGTACTGACGTGAAGAGAGGAAGTAGTCGTTCTTCTCATAGTAATGCTCGTCGATGATTGGCATGCCGATTTCCTCAGCAAGTTTCCATCCGTTGTCGTAGTCAGGGTTGCCAGGGTGTGAACCAGGACCTGCTGTACCAACAACAACGATTTCAGGATGTGCCTCAACAACACGTTCGTACATATACTTGAATCGTTCGTTGAACTCTGGAGAAATCTTCTCCTCGTTACCGATGCCGAGATACTTGAGATTGAAAGGCTCTGGGTGTCCTGCTTCTGCACGCACCTTACCCCACTTTGTGTTCACATCGCCGTTTGCCCATTCGATAAGGTCAAGAGCATCCTGAACCCATTCGTCCATTTCGTTCATGGCAACAACGTCCTGTGCCTGTGTAGGCCACATGTTCCAGCCACCGTTTGTTCCTTGACAACTTACTCCGCATGGGAGGATTGGCACAGGCTGCATGCCTAAGTCCTCACAGAACTGGAAGTACTCGTAGTAACCGAGTGCCATTGACTGATGGTAGCCCCATGTGTTTTTCTGACCACGGCGAGTTTCCTTTGGACCCACGGTCTCTTTCCAACGGTAAGTGTTCCAGAATCCGTCGCCACCTCCATGTACGACACATCCTCCAGGGAATCGCATGAACTTAGGCTTAAGTGCCTCGAGTGCCTCTGCAAGATCCTTGCGGAGTCCATGACCCTTGTAAGTGTCCTGAGGGAGAAGTGAAACCATGTCAACATCCATCACGCCTGTTGTGAGGGATATAATCTGAAGGATTGCGTTCTTGCAGTCTTCACTTGCTTCGAGTGTGCATGAATACTTTTGCCAGTCTTCTGAGTCAACTCTGATAGTCTTCTCTGCAAGAACCTTTGGGTCTTTTCCCCATCCCTGTGGCTGACCGAGAACGATGCGTATAGACTTTGAGGAAGACGCTACATTGCGTGCAAACATTGAGAAATCGTATTTTGCACCTGCCTTTACACAGATGCCGTCGAAACCGTCATTCTGGATGCCGAATCCTGCCCAACCGTTGTAGTCGTGGAAATGACGAGTGCGCTCTATGATAAGACGCATGTAGTTAGGGTTGTTAGGGTGTATCGGATTCTGCTGATGCACCTCGATTGTACCGAGCGAGTGACCAGGGCGAGTGATCTTCCATGCTGTACCAGCGCCCCATCCGTCGCGTTCGGCTGGACTGTACTCAAACGATCCGTTCTGGACAAGCTCAGCATTCAATCCGCCATCGGCTGATGAACTGATATCCTCAAAGAAGATACCAATCAATTCGTCACTAATCTGCTTTCCGCCAGCAGGAGGCGTCATTGGTTTCTGAGCCTGAAGCCCAAGTGCTGAAGCAATCATCACTGCTCCTAATGCGCTACGTTTAATCATATATTTTAAGTTTTTAGTTTTTAAGTTTTTTGCAAATATACAAAATATATTAAAATCTGCACTATTATATATACAATAATGTGATAATTTTATCCAATTTGTACGATAAGGTGGTGTTATTTAACTTTAGCTGGGGTTGTTACTTACTCAGTTTATGTACCATTTACAACCTTTTAGCTCGCTGACCGGAGGGAAGCAATGTACAACCATTGGCGTTATTGCTTCAGATACTTTTTGCCATCAACCACCACTATCCCTCTTGAACTTGCATCTGCTTTCGTTCCAGCAATCGTGTACATGCAAATTGGTGATTTTGCATCTGCCATGATGTCTTCGATGCCAGTGGCTATAGGGTATGAGAATGTGAACAAATCTTTATGTCCGCCAGATGCCGAATTGACATTGCGCACATTGAGAGTGTAGTCACCACCTATGAACTTTGTATCCTCTGGAACCTGAAACTTTATGATGTCCTTCATGGTTCCCAATGTCTTGTTTATCAGTTCTATGACCTGTCCACATCCTTCAAGTGTAGCTTCTATCTGTGCAACATCCACTTTCTCCATGAAAGTCAGATAAATGGTGCTTTTAGGTTTGAGAGTGGTGCTGTTTTCCCTTGGAGTTATGGTGTTAATGGTAGGTGCCAAAGAGAAATCGCCATTGAGTGAATAGCGTCTGACGAAGTTCCATATCTCCTTAGTGGTGTAGATGCCTCCCCATTCATTGTTGGAGTGCCAATGCCCTACACCATCGCAAATGTTATATACGGTTTCTATGCCCTCCTTTTCATTCACCCATCTTGTGCTTTTGTCATTGCCATACATCTTGACGGTTGGGTTTGCCATGTCACATCCATTCCATTTTGCCCATGCTGTAACATAGTCAGAGATAGGACGATAGCCTCCTGCCGGATGGTAAGGATCGCCTCCAAACTTGACCGTATCGTCGGCACTGCCATGATGGTGGATAAGCGGTACATGACGAGTTCCTGATGGATTTCGGTTATCAACTGGAATGCCACTGACAGGAGCGAATGCTGCTATCTGTCCAGCCATCCTTGTTATCAGGTGGTATGTCATCATGCCTCCCATTGAGAAACCTGTGGCATAAACCCTGTTCTTGTTGATTTTGTACTTGTTATACATGTTGTTGATGATTGCCTTGATGAAATTGACATCAGAATCACCGCTAATGTCCCACGCCTTGTTGATTCCGTATGGATACACCACGAGGCAGCGTGCTGTATCAGCCACTGCATTCCACTTTGTAGTGTTCATCTGATATTCCGGGTCCTGATTCATTCCGTGCATGGAAATGATCAATGGCGCATTCTCTGGCAGATTCTTCGGTGCATATACTCGTATCTGTCTTGGGGTGCCTGCTACATAGATTGTAGGTTCTGTCAGCGTCTGGGCTGTTGTCTCTAATGCTGATGTAAAGGACATCAAGCCAAGACATAAAGATAATAATGTTTTTTTCATTGTTTTGGTTTCCTCTGTTTATTATTTTGGTTTCTTATGCTCATTGTTTTTGGATTTCCATGTTTATTCTTTGGGTTTCCATGTAAAAATGTGCAGCAAGTCTGCTTGCCTTTTTATACTGATGCAAAATTACGAAGAACTCAGCACCCCTATTGACGCATTTGAAACATTTGCTTAAACATATACTTTAAAAGCAATGTATCATGTTACATCCTTTATCAGAAATGTAACATGATACACGTTTTCACTGGTGTTACGGACATTTCACACCGTTTCACCAACCACCTTAAGGTAGTTTCTATAAATTACAAAATCGGTCTATTTCATCTGCCACCAATCCCAACGGAAGAGGTCTTTCTGTGCAACACCCACAAACTTGAACACAAGGTCGTGCTTGCCCTTGCAGTTCTTCAAGGCACACTTAGCCACCTTATATGTATCAACACTTTCCGTGCATGGGACATCACAAGCACCCACGAGAGGGCCGTTGGCACGATCGAGGTGAATCTCAATCTGACCACCTTCGTTCATTGAGGCAACTGATGCCTCGAAAGATACTGCACCCTTACCGAAATTCACATTGCGCAGAGTGAGAGTCTCGCCCTCATCAATGTTGCACACATAAAGGTTGTTGCGGTCGTAAGTCTTCGAGTCCTTCACAAGCGAGAGGACACCAGTCTTGAGTCCCCATCCCCATGCCATTGTCTCAGCCTCAACACGCTGGAACGGATTGAACGTACCCACAGGTTTGATACGGGTTTCCTTGAAGTATGGCGACTCCTTTATTGTACCATCGTTATTATAATGCATAGGAGCAACGCTCACGCTGCGACGCTCATGATGCTCTGGCATCTGCAGACGCAAGAGATCGTAGTTGAGACCGAACACATAGCTGTTGCCCTTATAGTCAATGATTCCAGGATGATTGCCACGGGTCTTTGGAGTGTGATCCATGATGTGACCTTTCCACTCCCAAGGACCTTCAGGACCCTTGCTCATGGCATAGCCAATACCCTCAGGACAGCAAGTCGATGCAAATGCCATGTAGTAATTGCCATTACGTTTCCAGAACCAAGGCCCCTCCTGATAATCCTTAATCTTCGGATGCTGCACAATCTCACCGCTATAAGAAATCATGTCCTCATTGAGACGCACATGATAGAGATGTGGGTTACCCCAGTACATATATGCCTGACCGTCATCGTCAATCCATACCGTTGGGTCAATGTCATACCAGTGTTCTTTCTGCCAAACTAGAGGCTTGCCAATAGGGTCAACGAATGGGCCGTATGGAGAGTCACTCACAAGCACACCTATGCCGTTGCCATGTATCGGACAATACATATAGAACTTGCCGTTGCGATATATAACCTGCTCTGCCCATGCGCCATTATCCTTGCTGTACCACTTGCCGAAACTCTTCAGCGAAGCCACAGCACCATGATTCGTCCAGTTCACCATGTCCGTTGATGAATACAGAAGCCAATCCTTCATCTTGAAACCATCGGCATCATCCTCATCATGTGTGGTATAAAGGAATACCGTGTCGTTGTGAACCATCGGCGCTGGGTCTGCCGTGTACTCTGTCTGGATGATAGGCATCTGAGCCATTGCATTCAAGCCTATCATCATGCATGCAGCTGCTGTCAATATTTTCTTCATATAATATATTAGGTTTATTAATTCTTTGCAAAGATACGTATATAACACGTACACACACTATTTCATTTGTAACATATATTATTGATTTGGTGTCAAAATGAATAATTATTGCATCAAAGATAGGAGAAAACGGCGACACATAGCTCTTCCAGACATGTTTTTATGAAAAAATTTGGAACATAAACAAATGTTTCCGTATATTTGCAAAGGAAGACCCACCCCAGCCCTCTCGTAAAAAGGGAGGGAGTAGAGAATGATGGGGGGTAAACTCTTAAACCATTAAAACATTAGACTCTTAATCTCGTAAACTCTTAGACATTAGACATTAAACATTAATCTTTCAACCATAAATTTTAAACCTTATTATTAACAAAACAAAAAATCATGGACAACGAATTAAAAGTAACGGACATAATGCGTCCTGCAATCCTCTCATCAATGAGCTGGCTCCAGTTTCTCACAATCCTCAGCACAATAGGCATGGTGTTAATTTTCCTCATGGGAATCCTTGTGCTCGTAGCATCATTAAACTCTGAAATGCAGATGGCCATGGCATCACAGAGCGTGTCGCCAATGGCATTCAAACTTGTCGGTTTCATCTACATCCTCACAGGTTTGATTTGCCTCTACCCTATCATTCAGAGCTTCGCCCTCATTTCAAACACACGCCGTGCACTGCGTCTCAACAACCAGCAGAGCCTTGAAAAAGCATCTTTCAACATGCGCAACGCACTTCGCTACCAAGGCATCCTGGCTATTATCTTTATCATACTTTACATTGCATTCTTCATTTTCGCTTTCAACGCAAGATAAATGAAAAAGACACTCTTAACCCTGTCATTAGCTGTCGCATCGCTCATGTCGCATGCACAGACACCAGTATATCTCGACGAGAGTAAACCAATGGAGGAACGCATACAGGATGCTCTCGACCGTATGACCATAGAGGAGAAATGCCGCCTGTGCTATGCGCAGAGCAAGTTCACCAGTCCAGGAGTTCCTCGCCTTGGCATACCCGAACTGTACATGAGTGACGGTCCGCACGGAGTGCGCATGGAGATAAACTGGAACGACTGGGCACATGCCAACTGGACAAACGACTACTGCACAGCATTTCCTGCGCTCACATGTCTAGCTGCCACATGGAACACCGACCTCGCACGGCTCTACGGCAAGAGCGTCGGCGAGGAGGCACGCTACCGCAAGAAGGACATCCTGCTCGGTCCCGGTGTCAATATATACAGGACACCGCTCAACGGAAGAAACTTCGAGTACATGGGAGAAGACCCATGTCTTGCCGGTGAAATGGCAGCACCATACATACAGGGACTGCAGTCTAACGGAGTGTCATGCTGCCTCAAGCACTACATTCTCAACGACCAGGAAGAGTTCCGCGGACATGTTGACGTGAAGGTCAGCGACCGAGCCCTCCACGAGATATACCTCGCACCCTTCAAGACCGCCATCGAGAAAGGCGGTGCATGGAGCATCATGGGCAGCTACAATTGCTACCGTGGCATACACAACACCCACAGTCCATACCTCATCAATGACATACTCAAGGGCGAACTCGCATTCGACGGAGCCGTCATCACCGACTGGGGAGCAGCACATGACACCCCACAGAGCATCTTCTACGGACTCGACATCGAGATGGGCAGCTACACCAACGGACTCACCTCCGAGGCAAACGGATTCGGCTACGACGACTACTATCTCGGCACCGCATATCTCAACATGGCAAAAGAAGGCAAGGTGCCAATGGACATCGTCAATGACAAGGCAGCACGAGTGCTACGTCTCATATTCCGTTCAGCAATGAAGGCAGACAAGCCATGGGGCAGCATCAACTCACCAGAGCACATAGCAGCCAACCGCCAGATAGCAGAAGAAGGCATAGTGCTCCTCAAAAATGACAAGGCAAAAAGCGGCAGCAAGCTGCTACCACTCGACCCGTCGTGCTACAAGACCATACTCGTAGTCGGCGACAACGCCACCAAGCCACTCTGCCCAGGCGGCGGCTCATCTGAGCTCAAGCCAAAGGACGAAGTGAGCCCATTGCGCGGCATCAGAGAGCGCTTCGGTAACGACTGCAACATTATATATGCACAGGGATACGAGAGCGGTCGCTCACGCTACGACGGAGCCGACCTCATACCCCAGTCGCTGCAGGACTCACTCTTCCGCGATGCCATTGACAAGGCAAAGACAGCAGACCTCATCATCTACATCGGTGGTCTCAACAAAAACCACTACGAAGACTGTGAGGGAGGCGACCGTCGCAGTTTCAACATGTCATATGATCAGGACAAGCTCATCAGCCAGCTTGCAAGCATACAGCCTAACATCATCACCATCATAGTCAGCGGCAACGCAGTGGCAATGCCATGGCTCAAGCAGACACCAGCCCTCGTGCAGAGTTGGTACCTCGGCAGCGAGACAGGACACGCACTCGCAGCCGTGCTCAGCGGCGACGTGAACCCAAGCGGAAAGACAGTCTTCTCTTATGCGGCACAACTGGCAGACTATCCAGCACATCAGTACGGACTCATAGGTTACCCTGGCGTACATCCAAACGAGCTTCCCGAAGTCTTCAACACAGGTACAGAACGTACGCCTAAGGGCATCAACCCAGCAGAAGACCACAACGGCAACCCACGCTCAGCCCACCTCATTGCAGGCACTGCCAAGCTGCAGAAAGCAGTACCACCATCGCTGAGCAATGAGCACCTCAACACAAGCTTCGACCCCCGCACCCACAACGGCACAGGCGACGAAGTACAAGTCTATGCCGAAGACATCTTCGTCGGCTACCGCTACTTCGACACCAAGAAGAAACCTCTCCTGTTCCCATTTGGATACGGACTCAGCTACACCACCTACACCTACACAAACGCCACTAAGACAATCAATGCCGACGGCACCATCAGTGTCAGCATAGATGTCAGCAACACAGGCAACATGGCTGGCAAGGAAGTCGTGCAGCTCTACATAGGCGACGACAAGGCAAGCGTGGCACGCCCAGCAAAAGAGCTCAAACACTTCACGAAGATTCATCTCAACCCCGGAGAGACCAAGACCGTCCGTTTCGACATCACCGACAACGACCTCAAATACTACAATGAGGACACCCACACGTGGACACTCGAACCCGGAACCTTCAAGGCATACATCGGGGCAAGCGTGCAGGACATAAAGGCAGCCATACCGTTCAGCAAATAACATAACCTTTAGCTCGCAGACCGAAGGGAAGCAAATCCTACACCACAACATTCGGGCAGACACCTTTCCACATATAACGGAAAGAGTCTGCCCGTTTCTTTGACTTCTCTATCCTAAATAATCAAGAAACAAAACGAACACTAATAATGAAGAATTTAACTAAGACACTTATGATGTTCGTTGCATTAGCCTGGGGATGCACCCTATGCGCATGCTCATCAGACAGCAACGACAATGGCAGTGGTGGTGATGTGGAATTCTCCGTCGCACAGGAGAATATCACCGTCGCACAGGTTGGTGGCAGCACCACTTTTTCTGTGAAATCGAATGTGAGCCCAACCATATCAAGTGATGCCAGCTGGTGCAAGGTTGCCCTGAAGTCAAGCAGCTCTACCACATTCAACTACACAGTCACGATTGATGAGTATGCAGCAAATTCGAAAGCGGACTACAACGACCGTGTTGCAAGCATCACCATTAAGTGTGGCAACAAGACTGCAAGCATCAATGTGACACAAACCCCAAAGAACGGCATCATCATAGATACTGCCACAAAAGAGATAAGTGTCAGTAAGGACGGCGGCACGGTGTCCATCCCGTTGAGAGCTAACGGTGAATACGAGATGGTGGCTGATGTTGAGTGGATAAGCATCGTCAGCACTCGTGCTACTCTTGAAAGATACTCGGCACAGGTAAAGGTCGATGCGAATATCGGTTCGGCGAGAAACGGCATGGTCAGTTTCACACTCGGCGATGCAGTGGAAAGCGTCACCATCAGTCAGGAGGCAGGACTGATAGAAAGCGAGATCACCGCAAATGCAAAAGAAGTGGCTAAGGCTATGTACCCAGGATGGAATCTCGGAAACACCATGGAAGCAACAGGCACAGGTCTCGGTGCTGAAACCTTTTGGCAATCAACAAAGACAACACAGGAAATCATTGACTACGTCAAGGCACAAGGCTTCAAGTCAGTGCGCATCCCATGCTCATGGAGCATACACATGAACAGCTCAAACGACATTGACGCAGCATGGATGGCACGCGTCACAGAGGTGGTCAACTACTGCATCAATGACGGGCTGTATGTGCTGCTCAACGACCATTGGGACAATAACTGGCTCGAGAACAGCATGAGTTCGTATGACGCAACCAAGGCATCTAAACTCAAGAGGATGTGGACTCAGATAGCAAACAACTTCAAAGACTACGACGAGCATCTCCTCTTCGCAGGACTTAACGAACCTGCTGCCGACAACCAGACAAAGACTGACAATCTTGTGAAGTACGAGAAGGACTTCATCGATGCGGTACGCGCCACAGGCGGCAACAATGCAAGACGCATATTGGTGGTGCAGGGACCAAGCACCGACATTGACAACACGAACAAGTTTTACAACAATCTGCCTAAGGACAATGCAGAAGCAGCAATGATGGTGGAGGTGCATTTCTACACTCCATGGAATTTCTGCGGAATGGACAAAGACCAGTCATGGGGCAAGGCATCATGGTTCTGGGGTGTTGCAAACCATGTGAGCGGAAGCGACCGCAACTCCACATGGGGCGAGGAGACTGAGCTCAAGAGCCGTTTCGACAAGATGAAGAAGCAGTTCGTTGACAAGAACATACCGGTAATCATCGGAGAATACGGATGCCAGTGGCGCGAACTCAGCACCAATCAGGACAAGCACGACGCATCAGTCCTGCTCTTCCACAAGATGGTGAACCAGGAGGCTGGAAACATGGGCATGGTTCCGATGGTGTGGGACATTAACGTCACCAACCGCAAAGGCACAGAAGGCGTCATGTCAGTAATCAACCGCAACAACCTGTCCATTATCTGCAAGCCAGCAATGGACGGAATCAAGGAAGGCGTGGCAGCAGCCAAATGGCCATACTAATTGGGTTGAGGGTTGAAGAAGTTGAATGAGATGAAGAAGTTGACTCTCCTCAACTCACTCAACTATCAACCCATTCAACTCCCTCAACCCTTAACCTTATTTTTTACTTCCCAACATACTTGATGCCAACAGTAAGAAGCAAGGCAAGTATGTTTTGAATGACAAATATTATAAAAGTCCATATCGCTAATTTCATTAGGGAGAATTTCCTCTGTCTGGCTTTTACACGTAATACAAGGTCTGCCAATATACCACCCACTAATGATATAATAAAAACCCAGAAGTTTGCTCTACGCCAGATAAACGGGGAAGCAATCACAAAGAAATCACTTATATACAGCAAAATTCCAGATATGCAACTTGCCATACAACCTGGTTTGCCCTGCCGTATCTCGTTTTCATCAGCACTTCCTGTCTGTGTTGTGCCTTTCTTCAGTTCGTTCTCTTGTGCCATCTCGAAAAAGCCGTCAGTCTAATTTGATCTGTTAATGTTATGCGGAAACTGCACTATACCCTGCCATGTCTGTTAATAGTTAAAGGTAGCTTCTAAAAATTACTAAATCTCTATTGGATTTGTGTGGAGAGGTTATATTTGCAAATTTATATAAATTTCACAACATTTCGCATCAATGATTAAAAAACAAAGAAATGACGGATTTTATATGGTTATGAGCAGAACATATTAACAACCTAATGACACGATGTCACTTTTTTGTGAAATATTTATTGCTATATGACAAGTATTTAGTGTGTATTTTTGCCACATGCTTGGTGGATTACAAAGAAAAGAGTAAATTTGTATTTATTAAGATCAAGATCCGTCATCTAATAAGACCGACGTCTGTCGTCTATTAAGACCATGGTTCGTCATCTATTAAGACCTTGAAGACTTCCCAAAATAGAAGTAGATTGGAAGGATGCTGACAATATATAAAAATTGAGCAGTCTTACTATCATTGAATAGACGAATAAGTATCTGTTCAAAATTTATCATATTAATGATAGATTCTACAATAGTCCTGCCTCTTTCAAATAAACAAAATTTCAGGAACAATGAAACCCCTGCCATCCGATAAGCCTCGCTACACCATTTGCGTGACAATGGATACGAAAAACAACTCTTGCTCCAGGAAAATATCTCCGGCATTGTCAACCTGCTTGCAGAATATCTCAACAAGCACTGACAAAAGATTCTTTCGTTCTTACTGCACCTTTTCCACCTGCATGAAGAAGTCGCTCATGCGCATGTCGAGAGCAAGTGCTATGCGTTCAATGATGACAGGTGACACATTGCGTTTCCCCTGCTCTATGGTACCGAGATAATTGAGGTTGATGCATGCCCGCTGGCTGAGAGCCCGTCGCGACATACATCTACGCTTACGCATGATGATGACGGCCTTGCCGATACGTTCCTGTATAGTCATAGGTTGTTCTTTTATTATTTCAATGATGGACAATCCCTGGAAATGGCTCTTGCGACGCTTCCCCACAAGGAAGTAAAGATAATAAGTCCTTGGAGGTTCGAAGAGAGTGGTCGGATAAGTGATGTCATTGCTGACATAATCGTCAATCTGCGATAGTACAGGCAATGCCTGACGTATCGTGCGAGGATCAGAGGTGCAGAAACGTGCATACATGTGAGTCCAATGCACACCGTCGTGCCGTTGATGCCACTGCAACTGGGTATCCAAATCACTCGTGACACCGAATCGGATGTATTTGAAACGTTTCTCACGATAATGCTGCATGCACTCAGCTATCCGGGCAGTCATATCATCTTGCCATGCAGCACACAGCGACATCTCGGGACGCTTTTTTCTTGGTGTACGTTTTCGTTTTTCAGCCATGACTTATAAGGTTAATACCAAATAGTTTTGCAAATATATACATTTTTCACGATATTTCATATTATGTGGAATGAAAAAAAGAAAATGTCAACTATTTTATATAAATTTGCACAACAAACTAATTATTAACCTACTTGAGAAACGAAATGAAAAAAATCAGTATTTTCCTGGCATCGGTGGCGATGGCGGCATCAAGTGTTGCCCAGCAGCTGCCTTACCAGAATGCATCGCTCACTCCTCATGAGAGAGCATGCGACATTGTGAAACGTATGACTCTGGAAGAGAAGTCCGTGGTGATGCTTGACGTGTCGGAGGCTGTGCCTCGTCTGGGCATTAAGAAGTTCAACTGGTGGAGCGAAGCGCTTCATGGCATTGCCAACATGGGCAACGTAACGGTATATCCTGAACCTATCGGCATGGCAGCCAGTTTCAACGACGACTTGATTTTCAACGTGTTCACACAAGTCAGCGATGAAGGTCGCGCAGCTTACAATAAATGGGTAAAGGACGGTCATGAAGACCAGCGTTTCCACAGTCTGTCGGTATGGACACCAAACGTGAATATCTTCCGTGACCCTCGATGGGGCCGTGGTCAGGAAACATACGGCGAAGACCCTTACCTTACCTCACGCCTTGGTGTGCAAGTGGTGAAAGGTCTGCAGGGACCAAGCGACACGAAATACAGGAAACTATATGCATGTGCCAAACACTTTGCCGTACACAGCGGCCCTGAGTCGTCACGCCATGTTGACAACATCAACGATGTCACCCCTCGCGACCTGTGGGAGACATATCTTCCTGCTTTCAAGGCTACGGTGCAGAAGGGCGATGTAAGAGAGGTGATGTGCGCCTACCAGCGATGGGACGACGAACCATGCTGCGGCAACACACGTCTTCTCCAGCAGATACTGCGCGACGAATGGGGATTCAAGTACATGGTGGTCAGCGACTGCGGTGCCATCACCGACTTCTGGAACACTCACAAGACCTCATCCACTCGTCGCCATGCAGCAGCACAAGGCACCTTGGCAGGTACTGACGTGGAGTGTGGATACAACTACATGTACAAGAGCATACCAGAGGCTGTCAAGATGGGGCTCATCACCGAGGAAGAGGTTGACAAGCACGTCATCCGTCTGATGGAGGGTCGTTTTGAACTTGGCGAGATGGACGACCCATCCGTTGTTGAATGGTCAAAACTCGGCCCCGACATCCTCAACAGCAAGCAGCACCGTGCCACAGCTCTTGACATTGCCCACCAGACAATGACCCTGCTGCAAAACCGTGACGAACTGCTTCCACTCGACAAAAGCAGCAAGGTGGCCGTGATTGGTCCTAACTACAACGACGAAGTGCTGATGTGGGGCAACTACAACGGTACACCTAACCAGACAACATCCTTGTTAGAAGGCATCCAGGCAAAGGTGGGCAGCAGCAAGGTTGTGTCATTCAAAGGATGCGACCTCGTAAGCGACATGGTTCTCACCTCGTATTACGACCAATGCTCCATCGACGGTAAAAAAGGCTTCAAAGGCACATTCTGGAACAACCGAAAATGGGAGGGAAAGCCAGTGTCAACCAAGCAATGCGTCAACCCAATCAACGAGACCACCTTCGGACAGCACCAGTTTGCACCAGGAGTAAACCTCACAGGATTCTCAGCCATCTACGAAACCGTGTTCCGTCCAAAGCAGAGCGGCAAGGTATTGCTCGATGTAGAATCAGTCAGCGACTTCGAGGTGATCGTTGATGGCAAGTCCATGGCACACCACAAAACATGGCGCACCACCGACACACGCAACATCTTCGAAGCAGAAGCAGGCAAGGATTACAAGATAGAAATCCGCTTCTCGCACATCGAGACATACAATGCAAACATAAAGGTTGACATCGGCGTGGAGAATGCCGTTGACTACGACGCACTCATCGCCAAGCTCAAGGGAGTGGACACCGTAGTGTTTGCAGGAGGCATATCAGCAGGACTCGAAGGCGAGGAGATGCCAGTCAATCTTGAAGGATTCGCAGGAGGCGACCGCACAGACATTGAGTTGCCGAAGGTGCAGCGCGAGTTCCTCAAAAAACTGCATGAGGCAGGAAAGAAAGTGGTTCTCGTAAACTTCTCAGGCTCAGCCATGGCACTCGTGCCAGAGACCGAATCATGCAACGCCATCCTTCAGGCATGGTATCCAGGCGAGGAAGGCGGACGCGCCATTGCTGACGTGCTGTATGGCGACTACAACCCATCGGGCAAACTGCCTGTCACATTCTACAAGAACGTGAAGCAGCTGCCAGATTTCAAGGACTACAGCATGAAGGGACGCACCTACCGTTACATGACAGAAGACCCTCTCTTCTGCTTCGGCTATGGACTCAGCTACACCACATTCAATATCGGCGAGGCAAAACTAAGCAAGAGCAAGTTCGCTGCCGACAAGGCAAACGACAAGATCAGGATAACCATCCCTGTCACCAACACCGGCAAGCGCAGCGGCACGGAAGTTGTGCAGGTCTATATCCGTCGCACCGACGACACCAACGGTCCACGCCTCAGCCTCAAGGGATACCAGCGAGTGGAACTGAAAGCAAGAGAGACAAAAAATGCCGAGATAGAACTCGACAAAGAATCATTCGAATGTTTCGATGAAGACATCAACGTCATGCACGTCATGACCGGCAAGTACGAAGTGCTCTATGGCACCAGCTCCGACAGCCGCAATCTCAAGAGCAAGACTGTGGAAGTAGTTGAATGAGGTGTGAAGTGAGAGAGGTTCGAGGTGAAAACTAAAACCAAAACTAAAACTCACCCCCGACTCAACCCGTTTTTGGTTTTCGTTTTCGTCTCGAACCTCTCAACTCTAACCTTCAACCTCTCAACCCTCAACCATAAACTCCCTCAACTCACCCAATCCCAGCAAGCTTTATCTCAAAGATGAGAGTCGAACCACCTGGGATGACCCTATCGCCACGAGGGCCATATCCCATGTGCGATGGGATATAAACCAACCAGTGATCGCCCACATGCATGTTCACAAGAGCAATCTGGAAACCGCTGATGAGTTCATTCACACGGAAAGCCTCAGGGTATCCGCGAGAGAAAGCATCGTCAAACACCTTACCGTTTATTAGCGACCCCTTGTAATAACAACTCACTATACTGCGAGGAGTCACCTCACCCCCGCCATCACCACTCTCTATCACCTTGTAAAGCACACCGCCACGCAGTTCCCTTACACCATCTTCCTTGCGTCGCTCCTCCATGAAGTGCGCATTCTGCTGAGCATACAGTTCTTTCTTATTTGCCATTTGTGGAAATTTTACATATTAAGTTTGGTAACTATATACTATTTGGCATATGTGTCTTCTGCACTTATGTTTTTTATGGACGGTCGTTCCTCCCTTAAATTCTCTTCAATTTAACTTCAATGTGACTTCAATAATTGCAGAATAATTGCAGAAAATTTCAGCGAAGCGTCCAAAACAACTAAAGACGCAGTCTTAAATAACACGTAAGCCAAATAGTATATAGTTACACTAAGTTTTGCAAAACTACAACAAAAAGTACGAAAAGCAAAAAAAACGTGATACAGATTACCAAAAAACATCTTTTTTCATCATAACAAAGAAAAAAAGCACCAAAAGTTTGTATATTCAAACGAATGTCAGTATGTTTGCAAAACATTAAACCTTAATTTACAACATCATGGCTTACAAAGTAGAACAGATTGAAGGCATTGGCGAAGTATATGCAGAAAAGCTCATTGCCGCAGGAGTAAAGACAACAGACGACATCCTCGCAAAGTGCGCCACTCCAAAGGGTCGCGAACAGCTGGCAGAGGAAACAGGCATCAGTGGGAAACTCATTCTCCGCTGGACCAACCATGCCGACCTCATGCGCATCAACGGCGTGGCAGGACAGTTCGCAGAACTGCTCGAAGCATCGGGCGTTGACACCGTCAAGGAACTCAAGCACCGCGTGCCAGCCAACCTTCAGGCAAAGATGGAAGAGGTCAATGCAGTGAAGAACCTCGTCAACCGCGTGCCAAACCTCCCAGAAGTGGAGAAGATGATTGAACAGGCAAAGGAACTCCAAGCCATAATCACATACTAAATAAAAGTTTATGGTTTATGGTTGAGGTTGAGGCTTCAACCTCAACCATAAACCGTAAACCATTTTATTATTTGCCTCTACCGATGATGCATTGAGGCTTATAGATGAACCAAATGGCTCGTCAGTAGAGTTTACCACTTTGATGACGGTTTCGCATGTCGAACATCTGCGAAACCGTCAGTTGTGTACGCTGCAATGCACATAATCCTCTGATTATTTGGGTATTTAGAAAAACATTCGTATCTTTGCCACTGATTGCAGAACGATGCTCTTTTCCCATTGTCTTTTGCTGACTATGGGTTATCGTGCCTGCAGGGAAATTATAAAGTTACTAACTTTTGATTTGTTTCTTGATACCATGAAATGTACTTGTTGTGGTAACATCGTTGCTGACGATTCTGTTTTCTGCACTTTCTGCGGAGCTAATATTGAAGAGCAGAGGGCGGCACATGCTGATGCCCCTGCCACTGAGGTGTGTGCGGCATGCGGTGCGGCACTCTCTCCTGATGCTATGTTCTGTGAGTCCTGCGGTCACAGGGTGGGCACTCCTGTCGTGACGGCACAGGCAGTGGAATCCCCTGCCCAGCCACAGCGTATTGAGGTGGTTGCCACTCCTGAGGAGGACGAGCAGACGGTGTGCAGCAAGTGTGGCGCGGTGCTTGAACGTGGTGACGGGTTCTGTCTTACGTGTGGCGGTCGGTCGGCTGTCAGGATGGTGCAGAACCTGATGCGACATAGTTTCACGGCTCCATCTGCTGCCGGTGAGTTCATGGTGCCGACAGGCGGCATGCCATCGGGGCTTCTGTCGTCCCTTCAACCTGCCATAAGGATTGCCACGGCTGCAAAAAAACTGGCGAAGAGTGACGCACAACCACAGGCTCCTAAGTATGCACAGAGGCAGGCTCCACAGTATGCACAGCCGGCAAAGAAGAAGTCGGGTGGGTTTGGCAGTTTCATGAAGAACCTGCTGCTGCACATCCTGCGCACGGCTCTGTATGCCGGCGTAACCTACGGATGCTATTATGTTTACCGAAACTGGGGCACGATTGTGCAGTGGGTGAAGGGGCTCTTCGCCGTAATGGTCGTCATGCTCATGCCTGCTCTTGCACGCACCCTTGCCGTCTGTTCATTTCTTGTGATGAGCGTGGCAGCATGGGGCGAGAATGTGTCGTACCGCAACGTGTCGATTGACTACACCATACCCAAGAGCATCACCATCACGGGTTGCGATACGGAGATTGACCGCGAATGGATCAAGTACTACAGATTCAAGGGCACTTACAAGGGTGGCAAGGATAAGCACACGTTCAAGGTGAAGGCAAACTTCAACGTGCCTGGCGTGTGTCTCCGGAATCACGTCGGCGGTCCCAGCACGACGGGCGAGTTCTGGATTGACTGGGGCACTTACGATGCTGACGATTGGCAAGTAGACCAAAACACTATCTGGAAGAATATAGAGAGTACGAAGTTGTATTGTGAGGATGACATAGTGGTGTCGAGCCGAGTGAAGAGAATACATCTGACTCTTATGTGCGAAGACAAAGGTTGCACAGACCGCGACGTGAGCTCCACCGAGGTGCGTGCGGAATTCGACCTTGAGAACCTTGACTATGACCCCGACTATGTGCCCGACGAGAATGAGGGCTCTGTGAACGTGACCGTGGACAGCAACGGAGGCACGTCGGGCGATTTCCCCTACTCCATACCAATAGGTGTGATTGGCGCCATCGGCATAGGTGCTGCCGTGTATGCAAGCATGCATGGCAAGAGCGGCGAGGATGGCGGTGATGACGATGACGAGGGCGAAGACGAGCAGGCATCTTACGACATGTACATCAACAAGAATTTCGGCGACACCCTCTACATAGGCGAGAAACCGAAGCCTGTGTATGCCAGGATAGTGAAGACCACAGGGAACGGGTCGTTCACCGACATGGAGCTGACAAGCATGATAACCATCTCATCGCCCGAGGGCATGGATGTGACCGGCTACCGCATGGAGGGCGAATATGCCGCCGCCGATGTGGCTGCCGGTGCCGAGGCATGGGGCAAGGGCATCGTGACCTTCCAGCTGAGCGGCAACGGGTCGAGCTACACCAACAATATGCATTTCTACATAGCGAATCCTGATATTGTGCTTGACGAAAGCGAGCTGAATGTCATTGCCGGCGACGGCAACCTGTATAAGTTCGCATTCACCGTCAAGACAGGTGCAGAACCCAAGGATGTCAGGATAGACAATGTGGAGGGATTCAGCATACGGTGCGAGAGGGACGGTGCAGCCGAAGACTACCGCTACGTGCTGACGGTGGAGAATCACTCGCAGCCACTGACGAGCATTGTGGTGGGCACGGACAAGAGCACACACCCCAACCGCATAGAGGCAGTCGTGGAGGCTGACGTGGAGGACGGAAAGACGCTATCACAGAGGTTTGAGATAGTGCTGTACCCTGACGGTGCGAGCGTGTGGACTGAGGAGATGGAGGATGACCGCATGGTTATCCACACAGAGAACGAATATGAGTACATGGGTGAGAAGGGCGTGGTGGATACCGCGATTGACATCTACCATGCCAGATACAACGCACAGACCCAGAGGGCAGAGGTGCAGAAGGTGTCCAACCTGTCGGTGGATAAGGAACTCAGGGGCGACAAACTCTATGTCAAGCACCTGGGCGAGGATTTCAAATACAGGATAACACATATTGCAGACTCGTTCCATATAGCACCAAAGCACACGCTTGCCATGAAGGAGGAACCGTATGAAGTCGCACTCAGCGTCACATCGACCATCAACGGTCAGGAGGTGACATACGAGGTGCCCGCTCTGATATACGGCAAGAAACCCGAACCAATAGACGAGTGGAAGGTGGAATACGAGAAGCTGAAGCGCACGATTGTGAACTTCAACCTGCAGGACGATCCCAATGTGCTGCGCACACTACGTGCAGGACGTGCCATCAATGCCCACGACCTCAACTATTTCCACCGAGCCCTGCTCGAGGAGGTGGTGCAGTTCTACGAAGGCGAGGCAGAACGCTACGAGACCATCGACAAATGGCTGGCAGCAGGCGAGGTGTGCTGCAGTGCGTTGGAGTTCATCGGCGACCAGGCATTCACCTTCCTTGCCAAGAGGTGGACAGGCGAACTGGGCGAGTGCATCCTCAGCCCCCTAAAGAAATTCACAGAGAAGTGGCTTGCCGAATACACCGTTCACGAGTTGTGGGGCGAGTCGGGAGTCGATGTTGAGGACTCGTTCGCCGAGAACACATACAACAACAGCGCAACGATGTACTACGAAATGGCAACAAAGATACTCGAGAAAGAGGTCACCGACACCATCAACATATTCAAGGAAGCAGGAGGGTGGAGCAAGGTGGCACACCGCAAGAAGCAGGTGGGCATCATAGTGGCAGGATTCGCACTCGTCAACTTCGTGAAGCACTACAACTTCGACGACGACGAGCAGATTCGCGGCAGCGTGTTCAAGTCGCTCCAGGCATCATTGACTGACCTTACCACACAAGCCATCAAGACCATACTGGGCGAGTGGCTCGGCAAGTACATGGACAAGATAGGCAACGGAGCCGGCAACAAGGTCGTGACATGGTTCGGAAGCATGATCAAGGAAAACGACGGACTGCAGGAATTCATCAAGGACACATGCGTTGACCTTATGAAGAAACCCGTCGATGCCCTGTCCGAGAAAACAGCAGACATGGCAACCCACCCCATCGCCACGGTCATCACGTTCAAAGACACGGCAGAACACGTAGTCCGAAACTACGAAGACGTTTACAAGAAAACAAAGGAAGGCATAGAACTCCACTTTGCCAACGCATCGTACTACATACAATGCAAGTCGTACACCGACCTCGGACGCTTCTTCTTCAACATCATCTCCTACCCATTCTTCGGACTCTTTGACAATCCAAAACCGATAGTCAATGCCGATAGGATTTACAAGAAACGCGAGGGGTAAACTATAAACCATAAACTCCCTCAACTCTCAACCCTCAACCTTTAACCTTCAACTTTTAACCTCTTAAACTTTTATATAAATGTATTATGATTAAAAAATTTGGTTTCTTACTTGCCCTATCTGCCATGAGTACGGTGGGTATGGCTCAGTCGACGGGTTCGTCGGCTGTCAGGGGACGTGTTCTTGATGCCGATGGCGAGCCTTTGGCTGGCGTGAGCATCAAGATGACGGGGTCAACCGGTGGCACCATCACGAATGCCAATGGTGAGTTCTCTCTGAATGATGCAGCTGGTCGTCAGCTGGTTCTCTCGTTCGTTGGCATGAAGGATATTCATGCCACTGGTGCCAACACGTTCATGACACTCACTATGGAGGAAGATGTCAGCAGACTGAACGATGTACTGGTGACTGGTTATCAGACAATCTCTCGCGAACGTGCAACTGGCTCGTATGACATGCTCGGTCAGAAGGTTCTTGACAAGCCTTCTGTATCCATTGCCGACCGACTGGTGGGCACTGTGGCAGGTGTTGCCACTAACCTCGATGCCGACGGCAACGTGTCGCTCACCATCCGTGGTCAAGGCACTCTGATGGCCAATGCAGAGCCTTTGCTCGTGGTTGACGGTTTTCCTATCGACGGTACCCTTGCCTCACTCAACCCTAACGACATCGAGTCAGTATCCATTCTGAAGGATGCTGCAGCTGCCAGCATCTGGGGTGCTCGTGCGTCGAACGGAGTTATTGTTGTGACAACCAAGAAGGGAAAGAACAAGGGTCTGAAGGTTGAGTTCTCCACTTCTGTAAAGGTGGGCAGCAAGACTGATGTCGATTATCTGCGCAACTACGCATCTTCGGCTGATGCTGTGGCTTACGAGAGCGGCATCTTCGGCAAGTATGGCAACAATGCCATCGGCACATCACCTTCGTGGAGCAACTTCAAGACACAGCAGTCATGGTACGTGACCTCGCCTGGCATCCTGTACAGCAACATGAAGAACGGTATCATCACTGAGGCTCAGATGCAGGAAGGGCTGGCTAAGTTAGCGTCACAGGACAACACTAAGCAGATTGAGGACAAGCTCCTCCAGCGTCCTGTTTATCAGCAGTACAACCTCGCACTCTCTGGTTCTACTGAGCGCATGAACAATTATGTGTCGTTCCTCTACTCTCACGACACCAGCCGCTTCAAGGGCAACAAGGACAAGAACTTCCAGTTCAACTACCGTGGCACAGCTAACATCTTCAAGTGGCTCGACCTCAACATGTCCGCTACATTGGGATATAACGACTATAAGCACAACGGTGTCACTGCATCCGACATACGCAGTCTTGCACCTTACGACATGCTCATCAATGCTGACGGCACTCTTGCCGACCTCGGTCATTACAAGCACTACACTCCACTCATCGATGCTATGGTGCCAGTTGAGAACTTCCCATACTCCGACTGGAGCTACAACCCAATCACAGAAATGCAGAACCGTGACCTTCGCACCAAGAACATCACAGCCCGTGTGCAGGCTGGTCTTACATTCAAGATAATGAAGGGACTTACATTCGACACTAAGGTGCAGTACGAGCGTATCCAGGGCAACACCCGCAACCTCTATGGCGAAGACACATACTATGTGCGTAATCTTATCAACACAACAAGCACATGGGACCGCACAAGCAACAAGGTGACTGCTAACCTTCCAAAGGGTGACATTCTCAACGAGAGCGAGTCGGTTCGCGAGAACTACTCATTCCGCAACCAGGTCAACTACTCAGCAATCTTCAGCGATGTGCATGAGGTCAACTTCGTGGGTGGTGTTGAAATCAGCCAGTTCAAGACAACAGGCACCAACTTCGCCCCTTCATACGGTTACGATGACGCTCACCTCACAGTCGGTCTCTTCCCTAACAATGTCACTGACCTGACAAACTGGTTAGGAAACTCGACCACGCTCGACTACCGCAACTCATACAACTACCACATGTCACGCTACTTCTCGGCATTCGCCAATGCAAGCTACACCTACGACAGCCGCTACACAGTGTCTGCATCGTTGCGTACCGATGCTTCCAACTTCATTGCAGACAAGAAGAGCTACCGCTACTCTCCATTCTGGTCAGTAGGTGCAAGCTGGAACATGCACAACGAACAGTTCATCAAGGACATCAACGGCATCGACCTGCTCCGTCCACGCATCACATTCGGTAGCAACGGTAACTCCGACAGCTCTACATCAACCATTCCTCTCATCGCCATTGACGGTTACAACACATACAGCGGCGAGATGAATGCCACCGTTGCATCAAAAGGTAACCCAACACTCCGTTGGGAAAAGACCTACACAACAAACATCGGTGTTGACTTCTCACTCTTCAACCGCAACATCTACGGTAAGATTGACTACTACAGCAAGCAGGGCAAGGACATCTTCGGCAGCGTCACCATTCCAATGGTACAAGGCAGCCGTCTTGAAGTGTTCAACAATGCCAAGATTTCAAACAAGGGTGTTGAAATCATGCTCGGCAGCGAGCAGCGCATCAGCAAGGATGTGACATGGAACGGAAACCTCACTTTCGCATACAACAAGAGCAAGGTCAAGAGCCTCTACAACAACTCACTTGCATACTACACAATGGTGCAGGGTGCATCTAACTTCCACGTAGAGGGATATGCTCTCAACCCACTCTTCTCATACTCTTATGCAGGAGTTCAGAACGTAGGTTCAGAGGCAAAGCCACTCATGAAGCCAGCCGTAAACCTCACAGAAGGCAACGTGATGCCATTCGGCGGCACTACCACACTCAACGGTCGTGACTTCCTCGTTTACCAAGGCACAACAGTCGCTCCTTACAACCTCGGTCTGACTAACGAGTTCACATATAAAGACTTCGACCTCTCATTCACCCTCACAGGCAAGTTCGGGCACAAGTACCGTCGCACTGGATTCAACTATGCAGGACGTGGCGAAGTGCCTAACGCACAGCTCAGCTACCTCAGCAGCACAGCAGTGGCACCAATGCCTCAGCAGGACAATGACAACCTCACCGACTGGAGCATGAGCCGCTACATGAACTACCTCACCTCAAGCGCAAACGTGGTTCGTCTGCAAGAGCTCACCCTTAGCTACGGCATCCCTAAGGCAATACTTGCAAAGGCAGGACTCAACCGCCTCACACTCTATGTTCAGGGCAACAACCTCCTCACATTCAAGTCACATGGCGAGGATCCTGAGTACAGATACGGCAACCTCCGTCTGCAGCCAAGCTGGACATTCGGACTCAAGCTCGGTTTCTAAACCGATAGAATATATTTCAGTATTAAATAAAGAATATTCATTATGAAAATGACAAATATATGGAACGTTGCCAAGAGAGCGATGCTGTGCACATCAATCATTGCCGCACCATCAGCATGCCTCGTCAGTTGCGACGATTACCTCGATGAAGCTCCAACAAAGAGCGAGGGCACCACAATCTCCACTGTGGAAGAACTGGAGGCGCTGCTCAACAACTGGCACTTCAACTCCGTGATAGAATACAACATGCCAGCCGTGTTGTCAAGCGATGCCTACGGGCTCACAACCACATATTACGACTTCGGACTCTCTCTAATGCAGAGCGGTGCCGAACCTTACCAGTATGCATGCTGGGAGATGCAGTACACCGAGAATGTCAACGACAAGACCTGTCTGTGGAATCAGGACTTCCAGCGCATCTACACAGCCAACCTCGTGTTAGCCAATGCCAACGATGTGAAAGGATCGAATGCACAGAAAGAGAAGGTGGCACAGCGCGCCCACCTTGTGCGAGCTTACAACTACCTCGACCTCGTGCAGTACTACTGCATGCCTTACGGCGAAAAGACAAAGAACGAGCCAGGTCTGCCTATCAAGCAGAGCACAAGTTATGAGGAAGACATCACACGTGCCTCACTTCAGCAGACCTACGACTTCATTGAGAAAGACATCATGGAGGCAGTCAAACTCGATGAACCACTCATGAAGGACGGTGTGCGTCAGGACTGGACAGAGACCGGCGCATTGGCAAATGCCGTGGCAGCACGTTTCTACCTGCTGACAGGCAAGTACGACAAGGCACAGAAGTATGCAGAGGCAGCACTCGCATTCGGCGACGACCTGATGGACTACAATGCAAACGACGAACTGAAGATGGACATCGGCTATGACATCAACTGGGAGACATTCGAGATAACAGAGGTGCGCACACCATCATTCCGTGTGGCAAGCACAAGCAACGACAACATAGCCAAGCTCGACCGTGCATACTACCTGCGCAAGAACTACTACATGGGCAACGCCTTATACTGGGGCGTCCCAAGCGAGAAGCTCCTCAATGCCTACGACAAAGATTATGACCTTCGCTACTACTATTTCATAGAACCAAAGGGACAGGGCGTGTACTACTTCGGCATGTACAAGGACTTCTTCTTCACAGACGTACCAGGCTACTTCACATTCGACTCTCAGTACAGCAATGCACCAAACGTAGCAGAGATGCACCTCATCCGTGCAGAGGCTATGGCACGTCAGGGCTATGTTGAAGATGCCATGAATACACTCAACGCATTCCGTGCCAAGCGTATATCCAACAAGGCAGCAAGTGACATCATCAACCTCAAGGCAACCACTCAGGACGAAGCTGTCAGCAAGATACTCAACGAGCGCTTCCTTGAGTTCCCGTTCTCTCTCCGCTGGTACGACATCCGTCGTGTCAACTTCAACGACGATGCAAAGGACGACATAACCCTTACCCGCGACTTCTACGAAATGAATGAGTACAACGTTGACAAGGCAAAAAAGACCTACACCCTCACTCCTGAGTCACGCAATTACGCAGTTGCCATCCCAGCAGCAGAGATAGGTGCAGCCAACGGTGTCATCAAGCAAAACGAATACTAATGAAACAGTCAATATTAGCGACATTATTATTATCGGCAACAACAACCACCTTCGCCCAACAGGCGAAGGTGGTGGCACAGTTTGAGGGACTTAATGCCGACAGCGTGTGCATCAGTCTCATCAACGACACCTTCACCAAAGAAGAGCGACTCGACAAGGTGCCAGTGACGAATGGCAAGTTCGAATACACAGCCGACATCAAGGAGACACGCACCCTGCTCATCTATCCACAGCCAAAGGAAGGACAACGCATCAACGGCTTTGTCAACATCTTCCTCCTCCCATCTGCCGAGGTCAGTCTCACAGGCACAATGGAAAGCTACAAGGTGGCAGGCAAGGGATTCTATGATGAATGGCAGCAGATACGCGACCAGCGCATCCCATACGTACAGCGCATCAACGCATGCAACCAAGAGTTCCGTGACGGACAGGCAGCAGGCCTCAACAAAGACTCGCTACGTGCAGCCATCACCCCACGCTTCGAAGCAGTGCGCAAAGAACTGAGTGCCTTCGCCAGCGACTACATCCGTCAGCATCCCAAACAGGACGCAGCCGTCACACTCTTCGACGATGTAGAGAGCGACCTTGAGGAAACATTCGCAGCCGTCTCACCAGAAGTGCGACAAGGCGTGATGTCAGGATTCCTTGACCGCGTAGAGAAAGGCATCCAGGACGAGAAGGCACGACTGACAGCAGCAGACAACATCGTAAGCGGCAAGCCAGCACCCGACTTCACCCTCGACGGCATCAACGGCACACCCCTCACCCTCTCGTCATTCCGTGGCAAATACGTAGTGCTCGACTTCTGGGGCTCATGGTGCGTTTGGTGCATCAGAGGCGTACCAAAGATGAAGGAGTACTATGCCAAGTATGCCGGCAAGTTCGAGATTCTCGGCATCGATTGCAACGACACACAAGAGAAGTGGAAGGAAGCAGTGACAAAGCACCAGTTGCCATGGCTGCACGTGTATAACCCACGCAGCAGCAGCCTGCTCGCCAACTATGCCGTCACAGGATTCCCAACCAAGATTCTCGTTGACCCACAAGGCAACATCGTGAAAGTATTCGTGGGCGAAGACCCTGAATTCTACAACGCACTCGACAAGCTGTTCGACAAACAGTAAACCCAAACTATAATAAATATCACACTATGAAATTCAAGATTATTATTCTTGCAGTATTCGCTACATTTACAATTAGTGTAAGTGCACAAAATGCGTCTTCTTCCGCAGAACAGAGCAACACCACAGAAACACCAGAAAAGATGGTGTCAGATGCTACAGACGCATGCAACAGATTCCTCCAATGTCTGTTGTCACGTCAGTACGACAAACTGTCCGACTTTTTATTTATTCGAGGTGTAGAAGGCGAGCAAGCAAAGGAGATATTAAAGAAGGCATGCAGTCAGGAAGAAGCCAGTGATGCAGAAAGAGGATATCTGAAAAAGGGTGATATCACAAAAGTTGACAGTTTGAAGACCTCACGCGGTCTTCCCTGTGTAGGCATTCATGTAAATGTTGTTTATGGTAACGGCTACACCACCACAATGTTCTACAAGTTTGCATTGACAAAGGAAGGTTGGAAAATCATTAACTAAACTCTTGTCCACCACATACTTACAATGAGGTTGTGCCAGTGTTGGCACAACCTCATTGTTTTTATGATAACCACAAAATGATTGGGGACATGTGTACTGAGAAAGAATCTGCCAAGAAATAGCCTTTACCATCTCAAGCCGAAATAAGTAGGAATTGTCCATCTTGTTTTATTTCTAACAATTAACGCGTAAGAATCCGTACATGTATAGAGCTAAGGACTTGACCTCGGCAGGTCACTTGTAGAGAGCCTTGCAGCAGCTACAATGTCCTCAGCAGAAGAAAGTATTTTCGGCAACTGGATGGAAGGTGTTGCCATGTTTGTGGCAGAGAAAGTTTATGGAGGTTACAAATCATCGGCAGAAGGAATCGACCTTGAATTTGACAAAGATGGCATTCACTATTTTGTTTCTGTTAAATCAGGCCCAGCATGGAGCAATTCAACATCGATGAAGAAACAGAAGGAGCAATTCCGTACGGCTCGTCGTGTATTTAATACCAGTCGCAGGACAGTTCCAACAATGTGCATCGAAGGTTGTTGTTATGGAAACGATAACAAGGGATACAACGATAGTGACCATGAGAAGTATTGCGGTGAGAAGTTCTGGACGCTAATTTCTGGTGAACCAACTTTGTTTGTTGACATTATCGAACCTCTTGGCTACCGCAAAGAGGGACAAGAAGGTGAGAACAGGAACGACCTCCGACTCGTATTCGAGATAGAACGTGTCTGTCAGTTGTTCGATGACTACAAGAAGGTAAAACTCGAAATCTGGCGCACGTTTACAGACACTACGATGCAAAAACTGATGACGAATAATGGTATTAGTTTGCAGTAATAAATATCATTCAAGCTAACTCTTCTGTCACTCAAATAGAGTCATTATACGATGTGCTGTTATCGGATTTGCTGAAGCTGAGAAATCAGGTAAAATCAGGAAGAAAAAATCTATATAAAATCTAAATAATTCAAGTTTCGCAAGTTCCTTAACTTGAATTCTTTTATAGGTGTGTCCAGTTAACCGTTCCAAATTCAGATAGCATTTCTGAATATTTTGGTTCGTTCTGTAACCCAGTTTTTGGACATGGTCTTGGCTGCCCAAGTATCAATGTCCTTAAGTTTAACATTCACTAAGCGGTCTTTGAAATTAAATGTATCAGTAACAGATTTGTTCACGACTTTGGGATATAGTGGAATCTTCAGCACGAATGGAGTAATACCATACAACTTGTTAGGTGACTTCTTCGCCTTGAAGATTCCATAGTCAGACTCAATGATGTCGGATGAGATGTTGTCATTCTGCACGTCATCAGCCAGCAAAGCCTCTTCTTTCTTGAAGTA
>JAZLHP010000009.1:0-2647 GCA_045616905.1 Bacteroidaceae bacterium
CAGTCGGATGCGACAACAGAGCATTCATCATAAGCATCAATCCACTGAGCCATTGGATAGGAATGTGTATTGGAGTGACGAAGCACCATATTATGACGCTGACAAGCTGAATGCCATCAACGAGCGTTTCGCCATTGATGCTGTCATAACCCATACAGCCCCTTCCTTTTGTGAACTACAATCCAAGAAAGGATTGGCAGCCTGGGCAGCGAATGATGAAGGCAACCTTTTGGCAGACGTTGAAGAGGAGCGTCAAACTATGGACGACATCCACGAGCATCTTCTTTACAACAATCACCCGATAAGCCATTGGTGCTATGGCCACTTTCATCAGAGTTGGCACTCAGCAATAGGCGACATCCTCTTCAAGATGCTCGACATTATGGAGTTTTATGAGATTAGATGATTTTCCGAAAAAATGGTTATAACTCCCAAAATTCTGGTATGACCATTCATAAATAATGTTTGTACCTTTGCACCGCAATTTATGCAATTTTAGTATGAAACATATATTTATCCTTGCGCTCACGGCACTTCTGCTTAGTGCCTGCGCACAAAAAAAGACAACGAGTATGAACGAGCAAAGCATCACTATGACTCAGGAGTGGGACAAGACTTTCCCATTGAGCGAAAAGGTTTATCACGAAAAGGTGACATTCAAGACGCTGTACGGATTTACCCTTGCTGCTGATCTTTACATTCCGAAGAATGCAAATGGCAAGATGAAGGCTATTGCCGTAAGTGGTCCTTTCGGAGCCATCAAGGAGCAATGCTCTGGTCTTTATGCCATGACAATGGCTGAGCGTGGTTTTATCACCTTGGCATTCGATCCTTCGTTTACTGGAGAGTCTTCAGGTGAACCACGTCGCACAGCATCGCCTGACATCAATACAGAGGATTTCCTTGCTGCCGTTGACTATCTCTCCATGCGTGAGGATGTGGATGCAGAGAAGATTGGTATCATCGGCATTTGCGGTTGGGGTGGCATTGCACTCAATGCGGCTGCCGCTGATCCTCGCATCAAGGCAACAGCCGTGATGACCATGTACGATATGAGTCGTGTGAATGGTAATGGTTACTTCGATGCGGATGACAATGAGGAGGCACGATCGGCTGCACGCAAGGCATTAGCCGATGAGCGAATGAAAACTGCTCGCACAGGCAAGACCACACAAGGCGGTGGAGTTGTTGATCCATTACCAGAAGATGCTCCACAATTCGTGAAGGATTACTACGATTACTACAAGACTCCACGCGGCTATCATGAGCGTTCTGGCAACTCAAACGATGGTTGGCATACCTTCGGCTGTCAAGCTTATGCAAATACGCGATTCCTTTATTATATAAATGAGATACGCTCGGCAGTACTCATCGTTCATGGTGAAAAAGCACACTCACGCTACTTCGGAGAGAATGCCTACGAGTACATGATGACCGGCAAGGCAGAAGGATACGATGCTGTTCGCAAGCCAAACCCTGTACCAGAGAACAAGGAACTCCTTATCATTCCTGGTGCAAGTCATTGCGACCTCTATGACGGAGGAAAAGACAAAGTTATTCCTTGGGATAAGCTTGAACTATTCTTCGCTCATAATTTATAAATCATAGGTGTTCAGGCGAGCAAGCTCGGAACTTCAATGACAACTTAAAATAATGCAAGAAATACATTTAGACACAATACAGCAGTTCAACAACTACAACGGGATGGAGACACTTCATCCCCTTGTTAGCGTTGTGCATGTAGAGAGCACGGAACACATCAAGGAGTGCATGATGAATTATGGTCTTTATGCGCTATACTTGAAAGAGAACAAGGGATGCAAACTTTCATACGGACGCACAGAGTACGACTTCGACGAAATGACCGTAACGAGTTTTGCACCTGGACAGGTGGTAACAGTAGAACCTAACCCAGAAGTGCCATTTGCAAAATACATCGGTTTGGCTTTCCATCCCGACCTTCTCAACCGTACCTCGTTGGGCAAGCAGATGAGCCGCTATGAGTTCTTTGACTATACCAGCAACGAAGCGCTTCACCTCTCCGCACAAGAGGTTGAAATCTTCAAGGGTGTTCTAAATATGATAGAGCAGGAGTTGCATCATGCCATTGATAAGCATACACGCGAATTGGTAGTGAGTCACATCGAACTCCTTCTGAATTACTGCCTCCGTTTTTATGATCGCCAGTTCATCACTCGCGAAGAAATTAACCACAGCGTAGTGAAGAAATTTCTATCCCTTCTCGATGAATACATTACCGACAAAGCAGAACGTGAAGGATTGCCAACAGTCGCATATTTTGCCGACAAGTGTTGTCTCTCCACTGGTTACTTCGGTACATTGGTAAAGACAGAAACAGGACGAACAGCCAAAGACTTGATCAATGACAGAATCATGGGTAAAGCAAAGGAACTTCTTGCATCAGATACTTTATCTGTAACTCAAATCAGCCAACGCCTTGGCTTTGAATATCCACAACACTTCGTCCGCTTCTTCAAGGCTCTGACTGGAAAGACTCCCACACAATGGAGAGCGGCATAATAGCATAGTTTCCACATTCGCTCTGTAACGTCAGGACACAGAAACAGCGTTCCTTGCACCATTCCGTATGGAGTAATGCAAGAAACGCTGTTTCTTACCTCTTCCT
>JAZLHP010000010.1:0-2512 GCA_045616905.1 Bacteroidaceae bacterium
GTCATCATCAAGGTCATCAATGACGATGTAGTCCGGACGTGCCTCCTTGTAACGGAGTCCTCGAGGCGACTGCCCTCGACCACGAGCAAAGAATGCTACTCCAGACTGTGTGACAAACTCGCCATCCTGCCAGTTGCCCAGATTCTTCTGCTCGCCGAAATCGGCAATCAGACGCTGGTTGTATTCAAGTTCTGCCTGTATGTCAGAGAGCAATCCTCTGGCACTATCCTCGCTCTTGCCCACAACGACCATGACATTGATGAGACGCTTGGGCTGGAACATCAGCCAAAGAGGAACGAATATGTCAAAGTGTGTGGACTTTGCATGTCCTCGTGGCCATTTGAATACTGCTTTGAGGTTTGGGGTGTTCTTGACCTTCAAAGCCGCAGCGTTGTGGAAAGGTGCATTATGCACTGTACGGATAACCTCTCCTGTTGTCTTGTCGCGCAATGTCAGGAAGTGGGGGAAATAATACTCACAGAACTCTGCATAATTATTAAGAAGCCGCTTGATGCGCTTCTCTTTCTGAACAGCGGATTCAACTGCAAGCGTTGAAAGGTCAGTCAAGGACTGGATGCGCTTGCAATGCTCCTGCCATTCGGCATATCTCTGTTTTATTTCCGCACTTGTTGCCATATTACTTGCCTAATGTTGCGCCCATGGACTCAATGATATATTTGTCCTGGTACTTGTTGATAGCCTTGATGAGGTCAGGCGTGAGTTCGTTGTCGGTCTGAGCACGATACTCCAGCCATTTAGAGAATGCCATAAACACCTCAATGGCATCCACGACATTAGCCTTCTTGTCAAGTTTCTCGATGACAGAGGACAGCTTGGCGAGTTTGTCACCCAGCCCTGCGATCATGGTAGGATCCTCGGAGCTGTTTACTTGCTCAATGAGTTTGTCAATGGTGAGCAAGAGTTTGTTTACGAGTTCCGGACGCGTGATGTTCTTGGCAGCTCGTGCCTCCTTCCATCCGTCGGCGGTACTCCACTTGGAGATAGTTACACGAGATACGCCCACCTTGTCGGCGATCTCGATCTGGTCCATGCCAGAGAGATACAAAGCTCTGGCAAGTGCCTTCTTCTTTTCGGTTTCTGCTTTTGTCATATATGAAAAAGATTTGTTGAACACTGTGCAGTGCGTTAAAACTGGTGCAAAGTTCTAAAAAATCAGCGAGTTGATGAAATTAGTGTGCAATGGTTTCATAGAAGTGTGCAACCATTGCATACTTATTTTGTGGAGTGAAAGAAAGTGACTTATTTTGCAGTGCGAAACCGCAAAAATCGTTTCAAAAATTATGAGCAAAAGAGTACGAATTACCAACAACAGCCTGAACAGTTACGGCACAAGAGTGCTGACAGCAGGAATGAATGTTGAGCAGTATTGCAGGAATCCTGTACTGCTTTACATGCACGACCGTGGAAGTGTCATCGGTTATGTGAAAGACCTTAAAGTCGAAGGTGACGAAATCACCGGCGAGCTTATGTTTGACGAAGCATCAGAACTTAGTGTCAGGTGCAAGAAGCAATATGAGTTCGGTAGTCTGAGAATGGTCAGTGTAGGAATTGACATTCTTGAAATGAGTGAGTTGCCAGAACACCTTATCGAAGGTCAGACGCGACCAACAGTAACCAAGAGCAAGCTCTTTGAAGTAAGTCTTGTTGATGTAGGTGCCAATGATGACGCTATTGTCATGAAGAAAGATGGTGCAACAATTCAACTGGGGAAGGATGGCAGTTGCCAGATTCCTCTTCTTAATAACAACATTCAAAATAATCAAAAAATGGAACTGAAAGATTTAGCCCTTATGTTGGGCTTGGCCGAAACGGCCGACGAGGCAGCTATCAAGGCAGAGGTTGCCACTCTGAAAGCAGCAAAGACAGAGGCTGAGAATCTTCGCAAGGAGAAGGAGACTCTGACTTTGGCAAGTATCACTCAGGTAGTAGAGACCGCGATCAGCGAGAAGCGTATCAACGCCGACCGCAAGGATCAGTTTATCAATCTCGGTAAGACAACCGGTATTGATGAGCTCAAGAACATCTTCGCCGCTATGACCCCCCAGCAGAAGTTGTCTGCTGTCATCAGCAACAAGTCAGGTTCGCCTGTGGCAGTCCCTGTAACTTACTCTAAGTTGAGCGAGGTTCCTGCTGATCAGATGATGGAACTCCGCGAAAACAACCGTGAAGAGTATGCCCGACTCTACAAGGCAGAGTATGGCATGGAGTGTAATTTCTAATGTTTAACCCTCAAAAGATATTAAAACTATGGTTTTTATGCGAATGATTATGGCAGTTCTCTTTAACTGCATCGCAGGTGTGACCTTCGCTATGGTAACAGGCGTGTCCCCTGAAGCTTCCTGTGTAGGTGCAAATGCCATCGGTGTTGTCATGGGCATGTGTGGCACAATGCCAACTGGTGCGCTTCGCGCTGGTGTCCTTAAAGAGGTATGGACAGGTGAGCTCGTGAAGTCTCTCCGCAGAGGTCTTGAAGCCACATGGCTTGATGGCA
>JAZLHP010000011.1:0-62141 GCA_045616905.1 Bacteroidaceae bacterium
GGTGCTCCGTGGATGTCGAGTGGTGCCTCAAACAGAGGTTTTGGATTGGATATCATACGGGTGAAGTCATCGTTCATATATACATAGTATATGAGGTTGTTGCCTTTCTTGAATCGGGTGGTGAAGTGTACCATCAGATGGCCTGTCTCGTAGTCATATACCGTCTCTGGTGCCCACACGCAACCCACTTCGTCCCATGTCATTGGCTGTCCGTGATAGTTGGTTACACCGGTAGGACAAAGAAGTTTGGTGAAATCAAGGTTTGTGCGTGTCCAGTGGATGAGGTCGAATGACTTCATCAGCACAAGGCCTTTATTGTTGCCCCATGTGTAGTCAGCACCATCACGCTCCCACTCTGTGTCACGATATTCTGAAATCTTGGTGAACCGAGGGTTGTCAGCATATTTTTTGTGAGCAAAGATGTGGAGGTCGGTCATGGCAAGGTAGAAACCTCCATCAGGACCACGGAAGATGTGTGGGTCGCGAATGCCATGTTGCATGGCGATGCTGTCGCCTGAGATGACTGCTTTGTCGTTGTTTAGAGCAGTCCAGTTGTAGCTGTCGTAACTGACTGCCATGTGGAGGCTATGGTCTGCATCCTTGTGATAGACCATTACGTATGCACCCATTTCTGCCTCTGTCGGTATCTTGGGTGCTGCTTTCTGTGCGTGTGCTGCAGTAGCATACAGCATGGCTGCTGCAATTAGAGTAGTTTTCATGTTATAAGATGTTGTTGGTTATTGTGGATTGTCTATTGCTAAGTAGGTGTTCAAATTATGAACACCTACTTGTAAATTCTATTATAATGTTGACACGATCCGGTAATCGGTGTGTTCGTTATAATACTCTCTTGAAACGCTCAATGAAGTCGTCTGCCTGTTCCTTTGTAAGGCAAAGTGGTGGGAGAAGACGAATGACGTTTGTTCCTGCACATCCTGTGAAGCAATGCTCTTCCTTTATGAGCTTTGTACGTGGTTCCTTGTAAGGAATGTCCAGTTCGATGCCAATCATAAGACCACGGCCACGGACCTCGACAACATGAGGAAGGTTGCCTGCCTTCATCTCGGCTGTAAGGGTGTCTATGAGGTACTGACCTATGTTGGCAGCATTGTCGACAAGGTTCTCCTGCTCGATGACATCAAGAACGGCAAGGGCGCCTGCGCAACCGAGGTGATTGCCACCGAATGTCGTTCCGAGCTGACCGTAGATAGGGGTGAACTTTGGTGAGATGAGTACGCCACCCATTGGGTAGCCGTTGCAGATACCCTTGGCAACGGTAATCATGTCAGGAGCGACACCAAGATGCTGGTGAGCGAAGAACTTGCCCGAGCGTCCGTATCCACATTGGATTTCGTCGCAGATGAGTACCGTGTTATGCTCGTCGCAAAGAGTACGTATGCCTTGAAGGAACTCTGCCTCAACCATGCGGATGCCACCGACACCCTGGATGCACTCGATGATAACGGCACATACATCGTCCTTCTCAATCTCTGCCTTCCATGCGTCAAGGTCGTTGAGTGGCAGGTAGGTCACATGATTGTTGGCGTTGATAGGTGCAATAATCTTTGGGTTGGCAGTAGCCTCGACAGCAAGTGAGGTACGACCATGGAATGCCTTCTCTGCTGAGAGGATGCGTGTGCGTCCGTTGTAGAACGAAGCCAACTTCATGGCATTTTCGTTTGCCTCTGCTCCCGAGTTGATGAGGAACAGTTGGTAGTCCTCGTATCCGCAAGCCTTACCAAGACGCTTTGCGAACTCCTTCTGAAGCGGACTCTGCACGGAATTGCTGTAGAAACCGAGCTTTGCCACCTGACGACTGATGGCTTCTACATAATGAGGGTGTGCGTGACCGATGCTGATAACTGCATGTCCGCCATAGAGGTCGAGATACTCCTGACCTTTGTCGTCCCATACTTTGCAACCCTGACCTTTGTCGATTGCTATGTCAAAAAGTGGATATACGTCAAATAAATTCATTTAGAATGCTGATGCTTTTAGGTTAAGTCCGGCTCTCTCGTCGATGCCGAACATTATGTTCATATTTTGTACTGCCTGACCGACTGCTCCCTTGAGGAGATTGTCGATGATGCTGGTAACAACAACCTTTCTGCCGAAGACCTCGACATGCACGAGTGCCTTGTTGGTGTTGACAACCTGCTTGAGGTCGAGTGCCTTGTCTGAGTAGTGGGTGAAGGCTGCATCCTTGAAGAAGTCCTTGTACAAAGCAACCAAATCGCTTGCCTCAACAGCCTTTTCAAGAGTGATGACCTCTGTGCAGAAGATGCCACGGGCAAAGTCACCACGGTAAGGGATGAAGTCAACGGTGATGCCGTCTGCTTCATAGCCTTCGTCAAGAGTGTCGATGACCTTTGGAGTGCCCTCTGGACGAAGTTCGTTGAGTGTCTGACAAATCTCGTGCAGATGCTGATGAGTGAACAGCTTATATACCGAGAAATTGTTGTTGCGCCAAGAGAAGTGAGTGGTAGCACCTGGCTTCTGTCCTGCACCTGTAGAACCTGTGATGGCATTGACGCTTATATCCTTGGTCAAAAGACCTGCCTTTGCCAATGGAAGGAGTCCCTCCTGAATACAAGTGGCAAAGCAACCTGGATTGGCAAGGTGCTGACATTTTGCAATTTCTTCTCGATGAATCTCTGGAAGACCATATACATAGTCGTGGTCTCCCTTGATACGGAAGTCCTGTGCAAGGTCTATAATCTTCACGTTTGCAGGAATCTCATGCTCCTTGAGGAATGCCTCACTCTTGCCATGTCCGAAGCAGAAATAGACAACATCTACCTTGTCAAACGGCATCTCGCTTGAGAACTCAAGTTCTGTATCGCCAACGAGACCTTCGTGTACATCATACACCTTGTTGCCGGCATTTGACTCCGAGTTGGCAAAGACAATCTCCACCTCTGGGTGGTTGAGCAGAAGGCGAATAAGTTCGCCTCCTGTGTATCCTGCAGCTCCTAATATACCTACTTTAATCATATTATCTCTCCTCTTCAGGGTGTGCAAGATAGTAAGCACGGAGTGCAGTAGAAGTAACCTTGATGAAGCCCTTGGCATCCTCTGATGACCAAGCCTTTGCAGTCTCACCATATTCGCCAAGCTTATTCTTGACAAGGTCGTTAGGAGAATCAACACCTACCGTCTGGAATCCGAGAGGTCGGAGTTCGAGAGTTACCTCGCCAGTAACGTTGCGTTGTGAAGATGCGAGCATAGCCTCGATGTCTGCCATAACAGGTTCGAGGTACTGGCTCTCGTGGAGGAACATGCCGTACCAGTTGGCAACCTGATCCTTCCAGTACTGCTGCCACTTGGAAAGGGTGTATTTCTCGAGGAAGCGGTGTGCGCCGATAATGAGCATAGGAGCAGCAGCCTCGAAGCCGACACGACCCTTGATGCCGATGATGGTGTCACCAACGTGGCAGTCACGACCGATACCGTATGCAGCGCCAATCTCCTCTACAGCCTGGATAGCCTCAATCTTGTCCTCGTACTTCTTGCCGTTTACGGAACAGAGTTCGCCCTTGTCGAAACCAAGCTTGAGAATCTCTGGACCTTCCTTTACAGGGTGCTTGAGGTAAGCAGATTCTGGCAGACCCTGAGTGGAGTCGAGAATCTCGCCACCGCAGATTGAGGTTCCCCAGATACCTACATTATATGAGTACTTCAGCTTTGCGAAGTCGGCAGCAAAACCATTTGCATTGAGGTAGTCAATCTCCTCCTGACGGCTGAGGTTGCCATCGCGAGTGAGAGTGATGATTTCAACACCAGGAGCCATAACGAGGAATGTCATGTCGAAACGAATCTGGTCGTTGCCTGCACCTGTCGAACCGTGTGCGATAGCGCTGGCACCAATCTCCTTAGCATAGCGAGCGATGGCAAGTGCCTGGAAGATACGCTCTGAGGATACAGAGATTGGGTAGCAGTTGTTACGGAGCACATTGCCGTAAACCATGTATTTGAGAGACTTGGCATAGTACTCCTGTGTCACATCGAGAGTGACATACTTTGTAGCGCCAAGCTTGTATGCATTTTCTTCGTTTGTCTTGAGCTGCTCAGCCGAGAAACCGCCTGTGTTGGCGCAAGCAGCATATACTTCATAACCTTTTTCCTTTGCCAGATACATTACTGTATAGCTGGTGTCCAAACCGCCGCTGAAAGCGACTACTACTTTCTTTTTTTCCATATATTTTTGTATTCTTTAATATTTACTTGTCATAGAGCATTACATGATACCACGCAACACCATTTCCTTCATTATCTCTTGGAACACTTCCACAGGGGTAGGCTCACCCTTGTGCTGCTCTGGGTCGTACAGCATTCCCGTGCAGATGCAGAACTTACGCTCCTTCATCTCTAAGATAGGGTAGTTGATGCATCCTTTGCATCCACGCCAGAAAGCATCATCGTCAGTCAGTTTGTTGAAACTAACCGGCACATATCCCAATGCTGTGTTCATCTTCATCACGGCATCGCCACTGGTGAGGGAGAATATCTTTGCATGAGGCCAGCGTACACGTGCCAATGTGAACGTGTGGTCCTTGATGCGCTTTGCTATGTCGCGTCCCTGATAGTCAGGGTGTACTATGAGTCCTGACGTTGTCACGTACTGCTTGTTGCCCCATGTCTCGATATAGCTGAATCCGACGAACTTGTCACCAAGTTCAGTCTGGCTGCTTGGGTCAAGAGCAAGTACAGCCTTGCCTTCCTTCATCTTAGTTGCAACATATTCATGAGTGCGTTCGGCAATACCTGTGCCACGCTTCTTTGCTGCTATTCGTATTGTTTCAAGGATAAGGTCCACGTATTTTTCGTGAGAGGCATCTGCCACAATCACCTTAATTCCGTCTTCGTACAACATGTTTTTTGTATCTACAAATTATTCTTACAAAATATTCTTACAATCAAATATGTGATCCTGGATATACAGGAACGATGGTTCTCAGGTTTGCTTCCAGCGTCTCTTTGTTGAAATTCTCTTCAAGAGCAAGGAAAATGGTGTCGTCACCAGCTATTGTCCCGATTACTTCCTGAAAGTGTGCGTTGTCTATATCGCTTGCTAGTCCGCTTGCATATCCTGGGCGTGTCTTTATCACGGCAAGCTGTCCTGATATCCTCACCGACATGAATCCGTTCTGTATAGCCGTTCCCTCTGCTCTGTGTTCTCTGACCCTTCTATAGTGTGGGTTTTCGGGTAACATGTATATTGAACGTCCCTTTGGCGATATTCCCTTTATCACTTTCAGCAGTTTGAGGTCGCGCGACAATGTGGCTTGTGCCATGTTCATGCCGACTTTCGACAGAGCCTGTGCCAGTTCGTCCTGATTGCCTATGTCCTGCGTCTGTATGATGCTTTTTATTATGTCAAGTCGTGATTGCCTTCCTTGTGGTCGGCTTGCTGAAGGTTGTATTGCTGCCATAATTCAGAGGTGATGAATAAATATTCACAAAACGACTGCAAAGGTACGATATTTTATGAATAATAATGCATAATATGCAACTTTTTGCTGCATATTATGCATTTTTATTCGTTTTGTGTCCTTATATATACGATCTTGTTGCGTTTGCTACAGTTCGGTATCTCCTTCTACGAAATTTTCCATGAAGATATGCTCACCATCGAACACGGCATAAGTGAATAGGGTCATCCATTCGCCGACTATCATCAGTCGTGTCTGGCGGTTCAGCATAAGGTCGAGTTCTATGTGCCTGTGACCGAAGATGAAGTAGTTGATGTCTGGGTGTGACTTCATGTAGTCCTTAGCGTATAGTACAAGTCCTTCCTTATCTTCTCCCATGTATGGTTCCTCTTCAAAGTCGGCACTCTCGTATCCCACCAGTTTTTCGGCATTCTCAAAGTCAGGCTTGTTCTTGTCTTTGTCTTTCTTGCGCTTCAGACGGCTGTTCTTTGCCCAGTTGAGACCGAAGTTCATGAACCAATGTGGGTGTATCATCTTGGCAAACCGACGAAGTCCCTTGCTGTGGAAACACTTGAACATGAACTTTGTTTTCCACTCCTTGTCGCGATAGTCAAGACCATCGCCATGAGCCAGATAGAACAGTTTCCCGTAAATGTCGAGTGTGCATGGTTCGCGATGCAGTATCACACCACACTCCGTTTCGAGGTAGTCGTCCATCCACATGTCGTGATTGCCTGTGAAGTAGTGTACCTCCACTCCATTGTCAGTCAGTTCGCTCACTTTGCCGAGAAAACGCGTGAATCCTCGTGGCACCACATCCTTATATTCAAACCAGAAGTCAAACATGTCTCCGAGCATATATACGGCTTCTGCCTTGTCCTTTATCTTGTCAAGGAAGTTCACGAGCCGTCTTTCTTGGGTGCGTCTGTGTGCAAGTGCCCGACTGCCTAAATGTGCATCGCTAATGAAATAAATCATACAAATGTCCTTTCCCCCTGAGGGTGGTGGGTGTGGTTAAAGAAAACCTAAATCCAGTTTTGCCTCCTCGCTCATCATGTCCTTTGTCCATTCTGGCTCGAACACGACGTTTATGTTTACTTCCTTCACGCCTTTTATGCTCTCCAGTTTCTGCTGGATGTCTTCAATAATGAAGTCGGCTGCAGGACAGTTAGGTGCTGTGAAGGTCATGTCGATGTCAATGTCGAAGGTCTTCTCCTCAACAGGTTCTGCTGTGTCCTTAACGTCAATCTTGTAAATCATGCCAAGATCCCATACGTTCACGGGAATTTCTGGGTCGAACACCGTCTTGAGATATTCCACCGTCTTGGTCTCAATGTCGTATTTAGTTATTTCTTCTGCCATTGTTAGAGTTTGTTTATTTCTTATGAATAGAAGTGGCTTATGCACTTTCTTCCTAAATATGGGATAGGATATCTTGCAGCCTCTTGGTTATCTGACTTATACCATGCCGTTTTCTGCGAACGAGTAGTAGTCTCCGTCAGTCACGATCACGTGGTCAAGCATTCTTATGTTCATAATTGCTCCTGCCTTTTTCACCCTCTGTGTCAGGTCTTTGTCTGCTGCACTCGGACGCAGGTTGCCGCTCGGGTGGTTGTGTACGATTATCAGGCAGGTGGCATTTGCAAGACAAGCGTGTTTGTAGAGCATCCTGACATCAACAGCTGTTTCCGTAAGACCTCCTTGCGACAGATGTACGCATCTCAGGAGTCTTCCGTCGTTATTGAGAAGCAGAGCCCAACTCTCTTCATGACTCAGGTCCTGTATGCGAGGCTGCATCAGCTCAAGTACGTCTTTGCCGTTCTCAACCTTTTTAATTTCGCTTATCCTCTCTAAAGTTCGACGCCTGCCTATTTCTGCAGCTGCTATGATGCTGAGTGCCTTTGCCTCGCCTATGCCTCGGTACTCCATGAGGTCTTCCATCGTCATGCGACTCAGGTTCACCAGTTTGCCCTCACAGTCGTTCATGATGTCCTGCATCAGTTCGACGGCAGTCTTTTCCTTCGTGCCACCACCTATGAGTATGGCAAGCAGTTCTGCTATGGTTAATGCCTCTACACCTTTGTCCATGAGCTTCTCTCGTGGACGGTCTTCTGCAGCCATGTCCTTTATGGTGCTGTGTGTCATAGCGCTGCCACCGTATGTACGATGCTTTCTGTTGGCAGGGTAGGGGTCAGCATTCTGACTCTCCGCTGTTTTTGAGTTGAAGGGACGGAAATGCTTGTTAATCATAGAAGTTCTTTTCAAATGCAGTAAACTCATCTTTGCCTTGTACGCATCGCAACCACCATGCTTTAAGGAATCCGAATCCGTATCCCATCAGTTGTACGAAAGCTGCTGGTACAGACAAAGCACCAACGGCTATGCTTCCGTTCTTTATGGTTGAGTCGGCAAGTAGCAACAGGGAATAGAGCGCCAATGGGATGAGCGGTATGAGGGGTGCTGTCCATAGTGATGATGTGCCGTGACCTCCTGCCGACATTAATGCAATCTGTACCACAAGCGACAAGCTTGCCACAATGAGGCAGATTACTCCTACTGTGAATATCATAGGCAGCATGTGTACGAGTTTCATGGTGCCAGGGTGACGCTTCTCCAGATTGATGCGAGCAATTCCAGAGTTGAACACTTGCTTGAAAAATTTTCCGAAGTCGGTTCTTCTCTTGTGCCACACCCATGCCTCAGGAAACAAGCGGCATGAATAGCCAGCTTCCACTATGCGATAACTGAAGTCTATGTCTTCGCCGAATCGCATCTTGGCAAAGCCTCCGAGCTTGTTGTACACCTCACGTTTCATACCCATGTTGAATGAGCGTGGGAAGAACTTGTCCATCTTCTTCTTTCCACCACGGATGCCACCTGTGGTGAAGAACGATGTCATGGAGTAGCTTATTGCCTTCTGCACGTTGGTGAACGAGTCATGAGCAGCATCAGGACCGCCAAAGGCATCGCACGGATTAGTGGCAAGTTCTGCTTCTATGGCTGCTATATACCCCTCTGGAATGACGCAGTCGCTGTCGAGAATCAGCACATACTCGCCTTGTGCCTGCTCCACTCCGTAGTTGCGTGCTGGTCCCGGACCTCCGTTCTCTTTGACGAAGTACTTGACATCCAAAGTATCTTTATACTTGTCGCACACCTCCTTGCAAGGTTTTGACGACCCGTCTTCGACGACCACCACCTCAAAATCCTTCACCTTTTGCTTGGTGAGGCTTTCAAGCAGCTCGTCTGCTTCATCCGGACGGTTATATACAGGTATGATAATGGAATATCTCATGTTAATATGGTCTTCTCAATTGTTTCAATTACTCAAAATATATGGTGAGCACTATCATCTTGCTCTTTGCCTTGTCAACAGAGTTCGTGAAGATCAGCTGTGTCTGGTCTGTCAGGTCAGAGCGGTTCTTCTCTATGATATTTGACAATCCATAGCAGAACTTTATCTCAGGTATGCATTTGAACCATGGGAAATAGAAGTCGCATCCGATGCCTGCCTCAAGGTAGCAGTCTGCATTCTTCAGCAGCAGCTGTTTCTGCTTCTTGACCGTGAGGTCGTAGGTTGGGTTGATACCTGCCATTATGTATGGTCGGTAGTTGTTGAATCGTTCTGCAGAGTATTTCACATCGATAGGCAAGGATATGTACGTTGACTTCACGGTCTGGTACTGCTTGTCACCATTCAGGTTGTTCCTGAAAGTCATGTTCTTGGTGCCAAAGTGCATGGTTGGAATGATTCTCAAGGCAAGATTATTCGTCAAGGCGAACTCTCCGAGTATGCCTACGGTAAAGCCGGGTTCGTAGTTTGGAGTCTCCGCAAACCATTGGTTGCCGTTCTCATCGGTGAACCCGTTTTGCTGCAACTCAATGTCCTGCATGTGTAATCCGGCAAGGAATCCGTAGTGAAACTTGCGCTGGTCGATATAAGGGCGGTTCATGACCTTTCGTGTCTGTGCCTCAACAGAGCTGAAAGGGGCAGAAGCGAACATCAATGCTGCTGTCACAAATGCTATTATATAATAATGTATTGTCTTCATAATAGATATTAATCAATAGACCTCACCTTATAAACGAGAAAATGCCACAAATATTTTGTAGAACGTACACTTTCCGTTAACTTTGCACAAAGTTAAGAAAAAAATACAAATAAAACGACTAAAAAATGAAACTTACTGTAATAGGCGCCGGTAATATGGGTGGCGCACTCATCAAAGGATGGGCTAAAAGCGGACAGATTAGCAACATCACAGTAGCAGACAAGAACGAAGCTCTTCTTGCGCAGTTCAAGAACGAGTACCCTGCACTCAACATCACAACTGACAACATTGAGGCTGTCAAGGATGCTGACATCGTAGTGTTGGTCGTTAAGCCTTGGCTCATGAAACTTGTTCTCGCAGAGGTGAAGCCTGTGCTCAATCTTGACAAGCAGATTATCGTGAGCGATGCGGCAAACTTCACAACTGCTATGTTGCAGGAGGAACTCGGACAGGCGGGTCAGTATTTCTATGTGATACCTAACATAGCAGCAGAATTTGCTGCCAGCATGAGTTTCATCGCAAAGGGTCAGGCTGCAACACCAGAGAGTCTCAAGGCAGTCGAGGAACTGTATGCCATCGATGGCGACACTCTCGTGGTCACAGAAAACCTTGTCGGACCGGGTATGATGATGGCTTCATGTGGCATAGCATACGTTATGCGCTATATCCGTGCCCAGATGGAAGGTGGTTGCGAGATGGGATTCTATCCACAGCAGGCAAAGCAGATTGCACTTCAGACCATGCAAGGTGCGGTAAGTCTTCTCAAAGAAACAGGATGGCATCCTGAAGAGGCTATCGACAAGGTGACAACTCCTGGTGGAGTCACTATCAAGGGACTTAACGAACTTGACCATGCTGGATTCAACTCTGCTGTAATCCGTTCGCTCAAAGCAGGACTTAAGTAATGATATATGAGGATTCGATAAAGGAATTCCTTACGTTTCCATCATGTGACGAACACTCTCTAACGGCTGCTTTATTGTCATAATATGGCATAGAAGCAGTCGTTTTATGTTGATTTTTGCCGTTACAGCAAAAAAAGTTTGTGTTTTCGTTTTCGTTTTCATTAAAATTTCATACCTTTGCACCGCATTTGACGCAAGCCCCGATGGCGGAATTGGTAGACGCGTTGGTCTCAAACACCAATATCTCACGATGTGCCGGTTCGAGCCCGGCTCGGGGTACTGAAAAGGAGGAAGAGTAATCTTCCTCCTTTTTTTCGTCCTCATCTCCTCGTAAATGCTTGGTTTCGTGATATATCACATCAAGTATTTTAGAACCTTGTTGTATAAATGGGAGCGCCGACTTACGATACGATAATTATAGTTATTGAGCGGAAAGTACCTATCCCCATGTGGATAGATTGCAAGGAACCGCCACGTGGGGAACTGCATGCGTGGTGGTGTGGGAGGTCGGTAAATGTGAAAGTAGGAGGCAAATGCCTTTTATGATTAGCATTTACCTCCTACCCGATTTTTTTTGGGGGGGAGTGTTCATGCAGAAATTGTTTATCCCCACGAACATGCGAACCATGTTTTTGTGTCATATAGCATGCCAATATAAACGGTTTTTCGTCAATAAATACATTCCGTATGTCAATTTCCTGATTATAGTGCTCGTTTTCCAAAGGAAATGTGTACTTTTGTATGGTCAAAAGCATAAGTTGTGTGATGACTCCATTCAAAAACTGACAAATATTATGATGAATATTAAAAAGACATTTTCTACACTTGCAGTCCTTACGATGTCGGCAATATGCCTTTCACAGCCAAAGATTGAGAATCACGGCAGTTGGGCAAGAATTATTGCCAATGGGAAACCGATGCTTATGATAGGAGGCGAACTTGGTAATTCTTCGGCATCAACGCTCAACGATGTACAACGCATATTCTCTCATCTCAAGTCATTGGGACTGAATACCGTACTTGCTCCTGTGACATGGGAACTTCTTGAACCAGAAGAGGGTAGGTATGACTTCACTACGCTTGATGATATTATCAGCGAAGCACGCAAGAATGATCTAAAGGTTGTCGTTCTCTGGTTTGGTGCCTGGAAGAACAGCATGAGCTGCTATGCTCCCGAATGGTTCAAACGTGACACGAATCGTTTCCCTCGCGTTCACGACCGTAATGGAGTCCCTCTTGAGGAAGCATCATCGCTATCTGCCAACGTGCTTGCTGCCGACAAGAAGATATTCTGCAAGATGATGCAGCATTTACATGACATGGACAGCAAGGAGCATACCGTCATCATGGTGCAGGTGGAGAATGAGATAGGAATGGTGAACGAACCTCGCGACTATAGTTCGGATGCTACGAAGATGTACAATAGTCAAGTGCCAAAGCAGCTGACATCTTATCTTCTGAAGAATAAAAGAACGCTAAACAACGACCGCCTACGTATATCATCAGAGCATGGCAGTTGGGCGGAACTGTTCGGCAACGACATGTATGCCGAGGAGATATTCCAGGCGTGGACGTATGCGTTGTATGTAGAGGAAATGGCAAAAGCCGGCAAGGCTGTTTACGACCTTCCTATGTATGTGAATGTTGCCTTAAACAGTCGTAACCGCAAACCTGGCGAGTACCCGTCAGCAGGTCCGCTTGCTCACCTCATAGATATTTGGCATTGTGGTGCTCCGAGCATAGATGTCTATGGACTCGACCTATATGACAAGGGATACCGCAGTTGGACAGATAAATATCACCTTGCCAACAATCCTCTGTTCATTCCGGAAATACGACTTGAAGACCAAGATGCTGTGCGTGCTCTATATGCTTTTGGTCATCACGATGCCATGGGGTTCTGTCCTTTTTCTATTGAGGACTATCCTTTGTACAGCAACAGCAAGTCAAACGACTGGAGAGACATCGACCTTACCAAAGACGACCAGTTGAATGCTTTCGTCTCGGGAGGCAGCAACATGTCGCCCCTTGCCTCAGCATATCGTATTTTGCAGCAGACGCAACCGTTAATCCTCAAGTATCAAGGTTCCGATAACATGGATGCCGTCATTCTTGACAACGAAATGCGAGAATCATCCATTCATACTCCTGATGACATAGATATGAACATTAGGCATAGTTACACCTTAGGCTGGGAACCAGGAGCAAAGTCAGACACATGGCCTGAGACGGCATGTATCATCATCCGTCAATCCAAAGAGGACTATTTCATTATTGGTTCGGGCGTAGTCGTCACCTTTAAGAAAGAGGGTAAGAGGGTGGGATTGGCTAAGTGTGAACAGGTTGAGTTCGATAATGATGGCTCTATGAAAATAGTACGCCATTTAAGTGGCGATCAAACTCATCAAGGTCGTCATGTCAGAATCCCCGTAGGCGATTTCAAGATTCAGCACTTCCGACTCTACGAATATTGAATGTAGGGTGGGGTTATCGCTTGTCGTTGCCGTTGCGGACAGGTGGAGGCATCATAGGCATGTTGCTGTATTGGTTTGTTTCAAACGACACCTGTACGGAGAAATTTGGATTGAAGTTGTAGCGCACGGCAGCTCCGATACGGTCGCCTATGTCGCTCATGTGCATCAGAGGACGCGGTATGTGCTTGTCGTTCATCAAAGATTTCTGACCATATACATACGCACTCCAATGCTCGTTGAAGTGATATCCGAGTACAGCACAGGCACCAGCATCGTGGAATATGTCGTGTGCCCATGACACATTATTGAAATACCCACCTACAGCAAGGGTGAGTTTGCTGGATAGTGGTGTGGCATACATCAGCGACAGATTCTGACCGAAACCCGCGCCTTTCCATGTGTTGCCGCTTCCGAAGGTGCTGAATACCGATGCTCCAATGGATGCGTTGAGACCTTCGTGCAAGTCCCATCCCAGATAGCCTCCCCACATGGTCATAGGTGTGGACATGATTGGTGTCATGTAGTGGTAGTGATGGTGCGATGGTAATGGCAGGTAACGGCGAGTTGTCTCATCGTCAGCCGTAACTTCTATGTCCGTTTCCTGAATGTCTTCAGGGGCAGACAAGTCAGCCGTCGTGATGCCTTCGGGCATCACAATGTTATCCTTTGATTCCTGCTGTGCATGGCACATAGTTGCTCTGCAAGCCAGTAAAGCTATGGTTAATATTGCCTTCACCAAATAATTATTAAATTTGAACGAAATTAAGATACAGCATATTGCTTATCAACCACATCCACCAACTATTTATGCATCATGCCACAGTCGTGACAGATGAGGTTGCCATCGCACATAGTGGCGGTGTTGGTGCTTCCGCAATAAGGACATTCCCGGCGCATCAACACATAGTCTGAGTCGGGGTCTGGGTATCGCACCTCTCCGTGTCCTATAACCTCTTCCCACGGATTCACGGTGGTTGCTTCATCTGTGTGGTCATTTCTTCGTGTCCAGTAGTTTGCCATACAAGTTTTTTGAATGTAGTGGGTCTTCCGATTTTTCCTGACAAAGGTACTCGTTTTTGTGTAAATGCCAAACAATATTAATCATTTTTAGCAAAGCAGATGCAGCTTTAAGTTTTTTTTATTAAATTTGCCCAACCTATATAACTTAAAAACTTTTACTGCATTATTATGAAAAGACTAACCACTACGCTTTCAATTATTGCTTTAGCAATGGGTATGCGAGCAGCCATGCTGCCCTCAACCCTCACCCCATCATACTCAACTCCCTCCCTTTTAACGGGAGGGTCGGGGTGGGTCTTCACTCCCTCAACCCCCGATGAATGGACCTTGGTGTGGCACGATGAGTTTGACGGCTCGGGACCCCTTGACACCTCTGTGTGGAAATCCGAGCATGGGTTTGTGCGAAATGAGGAATACCAATGGTATCAGGCATCCAATGCATATCGCCGTGATGGAGTGCTTGTACTCGAAGGACGGCTCGACAGCATACCGAACCCACGGTATCAGGCAGGCAGTTCCGATTGGCGACGCAATCGTCCCTATGCCCGCTACTCGTCGGCAAGCATCAACACCCGTGGCACCTTCAGTTTCCAGTACGGACGCGTGGAGGTGAGGGCACGCATACCAGCCGTCATGGGTTCGTGGCCAGCCATCTGGACATTGGGCGAACAAGGCGAGTGGCCGTCAAATGGCGAGATTGACATCATGGAATATTACCACATAGGCGGCAATCCACACATCCTTGCCAATGCAGCATGGGGCAACGACCGCCGATATTCAGCCGTGTGGAATTCCCAGAAAGTTCCTTACACCCATTTCACGGAGAAAGACCCCTATTGGAACGAGAAGTTCCATGTGTGGACAATGGACTGGACCGATAGCCACATCCGTCTGTACCTCGATGGCGAACTGCTCAACGAGGTCGACCTGACCAAAACCGTAAATGGTTCCATTGGCAACCACACCAACCCCTTCCATGCACCACACTACATACTGCTCAACCTTGCCATTGGCGGCATCAACGGAGGCGAACCAGTTGCCGACGCATTCCCTATGCTTTATGAGATAGATTATGTCAGAGTCTGGAAGGTAAAGGATTAAAAAGGTTTCAAGGATGAGGGATGAAGGTTAAGGGTTGAAGGATGAAGGTTGAGGGATGAAGGGGTAATTTTTTAATAGATTTATGGTATAGAGTTGAGGGTTGAGAGTTGAAGGGAGGTTGAATGAGCCAGAAGAAGACTCCCTAACCATAAATTCCCTCAACTCTCAACCCTCAACCTTTAACCTCTAACCTTTTTAGGATTTACATTTTCTTTATTATTTCCATTCCTCTGCGGATGGCTTCCTCGTTCATAGGGATGAGCTTGTGGTGGCGCTCTGGGAGTGCCTTGTGCAGTCCCTTGACCACGTCATCGACGCTGGCTATTGGGCGAACCTTGAGGTAACCGCCGAGGACGAGCATGTTGAATACTTTTGAGTTGCCGGTGCGTGCTGCCTCTTCCATTGCGTCGATGCGATAGACGTTGATGTCATCGCGCTTAGGTGGCTGTATGATGGAGTGTCCGTCATAGATGATGGTGCCGCCTGGCTTGATGCAAGGCTCGAATTTCTCGAGTGATGGCTGGTTGAGCACGATGGCTGTGTCGTATGCGCTGACGATTGGTGAGCTGACGATGTCGTCGCTGACGATGACGGTGACATTGGCTGTGCCGCCTCGCTGCTCGGGACCGTAGGCTGGCATCCAGCTTACTTGCTTGCCTTCCATGATTCCAGCGTATGCCAGAATCTTTCCCATTGAGAGGACTCCCTGTCCTCCGAATCCTGATATGATTATCTCTTCTGTCATGTGTCTTGGAGTCTGATGGTTATTCTACGGTGTTCTTTAGGTCGCCGAGTGGGTAGTATGGGAACATGTTCTCCTCCATCCACTGGTTTGCCTGCTCTGGGGTTTTCTTCCAGCCTGATGCGCATGTTGACACGATTTCAACGAGTGAGCATCCCTTGCCCTTGAGTGAGTTCTCGAATGCCTGACGGATGGCTTTCTTTGCCTTGCGTATATTTGGCACGGTGTTGACTGCCTGTCGGGTGACGTAGCATGTGCCTTCGAGGCTTGTTGCTATGTCGGTGATGTGGAGTGGGTACCCGTGGAGGTCTGCCTGTCTGCCGTAAGGACAAGTGGCTGTCTTCATGCCCATGAGTGTGGTTGGTGCCATCTGTCCGCCTGTCATTCCGTATATGGCGTTGTTGATGAATATCATGGCGATGTTCTCACCACGGTTGAGTGCGTGGATTGCCTCGCCTGTGCCGATGCATGCCATGTCGCCGTCGCCCTGGTATGTGAAGACGAGCTTCTTTGGCCATAAGCGCTTGACGGAACTGGCACATGCTGGTGCGCGTCCGTGGCTGGCTTCTATCCAATCGACATTGAGGTAGCGGTATGCGAAGACGGCACATCCTACAGGGCAGATGGCGATGGTGTCTTCCTCCATGCCCATCTCTTCGATAACTTCGGCTACGAGTTTGTGAACGACGCCATGGCTACAGCCTGGGCAGTAGTGCATGGGCGTGTCGTTCATCAATGATGGTTTGCCGTATATTCTGTTTTCGGGGGTTATGAGTTCTTCTTTTGTCATTTCATCCAGTAGCCTTTTGGCCAGTTTTTGGTTATACTTTCACGTGCCATTGCCTTGAATGCGTCCACCACTTCTGCAGGTGAACCGATGATGCCACCGCAGCGGCCTGTGTGATATACTGGCACCTGACCTTCGACGGCAAGGCGCACGTCTCTGATCATCTGACCTTCGCTCTGCTCCACGCACAGTATGCTGGTGAGCTTTTCTGCCATGGTGTTGAGTATCTTGTTTGGGAATGGCCAGAGGGTCTTAGGACGGAGCATGCCGACCTTGACTCCCTGCTCACGCAACTGGTCAACGGCTTTCATGCTGACGCGTGATGAGATGCCGTATGCCACGATGAGATAGTCGAGCTCTCCGTCGCATTTGTACAGCTCATAGTCAACCTCCTCTGCTTCAATCTTGCGGTATTTGGCAGCCATTGCGTGGTTGCGGTCTTCCATGACCTGTGGGTCGAACTCGAGTGATGACATGTAGTTGTACTTGCGGTTCTTGAGACCGATGCCGTTGATTGCCCAAGGGCATTGCTTTGCTATCTCCTCGTCTGTGCGACGTGGGGTGAATGGTGGCAGTTCCACCTTCTCCATCATCTGACCTATGACACCGTCGCTGAGCACGATGACTGGCACTCGCCACTTGAAGGTGAGGTCTTTTGCCTTGCCCATGCAGTCAGCCATTTCCTGAACGCTGTTTGGTGCGAGGACAATGAGGTTGTAGTCGCCATTGCCACCGCCATAGACAGCCTGGAAGTAGTCTGCCTGTCCTGGCTGGATGGTGCCGAGACCTGGACCGCCACGACCTACGCTGACGATGACTCCCGGTATCTCGCATGCTGCCATGTAGCTGATGCCTTCCTGCATCAATGCAATGCCTGGACTTGAACTTGATGTGAAGACGAGCTTGCCTGTGCATCCTGCTCCGTAGAGCATGTTGATGGATGCAACCTCGCTTTCTGCCTGAAGCACCACCATGCCGGTGGTCTCCCAAGGCTTGTCAACGGCGAGTGTCTCAAGCACCTCGCTCTGTGGGGTGATTGGGTAGCCGAAGAATCCGTCGTAACCGTAGCGGATGGCTGCCTTTGCTATCACTTCGTTGCCTTTAAGCAACACATAATCCTTTTTCTGTTCGTCCATCTTTACTCCTCCTTTTTTCTGTAAACAGTGATGCATCCGTCAGGGCAGACGATGGCACAGCTTGTGCATCCGTTGCACTTCTCCCATTCTGTCTGCTCTGCAAAGTTGTAACCTTTGTGATTGACGGTGTCACTTAGTTTGACAAGATTCAATGGACATGCTATCGTGCATAGATTGCATCCCTTGCAACGTTCAATGTCAACAACGATAGCTCCTCTCATTTTTGCCATAATATTAATATTTTAAGCGGTCTAAGGGTTGAACCTGTCCTTGCAGTAGAACTCGATGATGTTCTGTGCCATCTTTCTCAGTTCGACGGCTTCGGAGTCGGGGTTCATCTTTATAGCCTCTGCATACGAGTCAAGACATAGCTTCCAGTCTTGCCGTGCATAAGCCTCCTTACCTTGTTTTATCAGTTCTTCCTCTGTCATTTCTTTGCGTCGTTTTCACGAATCTCTACACGACGAATCTTGCCAGAATGAGTCTTTGGCAGTTCATCTACAAATTCCACAACGCGTGGGTATTTATATGGTGCAGTAGTGCGCTTGACATGCTCCTGCAGTTCTTTCTTCAGATCGTCATTGGCTTTGTCCTTCCACTCCTTGCCGAGCACGATGGTTGCCTTGACCACCATGCCACGAATCTCGTCAGGAACACCTGTTATGGCACATTCCACAACGGCAGGGTGGGTCATGAGGGCACTTTCAACCTCGAAAGGACCGATGCGGTAGCCTGATGACTTGATGACGTCGTCGGCTCTGCCCACGAACCAGTAGTAACCGTCCTCGTCGCAGTATGCCAAGTCACCTGTGTAATATACATCATCGTGCCATGCTGCCTTTGTGGCTTCTGGGTTGCGATAGTATTCACGGAACAGTCCGATAGGCTTCTTTGTGTTTGTCACGATGGCAATCTGTCCTTGCTCTCCAACGGCAGCTTCAGTACCGTCAGCCTTAATCAGACGAATGTCGTATTGTGGCATTGGCATTCCCATGCTGCCTGGCTTTGTCTTTATCCAAGGTGTGGTGGCAAGGAGGCATGTGCCTTCTGTCTGTCCGAAACCTTCTTTGATTTCAAGTCCTGTTATTTCAAGGAACTTCTCATACACGGCAGAGTTGAGTGCCTCGCCGGCTGTTGTCACATGCTGCAAGGAAGAGAGGTCGAACTTGCTCAGGTCCTCGCGTATCATGAAACGGTAAATGGTTGGAGGCGCACAGAAACTTGTTATTCTGTACTGACCTATCTTTGTCAGGATGTCGGCTGGAGTGAACTTCTCGTGGTCATACACGAAAAGAGTTGCTCCTGCTATCCACTGACCGTACATCTTGCCCCAAGTGGCTTTTGCCCAGCCTGTGTCGGCAACAGTAAGGTGGAGACTTCCAAGATGGAGGTTGTGCCAGAATGCTGCGGTGCCGATATGACCGATAGGGTAGGTGTGGTCGTGAAGCACCATCTTAGGTTGACCGCTTGTACCCGATGTGAAGTACATGAGCAATGGGTCTGATGATGCGGTCGCTCTCTTCTCGCTATGGTATTCCTCAGCAGCTGCCACTCCGGCATTGTAGTCTTCCCATCCTTCAGGAACGATAGGGCCGACGCTGATGCGGCATTTGAGAGCAGGCCATTCGGCATGTGCCTCGTTGACATGACGAACGATTTCCTCATCGCCGCATGTTACCACAGCCTTTATGTCGGCAGCCTTTACACGGTATATGATATCCTTCTTAGTCAGGAGGAATGTGGCAGGGATGGCAACGGCGCCAATCTTGTGAAGGGCAAGCATTGTTATCCAGAACTGATAGCGACGCTTCAGTATGAGCATCACGAAGTCACCCTTCTTGATGCCGAGAGATAACAGGTATGATGCCGCTTTGTTAGACTCACGACGTATGTCTGTGAATGTGAATCTACGCTCTTCACCTTGGTCGTTACACCAAAGAAGTGCCAGACGGTCAGGAGTTTCTTCTGCCCATGCGTCCATGACATCGTAGGCGAAGTTGAAATTCTCAGGAACAATGAACTTGAAGTTCTTCTGGAAGTCCTCCTGAGAAGTGAATGTTGTTTGTTTTAGGAATCTCTCGAGCATTTTATTGTTTGCGATGAAGTTCTCTATTATTGTATAAAAGTAATGTTCTTTATGGAGTTTCTGGTGTCCTAAAGGTAAAGGGCAAAAATTGCACACTTATGTCAGATGGCACATTTTTCCGATACAAAATTACCTACAATGATACAAACAAAGAAATAAAAAAGTCGTTATTATTAGTGTTTTACACACACTTTGGCAGAGTGTGTAATAAATGAAAGAAAAAAATGCACACACAAAAATGAATTGTGAATATCAAAAAAATGTTAAAAGCAGTAAGGTGTGCCATCAAGGTGTGCCATGCTTACGAATAAATGTCGTAAATTTGTGCCATGAAAAAGTTGATAAAACTACTTAAAGACAAGCCACGTTTGTGGAAGATAATATTCGAAGCAGAGACACCTGCTGGCAAGGCGTTTGACATTGCTGTGATTGTTGCGATAGTCCTGAGCCTGATAGTTGCTTTCGTAGAGACGGTTCCGTCGGTGGCAGGACCGTTCAAGACTGTGCTTACAGTCATGGAATACGTGCTCACGTTTTTCTTCACTATTGAGTATGTGCTGCGCATATACTGTTCGCCAAAGCCACGTGACTATATGCTTAGTTTCTTCGGCATCGTGGACTTGCTTGCAACCTTGCCGCTGTACTTGTCGTTCATACCTATGTTGTCAAGTGCAAGATACATGTTCATATTGCGAGCATTCCGACTCATACGTATATTCCGCGTTCTGAAACTGTTTGCCTTCATTAATGAAGGATACCTGTTGCTGCAGAGCCTGAAGATGAGTCTTACCAAGATAGCCGTGTATTTCCTGTTTGTCCTGATACTTGTCACCATCATAGGCACTTTGATGTATATGGTTGAGGGACAGCAGCCTGGAACCAGTTTCACAGATATACCTACAAGCATATACTGGGCGATAGTCACACTCACCACCGTAGGATATGGCGACATAACGCCAACCACAGGGGTAGGGCAGTTCCTGTCGAGCTTAGTCATGATACTTGGTTACACAATAATCGCTGTGCCTACAGGTATTGTGTCGGCAACCATGATAGATGAGACAAAGAAGAAAGGCAAGAACGGACGTTGTCCGAGATGCAACGAGAAAACTGATCTCAAGGCTAACTATTGCAAGAATTGTGGTGAAAGGTTATGACTTCAGAGTTACTTTATGTACACCATCCAAAATGAGTTAGATAATGTGTCTGCAAGTGTTTTTCTATAAAATCTGCAAGCATGAGTTATAAGCTTTATATAAAGGATAACCTTGAAAGTATAACTGACGAGGAACTTGAGCGTATGTTGGACGCATTGCCTGAGTGGAGACGTGAAAAGGCAATGCGTTTCAAGTTCAGACAAGGTCGGTTGGAGTGCGCTTTAGGCTATCATTTGCTATGCGATGCGTTAGCGGAGCAATACGGCATAACAGAATCACCTGCATTTGAGTATGGTGAGCATGGGAAACCTATACTTACGGCACATCCTGGCGTATATTTCAACATCAGTCATTGCAAAAGTGCCGTTGCCTGTGTCTTGTCGGACAGCGAGGTAGGTGTTGATGTCGAAAGCATGGGGCGTTTCAACGAATCGCTTGCCCGTTATGTGCTGTGTGACGAGGAGTATGAGCAGGTGATGAAAGCTGCCGACAAGGATGAAGAGTTCATTAAGTATTGGACAAAGAAAGAGGCTGTGCTCAAACTGACTGGTGAGGGACTGACCGACGATGTGAAGTCAATACTTAAAATATATAATAATGTACGCGTATATACGCGCGTAAACAAGGAGAAAGCTTACGCAGTAAGTGTCAGTACATATTAGTCCAAATGGGCTGGGTCAAATCTCTTAGTGAGCCCGCTCAGGTCGCATTTTGAGCTGGCTCAACTGACAGAATGAGCTGGCTCAAATGGAGACTTGAGCCAGCTCAAAATGCGATGTGCCGGTAGGGCATCAAATATTCACTTCCCCATATATGGGTCAAGTAGTACTATATAGTTACCTTATTTCATTTATGAAAGTCCTTCTATCTGACCATTCACTATGTCGATGCGTTCAGCCTGCGGACTCTTGCTCAGACCAGGCATACGCATTATGTCGCCGGCTATTGCCACTATCATTTCTGCACCAGCATTAATCACGAGGTCACGTATGTTGATGTTGAAGTCCTTAGGGCATCCGTACAACTTCTGGTCAGCCGAGAACGAATACTGAGTCTTGGCAATACATACAGGATAGTTCTCAATGCCGAGTTTCTGTATGCGCAGAAGCATACGCTCTGCAGCCTTGCCGTATGTTACACTCTTTGCTCCATACAGATCCTTGCACACCTTCTCGATTTTAGTCTTGATGTCATCAGAATCCTCGTAAGCAAGCTGCAATGGTTGTGATGGATTCTTCTCTATGGTGTCAATGACAACCTGAGCCAAATCGATAGCTCCGTTGCCGCCTTCCATGTATGCGTTGTTGACTGCGAATCCAACTCCTGCATTCTCACAATGCTTGCGGAGAATGTCAAGCTCGTAGTCTGTATCAGTTGCATAGCGGTTGAAGCTTACTATCACGCTCTGCCCGAATTTCTTGAGATTGGCAATATGGCGGTCAAGGTTCTTGATACCCTTTATCAGGCCCTCTGCATCAGGTTCCTTAATCTTGTCAACAGGAACGCCTCCGTGCATCTTGAGCCCCTGTGTCGTGGCAACGATTACAGTCAGCTTTGGCTGCAGTCCGCTCTTACGACACTTGATGTCAAAGAACTTTTCTGCACCGAGGTCTGCTCCGAAGCCTGCTTCTGTGACAACATAGTCAGAGAAGGTCATAGCCATCTTTGTGGCAAGGATAGTGTTGCATCCATGTGCTATGTTGGCGAATGGACCTCCATGCACGAATGCAGGAGTCTGCTCAGTAGTCTGCACGAGGTTAGGGTGGATGGCATCAAGAAGCAGTACGGTGATGGCACCTCCCACTCCCATGTCTTTCACACGGAACGGCTCGTCATCGATGGTGATGCCGAGTATTATGTTGTCGATACGGCGGCGAAGGTCATCGAGGTCTTTCGACAGACACAGGATCGCCATAATCTCGCTGGCAGGAGTGATGTCAAATCCGCTTGTGCCTGTCACACCATCCGTCTTTGCTCCAAGACCTGTGACTATGTTGCGAAGGTTACGGTCGTTTATGTCAAGGACGCGCTTCCACAACACTTCCTTCAGGGCGAATCCTTCGTCACGGTGCTGGTAAATATAGTTGTCAAGAAGAGCCGATATCATGTTGTGGGCAGAAGTGATGGCATGGAAGTCACCTGTGAAATGAAGGTTTATCTTCTCCATAGGCAACACCTGAGCATAGCCTCCACCTGCAGCACCACCTTTCACTCCAAAGCAAGGACCGAGCGATGGTTCGCGAAGGGCGCACACCGCCTTCTTGCCAAGCTTGTTAAGACCTAAGGCAAGTCCGATGCTGACGGTGGTCTTGCCGATGCCTGCTTTTGTGGGTGTAATGGCAGTTACGAGGATAAGATTGCTCTTATCCACTTTCTTCTGGTCGATGAGACGCTCTGGTACTTTCGCTATGTAGCGTCCGTAGTACTCTAACTCGTTTAATGGAATACCGATGTAGTTTGCGATGAACTCAATATTCTTGAGCTGACACTCGCGAGCTATTTCTATGTCTGTTTTCATATTAGATTATTTTATCTGCCACAAAGTTATGAAATAAAAAAAAGACGGACAAACAATTGCCCGTCTTTTTTATTATAGTGGTTTCAAAAAGCTTACTTGATGAAAACTTTCTTAACCTGACCGTTCATCTTAACGATGTTGATACCCTTCTTGAGAGCGTTAACCTTAGCACCAGAGAGTGTGAAGATGCCGTCAGCTACAGCTGAAGATGCGTTCTCAATCTCGTCGATTGCAGATGTGATGTCCCAACCTGTGTTGTCACCAGCCTCATTGAGAGTGAGTGCGAAGTTGTCAGCAGAGAACCATGTGCCCTGGAACTTCTCATCCTCTGTCTTGTTCTCGAATACGTAGTCACAAGAGATACCGATAACGAGAACGTGGTCAGTAACTTCAATCTCGAGTGAGTTGTTGAACCAACCGCGACCCTTACCACCGTTAGCGCAGATGATAGCCCAGTCAGCAGGCTCAACACTTGCAGGGCATTCTGAGTCACCACCGTTAGCGTCAATAGCAGCATCCATTACTGACAAACCAGGAGCAGCTGAGATGCCCATTGCAGCCATTACGCGGTCTGCTGCAGCACAGTAGATTTCACCGTATGAGTCTGTGTAAACTGATTCCTCTGGGAGTGGTTCCACTGCATCTTCTGCAGCTACGATACCATACTTAGCATTGTTTGTAGGCTTAGCTACTGCCTCAGAGAATACTGTAGTAGCAGAAGGGTCAAGAGTTATTGCTTCCTCTGTAACGATTGGCTCCTTAGTTGAAGCGAAGAGGTAAGCGCCAGCACCAGAAGTACGCATGATGTTTGAGAGAGTGTACTTACCGTTTGGAACCTCAAGTACCTGGTATGCAGAGAAGCGTGTTGTACCTGCGTCTCCCTGCCAGCAGTCAAGGTATCTGTTAGTAGCAACACCATCAACACCCTGTGAGGTAGTAGAGTTCTTGTCACCCTTTGGACGGTTGTAAGTCCAGCTTGCCTCTGAGTCGATTGTTGGATTCTGGATGTAGATAGTCATGTCAGCACCATCCTTAATCTCTGTGTCAGCCTTAGTTGCTTCTGCTACAGCCTTGTTGAGAGACTCGTTTGCAGTAGAGAGATCCTTGCTGTCATCAGTCTTGTATGTGCTGAGGTCTTCCTTAACCTTAGCGATGTTAGACTCGATGAGAGCCTTACCCTTTTCACCTGCTGTTGTAGCTGCAGCCTCAGCCTTCTGGAGTGAAGGGATGAGAGTGTCGCGGTAGTAGCGGAGAACAGCTGTGATAGCTGGAGTGTCCTTAGAAGTAGCAGCAGCAGAGTTGAGGTAGTTAGTCATGTAGTCAACAGGTACCTGTGCGAGTGCCTTAGCGTCTGCTGAGTAGTTAGGGTTGTTTGCGATAGAATCCTGGAGGTTAGCGTATGAACCAGCCATGATGCCGTTGTACTCAGCCTCAGAAGCCTCTGCAGTGGCGATTGCCTCATTGAGTGCCTCAAGATCAGCAGATGCCTTAGCATCCTGAATTGCGCTCATGAATGCTTCCTTGTCAGCTGCAAGGTGCATAGACTCAGCGAGTGCCTCTGCGTCAGCAAACTTAGCAGCGTTAGCCTCTGCGATTTCTTCTGCTGTAGCCTCACCGAGGTAGTTGAGCTTGAAGTTTGAAGTACAGAACCAACCACGACGCTTGTCTGTGTCAGTACCTCCGTAGTTATTTGGAGTGTCGCCGTCACCGTTACCGATAACACCGATAGTGAGCTTGCCGTCAGTTACGATTACAACAGATGTTGTGAGAGTCTCCCATGAGTATGGGTCCCAACCTGTGATAGTCATTACTGGTGACTCAGCTGACTGGAGTGTGCTTGTTGCAAAAACGTGCTGGTCTGTGATACATCCATCCTGAGTACACAAGTCAGCTGTTACTGTATATTTACCATTAGGAATGTCTGTGAGATCCTGATTGATAGAAACTGAGCTGCCAATCTCGAGATTGTTGCGCCATGCATTCCATGCAGTCATAGAGTTACCCTCGTTGTCTGTGAGACCTGTGTGGAGACGCTGGTCACCACCTTCCTGACCGATGTACCACTCACCCTGTGCTACGAAAGTAGGGTTGTCGATAAGGAATGAGTAGTTTGCAGGAGACTCAGGAGTTGCTTCCTGTGAGAAGAGGTAATCGTTGATTGCCTGTTCAAGATTTTTAGCCTGTTCTGCTATGTAATCAAATGGAGATTTCTCATCTTCATCAGCAGGGAATCCTTCTCCTGAATATTCAGTGAATACATCAAGGGCATCAACGAAAGCTTCTTCGCCTGGATATAATTCTTCAGCCTCAAGCAGACTGTTTGCATACTCAAGTCTATTGTTGAATGCTTCAATTGCTTCAAGATACTCAGGGAACTTAGCGATTAATGCCTGTGCTTCCTTAGTTGCAGCAATTACGACTTCCTTGCTGTCGTAGTCAGAAGCAGTTTCGTCGTAACTGTCTGCCAAATCGTTCAAGTAGTCTGCAATAGCAGTGTAGTCACCGAACTGGTCAGCGGCTGCTGTGCGGATGTCGTCTGCTGCATCATAAAGGTCCTGCTGAACAAGGAGTTCCTCGTCTGCCTCACCGATCTTGTAAAGCTTCAATCCGTCAAGAAGGAGGATTGGGTTCTTTCCTGATCCATAGCCGCCTGCCCTGAATCCCATGTGGATTGTAAACTCAGCAGTTGGAGTGAACTCGATAGTGTGCTTCTGCCATCCGTCTGCATTGACGCCTTCTTCATCTGGGAACACATCCTTACGGCAGGTGATCTTACAGAGGTTCTCAAGTTGTGATGCATCAGTGTTTGCGAAGTTCATGTTGTTAATCCAGTACTCAAGACGATATACTGCACATGGGAGGTCTACTGTCTGTGAGTAAATTGCGTAATTTGTCCAACCTGCACGGAGGTACATTGCTGCGAGGTTGTCATCTGTGTCAGCCTCTTCTGGCTTTCCAGCAACTGTGAGCCAGCTACCGTTGTTGTCATCGGCAACACCGATTGTGGTAGAACCTGGAGTCAATGAGTAAGGAAGTGCACCAAAGTAAGTCCATTCTCCGTTTGATCCTGTTTCAAGTTCCCAACCCTTGATTTGTCCGAGGAATCCGTTAACACAAAGCCAAGAGCAGTCGCTACGCTTCCAACTTCCGTTTCCTTCTGCAGAAGTCTTTGTTCCTGCATAGATTGTTCCATCGGCTGCAACCCACTTATGGCTACGACTAGAAAGGCTTCCCTTTTCAGTGATTTCCTTTGTGGAACCGTCAACTGTGAAAGTCAAGTCTTCGTCAAAGCCCGGATTGGTGATGAGGTGTGTTACATCCTCCTCCTGTGCAAATGAAGGCATGGCGATCATTGCACCGAGCAATAAAGAGTAAATCTTTCTCATGTGATTAATTAGTTTAAGTTAATAATATTTAGTTAAGTCCTATGATTGGATATTCTTACATCTTACGAGTCAAAGTTGCCCTTTATATATAAATATGTGGGCAAATTTCGGTTAGTTGATAATATTACTCGTTGCAAAGTTATAAAAAAAGGCATAAAGTATTTTCAACTTCATGCCTTTTTTTCTAATATTTTATTAAAAAACTATTTATTTAGTGACTTTCTTTGCTTTTTTAGCAGTTTTGCCAGTTATGTTGAGGATATAAATACCCTTTTCTGCAGATACAGATGAACGGAATGTGCTTTCAACTGATTTGTATGTTGTGTAGTATGTAGCAACGAGTGTACCGTTGGTTGTAACTACATCAACCTTTACCTGCTCGCCTTCTGAAATCTCAGGTGCCTCAATGCCGTCAACAACACTTACGCTTGCCACCTTGAGGATACCCTTTGCTATCTCGCTTGTGTCCCAAGTGACATGATATGTGTATTGACTATCCTTTGGAGTAAGAGATTCTGGAAGATCGAATTTTGGAGTTCCAACGAATGTTGTCACGCCAGTCCACATTCTCAGCACATCACCTTCTACTGGTACATAGCTGCTATAAATAATTGGTGCGATAGTACCGTAGATTGTGAGTCTGTTGATGTTGTTGATGTATGAACCGCTCATTGCTGTCTCATCACTTTCATCCACAGCCTTGCGGAGGCTGACGATGAGTGTTGATGAGGAGTTGAATGTGACGTTCTTCTTGTTGAAGTCGAGATTACCAGTTAAAGACGATGCTGACGAACCTGGCTGCAATTCTCCGTTCACGGTGAATGATGAGTTTGTCAATGGAGTGCCGTCCTTTGTAACACCCTCAAATCGTGCGCCCTTTGCAATACTGAGAATGCCATTTCCGAGAGTAGAGCCTGAGTTGACATGCATTGTACCAGCATTTACCTTTACTGCACCAGTTGATGTCCATACTCCTGTTGTGGTCATCTTGCCGGTACCCTCCTTTGTAAATGCGTCAGCACTTGTTACAACACCTTCGAACTTGAAGTTGGTGTCGTTGCCCACTTGCCAAGTGTTAGTAGGAGGAGTGGTTCCGTTTGAGAATGCGCATGAACCTCCGAGGGTTCCTGTACCTGTGAGTGCTCCCACACGGAGAGTCTTACCTGAGTTCTGTACGATGATGCCTGCAGGAATGTTGAGAGTCCAGTTTTCGCCACCATTAGATGTGTCGAAAGTGAATCGTCCATCTGCTGTATATACAGCCTGTGGTACGAGAGTACCCTCGAAATTCTTGAGGTTGAAAACGATAGGCGTACGGGTTGCATAGTAGTTGGTTCCCTTTTCTGTAGCACACCATACGGAAATCTGACCTTTACCTGTGAGAGCGAGGTTTGTTGTAGCACGGTTTACGGTTGTAAGTTTTGCCGTAGCCTTGCTTGCCACTTCGATAGGGGTGTTCAGGAAGGCATTACCACGAAGGTCTGCACCTCCTTCAACTACTATCTTGCTTGCGAGTTTCTGGCTTGCATCAACAATACCTTGAGAAACCACGAGTGTAGCGAGTGAGCTTCCTACTGATGACTTAAGCCAGCCTGCGCCTTTCTTAGTGAGTTTTGTTCCTGTGAACTCCGCACCCATCACAAAGTCTGAACTATTATTGATTACGCCACCGTCTTCACCTATCATCTGCATTGGCGAACCTTGCTCTACAGCTGCTGTTGTCTGGAGAATAGCACCATTCTCCATGGTGAACATTCCTTCTGAAGTAATACCTCCGAGGTTACCGGTTGCAATGTACTGGTTTGACAACTTGCTGACCCTAACGGTACCTCCCTTGAGATGGTTACCTCCTGTGTAGCTGTTGCTGCCTCCGACGGTAGCGACACCTGTTCCCTCTTTTGTGAAGCTTGTAGTTCCGTCAATAGTGCCTGTTCCGTTGAATGTATAAGCGAGGGTGTTGTTGACAAGGATAGACTTAGGTCTGATTGAACCTGTGAGACTAACTGTTCTCTTTTCTGCCTCGTCATTGAAGATTACGTCGTCGTTAGGAACGAATGTAGTTACATCGGCATCGGCTCCGTCTGCAATCTTGAAGTTGAAGCTCTCTCCGAAGTCCCACTTTGCGTCAACAGCACTTGTCCATACGATTGATGTGGCATCGCGCATACCGATTACTTCGACAACGAGATTGCCGTTCTCAACGTAAAGGCTCTTCTTTGTTGTTGCAAGACCTTCAACGATGATGTCATCAACATTTCCGATGATTTCACCTTCTACCTTGCCGATAATGTACTTGCCAACTGCCATTTCTGTTGAACCTGTGGCTGGGTGTCCGATAAGCTCGATGACAGGGCTGAGGTATGTAGGGCCTCCCTTTTCCCAAGCAGTACCAGTCTTACGCTCAATGTTGAGTTCCTTCATGTTGATCTGGTCTGCAGCAAAGTCATCGCTGTACAAGTCGAAGATTACACGCGAGCCGAAACCAAGCTTGAGTGTGTCAACTGTAATGTCGCCCTTAGTGTTTGCACCACCAGGACGGATAACAGAAGCATAGTCTGCCTTGATGCTGCGGAACTGACCACCGTTGGAATTGAGCTCTGTGAAGCGGTTGAGCCAGAGTGGAGACTTCTTCATTGTTCCGTCGAAGTTGAGCTTACCTTCCCAGATGTCTGTGTTGCCTGTGTGGTTGAAGTCAGTCTTTGGGAGGTTGAGAATACCGTCGCCCTGCTTTACGAGGCGAGCGTCTCCGTCAAGATAACCGCTTTCTACATTGCAAGTGTAGTAGGTGTATTTGATAGTGGCTTCTTTGGCTATGTAGTTAGTGCCTGCTGTACCCTGTACCCATGATGGGACGTTGAATGTGAGGACATGAGGCTTGGCTCCGTCGGCAATCTTAACTGTAGAGTTCCTGTTTCCAGATACAATGGCGTGCTTGTCGTTATAAGAAGCATCAACAATACCACCGTTGGCAACTTCCTCACGACCATTCATTGTGAGTGGAGGTGGTGCCTGGGTGATGCCTTCAAGCTTGCCAAGGAAGTAACTTACGTGAGGTGGCTGGTTGTAACCGCACATCTGCCATACCATGGCATTGCGGTACCGATGGTCAGCCCAAAGGGTTGGGATGCGATACTCTGTTGGAGTTGGGGTAGAGTAGATGCGGATGTTGCCTGCTGCTGTACGCATGATGATTTCCTCACGCCAGTCTCCGAGGATGTCGCCCTGATAACATGGTGTACCCTTTGTGTCGTTATTGGTCATAGAACCCTCGCATGTGTAGATTGGTGACCAGCTGCCATACTTGGCAACGACACCTGCTGTGTTCGCACCATTGAGGTAGTTGAAAGTTTCTTCAAGAAGGTCACCATCCCAGTAGATGCGGAAGTTTGAATTGACACCAGTCGAAATGAGCCCAGGTATTGGAGCGTTTTTGACTGTACTGATTGGATCGCCCCATGCAGTACCCAAGCATCCAGGGAAATCATCGGTGAAGTTACCTGCCATGGCACGACCTACGTCTTTGCCTACATCGAGGGTTGCTGCATAAACCTTACTTGTTGTAGCATCACGATAGTTGAAACCTTGACGTTCCTCGCAGCAGGCAAACTGCTCGAGTCCGTGAATGTATGGGTTCAGGTCGCCGCAGTGTTGTGCGTCACCATGTCCGTAGCCTGTGGTGGAAAGTCCCATTCCGTTGTCGTCAACGACCATCGAACCGTAAACGATCTCATCACGACCGTCCATATCTACATCGGCAATGGCATAGTTGTGGTAGCCTTGCCACATCCAGTATCCACCGTTAGTCTGACGCCAGTCCCAACGCTTATCGAGTTTGTTTGTGGTTGGATTCACGTCGTAAGCACACATCTTAATCTGAGTGTAGATACCACGTGCAAGGAAGATGCTTGGCTTCTTGCCGTCAAGGTAAGGAGCTCCGAAGAAGAACTTGCTGGCACGGTGACCGCCGTCGGCTTTGCCCCATGCGTTTTCGTATGTCTCGCCAGCCTCTAAGCGTGCAAGAGGGTAGGCGATGATGTCGAGAACCTTGCCTGTCTCACCGTCGCAGTACACGAGGAATTCATTGCCTACGCACATGAACCAGTTTACACCACCACCATTTGCTGCACGGTAGTTTGTCCATGATGTACCGTTCTTACCATCTGCACCGATAGTATATACAGAACCGTCTGCCATGTGGATTGAAGAACCTTCCTCAAGACGCATGATGATTTCAGCCTTTCCGTCTTGGTTCCAGTCATAACCGACAATGTTCTGCTCGTTGTTCTGGAAGTCACCCATGTTAGGACCGCAGTTCACCCACCAGAGGCGATTGCCGTTCTGCTTGAATATCTCAAAGATAGAGTATTCACCTGTGACTTTGCCATTGACTGTAGGACCTGCCTTTGGATAACTCTGAGCCATTTCGCTCTCGTTGTCGAACTTCATGAGGATTTCAAGTTCACCGTCACCATCGACATCGGCACAACATGCATCGTTAGGGATGAGTTTACTGGCTATGCCTTCGTGAGTGAGCTTGATTTCCTTGTAACTTGAAGACCAAGGAGTGACAGCGTTGCATTGAGGCTGCTCAACGCCACGAACCACCGCTGCAACGGTGTATTTGCTGCTTGATGTGCCACTTGCGTCCTTGTAGTTGGATACGCTGATTGGCTTGTCTGTGATTTTAACGCCGTTACGATAAACGTTGTAAGTCACATCGTAGTACTCTTCTCCGTTAATACGCCATGACAGGAATACGCCACCAGAAGTGAGTCTCTGTGCTATCAAGCCACGGTCAAGTTTGTCTGTGAATCGTTGCGCATTGACTGCTAACGCTGTGACAAACAGTAAAGTCAGTGATAGTAAAAACTTTTTCATAATTATGATAGGTTAGTTGTAATTTAAAGTTATAATCATATAAACCGTTGCAAAGGTACTCATTTTAAAATAAAAAAAGGCAAAATACCGAAATATTTTGCCCTTAATGTATGTGTAAAGTATGTTTTTACTTCACATTGTACTTTTTACCGTCCTTAATGTAAATGCCTTTTGCAAGACCGTTGAGGCTGTTGCCAACCTTAACGCCTGTGATTGAATATACATTGCCGTTGCTTGAAGCAGCAGGAGTGATGTCATGTACATCAGTCATGATTTCACTCTCAGTTCCCTTGTAGAAGATATGGAACTCATCGACCATTGCCCACTGCACATTACCGTTAGTGTTGCGTGCTCCGAGTGTGAGGTTTCCATCTTCGCCTACGATAACGTCAATGGTGTAAAGACGAAGACGCCAGCCATTGTCGTCCTGTCCTACAGGAATGGTTATGCTCTCGTCATTAGCATATACTTCAAATCCTTCGTTATCAGCGTATGCTCCGAACTGAACTGTGTAAGCACCTGCAGGGAGTTCAGCGAGCTGCTGGTATCCGTTTGCGTTGCCTGGGTTCCAGAGGTTAAGGTAGTTGCCGTCCTCACCTGCAGTAGTGGCACCCTCTTCGTTGTCGAATCCGTACCATGTGTTGTTTGCAAATGTTGACCATCCGTCGTTAGTCCATCCGTCAACGCCAATGAATGTAGGGTTGTAAATCTTAGCTGTATAGTCGATAGGGTTCTCGTCAGTAGCCTTCTCGTCAGGTATCTGCAAGTTGAACTCAATAGTGAACAAGTCGTTGAGGAGACTAACCAATTCTGCATTTGTAACCTTTGACTGGTCAATCTCTTCGTATTCAGTAAGGAAGTCGTTGTATGCCTTGGCTGCAGCATCTGTGCAAGTCTCGCTGCATTCTGCATAAATGTCACCTGCTTTCATAAGCTCGCTTTCAAGCTTTTCCTTGTTCCAGACATAGTTCTGGGCTTCGTCAATCATGCCTTCGTATTCCTTTGCGAGGTCGTTCACTTCCTCTGTGCTGAGAGTAGGATAGTCGCTGCTCTCTATGATAGGCTGGATTGTCTCTACGAAGTAGTCTTCAAGCATGCCTGTATAGTATTCGTTGAGTCCTGTCAAGTCATCTGCTTCTTCCGAAAGACGGACAAGATTATCGTATGCTGCAGCATTGGTTGCCATACGGTTGATAATGTCTTCGTAGTCCTTGACAATGCCAAGAATCTTTTCTTCTGTATCTGCTGACTCAACCTTGTTGAGGATTTCATTGTATTCGTCAACGAGAGCCTGCTGTACAATGTATCCGTCTTCTATCTTAGCAGTCTCTTTCAGTTCATTGAGCCAGAACTTGTATGCCTCAATGCCTCTTCCGTAGTATTTGAGAGTTGCATTGTCAAGGCACATCCAGTTCTCACCAGTAACACCTTGCGACATGCCGAGGTTAATTGCTCCGTTAAGTACGTTTGTGATGATGGTGTAACGGTGACCTTTTGAGTCGGCAGGAAGTGGCTTTGAGTTCTCGTTGATGTAAACTGTTGCACCTTCGTTCTGTGCTAATGCGCTGACAGAGAATGCGTAAATACCGTTAGGGATGCCTTCTATATCTTGTGACACAAATCCCTCAAGTGATGCTCCCCAAATGTTGAGATAACTGCCGGTGAATGCTTCTTCATCCCAATCAGTCTGCCATCCAGCTGACATGTTAGCGTTTTCCCATGTGCTTGCCAATATGACGTTTGTCCAGCCTGATGTGTTGTCGCACTCTGCGTTCTCAATCATGTAAGTCAGGTCAACAGGGTTCTCAGGAGTGACGTTCTCCTCATAATACTTGAGAACTTTTGCATTGAGCGTCTCAGATGCTGCTTTGATGTCGTCAATGGTGCTGGCGGTATTGGCATAGACGTTTTTCTCGTCATCAATACCAGTGACACCCATTGTCTCTGCTGACTTTATTTCTTCTCCGAGCTGCAATGCTGCTTCGTATGTCTCTAACTTTTCCAAGTAAGCAGCGTAGTCTTCAGGTGCAACGAAAGTCCATACTGCATTGAATTCGTTCTCGCCGTAGCTATGGTCTTCGCCGTAGTAGTCGTAAATGACTCCTGTACCGCTGTAGATGTCGTTCTTGGAATCGTGATAGTTCACATAGTGTCCGATGATGTAGCCTGCCATGTCGCCCTTTGTGTTCCAGATAGGGTTACGGTCGGCTCCGAAGATGTTGTAAGTGTTGCTGCCCAAATCGTTGAAAGAGAAGAAGATGTCGGTGGCAGTGCTGCTTGCGTCAACATACACGCCACCTCCGTCTGTGATGAACATGTTGTACCAGTTATTCTTCACTAAGGAATAGTCGGAGATGATGTAAGTCTTGCCATCCCATTCTTCGCCTTCGTCAGCATAAGTCTTTACGATGACCTTCAGACCGCGGTCGTCAACAGAGGCATGTGTGCCCCAGTCGTTGCCTTCTGTGAGGAACTGCTTCGCTCCTGTGTTGTAGATGTACATCTCTGCATCAGGAGTGAGAGGTTGGAAACTGCCAGTGTAAACAGGCTTTTCCCATCCGTCAGCATACATGCAGGTGGATGCTGCAAATGCTGAGAGGAAGAGTAATTTTTTTGTCATGAACTTTGAATTTAATTTGTGACAATGCAGTTTCTGCAAATGTCGTTGTTAAGAATATTTAGTTAAATTTTATCTTTCTTTTTATGGTTTTTCACCCCGATTTTCATGAGTGTCTGAAAATACCCTCTACAAGGCTTATTTTTTATCCCTTATAAACGATCGGCGTTGGTCGTAATAGAGGACCGACATTGGTCATAATAGAGGACTAAAATCAAGGACTATCTACTTACCATCTCAAGCAAGTCCTTTCCAGTCAGTTTGTGACTGCTGTCTGTACCTGCAAGGATATTGTCAGCAAGGTCGCGCTTGGTCTGGTGCAATCTGATAATCTTCTCCTCTATTGTACCCTTGCTTACTAAATGGTACACGGTGACTGCCTGATTCTGTCCGATGCGGTATGCTCGGTCGGTGGCTTGCTGCTCAATGGCTGGGTTCCACCACGGGTCGAGATGCACCACGTAGTTTGCTCCTGTGAGGTTGAGTCCTAATCCTCCTGCTTTCAAACTGATTAAGAAGATGTTTCCTTCGCCGTTCTGGAACTGCTCCACCAGCTCGGTTCTCTTTTTCACAGGTGTTGATCCGTCAATATAGAAATATGGCATGTTGCGCTTTTCCAACTCTTTGCGCACAAGGTCGAAGAAGCTTACAAACTGACTGAACACTAATGCCCTGTTCCCACCTTCTATGACTCCTTGCAGAAGTTCTGAAAGGGTGTTGATCTTTGAGCATTCGCCCTTCCATTTAGGTTCTATGAGATTTGAACTGCATGCTGCTTGTCGCAAGCGAGTTATTTCGGCAAGCACGTTCATGTCAATGTCCTCTCCGCTTTCCTTCAACAATTCTTCTGCTCTGCGGCGGATTGATTCGTAGATGGCAAGCTCGTCAGTTGACAGCTCGACAGGTTGGTAAATCTCTATCTTGTCTGGCAACTCTTTAAGTACGGCTTGCTTGGTGCGTCGTAGCATGAATGGATGGACGATGTTCTCAAGTTGCTTTCGCCTTTCTTCGTCCTGATACCCCTCGATAGGGATAATGAATTTGTGTGAGAAGTTCTCGTATCCTCCTAACATTCCTGGGTTTACGAATTGGAAGAGACTCCACAATTCTCCAAGGTGGTTCTGTACAGGGGTACCAGTGAGCATCACTCGGTTGTCTGCTTTTATCTTCATGGCAGCAGCACTTGTCTTTGCTCCTCTATTCTTTATAATGTGTGCTTCGTCCAAGCATGCCACATTCCAGTGCTTGTTGGTGATGTACTCCTGGATGCTGAGTAATATTCCGTATGTGGTGATTATAACATCTCCTGCTTTCGCATCGTCAATGACTGCTTTCCTGTTTGCTGCGAAGTTGAGGATTTGTGAGTTTAGCGATGGTGCGAAGCGTTCCAGTTCTGTCTGCCAGTTTGGTGCAACTGATGCAGGAGCAACGACAAGCGACGGTCCCTTGTCTGCTTTAAGGAGTAAGAATGCTATGGTTTGTATGGTCTTACCCAAGCCCATGTCGTCAGCCAAGAGTGCGCCAGCTCCCCAACTGTTGAGTCGGGCAATCCATTGATAACCATCAATCTGGTATGGACGTAATGTGGCATTGAGAGTGGATGGCACCTCTGGCTTGTACTCTGAACTGTTGATAATCTTCTCCCTGATTGCTAATATCTGTCTGTCAAGTGATAATGTGATTTCTCCGAAAAGCAGGTCATCGCTCATTAAGGCTGCGCTGAAAGGCGAGATTTTAATGTTGCCCCTGTCACGATTGGCAAGTGCATTCAATGACTTCAACTGTCTTTGCAGTTTCTCGCTTAATGCTAAAAACTCGCCATTACCTAATTGTATATAATGGCTTTGACTACTGTTTACCAAGTCGAGCAACTGATTGATAGACATGACGGTGTCAGCATCAATCTGTATGTCGCCCTCCACTTCAAACCACGCGCCTCGTGACTTGACGACGCCGTTCCATGTAGAACTGCCTCGTGTGAGAGAACGAATCCTCATACTATGACCTTCGGGCCATTCTGCATAACAAATGTCGGGGTGGGATTGTATGAATGTGATTAACTCCAGCAGGAACTCTGCTGTGTATGTCTCACGGTACTGAAACTCTGTGCCGTGTTCCTCAAAGAAGTTCCTGATGACAATGAGGTTCTCTCTCTCTTCTGTCATGTTTCGCATCACACGGGTACGTTTACCATTAGCCTCGTCTATTATGACATCATCTCCTGCGCATAGCGGGTATGTTCGGCGTCCGTCGGTCAAAGGACGGACAAACACTTCCACATTGTAGTTGCCGCTTTGCTTTGGCGTGAACTTGAAGCCTGCTTTCGGATTGCCATCGGTGATAGGTAGGGTGGAGCCGCCTTCAATCAAGGAAGAGTGTATCTCGACCTTTCCTCCTATTTTCGGAAGAAACTCCCTGAGGCTGTCTTCTGCTTCCAAAGGGAACGCTCCAAGTTGCAGTAGTTGGGTGTAGTAATTACGTGTGTCTTGAGGAAGGTGTATCAATAGGTAATGTGTAGGCGTGTCCTCAATAATTATCGGATAATCATTGACTTTTGACACAGGGACATTGCTCTTGACGATGAAGCGGTCGTCCTCTTTCTCTACAATAAGATATGGTGTGTCTTCTTCTACCTTGATGTTCTCAAATGGGGCAGTCTTTCCGTAATACAGACGGTCGTCACCATCCATTTCTTCTATGACATCAGAAAGACGCAGTTCCCAATGGGGACTGTGGTTAAGTCTTGCAAGGATGCGGCGGTCAGCATCGTTCATTGATGGTGACATTCCTGTACGGAACTTAGCATCAGACATATTCTTTCCGCTGCCCCAGCTTCCGTTTTTCAGACGTGTCTGTTCTCGCACGACTATTTCATCGGAATCCATAGAAGGACGTATGTACATTATACGTGATTCCTGTGTGGCTGCAGACTTTTGCGGAGCTCCACCATTGGCGGTTAAGTCCTCAAGCACGGTCTCCCATGCTGATTTATGGTATATTGTAGATATTGCTTTGTGAGTGCCGAAACATTTCTCAAGGCGTTTCACCTCGTCGTCAGGAAGTGCTATGTATTCCGCCATCTCGTGACGGAGTATGGCTATGTTAGGGATGTTGGCACGGCTTAACATGTCCTCGGTCGGGAATCCCATGTATCGTGCGATGAAAAATGCCACTTTGCTGTATATGGCAGGGGCATTTCCCTGAATTGATTGTGTGTATAATTCGTCAAGCGCGCTTCTGTGCAGGCGAGTGTTGGCGTGTACATGTGACTCTGCCAGAATCCTTGCTGCCAGCAGGTCGTACGATTTGTCCATCCTGCAGGACCAAAGCATCTGCTGAATCTGGTTTTTGCTTTCGCCTGTGTTGACGTGCATGAGAGCAGAGACATAGAACATGTTGAGTATCATGTTGCTGAACGGATTGGCATCATTAGCGCTTTTCTCCTTGCTCAAAAGCAGTTTGGCTTTGGAAAACCAGGTTGTGGCTTGGTCGTAGTTACCATTGCCCATGCAACGCAATGCACCGAGTGCGGCTCCTCCCCAGATGTTTGCAAAGAGTCCTCCTTCGGGTATGTTCCCTGTTGCTATGTAATCGTACAATTCAATCTGTGCGATGAATTTGTATTTTGTAGTGTCGGGTAATGCCGAGTATTCCTTTACGTAGTTGGTTAGTATCTTGCAGTCGCACACCTTGTCATGTTCGATAAGAGTAGGTACAAGGTCGCTGTACAAGTCGGCGAAGGTGTCGGGAGACAGGTTGCTTATCAGCACCTTGAATTGTGGGTCGTCAATGACAGGAATGAGTGTCTGTGATAATTCTGGCTGGATGTATGCTGCATAATCGCATTGTGTGTAGTTGCTCTCAACTAATTGCTGCACAGATGCACGTATGGATTTGTACAGTTCTCCTGCTTGTTGATGGCTTTTCTCAAATGCGAGCAGCAAATCCTTGCGTTGGGTGTACAGGTAAATAAGTATTGGTATAAGATCTAATCCTCTTATACCGTAGCTGATGCTGTTTGTGTACCAGTCCTTCTCAGATGCAATGAAAAAGTTTGAGTTGACGAGCTCTGTCAGTGCGGTTTCTCCGTCAAAGCTCGCAAAGCAATAACGGCTGAGAACATATAAATGTTCACTCATGCGCTTGTTCGTGCCTATGCCGATATGGGCATGATAGCATAACAGACGCTGTGCATTTTCACTTAGTTTCTTGTATCTGTTTAGGTCCATTTAGCAAACTTTTAGCCGACAAAGATACTAAAAAAGAATAATATAAAGAAGAGGGACAAGACCTTTTTTAGTCTTGCCCCTCGTATTTTAAGACATTTGTTGATTTGCTAATGTCTGCAGATGTCGTTTTGTTGACTATGTATTACTTACGTGTAACGTAAGAACCATCGCGAGTGTCAACCTCAACCATGTCACCTTCGTTGATGAAGAGAGGAACACGGATTTCAACACCTGTCTCAAGTGTTGCTGGTTTAGAAGCGTTTGTTGCTGTGTTGCCAGCAAATCCTGGTTCAGTGTAAGTAACCTGAAGAACGATTTTTACAGGTGCTTCAGCTGTGAGGATTGCTCCTGTCTGGTCGTCGATAGATGCCATAACGATAGTCTCACCTTCCTTGAGGAAGTCACCGCCAGTGATAAGATCCTTAGCAATGTTTACCTGCTCGAAAGTCTCCATGTTCATGAATACCATGTCTTCGCCTTCCTTGTAGAGGTACTGGAACTGCTGGTGTGATACTGTTACGTCGTCAAGCTTTGCAGAAACGATCCAAGTGCGCTCAAGCACACGGCCGTCTTCTACATTGCGAAGCTTAGTCTTCATAACTGTGTTACCCTTACCTGGTTTGATGTGAAGGAAATCGATTACTACCCAGATTTTGTTGTCGTCAAGACGGAGGCATACGCCTTTCTTGATGTCGCCTGCTAAAATAGCCATAAAATATAGTTTTGTGTTTAGAACGTAAAGGGGAACTTGATGATATTGCTCTCCAATATTGGTTCTTGTGTTAATAAATTGTTCACTATGTTATCTAAATCGAGTGCAAAATTACGCATTTTCATTAAAATGACAAAAAAAGATGATGAATTTTGTGTTTTTCTTTTGCTGATTTATTGGAATTCACTAATTTTGCAGTCGTTTTCCGTGAAATGTTGCGGCATTTTGCGTAAATAAGCGTGTAAATAGTTAATTACGCAAGAATAATAACAATAAAAAATATAGAAAAATGAAAAGAACATTCCAGCCACACAACAGAAAGAGAATTAACAAGCACGGTTTCCGTCTTCGTATGCAGACTGCTAACGGTCGTCGCGTACTCGCAGCTCGTCGTAAGAAGGGCCGCAAGTCTCTCACTGTGTCAAGCGAGCACCACGGAAAATAATTCCAGCTTTGTGTCGCAGCAATGATTCTTTGAGTAAGACAGCATGTCATACTGAATGAAAAATTGCAATTAAAGGTACAAAAAGCAGAAGTTTAGTTGAACTTCTGCTTTTTTTGTTTGCTTTCGTGTGTTAAGTCATTTTTTTACATTACCTTTGCATACATAATATTACATAATCTCTCCTTATATATATAAGTATGTGTAAAATGCAGAGAGATATGGTTACATAACACGATGATAAGCAATGAAAATTAGTGCATTCTTCAAGGGCAAGTCGGGACTCAAATTCTGGGCGAACTTCTTGCTTATGGTACTTGTAGTATTGGCAGTTCCTACAATTACACTTCTTACGCTTGACTCATATACTCATCATGGCGAGAAAATAGAGGTGCCAGAGGTGACAGGGAAGTCAGTTCACGATGCAGAACGCATGTTGACAGAACGAGATCTCGTACTGGTAATCAGCGATTCTCTGTATGACCCAAAGGCGGCTCCTGGTTCTGTGCTTGCTCAATTGCCAAAACCTGGCAGTGAGGTGAAAAGCGGACGCACCGTATATCTGACCACAAACCTGATAGGTCCTCCTACCGCAGTGTTCCCACGACTTGGCAACTCTCTTCGTGAGGCTGAGGGTAAACTCAAAATGGCTGGTTTCAAACTTATTGACTACAAGTATGTTGAAGGCGCTGATAAAGATAAGGTCATAAGCATAAAGCAGGGCAATAGGGAATTGCACGGAGAAGACAGAGTACAAACAAACAAGCCTATTACTATATATGTGGGAGCAGGAGTGTCTGATTCTATATACTTGAACACAGTAGATACTGTGGTCGTAAGTACAGGAGAATCACATAAAGAGGAAAAACCTGCTGCACCGGCAAGTATAGATTTTGATTTCTAACAAAAGTATGGCTTTTTCTATAGAAGATAATGAGGAATTGTTGTGTGAATGTGATACATGTGTTTCAGAAGGACAAGCGTTCGATTCACAAGACGAAGAGTTTGAAGATGACGAGACGGCACAACTCTATGAACACTATAGATTTGTTGCAGACAAAAAACAAAAGCTTCTTCGTGTTGACAAGTTTCTTCTGATACACCTTAGTAACACATCCCGTAACAGATTACAGAAAGCAGCTGACGCAGGGTTTATCATGGCAAATGGTAAACCTGTGAAGCGCAGCTACAAGGTCAAGCCTGACGATATAATACAAGTGATGCTTGACCGCCCTCACTTTGAGAACACTATCTCTCCTGAGGACATTCCGCTCGACATAGTGTATGAAGATGAAGACCTGATGGTGGTTAACAAGCCAGCAGGTCTGGTGGTGCATCCTGGGTTCGGGAACTGGCACGGCACACTCTTGAATGCTATAGCATGGCATTTGAAGGACATGCCTCAATATGACTTGAATGACCCGGAGATCGGTCTTGTGCATCGTATTGATAAAGACACGAGTGGACTACTGGTCGTTGCTAAGACTGCAACGGCAAAGACGCATCTCGGATTGCAGTTCTTCAATAAAACGACAAAGCGAGAATATAATGCTCTTGTCTGGGGTAACTTTGCAGAAGAGGTGGGACGGATTGAAGGAAACATAGGAAGAGACCCTAAGGACAGAATGCGAATGGCTGTGTTCCCTCCTGATAGCGAGATTGGAAAACGTGCAGTCACGCATTACCATATCCTTGAACGCTTTGGTTATACAACGCTTGTGAAATGTGTTCTTGAAACAGGACGTACTCATCAGATACGTGCTCACATGCGTCATATAGGACACCCTCTTTTCAGCGATGAGCGTTATGGAGGTGATCAGATACTGAAAGGAACGACCAGTTCAAAATACAGGCAGTTCATAGAGAACTGCTTCAAACTGTGCCCGCGTCAGGTACTGCATGCTAAAACGCTGGGTTTCGTGCATCCTCGTACAGGACAGGAGATGATGTTCAACAGCGAACTTCCAGAAGATATTACAAACTTACTTAATAAATGGCGTAATTACGCAAAAGAAGAATGAAAAAGGTAATTGCAATCGTAGCCGGAGGCGATAGCTCCGAGCATGACGTGTCGCTTAGAAGTGCGGCAGGTATTGATTCTTGGATTGATAAGGACACTTATGACGTATATATTGTAGAGGTTTCAAGCAAGGCTTGGGAGGCACATCTTCCAAATGGAAAGAAATCGCCAGTGTTCCGTCATAATTTCTCTTTCAAGGATGAGTGGGGTAAGGATATTCGTCCTGATTATGCTTACATAACCATACATGGCACTCCTGGTGAGGATGGCATTCTTCAAGGATATTTTGACCTGCTCAATATCCCATACAGCACAAGTGGCGTGTTGGTTGAGGCTATGACATTCAATAAATTTGTCCTTAACCAATATCTGAAAGGCTTTGGCGTAAAGGTTGCAGAGGATATTCTCGTGCGCAAAGGACAGGATGTAGATGCTGCTTCAATTGCAGATAAACTTGGTCTGCCATGCTTTGTCAAGCCTAATGCTGGTGGATCATCTTTCGGTGTCACCAAATGCAAGACGGTTGCAGACATTATCCCTGCTATTGAGAAAGCAATGAATGAAAGTGACGAAGTGCTTGTTGAAAGCATCCTTGAGGGTGTGGAAATCAGTAATGGAGTGTATAAGACAAAGAATGGCGGAGGACGGGTTCTCCCGATTACGGAGGTGGTTCCAAAGACTGAATTCTTTGATTATGACGCTAAATATAACGGACTTGTAGAGGAGATAACACCGGCAAGACTGAGCGACAGCACGACACAGCGTGTGCAGGCGTTGACAAGTGCTATCTATGACATCTTGGGAGCAAGCGGTATAATCCGTATTGACTATATCATCAGCAAAAATGATGCAGGTGATGATGTGATAAATATGTTGGAAATCAATACGACACCAGGTATGACAGCCACATCGTTCATCCCACAGCAGGTGCGTGCAGCAGGACTTGAAATGAAGGATGTCCTGAATGAAATAATAGCGGAAAAACTTCCAGTCGAATAGTGTATATTAAATAGCCAGTTTATGCAATTATCAGATTTCGATGACATTCGTCCTTATAGTGAAGGTGAATTGAAAGATGCTTTCAACAGTCTGCTTGCAGACCGTCAGTTTTCGACAATTCTCAAAGGATTTGCTCCATGGGCTCCTAAATGGCTCCGTAATGGAGTGCTGCGCATGATGTTCTGGGGTGTCAAGACTCCTCTTGACTTCCAGAAGAGATTCATGAAACCTCTTGTATATAAGGCTCTCAATAAAGGTGCGTCAGGACATTCATACCAATTCCATGATTCGCTTGACCGTAATGCTAATTACACATTCATGTCAAATCATCGTGACATTGTGCTTGACTCTGCCATTCTTGATGTGATGCTTATAAAGGAGAAGTTCTCTACAACGGTGGAGATAGCAATAGGTGACAACCTCCTTATATACCCTTGGATAAGGACATTAGTTCGCATGAACAAGTCGTTTGTGGTGAATCGTGGACTTACCCCTAAGGAAATGCTGAAGAGTTCCATTCACATGAGTCAGTACATGCATTTTGCAATAAACGAAAAGCATGAGAATATCTGGATTGCTCAACGTGAAGGACGTGCCAAGGACAGTAACGATCTTACTCAGGAGTCTGTGCTGAAGATGCTCAACATGGGAGGCCCTACTGCCGGCAGGACTACGGCAGACATCATTGCTAATATCCGTCACATGAATATTGTGCCACTTGCTATTAGTTATGAGTATGACCCATGCGATTATCTGAAGGCAAAGGAGTTTCAATGCAAGCGTGACATAGAAGGATGGAAGAAGTCCAAGCAGGATGACCTTGATAACATGAAGATAGGCATTTGGGGAAAGAAAGGCCACGTGCATTATCAGGCTGCACCTTGTATAAACGAGTGGCTTGACACTCTTGATGCAGAGGCGATATCAAAGGCTGATATCTATCGTGTTATCGCAGAGCATATTGATAAGGAAATACATAAGAACTACAAGATTTATCCTGCTAATAAAGCTGCAGCGGCAGAACTTCGTGGTGAGAAATTCGACTGCCCTGAATTTGAGGCATATCTGCAGGATAAACTGACAAAGATAGATATAGAGAATCCTGATGTCCCTTATCTTCGCGAGCGACTGCTGACAATGTATGCCAACCCTTACTTTAACTATGAGAAGGCAACTAAGTAATATACTCTTAGTGCTATGCCTGACGGCATGCCTCTATGCGTGTGGTGATGATACGGCGGACTATCCTTCCATCGTAACTGACTTGGTGGAGGCGCATACTGATGCCAGTAAGACTGTTGTGGCAATATCTCTTGACAACGGCAAGAGATACGCAGTGTCTTCAGAACAAAAAATGAAGGCAGAAGTGGCAGACACTATATACAGGTGTTATGCGTCGTATGTCATTGACAATGGCTCTGTGCGATTATACGAACTCCGCCACATCATTTCCTCATATCCTGTTCCTTATGCATCATTCAAGCAGCATCCACATGAACCTGTGAAGATTATCAGTATGTGGAAGAGTGGGGGATATGTAAACCTGCATTTGGGAGTGCTCGTGTCAGGAGTTAAGTCTCATAGTTATGATTTCTGTTGTGACAGCATAACTGACGGTACAGAATACGTGTCATTGCTTCACTTGCGTCCTGAAGGTGATGGTGAAGCATACACGCAACACGTGTATATGTCTTTGCCTTTACAACGAAAGGGGAATGCACCAGCTAATACAGTCCTGAGCATTAACACATACGATGGTGTAAAGACATTCAATTATTGATATATAGAATTAGGGTTGACAAACGTCAACCCTAATTCTATTATGCGACTTTGTGATTGGGATAAAAGCATCCACATCAAGTTAATTCTTCTGTATCTTGTCAAAGATATCTTCAAGCTGGCACTTGACTTGTACGCCAGTCTCTTCTCCTATCTTGCTGAGGTTTTCTGATATGATGTCAAATGCTTTTGCTGAGTTTGTAACATCTGCAATCATCATCATGTTGAAGAAATCCTGTACTATCGTCTGGCTGATGTCGAGAATGTTAATCTTGTTGTCTGCAAGGTATGTGCATACTTTTGCTATAATACCAACTGAATCCTTTCCTACTACGGTTATTATTGCTCTTGTCATGTGTGTGATATTTTTTTGTGGTAATTGTGTTTAGCAAATATATTTTATATTTGTGTACTTTATTTATTTGCTTGTTTCAGACTGCAAAGAAACGGAAAATTCTTATCTTTGCAAAAATATTTGTTCATAAACATTCATAAACACTTAATATTTTATGAAACATAGTGCTTTTTTTGCAGCATTCATGCTGTTGGCAACTAATGTTAGCGCTCAGCGTCTTCAATCACTTGATAGCGATTGGAAGTTTCGTCGTGGACCTGTAATAAATGCAGAAGCGCCAGAATATGATGATTCAAAGTGGAAGTCTCTGATGGTTCCACATGATTTTAGCATGGATCCTGTTTGTGAAACGCATGATTATCGTCATGCTGCAGAATCTTGGAATGATGTGCAAGTGGGACCTTTCTCTCGTCTCAGTATAGGAGATTGGGACACAGGTCAGACTGTAGGGGGTGAGGGTTGGTACCGCAAGACTTTTGAAATACCAGCTACTGGCAATGTGACGCTTGATACATATCTTTCCCAGTTTAATACAAACATTCGTTTTGATGGTGTGTACAATCAGGCGGAAGTGTGGGTGAATGGTCGTAAGGCAGCAATTAATGTATATGGATATATGCCGTTTGTGATAAATCTGAACGACATATTGAAGGATAAGGCATATCGTAATCCTGATAACGACAAGAAAGTGAATATTGTTGTCAAGGTGCTTAACGAAGGACTTAATTCCAGATGGTATGCAGGCAGTGGTATCTTCCGACACGTATGGCTTGAAACAACAGACAAACTGCACCTTGATGCATGGGATACATACGTTGATGGCAGTGAGCTGATTAACAAGGGTAAGGATGCTAATGTCAAGATTTTTGCGAAGGTGTTCAATGAAGATGCACTGCAGTCGAAAGGCGAGTTGTGTGCTGAGGTGTATGATGCAGAGGGTAATGTCGTCGGAGAGATTAGCAAGGAGTTTGTTGCTCCTGGTAAGAATAATGCTAACGGCGAAAAGAACGAGGCTCTTGTTGCAATGGAATTGACGGTGGCAACTCCGATAATGTGGTCGGTTGATAAGCCATACATGTACAAGGCAAAGGTGTATGTGAAGAAATCAGGTGAAGAACGTGATGCCGTGATGGTTCCTTTCGGCATTAGGACTCTTTCGTTCTCTGCCACGGAAGGTTTCAAGCTTAACGGTCATTCGCTTAAGTTGCGAGGAGGTTGTGTTCATCATGACAATGGTTTGCTTGGTGGAGCTGGTATTGACCGTGCTGAAGTGCGTAAGGTGCAGTTGATGAAGGCACAGGGATATAATGCAGTTCGTTGCAGTCATAACCTGCCTACAGAAGCATTCCTAACTGCGTGCGATACACTCGGACTGTTAGTCATTGATGAGGTCTTTGACCAGTGGGAAGAGTCAAAGCGCCCTAATGACTATAGCAATTATTTCTCTGAACCACGTATGCAGATTGTCGATGGCAAATATGTTGAGACTGATGTTACAAACTTTGAATACGATGCTGCATTGATGGTGAGACGCGACCGCAATCACCCTTCTGTGATAATGTGGAGCATCGGTAATGAGATAGCTCAACGTGCAGACATGCCAAGAGGTAAAGAGATAGCACTTGCGATTAATCTTGCCATTAACAACCAAGACGGCTCTCGTCCTACGACTATGGCAGTGAACTCGTTCTGGGATCGTCCTCAGTTTAATTGGGAGAAAGACAGCCCTCGTGCTTTCAATAATGTGGAACTCAGCGGCTATAATTATGAATGGCGTCGTTATGAAGCTGACCACGATTCGTTCCCTGATAGAATAATGTATGGTTCGGAGTCGTTCCCAAATGAAATGGCTGCAAACTGGAATCAGGTCAACAAGCATCCTTATATAATAGGTGATTTTGTGTGGACAGCTATTGACTATGTGGGTGAGGCTGGACTCGGACACACATTCGAGCGTTCTGATGACAAATGGATACAGCTCTTGTCATGGCCTTGGTTTAGTGCTTGGTGTGGTGACCTTGACATTATTGGTGTCAAGAAACCTCAATCGTATTATCGTGATGTGATATGGGGTGTGAAGCCTCTTGCAATGGCAGTGCGCCCATCTGTTCCTGACGGTGAACATGAGAATGTCTCTGCTTGGGGATGGACAGCAGAAGAGAACCATTGGAACTGGAAAGAACATGCCAAGACAGGAAACAAGAGAAATGAGTATCTGCCAGTGGATATACGTCCAGAGAATTATCGCACAACAAGCGTGGTGGGGAATCTGCGTCATAATGTAAGAACTCATCGTGATGACTCATTGCGTGTGAACGTGTATTCTCGTGAACAGCGCGTGCGCTTGTTGATTAATGACAGCATAATGGGTGAAAAGGATGTTAATCCAGAGACATACACGGCTTCGTTCACGGTGGCATACGAACCAGGACAACTGAAAGCAGAGGTTGTGCCTATGGAGACAAAGGCAAAGAAACAAAAAGATAAGACTCCACAGTTGCCTGATTCACTTGTGTTCAACACCTCACTTGCTCCTGCTGGTATTGTTTGCACTGCTGTGGACTCCGTAATTACTTCCTCTCACAATGACCTTGCATATATTTATGTCAGCATTGTTGATGAAGAAGGTAATCTGTGCCCAACAGCAGAAGTGCCTATCACTATCAAGACCACGGGAGTCAAGCATATTGCCATTGCAGGCACAGGACATCCTTACGATATGAAGTCGTTCCGTTCACTCACGCCTGTTACATTCCGTGGCAAGGCGCTTATCATCATACAGCCTCAGGAAGAGAAAGGTATGGTTACGGTCAACGTGACTTCACCGGGTCTGAAAGAAGAGCAGTATGTATTAGAGTTGAAGTGATAAGTAGCTGTTATGAACACCTGCTTAAGTCCGCGTAACAGACAGATATTGAGAATTGCCTTGCCTAGCATCGTGTCAAATATCACGGTGCCATTGTTAGGGCTTATTGATGCTGCCATTACAGGACATTTAGGTGCTGCTGCATACATTGGTGCTGTGTCAGTAGGGGGGATGGTGTTCAATTTCATTTATTGGATGTTTGCCTTCCTGCGGATGGGGACAAGTGGCATGACGGCACAGGCATACGGACGAGAAGACATGCGTGGCATAGTTCGTATGGCAGAGTGCAGTCTTGGCACGGCATTTGTCCTGAGTTTGTTGTTGTTGGTTTGTCAGGTGCTTGTCGGTGAAGGTGCTATGGCATTCGTTGACCCAAGCGATGATGTGCGTACGTTGGCATTTGACTATTTCTATATATGTATATGGGGAGCACCTGCATCATTAGGACTATTTGCTCTTAATGGCTGGTTCATTGGAATGCAGAACTCACGCATACCAATGGTGATAGCAATAAGTCAGAATGTCATAAATATCGTGGCAAGTCTTACTTTCGTATATGGACTTGGAATGAAAGTAGAAGGCATCGCTCTCGGCACTGTATTGGCTCAATGGGCAGGGTTCGGTATGGGAATGGCAATGCTGAATAAACGGTACAGCTATTTGAAGAAACATACGGAACATCCTGATGCCCCGAATCTTCTTGCGGCATTATTACGTATGAAGATTGACTACAAGGAGATGTTTGCTTTCTTCCGTGTGAACAAAGATTTATTCATTCGTACTTTGTGTCTGCTTGTGGTGCACTTCTGTTTCTTGGAAGCCGGAGCGCGTCAGGGAGATATGGAATTGGCTGCTAATTCGCTGTTGATGCAGTTGTTCACCCTGTACAGCTACATCATGGATGGTTTTGCTTTTGCTGGTGAAGCAATAGCAGGAAAGGCGGTAGGTGCAAGAGATTCTGCTTTGTTTCATGATGTGGTGAAGCGGCTCTTCGGTTGGGGCATGCTGATGGTTGTTCTGTTCACGGTGGCATACGCGTTAGGAGGAAGTTGGTTTATGGGAATGTTGACCGATGATGCTGATGTGATAGCCACTATAAACGAATATCTGCCATGGACATTATTGTTCCCGATATGTGGACTGGCATGTTTCATCTGGGATGGTATATATATAGGTGCCACTGCAACTAAATATATGATGGTGTCAATGGCTACCGGTATGGTGGTGTTCGTCATACTATACAATACGATAGTGTCATCTTTAGGAAATCATGGATTATGGATTGCATTCATAAGCTATCTTGCAACAAGGGGTATTGTGCAAACTATTACAAGAAAGCGTATCGTGTCCTTTTGAGACATAATACGCTTTCGTCATATTGCCATTACTTTGTGGGAATACGTGAGAAATCAGAATTAATCTTGATTACCAGCTAAAGCCCCCCACCTTTATCATTCCGCGTTAATCAGTTGCTGTGTATAATCAGAGTGTGGTTGTTTTGCATGTAGGTGAGAATCTCTTTCTCTCCCTTTTTCACCTTGCAGAGTGATAGTGTGTTGCCTTGAACCTCTGTGACAGACAATGTACCTATCTGAGTGGCACCAATATTCCCCATCACATTAGTCTCTGCATATACCGTGAATGTGTCGCCTTTCTGTATCTCGTGGTCTGTGCCGAGATTGATGAATACGCTCTCTGCCTTGTCTTTCTTAACTTCATTGATGTTAAGAATCTTGCCACTGACAGATGGACGTGGTGCAACTGACGGATAGAGGCTTGCGATGGCATTCTGTAAGTTCCTGCTCATGTAGTCAATCACGTCATTCATTGGGTCAGATGTTGTGGAATATGTAGAATAGTCGTGATTGATGTCACGCGACAACACGATGCGTCCTGTGCGATAATCAGTCAGTTCACAATGTATCTTTGAATATGCCATGCGACGTTGTATTTTACGAGGTTCACGCATTGATGCACCTTCCTTTGGCTTATCCCATACATCACCGTGAAGTGCTGTTATGACAGATGTCTTCAATACAAGCAATGGAGATTCGCTGTTGATGGCATTCTGGGCGAACTCTCCATCATACAATGCCACGCGTGGTATGCGTGCAACTCTTGTGCGAATGGCAGCTTCAAGGTCCGCAATGTCATCCATGTTCGTGTAAACATCATCAGGTCGGGTGGTGGTTGATACGTGGCTTGGCCATACGTGGGCTCCTATCTGTCTGCCATGTGTTGAATATGGTGGCTCAAGACGGTCAACGATGATGCATACTGGCGAACTGTAATCAACTCTTGCTGTGGTTTCAGGTACATCATAGTTGATATTCTTCCCATCAGCCGTCACATGAACGATTTTCCTGTTTCCGTCCATGTCGCAACGTACACTTGCACTTATACCACGGTCGCTAAGAGCTTGTTCCATTACATTGCACCATGATGCGTCAGTAGTGAACACTTGTGCATCCATATATAATACTGTTGCTGCACAAATAGATAATGCCAATATTCTTTTCATTTGTGAATAGGGATTATGGCGTGTTCTATAAATAAATAGAACCCCACCTTATGATTTGTATAACTCAAACGAAGGTTATTCACAACTGCATGTAGATGTGTGGAATAACCTTCGCTTGTTGGCTTATTTGAATTTATAACCCGAAACGGGAATCATTTATGTGTGGAATGTATTACTTCTTGACTTTGTAGATGTGGAATGTGCGGGCTGGGACAGTGACAGCATGTGCTGGAGCATTAACAGTGATGGCACTTGTCTGTGGCACAATCTTTTTAGGTTCGTCAAGAGTGTTCTCTGCAGTGAGATTGTCGCTGTGGAATGATATGAGTTCTGCAGCATGGCTTCCCTTCATTCCCTTGAGGTTCAATTTCACATCCTGAGGCTTATCACCTGTGTTGATAATCTTGATGATGACCTCGTTAGTGTTCTTGTCAAGAACTGCAGATGCGAAGAGTCCGTCTTGTCCTTCATTGCCAGCAACTGTCTTTCCGTTCATTGTGAGGGTCAGCATGTTTGTTCCCTTGTTGAGAGAGTAGAGCTGCTGTACGTAATAAGAACAAGAGTTGAAAGAACGAAGGTTGTCATACCAGATTGCATCTGGACGCCATTGCCATCCTTCTACGTGGGCAAAGAGTGGAGCGTATGTAGCCATTTCAACGACATCAGCATTGCGTTCCATGTTAGTCATGAATGCAGCCTCCATGAGCGAAGCGTTGAAGTGATTCCACTTCTTTCCTCTTCCGTGACAAGCATATTCACCAGCAAACACCTTAGGTGCTTTCTTGCTGCGGTCATAATTGTCATAGCGGTTGCCACTCTTCAGGAACCACTCCTCGTTACGATAGAAGTGCTCGTCATACAGGTCAGCTCCAAGCTCCTTCATACGTGGCTGAAGACGGTCGAAGTTCTCACCTTCTGAGTCAGGACCTGTTGTGCCGATGAGCTTGATTTCAGGATGCACCTTGCGGATTGCCTCAACAAAAATCTTTAGGCGCTTAGTGAAGGCAGGATTGTCTTTGTAGTCCCATTGCTCATTTCCAACACCGAGGTATTTGAGGTTGAATGGTTCTGGGTGTCCCATGTCTGCGCGAAGCTTTGCCCACTGGTTCTTTGCAGGGTCGCCGTTGGCAAACTCTATGAGGTCAATGCAGTCATCGATGTAAGGCTGTAACTGGTCAAGGTCAACGTGTACCTCTGACTCATGTCTGATGTCGTTCTGATACTGACAGCTCATACCTACGTTGAGAACAGGGAGAGGTTCTGCACCAATCTGCTCAGAAAGACGGAAGTACTCGTAGAAACCGAGTCCGTATGACTGATAGTAGTCTGGGAAGTAGCGATGAGTGAATGTGTAGTGCCAGCGGTTCTCGTTCAAAGGGCGGTTCTCAACAGGACCTACAGAGTTTTTCCACTGGTAGCGGCTTTCAAGGTCTGTACCTTCTACGATACAGCCACCTGGGAAACGGAACACACCTGGGTGCAACTGCTCAAGAGCCTCTGCAAGATCCTTACGCATACCGTTTTCGTCGCCCTTATATACATCAACAGGGAAGAGTGAAACGTGTTCAACGTCAGTAGTAGTTTTAGCATCTCCCCATACGCGGAGGTGTGCTTTTGCAAATGTTCTTCCAGCCTTGATATTTACGGTATATTTCTTCCACTCTTTGCCAGACACCTCGATGCCTGCATTGCCAATCTTCTGGTCTTCACCCATAGTGGCATTTTCAACGAGGTCAATCCATAACTTAGAAGAACCGCCTTCTGGACAACGTGCCCATACCGAGAACTTATACTCTGCTCCCTGCTTAACGCCGATGCCGAAGAATCCGCTGTTCTCAATCATTGTGTGCTTGTGGGCATGACCAGAAGGAGCCATGCGAACATAGTGTGGGTTCTTGTTGAAAGGTCCGTCGTCCTTGAGTGAAACCTTTCCAGAGATACTCCATCCTGCATAGTTGTTAGGGAACTCAAAAGAACGGTTCATAATCAACTCGCCATACAGACCTCCGTCGGCTGCATAGTTGATATCCTCAAAGAAGATACCGTACATAGTAGAAGGGATAGCACCACCAACCTTTGTGGTGTTCACATCAAACGTGTGAGTTTGTGCTGACATGCCCGCTGACACGGCAAGTGCAGCAAGCATAGAGCTTAATTTCTTCATTTCGTTAGATTATTTAGTGTGTTATTAATATTACGTTAGTTGTTGCAAAGATATACAAAAAAAATGAAAATCCTTTATTATTTCAATAATTAAATGAACTTCCACCTACAAATTCACGCAAGAGCGACTCTGGAGGTACCTGATTTGAAGGAAGAGGGTAGAAACTCTCAAGTTTGGCTATAAGCCTTTGAGCTTCGTCGTGGCATTCATCACATTCCGATACGTCCATGAGTAAAGGCATCACCTGATTGCGAAGCACGCATAGCTCGTATGGCAATACGGTGTTGAATTCAATCTCTGCATTGTTGCGGAACGGGATAATCCATTTGTCCTCACCTCGCGTTACTGACGGACATCTTTTTATTGTGTCATGAGCCGAATATCCACGTGTCCTGAAGTCGCGTATGATTCTTCTGAGCAGACGTATGTCGGAGGTGGAAATGGTTGTGCCATCGTCCAACTCTATGTCTGATGCGGCAGATACATAGATACCTAATATCTTATCTTTAGGAATTTGTTGTGACATGATAGGATTGAGAGCATGGTTCCCCTCTAATATTATCACGTCATCCTCACCTATGCTTATCATATTGCCTTCAAAGACTCTTTCTCCTTTCTTGAAATCATAACGTAGAAGTTCTACCTTATCTCCAGAAAGCAAGTCCGACATCTGTTGCTGGAACAGTTTCGTGTCAACCGCCTCAATGCACTCAAAGTCGTACTCACCATTGGCATCCTTCGGCGTGTCAACTCTGTTCACGAAATAATCATCGGTGGATATGGTATGCGGATGCATGCCCCTTCCTTTTAGCTGTTCTGCCAGACGCTTGCTGGTCGTCGTCTTTCCACTGGAGCTTGGTCCTGCTATTAGCACGAGACGGATGTTGCGTTTGGCTATCTCTCCAGAAATGTTCCACAGGCATGTCTCCTGCCTCATTTCGCTCTCAATAATAAGTTCAGCCCCCTTGCCTTTCTTCACGATGTCATTAATCTGAACTGCTGTGTGTAGGTCTGATTGCTGCATCTGGAACTCTTCTATGGTGTCGATTATGTCGTTCTCATCATCGCTGATGCTTAGTAGCAGGTTCTTGTAAAGGCCTTTGTTCATAAGACGTTGTAACATTGTGTATGCAGGCAGTGTCTCGGTCCAGAACTCTACACCTAAAAATGCCATAGGACTGCTGAAACCAAAACTGAGGTAATGGTTCTGTACTGCCTCTTGGAAAATCTCCTGCATAGTGCCGGCACTGCCAGGTGTGAACACAATGCCTCCCATTGCAATGGTCAGTATGACATCCTCTCTTATGCTGTTTTCAAATAATTTGGCAATATGTGTGGCGAAAGGTGCCGATGGTTCATGCCCATACAGCCACGTTGGTACTCCAAGACTCTCATATTCGGTCTGTGGGAAACGTTCCATCACTTCAAATGATGACTGCAGCCAGCATCCGTCGCGGAAACATGGAGCTACTTGCAGCATTCTTAAAGCCTCATCCACTTCCTCGTCGGTTCTGCCTGCCATCCATGCTCCAAGGTGAGTAGCTTCCATAGCACCAGGTCCACCTCCCGTTACCATCAACGATCCGCTTTCAGTCAGTTTCTTGCTGAGAAAGACTATCTTACGGTACATACTGTCGGTGCGTAATAATCCGTGACCTCCCATCACACCAACAACCTTGCACTTGTCGTATTTCCCTACGAGGTGATTTATGCCTTGACGGATGAAATGGTCGTGAATGGAGCGCGACAACTGTTCCAGAGGATTTACTGTCTGTTTGCCTTTCTCAAGATAGTGCCTGTACACCTCCTGGTCATAGCAATGCTCCCATGTGTCAGGACTCCTGTAGTCATACCCTGCATAGAGTGTTTTTGCATTGTACAGTTCTTGCAGAGTGACTATGTATGGCACATAGTTCATGTAGTTGTCTATCCGGTCAATTTCGAAATTCAGTTTCGTTATCATGGTATAATATATTGTGTTAGTATGATTTCTTTTGCAAATATAGATAAATTAATTTAGAAATAGTGGGTAGTCTGACGATAAAATTATTATCTTTGCAGTTAGAAACATCGTAAAATTTTTATTTTTAATTTTGATTACTTACTTATGTTGTTTTTACTGATAGGTATCGTTGCTGGTGTGGCTTTAGGTTACTTTATATGCATGAACAGGAATGGTGGCATTGCCGTGAAGTACGAAATGTCAAAAGAGGAGAATAAGCGTGTCGTAGAACGTATGGAGCGCGAGCATGCATCGCAGAGGACGCTTATGGAGAGTCAGTATGAAAAGCGTCTGTCAGAACAGAAGACAGAAATGAGGGAACGCTATGAACAGATTATCTCCACGAAGGACAAAGCGAATGCAGAGGCACTTGCTGCTCAGGAATTGCGTCATAGAGAGTCAGTGGCATCCATGCAGGCACGTTTTGACGAGGCAATGCAGAAGATGTCAGAGCAGATGAAGGTGGCAACTAATGAGATGCTCAAGCAGCGGCAGAAAGAGTTTGCTGAAACCAGCAACACAAACATCGGTCAGATAGTAACTCCTCTTAGGGAAACTATCGACCAGATGAAACGTGCAATGGATGAGAGCACGCTAAAGCAGACGGCAATGAGCAGTGAGATGAAGGCAAACATTGAGAATATGATGCGCCAGAGTGAGGCTGCCAAGCAAAGTGCTGACGAACTTGCCCGAGTGTTCAAGCATAAGTCGAAACTTCAAGGCGATTGGGGTGAAACCGTGCTCAACGAACTGCTTACAAGTCAGGGACTCATAAATGGCATACACTACACCACGCAGGCTACAATGCGTGACAGCAAGGGCAATGTCGTCAAGTCCGAAGAGGGCAGTATGTTGCGTCCAGATGTAATCATGCATCTTGACACTAAACGAGAACTCATCATTGACTCAAAGGTGTCGCTTACAGCATTCTTTGACTATGTAAATGCTGAAAGCGATGTGGAGCGTGATGCAGCTCTCAAGGCACATGTTGACAGTGTGAACAAGCATGTCAAGGAACTTGCCACAAAGGACTATTCAAAATACATCCAGTCGCCAAAGGTGAAGATGGACTACGTAATAATGTTCATGCCACATTCCGGCGCCCTGTGGACTGCACTCAATGCCCAGCCCGATTTGTGGAGAAAAGCCATGGAGATGAACGTGTTCATTGCTGACGAACAGACGCTCTTTGCAGCATTGAAAATCATCAACCTCACATGGACGCAAATCACTCAGGTGCAGCAGCATGAAAGGGTGTACGAACTTGCCGAGCAGATGATTGACAGGGTGGGGCAGTTCGTCAAGAAATACGAGGTGATAGGTCAGTCGCTCGAACGTGCTCAGAAAGCATACGATGAAGCAGGCAAGAAACTTTCTGACCAGGGACAGAGCATCATCGTCTCGGCAAACAACCTCATAAAATTAGGAGCAAAGAATAGCGGCAAGAATCCTGTGCCGCAGATAGCAGATATTGAAATGAGTTGAGGGTTAAAGGTTGAAGGTTAATGGTTTATGGATGAGGGATAATGGTTTATTCCTTAATTCCAATCTCTCAACTCTCAACCCTCATCTCTCAACTCCCTTCACACCACATTGCAGTTGACATGCCTCTTGAAAATGTCAACTGCATTTTTCTTGCGTTCCATCGTCAAATCATCGGTGCCGTCCAAAGGGTATGGTATGCCAAGTTCTGCATACTTATATTTACCCATCGTGTGGTACGGAAGAATCTCCACCTGCTGCACTACAGAGTATCTTGACACGAAGTCTGCCAGTTCGTTAAGTCTGTCATCATTGTCTGTATAACCGGGAACCACCACATGGCGAATCCATGTCGGCTTGCCAATCTGTTGCAGATAGTCAAGGAACCTCTGGTTGTTCACGAGCTCCTGTCCAGTGTACGACTTATGTAGTTCATCGTCTAAGGTCTTGATGTCAAGTAGCACGAGGTCGGTGTACTCCAGTACGGCACGTGCCTTCTCCGAGAATACTATCCCGCTTGTGTCCAGTGCCGTGTGGAAACCAGCCTCCTTGCATAGTCGCATGAACTCAAGAAGAAAATCAGCCTGCACCAGCGGTTCGCCACCCGTGCATGTCACCCCACCTTTCTTGATGAAGTTCTTGTATCGCTTCACCTCTTCAAGGAGTTCCTCGGGAGTCATTTCATATTGCACAGGTCCCTGTGGGTCCCATGTGTCAGGGTTGTGGCAGAAAGCACAACGCATAGGACAGCCCTGGAAAAAGACCACAAATCTTATCCCAGGGCCATCTACTGTTCCGAATGATTCTAATGAATGAATTCTTCCTGTCACAGGCTCTTGTTGATGGTGCGTGAAAGAACATCGAGCTGCTGCTCACGAGTGAGCTTGACAAAGTTCACTGCATAACCAGACACGCGTATAGTGAGCTGTGGGTACTTCTCAGGATGCTCCATTGCGTCAACGAGGAGGTCACGGTCAAACACATTCACGTTGAGGTGGTGACCGCCATCAGGAGTGAAGTAACCGTCCATCAGACCAACAAGATTCTCAATCTGCGTGTCATCCTGCTTGCCGAGAGTGGCAGGGCTGATGGCGAATGTGTAAGAGATGCCGTCATGACTGTGCTGGAATGGCAGTTTTGCCACCGAAGAGAGAGCAGCCACAGCACCCTTCACGTCACGTCCGTTCATTGGGTTTGCACCCGGAGCAAATGGGACACCCTTGGCACGTCCGTCAGGAGTGGCGCCTGTGTTCTTACCATACACCACGTTCGATGTGATGGTGAGGAGCGACTGAGTAGGGATGCCATGTCTGTATGTCTCGTGCTGACGGAGGAACTCCATAAACTTCTCAGTGACCATGAGAGCCAGCTTGTCGGTGAGTTCGTAGTTGTTTCCGTAAGGAGTATATTCACCTTGCTGTTCAAAGCCGACAGCAATGCCCCGTTCATCGCGTACAATCTTCACCTTGCCGTACTTGATGGCTGCAAGCGAGTCAGTCACGATGGAAAGACCTGCAATACCTGTGGCACGTGTGCGAATCACATCACCATCGATGAGCGCCATCTGGTATGCCTCATAGTCATACTTGTCGTGCATGTAGTGGATTATCTTCAACGCATTCACGTAAGTCTTGGCAAGCCAGCGCATCATGTTCTCAAACTTGTACATCACCTCATCATAGTCAAGGTACTCGCCCGAGATAGGCGCAAAGTCAGGACCAATCTGCTCGCCTGTTATCTCGTCACGACCACCGTTGATGGCATAGAGGAGGCACTTTGCAAGGTTGGCACGCGCACCGAAGAACTGCATCTGCTTGCCAATCTTCATCGGTGACACACAGCATGCAATGCCGTAGTCATCGCTGTAGTCAGGACGCATCAGGTCATCGTTCTCATACTGAATAGCAGAAGTCTTGATTGACATCTTCGCACAATACCTCTTCCATGCCTCTGGCAACTTGTTTGCCCACAGCACTGTGAGGTTAGGTTCAGGAGCAGGTCCCAAGTTCTCTAACGTGTGGAGCATACGGAACGAAGTCTTCGTAACCAGTGTGCGACCGTCAACACCCATGCCGCCCAATGACTCAGTGACCCATACAGGGTCGCCCGAGAAGAGGTCGTTATATTCAGGAGTGCGGAGGAAACGCACGATACGCAGCTTGATGACCATCTGGTCGATGAGCTCCTGAGCCTCCTCCTCTGTGAGTATGCCGTTCTTGATGTCGCGCTCAATGAAGATGTCAAGGAAGGTTGTCACACGACCGAGCGACATGGCAGCACCATCCTGATCCTTCACCGCACCGAGGTATCCGAAATACACCCACTGCACAGCCTCACGGGCATTTTGTGCAGGACGAGTCACATCGAATCCGTAGTTCGCACACATCTTCACGAAATCCTTCAGCGCATTGATCTGCTCCGTGGTCTCCTCACGGCGACGGATGCACTCCTCAGTCATCTCCTGAATGTCCAGACGGTCGAGGAACCTCTTCTTCTCCTGAATCAGGTTGTCAATACCATACAGAGCCACACGGCGGTAGTCACCGATGATGCGACCACGACCGTAAGCGTCAGGCAGACCAGTTATGATGTGGGCATGACGCGCATTACGGATATCCTTGTTATATGCCGAGAACACACCCTCGTTGTGAGTCTTGCGATACTTCGTGTAAATTTCCTTAGTGGCAGGATCCAGTTCATATCCGTACGACTTCAATGCATTTTCCACCATGCGAATACCACCCTTAGGGAAGATGCCACGCTTCAGTGGAGCATCAGTCTGCAATCCGACCACCACCTCGTTATCCTTGTCAATGTAGCCAGCACCATAAGTGGTCAGTGTCTGAGGCATCTTAGTCTCAGTGTCATACACACCCCTCTCACGCTCCACCACAAACATCTCAGAAAGTTTGTTCCACAGCGCCTTTGTCCTCTCCGTAGGACCAGCGAGAAACGACTCATCACCCTCATACGGAGTGTAGTTGTGCTGAATGAAGTCACGGACATTAATCTCGCGCTTCCACATGTAGCCCTCGAAGCCCTCAATGTGATTTGAAAGTTTCATAAATAGTTAACTCGTTTTTTAATTTGAAAATAAATCTGGTGCAAAGGTACGAATAAGTGAGAGAAAAAGCAAAACATTTTTGCTTTTTCCGAACGGGAGTACCTTCGGCGGCAGCCAACTACTCCTCCCTCCTTGACTTTCCCGTAGTCATAAGTGATGTCTTATAAACAACGTAAGAGCGAGCATAAGGTGTGAATCCCCTTTGCTCGCTCTTGTTACCTTTAATACTTCTTGAAGTTGTACTTCTCTCTCAATGCTTGTTTCTCTTCCTCTGGGAGTGAAGTGAAATAACCCTTCCAGCCTGGGCAGAAGTTGATGTGCCAACGCCAGAAGCGGCCTATGAGTGATTTCGGACTTTTCTCGTATTTAGCACGAAGCTTGCAGTGTGCGCATGGTTTTTCTTTTGATGCCATAATTTGTATCGTTAGTTATCTTTGTGTCATTTGCAGAATGTGGGGTGGTGTCATCTCAGCAATGCCTCGATGGCAGGTGCCAGAACATCCTTGGTGGCAGTAGGCTCATAACGGGCAATGACGTTGCCCTCCTTGTCGATGAGGAACTTTGTGAAATTCCACTTTATGTCTGGTTTGCTTGCATAGTCGGCATCAGCCTTGCTGAACATTTCGTGCAGAATCTTGGTCAGAGGATGGTTCGGGTCGAAACCAGCAAATCCTTTCTGCGATTTGAGATAGGTGTAGATAGGCTGCTCATTCTCTCCGTTCACCTCAATCTTGCGGAAACGTGGGAACTTTGTGTTGTAACGGAGCGTGCAGAACTCTTGAATCTCCTCGTCAGTGCCTGGTGCCTGAGCTCCGAACTGATTGCATGGGAAGTCAAGGATTTCCAACCCCATGTCTGCGTATGCGTCGTATAGCGAATCAAGGTCGTTGTACTGTGGTGTGAAACCGCATGCTGTGGCAGTGTTGACGATTAGCAACACCTTGCCTTTGTACTGGGCGAGCTGAATCTCTTTGCCCTTGTTGTCGATGACGGTGAAGTCGTAAATGTTGTTCTGTGCCATAACTGATGATGTAAAAAATATGAATAAAGTGATTAATAGAGTGCGCATGGAAATTTGATATAATTTGAAGTTGTGAGTTACATAACAGCGTTGAGGTCGCTTGGTGTGTAGCCGAGGCAGAATGCCACAGCTACGATGGCAAACATCAGCACAATGATGGTTAATGGATGATGGTTAAAGGTTTATTCCTTAATTCTAATATCTCAACCCTCAACTCACACCTCTAATATGTAAGACAACTGAAAAAGGCAAATATTTTAAAGTAAGCACGAAAAAATTATCAGCCCCCCTTAATATGCGTGCAAAGATAGTTCATTAAGGTCTGATGCGCGATGGATGAGCTTATTGTTATATTAATAATTATAGAAGTTACTCTGTATTCCTTTTCACTTCCCGACCATCTTTGTCGTAGCACGTAATGTCGAGAGTGGTGGCATTGAGTTGGTCCTTGATGGCTTTAGTGGGTGTGAGGAGAAGTTTCCTGCGGACCACATCATCTATGGTGACATCCTTTGCCTCCTTCTGAGCTTTCGCACGAACCTCAGCACGTATGTTGCCAAGACCAGGTATTTCCACGATGTGACCCTCCAATGCCCAGGTGCTCACCACCTGACCGATAGCTTCCCATGCAGCTCGGAGCATGCCACGTGGGATGCAGCAAGTTTCTGCTGCATACTTGATGATTTTCTCTGCATCCATGGTGGTGTAATGATCCACCTTCATGACGAACATATCTTCACCCTTGTGTTCGCCTACCTTGATGGTTTGCTGTGTAGATTTGATGTTAAGTGTCGGCATAATTGTAAATGTTTAAATGGTTTAACAGGTTAAAGGTTATTCCTCACCTCTCACCTATTAATTTATAAATAAATATAGTTGGAGCGAAAATACCGCTTATTTACCGAAAATACACCATGGAATGTGTTAAAAAATTGTAACTACAAACATTTTAGATTGTAACTATGTTTTTTTATGTTTGTAACTACAAACTGGTATAAAGATGTGGGATGCGTTCAAACACTCAGTACTTGTCATTTTTCATACATCTATAGTGTGTACGTTCTTGCCCCTAATATGGTCTGGCATGTCGTAATAGATGCCTCGGAAAGGTGGTGATGGACAATGATTTTGAGTTAGCAACACTGTCAGTAATCGTTTAGTACTTCTATACTCTTACTTGGTTCCCATTAGTATGTTTTCTACTTTTTATTAACTTTTTTTGTTGTAATTTAGAAAAGTTGTATATTTGCACTGTAAAATATCGAATAATAGTGTAGATTATATCATTCCGTATAATCAGAGCATTTTAATATGCAATAATACCAATGATGAATGCCATACGCCTTTTTGCTGAGGGTGTTGAAATGATATGAAGTCAAACAATTAATCAAAACAGATTGGTCTTTGCTATAACAAGGACAACACGAAACAGAAAAATACAGAAACGTACACATAAAATTATATAGCAGCATCAGACTATCATTGTGGTCATCATGAAACAAGCCTAGGAAACTTATTACATGGATAAGCACCACTTCAATGATGGTTGGCTTTTCGGCTTATAGCATTAGGAATAGCCAATCCCAAAATGACGATACGATGATGTTTGCGGCCAATTAGGGCGTGAGCATTATTCTTATTTTTGGGATGGGGTCCATAACATTCCTAGGCTTGTGCCCCTGATGACCATAAGAAGGCTCACGTTCTTGAACTATCTTTTATTTTGTATTATGCTGATAATCAGTATGAAAATATAGCATGTCAGCAAGAATGTTCCCGAATGTTTCCAGTGGATTTGTAAGTGGGAAACATCGTGAATTTTGTGTGTGGGAACCACCAATTAATAGAGGAATTTTTGAAAACCTCCAATTAAGGGTTGTTAACACCGGATTAACATTTTGTTGACACATTGTTTTGGATGCGATTCGTCAGGTTCTAGGTAGTTGGCGAAACGGAAACACCTACTTTTTTTCGAGGCAGACACTATGTCGGCACAGAAATATCTCGACTATCTTACCAAGATTGCATTTGATAATTTTCGATCAATCCACCCACAACGATAATGCACATTATCACAGCCTCTGCTCTTGTCTGTCCTCATTGTCAACTTCGGCTGAATATTGACCGCATGAAATCTGGCAAGGCTATTGACGCATTGAAGAAAGTCCAGGCTGCTCAGGATAATCTCGAACGT
>JAZLHP010000012.1:0-28222 GCA_045616905.1 Bacteroidaceae bacterium
TTCTGGCTTTTGAGTGAGTGATGCGGGCATCATGACCGAAAAAACAGGGAAAAGATGTAAGGAAATAATCAAAATGGATACGAGAACCTAAAAAAACAAGTAGTATCGTGTCCTAATGGACTATTTGGGTTTAAGACCTCAATGCACAAAAAAGACGTGGAACCAAGCTACTTGTCCCACGTCCTGAGGCTCTGCAATGCCCTATATAGTTGAACAAGCAACTAATAGAGCCACGCCCGTATGAATACAACAATCCCTATAACGAACAACCGCCGACAACCAGACACTTCGCTGGTTGTCAACTTATCCTAAGGGAGTGTGAATAAACACACCCGTGGTGCCTACCGTTGCGTGACCAAGACTATATAAAGAAATTTTGCAGATTTCAGAACGTCAAGATCAAGCGTATGTAAACGCCATCATTATGTCATTCAGAGCTTTAGCCCTCCCAACCTTGGACTTCAGTCCACACGGGCGTTACTCATTCCCAGAACATGTGAGGTTACTGAATGCATCAGTTTTTTCAGATGTTTCATGGGTCACACTCTGAATCGATTACAAAGGTATTAATTTTATATCACTTATTGGGGGAGCTTGTGAGCTGCTCTGGTAGATAACGTGCGATTTAACAAAGTTTAACGTGCAATAACGGATAATGACATCTACCATTGTACAAGCAACGAGGTATGCCATATAGACATGACATACCTCGTGAACAAAAAATGCGTTGCGAAATGCGACGCATTTTATATTACTTTGAAACGATATTACTTCTCGTCTCCACCACCAATCATCTTCCAGATGCCTGCTGCTGCAATTGCACCTGCGAATGGACCTACGATGAAAATCCAAAGCTGCTCGAGTGCTACACCACCCTGGAATACTGCTGGTGCGATAGAGCGTGCTGGATTAACTGATGTACCTGTGTAACGGATACATGCGAGGTGAATGAGAACGAGTGAAAGACCGATTGCGAGTCCTGCGAAGTTGCCTGCACCCTTCTTTGAGTCTGTTGTTCCGAGTACTACAAGCACGAATACGCATGTGAACACAATCTCTGCAATGAGACCGCCTGTCACTGATACGCCTTCCTGACATGCGTTGGCACCTGTTCCTTCAAATCCTTCAACATTTGAAGTGAGAGCGAAGAGGATAGCTGAACCAATGAATGCACCAATCACCTGGAAGATCATGTATGCAGCTGCATCCTTGCCACTGATACGTCCTGAGAGAAGACAACCGAGTGTGATTGCAGGGTTGATGTGGCATCCTGAAATACCACCGATAGCATAAGCCATTGCTACTACTGCAAGACCGAATGCCAATGATGTTCCGATTACTGATGCTGCATTTACTGTGTCAGCACAATTTGATGAGCAGTTAAGGCTCACTGCCACTGCACATCCGAGAAGTGTAAGAACCATTGTTCCTACCATTTCTGCAAGATACTTTTTCATCTTTAATTTTAATAGTGTTTAATAATTAATAAAAATGGCACCTATATACTATTTGGCATCGTGTTATTTAAGACTGCGTCTTTAGTTGTTTTGGACGCTTCTATATAACAAATTGTTATAACCCTATTTCGTCTGTCGTTTACGGCAATGGTAACTTCGCTCAAATTATCTGCAATTATTCTGCAATGTTTCTACAATTATTGAAGATAAATTGAAGAATATTTGAGGGAGGAACGACCGTCCATAAAAAACATAAGTGCAGAAAGCACATACGCCAGATTCTATATAACTGCCAAAAAAATAACTGTTTTTTTACTTAATAATATAATATTAGTGGACTAGACCTACGCAAGAACGTGCATCACTGCTCAAGATGCAGAAGACCTCCTGTTGATGTACAGAACGTGACTTTTGTTGTGGCACCCTTATTGAAAAGAGCTGGTGCAAGAACATCAATGGTTCCGAACTGAGCGAAAGGCAACTGCTGGTCGTAAAGCAGAGATGATGGGGATGAGATTTGTACACGTGCCATACTTGGCATATTGTACACGAGTCCCTGAATCTTACGTTTGGCTGCATCTTTCTCAGCTGGCAAAGCTACTGTGTGCTGGTCGGAGAGAGAGATGGTGTATGGTTCACCTGCTAAGTCGTCGGCATCGACGAACCCGAGTTTCTGCGAGAATCGGAACAGCACCTGATTGCTGATGTCTGACTCTGGCATCAATTCGTATTTCTTTGAAACGATAATAGTATCCACATACCCTGTGAACATCTGTGTGAGTGCCAACTCCTGGGCATTCAGTTCATCAAGAAGGATTTTCAGTGATGCACCATCTTTCGGCATCGTGTCTGCCTGTCCTCGCTTTATGGCATTCTTACTGTCGCGAATGTCAAGTATCTCCTGTGCAACAAGTTCTGCCATCTTTGACTTGGATGTTGCTGAGAGGATGTCTTCGGTCAGATACTGACGTGCGTCTCTCTTGTTGCTGGTTTGCGTACCTACAAAGTCTTCATGCTCTTTCACGTCAACATCGTGATTAACGCTAACAATCAATCCGCTCTTTGTCAACTGAACCATTGGTGCCACGGTCTTATCCTTCAGCTTGACGGTGAAACATTTCAAGGTGTCTGGCACTCCCTCCTGCCACACATCAAACTTCGTCTGGGTCCACTTAACCGATGGTTCTTGTGACACTCCTGTGAAATGGAGATACCTGTCGGCATACTTGGCGAACTCACCCGGAGTATAGACCTCGCGCATTGCCTGCACCTCAATGTGCAGCACGGTCTTTGGCAAGGTGTAATTAACCCCTTCTGCTGTGATGCCGGGATTGAATGGCGTCACTTGCGTCTGTGCAGCAACTCTGAAACTGCACGTGATAAATAAGAATAGTATTATCTGTCTAATAAATATTTTCATCATCAATTAATTCATCTCTTTGAAACTTGTCTTAACGCACGGAATGCTTTTGGCAGGAATTCCACCAAATCGCTTGCAATAAGACTCTCATATCCGTATTCTTCTGCAGCCAAATCACCTGCCAGTCCATGCAGATACACACCAAGCCTGACTGCTGCCTCCTGAGCATATCCCTGAGCCAGCAATGCCAGTATTATGCCTGTGAGCACATCGCCGCTTCCTGCTGTTGCCATGCCTGGGTTGCCTGTAGTGTTGAAATAGACATTGCCTTCTGGTGTCACCACTGCTGAATATGCGCCTTTGATGACAATGTACAACTGCTGACGTGCACATAGTTCTCGTGTCCGCTCCAACTCTTCGTATGAGTTGCGTGTACTGCTGATAAGTCCGAACAGCTCTTTCTTGTGTGGGGTAAGGACGCATTTACGTGGCAACTGCATTATCCATCCACGGTGTGAACCTAAGATGTTCAGGGCATCTGCATCCAACACCATCGGACATTTAGAGGAGCTGACCTGTTCTATGAACGCCTGTACTGTATATGATTCGGTTCCGATACCAGGGCCTATGGCTATTGCATCAAATTCTGTTGCGTCGAAACTCTGGCTAAACACGTTAGGATCGACATCTGTATCGATGACTGCCTCGGGTACTGCCGTCTGCATTATCTGCAGGTTCTGTTCTGGAGTACGTACCGTGACCTTGCCGACACCTGAGCGCAGACATGCTCGTGACGCAAGGATTGCCGCACCTGCCATACCTTTTTTACCTGCAACCAACGATGCGTGCCCTACACTACCCTTGTGTACGAATCGTGAACGGTCTTTGAGCAGACACGCTATCTCGTCGCGTTCTGTCAGGTAATATGGAGTCTGAGAGACTTCTGTCTCTGGATCCTTGACACCTATATCCAATACTTTCCACTTGCCTACATACTGTTCCATCTCTGCAAAAAAGAACGCAAGCTTTGGATTCTGGAACGTGAACGTATAGTCAGCCTTCACGATGTGGTTCATGACATTGTAGGTGTTGTCCTCGCACATGAGTCCTGATGGCACATCGATGCTGACCACTGTTGATGCTGATGCATTGATATATTTTACCACAGAAGCAAAACCACCATTCAACGGACGGCTGATACCTGTGCCGAACAATCCGTCAATAACCAATTCGCCTTCTTCGAGCTTTGGCGGTGTGAACTGCTGAGTGACTTCGGTAAACTTCACCGCAGGCAACTGAACGAGGCGATGCTTGTTTTGATCGCAACATTCACTCAAGCTGTCTGACGTGTTGAACAGGAATGCCTGCACATCGTAGCCTTCATTGCTTAACATGCGAGCGACAGCTAACGCATCTCCTCCATTATTACCAGGACCTGCGAAGATCTTGACAGGAGTATTTTTCTGCCAGCGCTGTGTTATCTCTGCTGTTAATGCTTTTGACGCACGCTCCATGAGGTCTATGTAAGGGATTGGTTCATGCTCTACCGTGTAGGCATCCATATCCTTCAATTGATTTGCAGATAGTATCTTCATAGGTGTGTTCTACAAATTTGTTTTCTTGTTCTTTTGTGGGATGCTTCTAAGAAAATATATGTCATCTTGATGCAAAAATAGTAATTTGAACTAATAAATCATATAAAAAACAAGTAAAATATTAAAAATATGGCATTTTTAAGGACAATAATCCACATTTTTGACAATTGATATTGATTTTTTGTGTAGCTTTGCATTAAAAATAACGCATGGTCACAATCAACGGTAAATTATTCAAGCACTACATTTCCGCTGCCACCATCAATGAGAGAGTGACGGATCTGGCAAAGAAATTAAATGCTGATTATAAAGGCAAATGCCCAATAATGATTGGTATCTTGAATGGTGCTTTTGTCTTTGCCGCGGACCTTGTGCGCAAATTAGAGTTTGAGCATGACATCCAGTTCGGGAGATTCTCGTCATACGACGGAACTGAAACCACGGGTGTAGTGAGAGAACTCATCGGGATAGACATTGACCTGAAGGATAAAGACGTGATTCTGATTGAAGACATCGTTGACACTGGTGTGACAATGGCGAAACTGCTGCCAATGCTCAAAGAGAAGGGAGCTAAGACCGTGGAGGTGGCTTGTCTCCTGATGAAACCGGGGAAGCTACGCTTGCCTTTAGACATTAAGTATTGCGCAATGGAGATTCCTAACGATTTCATAGTCGGATACGGATTGGACTACAACGGCATGGGACGCAATCTGCCAGACATATACGTTGCAGTGGATTGAGGTCTAATGATAACTAAAACGAAAACCAAAAAATCGATAAGTCGATAAGTCGAAAAACGAAAAAATCGACAAGTCGAAACCAAAACAATAACGGCAACTAAAACCAAAAACAAAATAAAAACAATGAAGAATATCATTATTTTCGGTGCACCTGGATCAGGAAAGGGCACTTACAGCGACGAAATTGTTGCAAAGTACGGAATGGGACACATCTCAACAGGAGATGTGCTACGTGGTGAAATCAAGAACGGCACAGAGCTTGGCAAGATTGCTAAAGGATACATCGATAACGGACAGCTCATCCCTGATGAACTGATGATTGACATTCTTGCAAAGACATACGATGCTCTTCCTGCTGGTCAGGGTGTCATATTCGACGGATTCCCACGCACTATTCCACAGGCAGAGGCTCTGAAGAAGATGCTTGCCGAGAGAGGACATGAAATGGGTATGATGATTGAGCTCGTTGTAGGCGAGGACGTACTCATGGAGCGTCTGCTCAACCGTGCAAAGGAGCAAGGACGTGCTGACGACAACGAGGTTACAATCAAAAAGCGCTTTGAGGTGTATCACAACCAGACAGCTCCTCTTGCAGAGTGGTTTGAGAAGGAAGGAATGCGCAACACATTTACTTGGGCTGGTTCAAAAGAGCAGATGCTCGAATCTATTTTTGCTGCCATCGACGCTAAGAACGCTTAATTAATGACGAGCCGGGATTGAGCCAACGATTTCCCCCGACACACTAAAGGCAGGCCTGACACCTACCTTAACATTAATTAAACTTCTTAATAAAATGGCACAAGATTCAAATTTCATTGACTACGTAAAAATCTATTGCCGTTCAGGCAAGGGCGGACGTGGCTCCACTCACATGCATCGTGCTAAATACCTGCCTAAGGGAGGTCCTGACGGTGGTAACGGAGGACGAGGCGGTCATGTGATACTGAGAGGCAACCGCAACTACTGGACGCTGCTTCACTTGCGTTACGACCGTCACATACGTGCTGAGCATGGTGGCAACGGATCAAAAAGCAAATCAACAGGTAAGCAAGGTGCTGACAAATACATTGAGGTGCCTTGCGGTACTGTTGTGTATGATGCTGAAACAGGTGAGTATATATGCGAGGTGACTCAGCACGAGCAGGAAGTGATTCTTCTGAAAGGTGGACGAGGAGGACTTGGCAACTTCAATTTTGCCACTCCTACCAACAAGGCGCCTCGATATGCGCAACCTGGCGAGCCGATGCAAGAACGTGCAGTAATACTGGAACTCAAACTTCTTGCCGACGTAGGACTTGTGGGATTCCCAAATGCAGGTAAATCCACACTGGTGAATGCTCTGTCATCAGCAAAACCAAAAATCGGCAACTACCCTTTCACCACTCTCGAACCATCGCTCGGAATTGTTCCTTACAGAGACGGACGCTCATTCGTAATTGCAGACATACCTGGTATCATCGAGGGAGCTTCAGAGGGAAGAGGATTGGGACTGAGATTCCTGCGTCACATTGAGCGCAACTCGCTATTGCTATTCATGGTGCCTGCCGACACTGATGACATCAAGCACGAATACGAGGTGCTGCTGAACGAACTGGCACAGTTCAACCCTGAGTTGTTAAGTAAAGGCCGTGTGCTCGCCATCACCAAGTGTGACCTACTCGGTATGGATGAGGAACTGATGGAGATGCTGAAAGAGAATCTCCCAAACGACCTGCCTGTCGTTTTCATCAGTGCTGTGGCTCAGCAAGGACTTAATGAACTTAAAGACCTGCTATGGCAAGAGATGAACAGCGAAAGCAACAAGCTTGCAGCCATCACATCGCAAGAGACCATCATTCATGCAACCAAGAACTTTGCATATCTCAGTGACTTCAACGATGACAACGACGAAGGATGGGATGATGAGGAGGACTTTGATGATGACGACATTGAGTATCTTGAAGAGGATGACATTGAAGACTTAGAGGATTTTGAATACACTACTTGATAATGTTACTGTACAATACAACAAAAGAAATCACCGCCTTCTCTACAACAAGAGATGGCGGTGTTGCTATTGATGGCATTCGTGCCCTTGTAGCTCCACAACATCAGGTTCACGGCATAAAGACCATTGTGGCAGATGAACAATTCCTGTCTATGAATCCCATAGAGCAGCAACTGATGAGTTTTGGTTATGATGCTGTATGCACAAACATCAAAGGGGTTTGTGTATGCATCAAGACAGCAGATTGCATACCCGTATTGGTATATGACACCATAAGCCATGCTGTAGCGGCAATACACGCCGGCTGGCGTGGAACCGTGCAACGTATTGTAGAACACACCATGAGCCTGCTTACAAGCACGTATGGCACCCGTCCTGAAGATTGCCATGCCATCATTGGTCCTGGCATCTCACTGGATTCGTTTGAAATCGGTGATGAGGTTTACGATGAATTCAAAAAGAACGGATTCGACATGGGAAGAATTGCAAAACGATACCCTTGCACTGCCAATGGACAAAACGGCAGCAATGACACCACAAAATGGCACATAGACCTTTGGGAAGCGAACAAACTGCAATTACAGCATATAGGAGTAAAGACTGAGAATATTCAAGTTGCCGGAATAGACACGTTCACTAACTCAGACCGCTTCTTCTCAGCAAGAAAGAACGGATTACAGGCAGGACGTATCTTCAACGGCATAATGCTACGCTGACACATTCCATCAGCAACTCCCAGTTATCACAAAATTCTTGCATGGAATGAAATAGTAAATTCGCCCCTTGATTAAGCAGTACATCATCGGGCAATGGTCCTGTGTTTACTGCTATTGTAAACACTCCTGACGCGACTCCTGCCTGCACTCCCAATGGTGCATTCTCTACTACTATAAAGTTATTTTTAGACAATGATTTAGTTTTAGAAAAGGCTTTTACTGTCGCCTCATCCGATTTAACATTTCCACTACCACTTTTAACATTTAAGCAACCGTTACTTCCTGAAAGGGACGGCTTGTTGAACTCCTCCTTCAAATCAGATGTGTTTTGTGACACAAAATCCGCATTTGCAAAGTCTATATTGCAAAAACGACTGAACTTTTCCATTCCCATCAAGTATGGCTCTGGATTTGGCTTGCCATACTTCACATCGAATGCTGTCACCATCAAGTCGTCACGGAATATTCCAGGGAAATTCTTATTGAGCCGTTCCAATAGAGTTTTTTGCCCACTGCCGGTAACAACCATCGGCACAACTCCGCAAGATTTCACCTTCTGCAACAATTCATAGGCTCCCGGCATGCGTTCTGCTACTGGCAGTGTGTTGAACAAATCACTTTTGTACTTATATATCTCCGCGATTTCTTCTTCTGAAGCATTGCAACCACGCTCACGAAGTGACACAATATTAATAGTACCTGCCCCTGTGCGACCCTCATGCATATACGCCTCCCATTCCGGCAGATCAAAACCGAAATGTTTCATCGTATTATGCCAACTATATGCATGATTTTTCATGGAGTCGAACAAAACGCCATCCATGTCAAACATGGCGGCTTGCAAATCCATGCTTGCGTAACCTTTCTCCGCAAGATACCTATTCAGGCATTCCTGTATATAACTCTTCCCCAATGCTATTGACTTATACTTGAGATTCGACTTTTTGATTTATTATCCATAAACAATATCACAATAATGGACAGACACATTTGTTTTGCGTCTGTCCATTATGGAAATCATTCAGTACGATCCTTCAGAATCATTCCGGATACTTGTCAAAGCGGATTCCTTCTTCTGGATAGTATGCTGACGTAACCTGTCCGTACGTATGTGTGACACAATCGCCACTTGCAGGCCAGTCCGTCAATGATGTCTGTGCACATTCGATGTTCTTCAACCAGCTCCAGATTATAGCAGGTTCAACTGTCGGATAAACATAGCTGTGTATTTCGAATGTAATACCGTCGTCATATACGCCACGTGCATGCTTGAGGGCTTCTGCACAATCCTTACCAGCAATGAGGATCTCGATGCCTGCATCAGAATGGTTAATCTCTACATTGATAGAGAACTCTTCACCTGCTACGACATATTTAACCTCAACCACCTCATCAATACGTGTGTAATCAATGCCTGCTCTGATGTCAAAGTCGTCAGCAACTGCCTGATATGCCTTTGGAATTGGGATGAAGAGACGCACGTCCACTGTGTCACGAAGGTGAATAGAAGTCTTGATTTCGTTCCAATCCTTATGTTCCTGCTGGTGCACATCAAACTCTACTTCGCCTTTCTTTGTCTCCTCTGGGTCAGGAGTTGGATCGTCTTCAGGATCATCAGTTGGGTCAACTGGTGTCTCACCTGCAGCTGGGATAATCTTAACTACCCAATCATCATAGATTCCGTCTGCAGGAACGCTGCCATCACCCTTGTTTGCAGAGAAGTCAAAGCCAATATACCATGCTCCCTTAAAGTAGAATATCTTGTATTGCTCAACTTCTGAGCTGCTGAACTCTGCAATTGTCTTAGCTGCAATGAATCCGTCAGTCATGAGTGCGCTGTTGCCTGTAGCAGCATTATCACACTTTCCTGCATTGAAGTTGTTTACATGAATCCAATATCCATTGTTTTCCTTGATCTGCAACTGCTCCATTCCTGAAGTTCCGTTGATTCCTGTGTGTAACGCACCATTCCAATCTGTATATGAATACTCATGATTTGCTCCACCAACATGCTGAACATAGTAATATGTGTAACCAGGCCATTGCAAACCTTCTGGATTTGTTGCTATGTATGCCAACACTTCACTGACTTCTGTATCAGAAATTGCAGCTGGCAAAGATGGCCACATGTTACCGTTCACATCACAACCACGTGTAGAGAGCTGAATGCTTCCTGCATACACAGAAACTTGCGACGACTTTGTTCCGTACAATTTCACATTGTTGTCAAGAACGTTTGTCACATCGCCTCCGAAATCTTCACTTGAACATGATGTAATCACGAGTCCAAGCAAAAACAAAGACCAAATGAATAACTTTTTCATAACGTACATATTAATTATTTATAATTGATGATAGGTATAATATCTTTTTTTATCAGTAGTCTATTATGTCCCACTATCTGTTTACGATGCAAAATTAGCAAAAAAATTAAAATGGTAAAAAATATCCTTTATTTTTTTCACTAATAAAAGCATCAGTATCTCTTTTAATTCTACTCATTTTGCTATTGCAGGTACAATATTTGAATTGGCAGACCTAAGTATCGCTTATAACACCTACAAGAACCCTTTAATAAGGCAATGTCGCATATTTGCTATTTTAACAAGCAGATATGCGACATTACTTAATTTTGCAATATAAATTTAACATTTACATTATACACATACATGATCCGAATGTGATTAATGAGTAGTTCCCATCGTATGCTCTAACAATGCAGGTTGCCTAATTCCCACTAAATGTTTCATAGGTTCCATCATCAAAGAAAATGCGCACTTCCACAATCTTTCGAGCAGGAGCCTTGTATTGCTTGATTGTTTCACTTACTACATTACTTATATCTACTGGCGAAGCTGTGCTGCCATAAGCATTTTGAGCACCCGACATGGACGATTTATGGGTATTTACGACCTGAGTACGTGTCGTATTCGCCATTTCTGATCCATTTTGCGGTAAAAAGTCCTCTGTTTGGAACACAAACGGCAGTGTACCACCTTCTGTATAACCATTCGATGCTTTTGAAAGCGTATTTATTCCATCATCTGACGAACTTCCAGACACCACATCGCTTTCATGAGTTTCGACATCTGCCAACAACATCGGTTCTTCGTCGTAAAACAGCCAAGCAGGATTTATTTCTGGGAAGCAAAACTTAATACTACGAAGAATAGGGAGAGTAGGTTTGGTACGTCCGCTTAATATATGAGACAGTGAGCCTGGAGTCACTCCAATTAGATTGCTAAATTGACCATTGTTCATGCCCTTCATCTGCATGATTGCCTCGATTTTTTCCTTATCTGTCATATTTTGAAACTTTTTACAAAGATACGCATTATTTTATTTTTGTACAAACATTAAGGTGTATTTTTGTATCTGTATTGTTTTGTGTCTGTAAAAGCATACATGAGTTGCAGACATTTACATTTAGATTTTTAACTATACATTTGACAACAATATAATATATGTTCTATATATACGTTTCAGTATATCTTTTTAATTTTGCCGTTATCCACTGATTATCTTATAGTTAAAATCATATATAATAAAGTAAAATGAGAATACACACCGAAAAACTGCATTCATTTTGGATATTTCTCCATATTATCTGTTGTTTTAGTATAATATTTTCATATAAAATACTGATTTATTTTTATATATTAAGTATGATTACAGCATGAATAATTATTATCTTTATAATATTACAGTTTACGAATACAAAAATACATTTAATAATTTCTATTACAAATGTAAAATACAACACTTTACACCTGCATTGCCAATTGTAAATCATTGTACAAATTGTTTACATTTACAAAAGTATATTGCAAAAATCGTCCTGTTAAAAAATCTTAATGTAAATATTTTTGTAAACTCTATGTGTCATTATTGCGAGAACAAAGCCATTCCAAGCCACATGATTTATCGTCATAAATATCCTCGTTTTAGAACGCTAAATGCAGTGGTTTTTCATACTTAATCTTTTGATTTTCCGTACAAATACCCCCTTATTTTTTTGTTCGTTTTTTTGAACAAAATAGAATTTCTGGCATAAGAATAACACCTCAAATAGCACTTAAAACCAATGCACCCCTACCTTTTCTTACACCCAAAACAGCACATCGCAAAGTGGCACATATCTGACACAATTTTTCTGACGAAAAAATCTGGACAAAAAAAATCGCACGGATATTTCCGTACGACTAACCTATACATTAAAACAGGGAAACTTATTCATTAAGACACAGGACAACATTACAAAAACGTGTGCAATGTTGTAATGTGATAATTTTAATGGAGAATAAAATAAAGCAGTTCGTGCATCACATCTTCATCTGTCAGGTTCCCCTTACGTATTCCTTTCAATTTCGAATCTGTCTCACGTAGCTTCCCTATTATCTGCATCGTCTTCATTGCAGAGAAATTTCTCATTGCCACCACATAATCACGAAGCTGCCAGCTGTTACGCAACTCCAAATGATCCATGAGTCCCTGTTCTGTCTTATTTGGTGCATAATGCGCTTGCATCAACTGGGCAAAGAAATTAAACAGAATAGACACTAATGTGAGTGGAGAGTTCGTTTTGGGGTTCTTTTCAAGGTTAAACAGGATTTTATTTGCTTTTAACACATCTCGTGTGATGACTGCAGTCCTAAACTCCCAATTGTTATATTCTTTACTTATACCTATGTTCTTCTCCACCAAATCAGCAGTGACGCGAGTCTCACCTGCCGGCATTGCCAAAATCAGTTTGTCCAGCTCTCCTGCAAGTCGATTCAGGTCGCTTCCCACACTTTCTGCCAACATCTGATTGGCAGAATCCTCAATGGAAAGTTTCTTACGACGAAGATAATCCGTGATGAACGTAGGCAGCATTCCGTCTTTCAGCTTCTTGCTTTCAAAAACAACGCCTTCACGTTCAATCATGGCCACCAGCTTCTTCCTGCGATCCACAGAACCATTCTTGTAGCATATAACCAACACCGTTGATTTTAGCGGTTTCTGCATATACGCAGCCAAATCATCTATCTTTTGCAGATTCTGTGCTTCTTTTACAATTACCACCTGATGTTCTGCCATCATAGGATAACGGCGTGCAGCATTGACAATGTCCCCTACAGCCGTCTCACGCGTACAATATATAATATTCTGGTTGAAATCCTGCTCATCCTTCGTCAGTACATTATCTGCAATATACTCAGAAATACGGTCAATATAATACGACTCGTCACCCATCAGCAAATAAACAGGAGCATACTCCTTCTTGCGAATGGAATCAACTATATCCCGATGAGTAATATTTGTTTTTGCCATAAAAAAACGAAGAATAATGACGAAGAATTAATAATTCTTCATAACTTTGTGCAAAGTTAGAAAAAAGTTTGGAACGGAGCAATATAAATAGCTTCAACTTTCACATTCCACTCAAAATACATCAAGATAGCCACACAACCACTCTGGCTGCACACCATCTACAAGCAACAAGGTTATGAACACACTAAATTTGCCCATGTACAACGCCACAATACGCAATATTGGCGGTAAAACGAAGATTCTTGACAATCTCCGGCGCAAATTCGTGGCACTCACTCCTGAGGAATGGGTGAGACAGAATTTTGTTCATTTCCTCATCGAACATAAGTCATACTCTCCCGCCCTTATGGCAAACGAGATGTCAGTCAATCTGAACGGCACCACAAAGCGTTGTGACAGTGTGGTCTTTGACAACACAGGCAAACCTTGCATGATTATTGAGTATAAAGCGCCATCAATACAAATCACAGAAAAGGTTTTCCAGCAGATAATCCGATACGACATGGTGTTACAAACAAAATGGCTGGTCGTGAGCAACGGCATTCAGCACTACTGCTGTCGGATAAACAAAGACACCAACGGATACACATTTGTGAAAGACATACCCGCGTGGAGCGAGCTGTAGCACAAAAAAACGTTTGACAAGCACATGGTGTGCATGTCAAACGTTTTTGTTATAGATGGGTTCTATTAATTGGCAATTAAGCTTCTGCCTCGTCTTTCTTTGTGCGACGAGCACGACGCTTTGGCTTCTCTTCTGCTGCAGCTTCTCCAAGCTTTACTCCTGCGAGTTCTGGGTCAATAAGAATACGACCACAATACTCACAAACGATAACCTTCTTACGCATACGCACATCAAGCTGGCGCTGTGGTGGAATCTTAGCGAAGCAACCACCACAAGCATCACGCTGCACGTACACGATACCAAGACCATTGCGTGAGTTCTTGCGAATACGCTTGAAGCTCTGAAGAAGACGTGGTTCGATGAGGATTTCAAGATTCTTTGCCTTCTCGCGAAGCTTCTCCTCGTCAGCCTTAGTCTCTGCAATGATTTCGTCAAGCTCATTCTTCTTTACATCAAGATCCTGGAGACGAGCATCAAGTGCAGCCTCACTTCTTTCGAGAGACTCCTGACGTGACTTCTCCTGTCCCTGCGACTCACGGATACGCTTGTTACAAAGTTCTATTTCAAGGCTTTGGAACTCTATTTCCTTATTCAGAAGATCATACTCACGGTTGTTGCGGACATTGTCCAACTGCTCTTTGAAATTGCTGAGTTTGCCTTCTGCAATCTCAATCTTACCCTTAAGTTCGTTGATTTTCGAACGAAGACCACTGATTTCGCCCTTTGTGTTCTCGATACGAGTCTTAAGACCTTCAATTTCGTCTTCAAGATCCTCCACCTCAAGTGGAAGTTCACCACGTAATGTACGGATTCTATCTACCTCAGAAAGAATTGTCTGAAGCTGATAAAGGTTTTTCAGACGATCCTCAACAGGAAGCTCTGAAGCTGTTTCTTTTTTCTTTGCCATTATAAATATATTATTGGATTTGTTTTAATTTTCGTTTCATATACCGGCATAGCTGAATCCAAACCGCTTATTACAGAATGCAGCACTTCAAGCGTGTATTGCTCACTCTCATAATGCCCAAGTTCAAGCAAGAGCATGCTGTCATCAAACCCGAAGAAACGGTGATACCCTATTTCGCCTGTAATAAACGCATCTGCACCCAAGTCCTTTGCTTTTTGCATCAGAAATGCTCCTGCACCTCCGCACAATGCAATTTTTCTTACCGTTTCGCCTCTCCATTCATTCACACGCAACGACTTCAACTGAAACGTTCCTTTCACCATTTCCAGGAACTCCATCTTGTCCATTGAATGTTGCAGATAACCAATCACACCCTCCCCTGCATTCTCGCCTTTAGGATCTATCCATTGAAGGTCTTGAATACCAAGCTTTTCCGCTATCTTATAGTTGACACCACCCTTGGCACTGTCTAAATTAGTATGTGCAGAATATATTGCTATTCCGTTCTTTATTGCCTTCATAACGCAACGCCCTATCCAATCATCAGTGTTGATGCTCTTCAATGGGCGAAACAGCAATGGGTGATGGCTGACAATCAGGTTGCAGCCAAGTTTTATAGCCTCATCAATGACCTCTTCTGTCACGTCAAGACACAACAATGCCCCTGACGCATCTGCATCCTCTGCTAATCCAATCTGCAATCCCGCGTTATCGTAGCCGTCTTGCAGGGCCAAAGGAGCGAATTCTTCAAGGGCACACAAAATTTGCCTTATTTTCATCGTTCTTACGAATTTCGGTGCAAAGTTACGCATATTTTTCGAGATTAAAGGTTAAAATATGTGAAAACAATTGACTTTATCATGTTTTTTCTTGGCATGAATAATAAAAAATCTCTACCTTTGCACTGTTCTACTTAGGTAGTACACTATACACGAGTGTCAGTCAAGGGTGAAACATACCAAGATGCCATAAGAGAAAGCCATAAAACAAAGGTCATACAAAGACAATACAAAAGATAAATAAAAAAGAAGAGTTATGTTAGAAATTAAAAATGTCAGCTTCAGCTACAATTCGAGAATGCAAGTATTGGACAACTTCTCAATAGGTTTCACAGAACCAGGAGTATATGGCTTGCTTGGCAAGAACGGCACAGGCAAAAGCACCCTGCTATACCTCATCATGGGTTTGCTGCACCCAAAGCAAGGCGAAATCTTATTTAATGGAATCAACACAAGCGAGCGCAACCCTGACGCACTGAAGGAAATGTTCATCGTACCCGAGGAGTATGACCTGCCAAACATCACCCTCCCTTCATACATCAAGGCAGTAGCACCTTTTTATCCAAACTTCAGCGTCGAACTGCTAATCAATCTGTTAGGGACATTCGGGATGATGAAATGCAACAATGCTCCACTTGACAGCAATGGCATCCCATGCATACCATTAAAACAACTCTCAATGGGACAGAAGAAGAAAATATACATGTGTATCGCACTTGCTGCAAGAACACGCCTTCTGCTCATGGACGAACCAACCAATGGACTCGACATCCCTTCGAAAAGCCAGTTCCGCAAAGTATTGGCACAAGGAACATGCGACGACCAGACAATACTCATATCTACGCACCAAGTTAAGGACGTAGAGAAACTACTTGACCACGTTGTCATAATTGACGAGAATGCCGTTCTTGTGAATCAAAAGATAGATTTCGAGCGGCCACTCGACCTTGAAGAAATGTTCATCAATACCGTTACAAACATCTACGAAGAACAAGAATAGCAAGCGGCCACACGCAATCCTCATCACATTTCAAAGAGCAACGTACAAATATCACAAACAACCGATAAACATCATAACAATATGAATTTCAGCAAGACAAGATACTCAAAGTTTGCAGAATACGATTTGGCAATCAACAAAAAGTTCTATCGTAATTTTGCCATCGGCACCATAGCAGGAGCAGTGGGCATAGCAGTCATAGGTTTCATCGCAAGACTTCTACAGTGGTCAAATGCCATACACGAATTTCAAATGATAACAGGAAAAGAGTTCACAGGAACCATACCCACTGACCTTGAATTCAATGAATACTGGTATCCTTTATCTTCTCTGCGATCAGGAGGTTTGCACCATTACAACACCATGTATGGTACCACAGGACTTATCTTAGGATTTCTCATTATCATGTCTGCAGTATTCATGGGCTGTTGGGCACACAATATGCGTTCTAAGCAGGGACGCGTCAACGAACTCACCATTCCTGCCAGCAACTGCGAGAAGTTCATCTGGCACACATCGCTTATGTTCTTCGGAGGCATTGCGGTCAGCACCGTTGCCGTTCTCGCTGCAGATGCTGTCAATGCACTGCTCACCTGGCTGGCTGTCAATCCGTTGAACGACGGTATCTCTTCCATCACCGTTTACGTGTTCCGTTATCTCACCTGGGATTTCTTCCCAAACATGGCTAAATCCATACCTACGAGCGTGTACATCGCAGGCCTTATCTGCCTGTTCAGCTATCTTATCATGCAGTCGTCATTCTATATGCTTGGCAATGCAATAAAGTACAAATACAACATAATACTCACATACATAACCATCCAGTTAGCATCCATAATAATCATCATTCTGATATTTGTGATATTCTCCATACTGAGAGACATGCAGATTGACTGGCCAAGAATTGACGACGAAGAGACCGCCATCATTTATGCTTGCAGCACACTATACGGGTTAAGTGCCATCGCATGGCTGATAACCACTCTCTGCATCCGCAAAAGCTACAAGCTATTCCGTACTGCACAGATCACAAGCAGACTAAACAAATAAAAGCGACTAACTCTCAAGTCATTATGCAATTCAAAGATAACAAAGCCATTTATCTGCAAATAGCCGACAAACTATGCGACGACATCCTCAACGGGACATACCCTGAAGACGAACGCATAATAAGTGTTCGCGAATGTGCCATTGCCGTAGAAGTAAATTCCAACACATGCGTCAGAGCTTACGAATGGCTTCAGAACAACAATATCATTTACACCAAACGAGGGCTCGGCTACTTCGTTTGTGCAGGTGCAAAAGAAAGTATTATGGAGAACAGGAAGGCAGAATTCTTCAACGAGTTCCTGCCAGAATTGAAAAAGAAGATGCAACTGCTTCACATCGGCAAAGACGAAGTGATAAAGGTGTTGAACGAGGCGTGACTCTATCCATCCGTCCTTCTTCACTCTTGCAACATACGGTCGGAAGCACTCACCCACGCAACCTACGATTCTATCTCCCGCAACCCCTTAAAAGTTTGCAACTACAAATTTTTGCGTTTATAACTACATTTCGCAAAGTTTGTAGTTACAAACTTATTATACACTTTGGAGATGATTCATAAAGGATATTCCCATGACATTTGTGTCACCCATAGACTCCTGTCGCCCTTACTATTGAAGATTGCAAACTTCGAACGGGACGGCAAGAGCAGACATTTCCCAAATCATATTATTTAATGTACGCGTACATTATTTATATACGTTATATGGAAACAATACTAATTATATAGGGTAAATAATACTAACCTTGCATTATTCAACACGCCAAGCATTCTCCCATAAAAGATTTCAACAAACAGTCATCAAGTTTCATAATTGTTGCATTATCGTGTTTTTTCAATACAAAACGTCAAAAAAAGCAACAATTTGTTGTATATTTCAAATGAAACCCATAACTTTGCAAACAAATAACACAAATAACAACAAGAATGAACTCTTTTTACGGCTCATATTATTATTTTTACTTTTACTTTAGCAAAGAGTAAGAGCGGGAATTCATTGTATGTGCCAAAAACAACAAAGAGACATCAAAAAAAAAGAATATGCTTCCCGCTCATACGAGTGGGATTTTTTGTGACGTATGAAAAAAATTGCTATACAAGGTCAGATAGGCAGTTTCCACGATGTGGCAGCACACCGATTCTTTGAAAACGAAGAAGACATCGAACTCATCTGTTGCGACACATTTGAGGACGTGTTTTCACAAATGAAGCAAGACAACAGTGTGATTGCTCTTGTTGCCATCGAGAACACCATTGCAGGTTCACTGCTTCACAACTACGAACTTCTGCGTGAAAGCGGAATGCAGATCATCGGAGAGCACAAACTCAGAATCAGCCACAGCATCATGTGTCTGCCTGACGAAGACTGGGCAGACATCACCGAGGTCAACTCCCACCCGGTAGCACTCATGCAATGCCGCGAGTTCCTCAAGCGCCACCCAGAGATGAAGGTGGTGGAAGCTGACGACACAGCAGGTTCTGCAAAGATGATAAGCGAACAGCAGTTGCGAGGCCATGCAGCCATCTGCTCAAAGTTTGCAGCACCTCTCTACGGGATGAAAGTGCTAGAGGAAGAGATTGAAACCAACAAGCACAATTTCACACGATTCCTCGTACTGAGCGACCCTTGGCAGGCAGAAGACCTGTGCGCTCCAAGCAAGTCAAACAAGGCAAGCATTGTGTTCAGCCTTCCTCACAACGAAGGCTCGCTCTCGCAAGTGCTCAGCATATTCTCTTTTTACAAAATCAACCTCACCAAGATTCAGTCACTGCCTATCATCGGGCGCGAATGGGAATACATGTTCTACATTGACGTCATCTATGACGACTACACACGCTACCGTCAAAGCATTGACGCAGTGAGACCATTGACTAAACAACTTAAAATCCTCGGCGAATACAAAGAAGGCCGTTCCACATTATGATACAACCAGCAGACAGACTTTCACTCGTAAGCGAGTACTATTTCTCAAGAAAGCTAAAGGAAGTGGCACAACTCAATGCCGAAGGCAAGGACATCATAAGCCTTGCCATCGGTTCACCTGACATGCCTCCAAGTCCTGAAACCATTGATGTGCTTTGCGAAAACGCAAAGAAAGCAGACGCACACGGATATCAGCCAACCATGGGCATTCCTGAACTGCGCAAGGCAATGGCTCGTTTCTACCAGCGTTGGTATGGAGTGGAACTTGACCCAGCCACCGAGATTCAGCCACTCATCGGTTCTAAGGAAGGCATTCTGCACGTCACACTTGCCCTCTGCAATCCTGGCGACAAGGTGCTCGTGCCAAATCCGGGATACCCAACATACACATCGCTCAGCAAGATTCTCGGTCAGCAGATTGTGAACTACGACCTGCTTGAAGAGAACGGATGGCAACCCGACTTCGAGCAGTTGGAAAGCATGGATCTGAGTGGCGTTAAACTCATGTGGACAAACTATCCGAACATGCCTACAGGAGGACGCGCTACAAGAGAACTGTACGAAAAGATAGTGGCATTTGCAAAGAAACACGACATTGTGGTCGTGAATGACAACCCATACTCTTTCATCCTCAACCGTGACGAGCATCTCTCCATCCTGCAGATTCCAGGAGCAAAAGAGTGCTGCATCGAGTTCAACTCAATGTCAAAGAGCCACAACATGCCAGGATGGCGCGTGGGAATGCTTGCTTCAAACAGCCAGTTCGTACAGTGGATACTTAAAATAAAGTCAAACATTGACTCTGGCACTTTCCGTCCTATGCAGCTCGCAGCAGCACAAGCATACGACAACACAGAAGCATGGCACACAAGTGCAAACATCGAGACATACGCAAGCCGCAGAAAGATAGCAGAAGCCATAATGACAAAGCTTGGCTGCACATTCGACCCACAGCAGCAAGGCATGTTCCTTTGGGGCAAGATACCTGAAAGTTACAGCAACTGCGAGGAACTCACCGAGCGTGTCCTTCATGAAGCAAGAGTGTTCATCACACCAGGCTTCATCTTCGGAAGCAATGGCGAACGCTACATCCGCATCTCACTTTGCGCTAAAGACGAGAAGATTAACGAAGCATTAAACAGAATTAGTGAAATATGGAATTAGAACTTAAACCACTCGGACTTCCAAGTGACAACAAGCGTCCGTTCGTTATAGCAGGTCCTTGCTCTGCAGAGACAGAAGAACAGGTGATGAAAACGGCAAAGCAGCTTGCCGACAAAGGCTGCCACATGTTCCGTGCAGGAATATGGAAACCACGCACAAAACCAGGAGGCTTTGAAGGCAATGGCGAGACAGCTCTCCCATGGATGCAGCAGGTGAAGCAGGAGACAGGCATGCTGACAGCAACTGAGGTTGCCACACCTGAACACGTAGAGCTTGCACTCAAATACGGCATTGATGTACTCTGGGTTGGAGCACGCACTACTGCAAACCCATTCGCCATGCAGGCACTTGCCGACTCACTCAAAGGCGTTGATGTGCCTGTGCTCGTGAAGAACCCTGTCAACCCCGACCTTGAACTATGGATTGGCGCCCTCGAACGCATCAATGGTGCAGGCATCAAGCGACTCGGAGCCATCCACCGCGGATTCTCAAGCTTCGACAAGAAGATTTACCGCAACCTGCCTATGTGGCAGATTCCTATCGAACTCAAGCGCAGGATTCCAAACCTTCCTATCGTAAACGACCCAAGCCATATTGGTGGACGTCGCGACCTTATTGCCCCACTCTGCCAGCAGGCAATGGACCTCGGCATGGACGGTCTTATCGTTGAGAGCCACTGCAATCCAGACGAGGCATGGAGCGATGCCAAACAGCAGATCACTCCAGACATCCTTGACTACATACTCTCACTCATCGTAGTACGTGAAGGAGTGCAGACAACAGAGAATATCACCCAGCTTCGCAAGCAGATTGACGAAATTGACGACCAGCTCATCGACATCCTTTCAAAGCGCATGCGCATCTGCCGCGAAATCGGTCAGTACAAGAAAGAGCATGGCATGACCATCGTGCAGACAAGCCGATACAGCGAAATTCTCGACAAGCGTGGCGCACAGGGAAGCCTTTGCGGCATTGGTCCCGACTGCATCAAGAAAGTGTTCGAGGCAGTACACGAAGAGAGTGTAAACCAGCAGATGGAAATCATTAATAAGTAAGTTATGAAAATCCTTATATTAGGAGCAGGCAAGATGGGTTCGTTCTTCTGTGACCTGCTAAGTTTTGACCATGAGGTAGCCGTATATGAGATTGACGCCAAGAAACTGAGATTCATGTACAATGCCGAACGCTTCACCACCCTTGAGGAGATTGATGCATTCTGCCCTGAACTCGTCATCAATGCAGTAAGCCTTAAATACACACTCAGTGTGTTCGATCAGGTCATTCCGCACCTCCCAGAGACATGTATCCTCAGCGACATCAGCTCTGTCAAGACTGGTTTCAAGGAATACTACGAGAACACAGGCATGCGTTACGTCAGCACACACCCTATGTTCGGTCCCACATTCGCCAACTTAGGCAAACTCAGCACAGAGAATGCCATCATCATCAGCGAAGGCGATTTCATGGGTCGCTGCTTCTTCAAGGAACTGTACGGAAGTCTCAAGCTCAACGTATGCGAATACACATTTGACGAGCACGACCGCACCGTGGCATACTCACTCTCCATCCCATTCATCAGCACATTCGCTTTCGCTGCCGTCATGAAGCATCAGGATGCTCCAGGCACCACATTCAAGCGCCACATGGCTATTGCAGAAGGCGTGTTGAGTGAGGACGACACCTTACTGCGCGAAATCCTATTCAACCCTTACACAAAGGAACAGGTTGAACTGATTCGCAAAGAGATGAAGGAAATCATAGAAATCATAGACAACAAGGACGAAGAACACATGCAGAAGTTCCTCACAAAGATACGTGCAAACATCAAATAGTTAAGCACTATCCACAAAAAACAGTCACTACCCGCTTCATGGATGCATCATTCATGAAGCGGTTTTTATTGCTTGCACCACCTTGCCCAACCTAAAGGACAATATGGTTTCCTTATTGACAAAAAGATGCCGCATTGAGCCATCAACGTGCAGCATCATAAGCCATTTCACAAAAAACAGGGATTTAGTTGCACATGTCATTTTTTAATTATATATGGCTCTATAAGCGTCAATCCTTTCCTCTGCCCACGAACTCACCATGCAACATGTTCAGCAACTCAGGGTTTATTGCCATGGCACGCTTGAAATCATCGAGAGCACCCTCCTTGTCATTATAGTGCATCCTTATTGAACCACGCAACTGATACACCTCGGCATCCTCCACATGTAGTTTGTCAACCAGCACATCCAAATCCTTCTGTGCCTCCTCCAACTGGTTCATTTGGCACAACACCTTTGCTCTCTGCTTATACGCATCAGCATCATTCTCATTCTTCGCTATTGCTTGAGTCGTCTGTATGATTATTTCAAGTGGAGACATAGGAAATAAAGAATATTAAGTTAAAAATTAATGATTAAGAGTCTTAATGTATGCGCCATCGGCGGCAAGTTCTTCGTCCTGTATCATCTGGCTCAAGGTTTCCATAACACCTATGTTTTCCTTGACATCCATCTGCTCAAATTCCACAAGCAGGTGTTGCTTTCCGTCAGCCAGCACATCCGTTATCGCCTTTCTCGCTTTGTCAGTAGGCTTACGTTTCATGTCAAGGCACACATCGCATCTGCCACACCGGCACGCATCTGCCTCTCCGAAATACTTGAGCAGTGACATACTGCGGCATTCATCCTTACCCATGACATACTTCAGCATGCTGTCAATACGTGTCTGGAAATCCTTCTTCCTGTCTTCATACACCATAGGTGGGAGAAATATCTCGTTAGTGTCTTGACGGGGAATGACGAAACTCACGGTTGGAGTGCAACGATGCGGTATGAAGTCTATAATTCGTCTGCGATGCAGATCCTTCAGCACCTGATACACACGGTCGGGGGTGAGACCTGTCAGATGTGACAACCGCATTTCCTCAATGTACACGAAATCAGCAAACACACCTGTATAGTTACGCAACAATGCCTTTATCACCGCATCGTGGTCTTTATCGTCAACACCACCCACGTTGTACAGCCCTTCCCTGCTCACCACGAAATGCACTGCCGACTTAAAGTCCTGTTCCTCATGATACTCTATGTATCCTGCATTGTTTAGCAGTTTCAAGGCACTGTCAGTATGTACGGGAAATTGTCGGAACGTACGGCAGAAGGTCTCCAGAGGGAAATAGAAAGTCTTGCCCATTGCCTCACCTATGCCCACCTGCAGATAGTAGCACACATTCTCATACGTCTGCTTCACATACTCCACATCAGGATAGGTCTGAGGCACACGGTTACGCAATATGAATGCGTCATCCTTGTCATACAGCACCACTGCATACGAGTCTTTCCCATCGCGTCCTGCACGACCTGCCTCTTGGAAATATGCCTCTATTGAATCAGGAATGTTAAAGTGAATAACAAGCCTTACATCAGGTTTGTCAATGCCCATGCCGAAGGCATTAGTGGCAACCATCACCCTCGTGCGGTTCTCCATCCAGTTCTTCTGTCTCAGATCCTTCTCTGCATTTGTGAGTCCTGCATGGTAAGCCTCTGCCGTCATGCCGTTTTCACAGAGAAAGCGTGCTATCTCCGAGGTCAGTCTTCGGCTCCTTGTATAAACAATCGCACTACCCTCTGGCACACTGTTGAGAATATGAAGCGTCTCCTCAGGTTTGTTGCCCGTTTCCCTCACCACATAGATGAGGTTCTTGCGTTCAAAACTCATGGAGAACACGTTCTTCTCGCCAAACTCCAACCTCTCCTGTATGTCCTCCACCACCTTTGGCGTAGCCGTAGCGGTAAGAGCCAGCACCGGCACATGGTGGTTTATTATATGACGGATTTTGGCTATCTGCAGATACGAAGGACGGAAGTCATAGCCCCATTGCGACACACAATGCGCCTCATCCACCACTATCATGCTAACCTTCTTCATTCGCACCAGTTTAGCCAAGAAGAGTTCTGAACTGAGTCGTTCAGGCGATATGTATAGAAGCTTGTATGCTCCCAACACCGTATTGTCAAGCACGCACACTATGTCATCATGCATCATGCCCGAATATACAGCCTCTGCCCTGATGCCTCGCTTGTTTAGCTGCAGCACCTGGCCCTTCATAAGCGAAATGAGCGGAGTGACCACTATGCCCACTCCGTCCAATACCAATGCCGGCACCTGGAAGCAAATGCTCTTTCCACCACCGGTAGGCATGAGTCCCAACGTGTCCTTTCCGTTGCAGATGCTGTCAATTATCTCTCTCTGCACCCCACGGAACGCGCTGTAGCCCCAATACTCTTGAAGTACCGATTCGTAACTCGCCATTTATTCTCTTGTCCTGATATCCTCAATCAGCAGCTGCAGTTCACCTCGCTTATGCGTGTTCTCTTCCACGCTATATACGATGTCAAACGAACGCTTGGTCTTTATGTACCTTGCTTCCGAGCTTTGTCCGAAGGCTATGCCGTTCATCACATTGCTCGACTTCGAATCCACGAGTTCCAGTTTAATATGTTCCTGCTCACGTCCCACCACCTTGCTTGTGCCGTAGTCATACACGTTCTTGGTGCAGAACAGCGGCTTCACATTATCAGGTCCGAACGGACGCATGCGTTTCAGGTCATTATGGAACTTAGGCGTAAGGTCTCTGAAGTTTAGCTCTGCATCCACATTCAGCGTAGCCAACGTCTGCTCCTCCATGATGTTCTGCTCCACATATTTCTCAAAACGCTCCTTGAACTCAGGCACGTTCTCGAGTCGCATCGACAATCCTGCTGCATACGTGTGACCTCCGAAGTTCTCAAGCAGGTCTTCGCAGTTCTGTATCGCCTTATACACATCAAAGCCACTCACACTGCGGGCACTGCCTGTCACCGTGTCGCCATCGAGAGTAAGCACCACCGAAGGACGGAAGAACAACTCTGTCAGTCGCGATGCCACGATGCCTATCACGCCCTTGTGCCAGTCGGCATTGTATATCACGATGGCGCTCTTGTCCTCAAACTCCTGTTTCCTCTCCACAATCTTGCTCGCCTCCACCGTCATGCGCTTGTCCAGTTCCTTACGCTCATCGTTATACCTGTTTACCGTCTCAGCCATGGCAAGCGCCTTGTTGTAGTCATGCTCCACGAGCAGGTCAACCGACTCCTTGCCGTTCTGCACACGTCCGCTGGCATTTATGCGTGGACCGATCTTGAATATGATGTCCGACATTGTCAGATCTCTGCCCAACAGTCCGCACACCTCCACAACAGCCTTCATGCCCACGCTCGGGTTGTTGTTCAGCTGGCGCAGTCCATGAAATGCCAATATTCGGTTCTCACCCATTATAGGCACTATGTCGCTGGCAATAGACACAGCACACAGGTCGAGCAACGGTATGAGCGAACCGAACGGTATGCCATTGCTTATGGCAAATGCCTGCATAAACTTGAATCCCACACCGCATCCCGACAGGTCGAGATAAGGATACGTGTTGTCCACACGCTTGGCATTAAGTATAGCCACTGCAGGAGGCAACACCTCATCAGGCACGTGGTGGTCGCAGATGATGAAATCGATGCCCTTGTCCTTGGCATACTGAATCTCATCTGTGGCTTTGATGCCGCAGTCGAGCACAATGATGAGCTTCACACCCCTGCTCTCTGCATAGTCCACACCCTTTATCGACACGCCATAACCCTCCTCATTGCGGTCGGGTATGTAGCATTCCAGATTAGAGTAGAACTGCACCAAGAACCTGTACACCAGAGCAACGGCTGTGCATCCGTCCACATCGTAGTCGCCATAAATCATTATGCGCTCACGCTGCCCCATAGCCTCGTTCAGGCGCTCCACTGCCACATCCATGTCCTTCATCAGGAACGGGTCGTGCAGTTCGTGCAGTTGCGGACGGAAGTACGCCTTCACCTTATCCGGTGTATCCACACCACGGCTGATAAGCAGCTGTGCAATCACAGGACTGACATTCACTTCTCTTGCCAGTTCTGCTGCTGCCGTCTGCATCTCAGCGGTAGGAGGTTCGTAATTCCATTTGTAGTTCATTATATGTCTTATTTTTTATTATCTTGCCAAAGCTCATATTGCCATGCTCATCATCACCCTGCCGTTCATCGTACAAAAACGCCCTCTCAACCCCTCAATCATCTATGCCACAATTCATTACAACACCCTTCACGCACCCATTCATGCGTTTTAAGGCAATATAGCATGTAAAGATAAGAAAAAAATATGACACATCTTATATAAAACCCCAAAAATGCTTAAACTTTACGTTTTTTTAAGGTTTAAGCATAAATTTAGGCACTTATATACATCTCATCTGTGTGCCGCACTTTCAACGACTAACACGAAACTTTTTCGTAATTCAATCAAACATATTTAATTTATTCAAAGAAGGCACCGCAGTCCCAATCGACTGTGGTGCCTTCGTATTCAATTTCCTCAGTCATGCGTACAGAGCTGCTTAACTGAAGAAAAAGATTGTATTTATGCTTAGACAAAGATTTATGAGCCTCCCTGAGTACGTCTTTCATAGAACGAGAATCATCACCAACTATTCCTTTGTCTTTAACGATTACGCTTTTATATTTTGGTACTAACACGACTATATTAGGCATTCTTGGTGATTTTTATTGAAAAATGCTTGCTCGTTTCAATACTTATTCATAACTTTGCACTGCATTTGGTTCTCCCGCCACCAACGAAAGCGTGCGGCGGAGCTAAGATGGGAATGCAGTGAGAATCTGCGACATTACCCGATGCTGTGAGTCCTTATTCATAGGGAACGCAAAGAAACAAGCCACTGCTTGGAAATCAAGAGTTAAGTTTTTTGTTCTTATTTCAATGAGCGGGAAGGCTGCGCTACCAAGGATCAAGTCAGAAGACCTGCCATTTGCCTTTGTCACCAGCGTCTGCGGGATTACGGACGCTTGGGAAACACTATTCACATAAATGAATGCAACTGCATGATGCTCAAAGACGGGATTGTCTCGTCTTGTGCATGTGTGTATATGCTGTGTGCATACATTTTTAATGGAACGTAAAACAGAGTAATTAACAAAAAAATATTCCATCATGAGCAAATCTAAACCTTTCTTCGTTCTCGTGTTCGTCTTGACGGTCATTATAGCATACTATATTGGCTTGATTTTCTGCAAACAGCAAGGACTATTCTGATGTGTGAAAATTTATCCTAAATATTGATTAAAGTTTTGTAAATGCAGTGAGCGCCCAAGCTGCGAAGCCAGGACGCTCATTTCTTTTTTTTTTGAGAATAAAAAACTCAGGCACTATACGTATCTCTTAATGACACTTAACTTTCTCCTCTTCATCCTTCATTTACAGAAGCGAGGATGACAGAAAGCCATCAGAACAATTCGGAAGAGCTGCTTGCCTATATGTGGATGTTTAACCAGTGCTTGCAGAATTTCAGGCACATTATGTATAATATAGTGAAAAAAAGAATCCAGTTCAGTCTCGTGTATCGAGACATGTGGCAGAGTTCAGGTAAGTTCCAGCCACGCAAAGACCAATTGGAACTTATTGCACCAGTGATTATTGAAATGGGATGTTTCTCAAGAGTAGAGACAAATGGAGGTGCTTTTGAGCAAGTGAATCTTCTGGCA
>JAZLHP010000013.1:0-70771 GCA_045616905.1 Bacteroidaceae bacterium
TGATATGAACTGCTGGCAGTCGTTCCATGAAACCTGCTCTACAGGAAGGTCGTCTCCCTGGAAACTTGACGGATTGTTACCCATTACTGCTTTCCATAGCGCCTGAGTCACCTCTGTCTTACCGATGTAATAGCTGCTCAAAGTCACATTGTGGGCTGGTTTCTCATTACCGTAAACATCTGAACCTTGCTCCGAGGTCGCTCCCATTGTGAATGTGCCACCCTCAACATAAACCATCGGATAAGACACATTGTTTACTTTTAGCACTCCATTAGAGTAACTTGCTGTAATCTTTGGTGCTTGTTGAGTTCTCTGCCTGTTAGCTTGTGTTGAAGCGCTATTTGACCTTGTCTGCCCACTACGGTTGGCACTTGAACTCTGGGTCGGTTTGTTGCGTGACTGAGTATTTGCACTCGTATTCGGTTTTGATTGCGACTGAGTGTTGCCTTGTCGTCTGATAATTTGTGCATCTGCTATTGTCACGATGCACAGCAGCATCAATAACGTGAATAATAACTTCTTCATATCGTCTGTAAATTATTTTATTCGTGTTATTTGTGATATTCGTGTTCAATTATAACTCATTATTTTAGTGTTATAAGACGCAATTATCGTCTCGCATGCAAAATTACGAAAATTATTCAATTGATAATCTATTTTCTAAAAAGAATTATTTGAATTTCTTCTATTAAGTATAATACTTTGATGTGCTAAACATTATGTTTACGGTACCTAAGTATTATACTTATGTGGCGTATGTATGGTGTTTATGCAGTAAAGTATTTGTATGTATGGGAATATTTGTGTAATTTTGCATGAAAATGAAGTCTGTAGTGACATCTTCTAATAATTTGATTGTAAAAAGTAGGGTTAATAATATGTACGTAATATTGAAATCATTGAGTGACATTTTAAGTGGTAAGGCAAGTGTGTTTATCATTATCACGGCTGTTGTCACTTTCTTGTTCCCTGAATTGTTCGCATGGGTGGAGGGTAACATGCAGACTGCCATATTGGGAGTCATAATGCTGACGATGGGACTCACTCTCACTCCTGAGGATTTCCGTCTGTTAGCTAAACGCCCATGGGATATTCTTATCGGCACATGTGCGCAGTTTACGATAATGCCTCTTGTTGCTTTTTCGCTTGCGTGGCTGTTCTCTCTGATACCTGCTGCCGAGCCATACTCTACGGCTATGACGATTGGCATAGTGCTTGTCGGTTGCTGTCCTGGTGGTGTGTCCAGTAACATAATGTCATTCTTATGTAAGGGTGATGTGGCATATTCCGTGGGCATGACGTGTGCCTCCACTTTGCTGGCACCTGTGATGACTCCTCTGCTTGTCTTGTGGCTTGCCGGCACTAAGGTGGATGTTAATGCGGTGGCTATGTTCCAGCAGATACTTATTGTCACGATCATACCAATCGGTGTTGGGTTCCTTCTTAATCTGTGGCTCGGACACAAGGCTGTGTTTAATAAAATACAGTCGTGCATGCCTGGGCTTAGTGTGGTGTGCCTTGCATGTATCGTGGGTGGAGTGGTGACAACGGTACACGACCCTTTAGTTGAGAATGGTGTGGTACTGTTCCTTATTACTATGGCAATGGTGCTGGCACACAACACGTTCGGCTATCTTCTTGGATATTTCGTTGGCAAGATGTTCCACTTTTCTAAAGCAAAGAAACGCACCATCAGTATTGAGGTGGGAATGCAGAATGCTGGTCTTGGAACGAATCTTGCCATGAAATTCTTTGTTGCAACGAATCCTATGGCTGTGGTGCCATGTGCCATATCATGTGCATGGCATAGCATTTCTGGCACTATTCTTGCAAACATCTTTTCTGCAAGGGATAAAAAGGAAAGAGTATGATACGTTTGAAATCACTTTGTGTTTTCTTTTATATTTTTGTTTCGGCAGGTGCTGTTGCGCAACCGATTGACCGTCGTGTTCTGGTGCAAAGGAATGCTCCGGTTGTGACCAGTATGGACACATTATCTTCATTGACGGTTGGTAATGGTGACTTTGCATTTACGGCTGATGCCACAGGACTTCAGACGTTTCCCGAGTATTATGCAAAGGGTGTGTGTCTTGGCACTCAGTCAACATGGGGATGGCACAGCTTCCCTAATGATAAAGGGCTGACTATAGATGAGACGTTCAAAGAGTATGATTTCGGACATCACTCTGGGCTTAAGGAGTTGTATGCGTGTCAGTTCAAGGAGCAGGGGCGTAAGCACGATGCAAGCGAGTATTTTCGTATAAATCCACATCGCTTGCACCTCGGAGCCTTTGGTTTTGAAGTTGAGAATCCACTTGACGTTGAACAAATTGACAACATACATCAAAGACTTGATATGTGGGATGGGGTGTTGAGAAGCTCTTTCTCTATGTCAAACACAAGATATAAAGTCAGCACCGTCTGCCACCCGTCCCGTAGCATGATTGCTGCACGGATAGTTAACGAGAGTGGTGGTGCTGTTCAACCGCTTGTGTTACGTTTGCCATATCCTACGGGTGCGCATACTGATGATGCTTGTGATTGGCGTTCGGTAGCTAAGCACCATTCTTGCATATATGAAAAAGGAGATGATTATGCGGTGGTAAAGCATGAACTGGATTCCACCACATATTTTGTGGTTATGAGTTGGGTGGGGAAGGCACAGGTTAAGGAGAAGGTGCTGCATACGTTTACCATCATTCCAGAAGATGACTCTATTGATTTGACAGTCGAGTATGTGCCAGAATATGAAGGCATACGTAAGGACTGCCATTTGTCATATACAGATGTACAACTTATGTCTTCTGATAGTTGGAATAAGTTTTGGACAGAAGGAGCAGCAGTTGATTTCTCTCTTTGTAAAGACGAACGTGCAAGAGAGTTGGAACGAAGAGTTGTACAGTCACAGTACCTTTTGGCATTGCAGTCAGCAGGCAGCATGCCTCCTCAAGAAACGGGATTGACGATGAACTCATGGTTCGGGAAATTCCATCTTGAGATGATTTTGTGGCATCAGGCTTGGTTGCCATTATGGGGACATGGCGATAAGTTAGCAAATACGTTGAATTGGTATTTTGATGCCGAACCTATAGCGAGCGGTATTGCGTCGCGTCAAGGATTTGAGGGGGTAAGATGGATGAAGATGACAGACCCGTCAGGAATTGAAGCTCCGTCAAATGTGGGCTCTTTTCTGATATGGCAGCAACCGCACATTATTTATCTGTCGGAGTTAGTCCGCAGAGGTCTCGATGAGAAACAGGCTCATGACGCATTCGTAAGTAAGATGTATCCTCTGATCAATAAGACTGCTCAGTTCATGGGGGCTTTTGCCACTCATGACAGCATGGCAAACAGATACATATTGAAAGGGTATATTCCTGCCCAAGAGTCATTGAAGGCAGATGTCACTTACAACTCTCCTTACGAATTGAACCAATGGCTTTACACGATGTCTGTGGCTCAGCATTGGCGGGAATTAATGAATGACTCTTGTGTGGAGAAATGGAATGAGATAATAGAAGGATTATCTCCGTTGGCATATAATGCAGATAGTCTTTATCTTGCAGCAGAATCGGCAGTTGACACTTATTCGAATGTTAAGATGACATCTGATCATCCTGCGTTGCTGGGTGCTTTAGGTTTTTATCCTGACAGCCGTCTGATTAACAAGGATGTAATGAATAACACATTGGATTGGATTGTGGATAACTGGAACTGGCCATCTTCGTGGGGATGGGATTTCCCAATGACAGCCATGACCGCAACGCGTCTGCATCAGCCGGATAAGGCAATAAATGCCCTCATGATGCATGTCCAAAAGAACACATATCTTAATAATGGGCACAATTACCAAGACAGCCGATTGCGTATTTATCTGCCTGGTAATGGTGGATTGCTGTCTGCAATAGCTCTTATGTGTGCAGGATGGGATGGGTGTGATGTCAGTACTCCGGGTTTCCCAAAAGATGGTAATTGGGATGTGCGATGGGAAGGCTTATCTCCTATGCCATAATAGAGAGCGACACCAATGAGTGACCCACGATGCTCTGCCTGTATTTCTCTTGTTACTTGTCTTTCTCGTGGTTTATGACTCTTTCGTTTGCAAAAACATCACGAAGGGCTTCGATGGTGTTGTATTTGTCATCGGTAAATGATGTCCATATCATAAACCAAGCATATCTATTGTAATACTTAAGCTGTTGGGATGTAGGCAGTTCGCCGACTTCACCAAGAGCAATGAGTTTTTCATTTCCAAGTGTTACGAGCTGGTCATGTGTGTCTTGGAACCATTCTCGGTGATAAACATCAGCAGCTAACACGTCAACGTATTCGGCACCGGGATAGTATAATTCATATCCCATTTGATTGTCCACTGGATGTTTTCGAGGATTGTTCGGATTCCACACCCATATCAAATTGTTTAATTGGTGGTGTTGCGTGAGACGATGATACAGCATCTTCCACAATACTGTGAATCCATTGTCGCCACAGCGACCTCCCCACCAGAACCATTCTCCATTCATCTCATGGAATGGACGCCATAACACAGGTACTTTATTGTCTTGTAATGTTTTAAGGTATGTGGCGATGCTGTCCACTTGTTCAATCCACATTTTATGCATGTCACTACCTTCTGTAATCAGCTCGTCCCATTGTTGTGATGAGAATTCTCCTTGTGTTTGTTTCTTGAAATTCACAAATCCTTTGTCAAAAGGACGGGCAGCATGCCATGTTATGGATATTATATAACCTCGCTTGTGATGATCGATTGCCATGTTAACCACTTTCTCAGCATCCCATGCCACATCTCCTCCCCATACCATAGGCACAGCGCCTTCCACGGCGGTTTCTATGCGGTCAAGGTCGTGTCGATAATTTGGCATGGACAATTGGTTATGGTGCAATCCTGACATGATTTTGCCATCATCCACAATGGTGTACAAATGCTCAAGAAGCTTGCATGCTTCAGGTGTGGCATTTGGATTAACTGGCTTGTAATGTTTGAAAGGCTGTGCCGTTGTAATTGTTGCAACAAAAATTGCAGCAACACCAATATATTTTTTAAGAGATAGTTTCATGTGCTAAGTTGATAGTGCGTTAGTCAGCTGATAATTCTATGGCAAAGATACATATATTATTTGATTTCTCGTGTCAATTAATATAAAAACTTAGATTATGTTCTGTCTTATGGTAAGAAGTGTGGTCAGAATTGATTTGGATTACTTACTTAGAACGTAATGCCTGCTGATAGAAATCAATAGATACAAAATAAGGTGTGCCGTTTGCACGACACACCTTGTATAATATCAAATTGCGTTTTGATTATTTAGCGCAAGCGAGCTTGCCGTCAGAACCAAGAACGTTAACAATCTTGTGGATGTACATCTTCTTCATGTTCTCGCGAGCTGGCTTGAGGTACTGACGTGGGTCGAAGTCACCTGGGTGCTCAGCGAGGTGCTTGCGGATAGCTGCTGTCATAGCAAGACGTGAGTCAGAGTCGATGTTTATCTTGCAAACTGCTGACTTAGATGCCTGACGGAGCTGATCCTCTGGAATGCCGATAGCAGCTTCAAGCTTACCACCGAACTCGTTGATTGTGTTAACCTCGTCCATAGGAACAGAAGATGAAGCATGAAGAACGATAGGGAATCCAGGGAGCTTCTTCTCGATTTCAGCGAGTACGTCGAATGCCAATGGTGGTGGAACGAGAACTCCGTTTACGAGTGTGCACTGTGCTGGAGTGAACTTGTGAGCAACGTGAGAAGTACCGATTGAGATAGCGAGTGAGTCGCAACCTGTACGAGTAGCGAAGTCGATAACCTCTTCTGGCTTAGTGTATGTAGATTCTGCTGCAGAAACCTCGTCCTCAACACCTGCGAGAACACCGAGCTCTGCCTCTACTGTTACGTCGAACTGGTGAGCGTAGTCAACAACCTTCTTAGCAAGAGCTACGTTCTCTTCGTATGGGAGGTGTGAGCCGTCGATCATTACTGAAGAGAAACCGTTGTCGATACAATCCTTACAGAGTTCAAAGCTGTCTCCGTGGTCGAGGTGAAGAACGATTTCAGGAGCCTCGCATCCGAGTTCCTTTGCATATTCTACTGCACCCTTAGCGAGGTTACGGAGGATTGTGCCGTTTGCATAGTTACGTGCACCCTTTGATACCTGCATGATAACTGGAGACTTTGTTTCAACTGCAGCCATAACGATTGCCTGCATCTGCTCCATAGTGTTGAAGTTGAATGCTGGGATAGCATAGCCACCAGCAACGGCTCCCTTGAACATCTCGCGAGTATTTACGAGACCAAGATCTTTGTAATTAACCATAATTCTTTTTGTGTTTATAATAAATAATGTGAATTATTTCAAAATCCACTACAAAGGTAGTGTATTTTTTCCAAATCAACATCTTGTATAAGACGAAAAATAGTCAAATAACATAAAAAAAGGTAATTCACATTAAATAATGCCTGTTTTGTTTTGCTGAGTTGATAAAAAGTGCTACCTTTGCACTCGCTTTTGAGGTTGAAGTGTGTGTTGAACACAAATTAACGTCTCGAGCTCAGAGATTATTAACTTATTGTTCCCAGCAATAATTATTGAACTGTAAACAACAATAACAAGTAAAATGAAACAAGGAATTCACCCAGAGGATTACCGTACAGTGATCTTCAAGGATATGTCAAATGGCGACATGTTCCTCTCACGTTCAACTGCCCGTACTAATGACACAGAAGTTTTCACTGACGGACAGGAGTACCCAGTAGTAAAGATTGAAATCTCTTCTACTTCTCACCCATTCTATACTGGCAAGGCTAAGCTCGTTGACACTGCAGGTCGTGTTGATAAGTTCATGAGCCGTTATGCAGCTATGAAGAAGAAGTAATTAGAATACATCAGAATACTTCACATACACAGCCGACAGATGAATTTCTGGTGGCTGTGTTTTGTTTTCTATACAAAGTTTGTTTCCTTGTGAATTATTTTCATTAACTTTGTGGCAAATTATTTTTTAACAGATTTGGAAATGGAACCAAAAGAATCATGGATAGGCAAGGGATATGTTGATGAACCAATCCCAGAAGGCATTGATCTCAATGAGGAGATTCGCCGAATGTGCAAAGAAAAGAATGCTGTGATACTCGCTCATTACTATACAGATGGCGCTGTACAGGATATTGCTGATTTTGTAGGTGATTCACTGGCATTGGCGCAATGGTCTGCAAAAACAGATGCTGACATTATCGTGATGTGTGGTGTGCATTTTATGGGAGAAACAAACAAGATTCTGTGTCCAGGTAAAAAGGTACTTGTACTTGACTTGAATGCAGGATGTTCGCTTGCTGATTCTTGCAATGCTGATGATCTTAAGAAATTCATAGATGAGCATCCTGGTTATAAGGTTGTCAGCTATGTGAACACAACAGCGGCAGTAAAGGCTCTGACAGATGTTGTCGTTACATCAAGCAATGCTAAACTTGTCATTGACTCGTTCCCTGAAGACGAGAAACTCATCTTCGGACCTGATAAAAATCTTGGCAATTACATCAATTCCGTAACAGGTCGTGATATGATTCTGTGGAATGGAGGTTGTCATGTGCATGGACAGTTCTCTTTGGAGAAGATACTTGCCATAAAGGCCGAACATCCAGAAGCTAAGATTCTGGTGCATCCGGAATGTCCTTCGCCTATACAGAAAGTGGCTGACGTGATAGGCTCGACGGCAGGATTGCTTAATTTCGCAATAAAGGATAGTGCTACAGAGTTTATTGTGGCTACAGAAAGCGGCATTCTGCACGAGATGACTAAAGCATGTCCAGAAAAGACATTTATACCTGCGCCTCCAGAGACAAGTGAGACAATGGGTTGCTCATGCAATGAATGCTCGTTCATGAAGCTTAACACCCTGAAGAAACTTTACAACACTCTGAAGTATGAGTGGCCAACTATTGAGGTGGATCCGTCAATAGCAGAGAAAGCTGTGCGTCCGATAGATAAAATGTTGGAAATTAGTGCAAACCTCAAATCTGCAATGGCAAGTAAATGATGAGCGTCTCTTCTGTTGCAGCATTGGTGTCGGGTGGGGTGGATAGCGCTGTGTCGGTTCACCTGCTGAAAGAGCAAGGAATCAATCCGCATTTGTTTTACATAAAGATAGGTCCTGACAAGGATACTGAATGGAACTGCACCTCAGAAGAGGATGTGGAGATTTGTCAATGGCTTGCCCGTAAATATGGCTTGCAACTTGATGTGATAGACCTCCATAAGGAGTATTGGGATGGAGTGGTCGCATACACTATGGAGAAAGCACGTTTAGGACTGACACCAAATCCGGATGTTATGTGCAACAAACTCATAAAGTTCGGGTGTTTTGAAGAACGTGTCGGTAAAGAGTTTGACTTCACTGCAACTGGCCATTATGCGACAACAACAATAATTGACGGAAAGACTTGGTTAAGCACATCTCCTGACCCTGTGAAAGACCAAACGGATTTCCTTTGTCAGATATCATACAAGCAGCTCAGCAAGCTAATGTTCCCGACAGGTCATTTGCTGAAGAATGAAGTGCGTGAGATTGCGGAAAAGGCTCGTTTGTTGAATGCCTCACGTAAGGATAGTCAAGGTATCTGTTTTCTTGGAAACATAGATTATCGCGATTATATAAAGACTTACCTCGGTGAGAACCCAGGTGATGTCCGTGAGATTGAAACAGGCAGAAAGATAGGCGAACATCGTGGTTTGTGGTTCTATACCATAGGTCAGCGAAAAGGATTAGGTTTTGGTGGAGGCCCATGGTTTGTTGTCAAGAAGAATATGAAACGTAACATATTGTTCGTGTCTCATGGATATGACCCCGAAAAGGTTTACAAAGATCATTTCTCAATGAATGATTTTCATTTCATAACCGATAGCATAAATCCACATACTGGTGATGATATGGCAAACGGAGAGCATAAGGTTACGTTCAAGATACGCCATACTCCAGATTATCATCAAGGCATTCTTGTTAGGGGAGATGATGGAACATGGCTCATGCAGTCAGAAAAGAAAATACACGGTGTGGCAGCAGGTCAGTTTTGTGTGGTGTATGATGAACAGCATAAGCTTTGCTTTGGAAGTGGCGAAATAGGGTAGTATTCGAACTGCACATGTTACAATTTTATTATATTAGTAACGTATAACCCCAAATCGGCCAACGGACGATTTGGGGTTATACGTTACTTAGTTCTGGATAAAACAAAAATGCCAACTCAACATTACAATTGAGTTGGCATTGCTTTTATTGCAGATTGTTATAGATTAAGTGAATTTAACTTTCTGCTATAGATATGAATACAGAATTGTATTTCTTCCAAATTGAGAAGTCAATTTTATTTCTTCTCTTTAAGAAGGTCGCGGATTTCAGTAAGAAGAACCTCTTCCTTTGATGGTGCCTCTGGTTCTGGTTCAGCTGGTGCTTCTTCCTTTTTCTTAGAAAGCTTTGTTATGAATTTGATTACAATGAAAAGGCAGATTGCAATTACGAGGAAGTCAATAACGTTCTGAATGAAAGCGCCATAGTTCCATGTTACTGCAGCAACAGCTTCTGTAACTGTGTTTCCTTCTGCGTCAAGTACAGCAGGAACTTCAGGCTTGAGTGTGATGAAGAGATCGCTTGTGTTGACTCCGCCCAAAGCTGCAATTAAAGGCATGATAAGGTCGCCTACTACAGATGAAACAATTTTGCCAAAAGCACCGCCGATGATAACGCCGATAGCCATGTCAACAACGTTGCCCTTAAGTGCAAATTCCTTAAAGTCTTGAATGAATTTTGCCATAATGAAATTTTATTTAATAGTTAAACGTCATCGTGTAAATGTAATAATGTCATAAATCTGTGCAAAGTTAGAAAAATTATTCGTAACTTTATCGTAAATTTAATAACAACATGAAGATGAAAGCTTTTTTTTATTTGATTATGTGCATTTTCGCACTTGCTATGGCGGCATGTTCAACGGCTCATTATTGTAATTGTGGGTAGGGTAAGCCAAACGTGCGCCTTGCCTTCTGGCTCTGCCGTATTGCAACACATAGCCGCATTTACAGCTAATGTTTGCTAAAAAGAAAACCGCTCCATCACATTGTGAGGGAGCGGTTGTTTATTTATAGGACATTGTCCTAATCAAGTGCTCTTGAATTATTTGCACTCAGAGAAGAACTTGATTGTACGAACCATCTGAGAAGTGTATGAGTTCTCATTGTCATACCAAGAAACAACCTGTACCTGGTAAGTGTCGTCGTCAATCTTAGAAACCATTGTCTGAGTTGCGTCGAAGAGTGAACCGAACTTCATACCGATGATGTCTGAAGAAACGATTTCGTCCTCAGTGTAACCGAATGATTCAGTCTGAGCAGCCTTCATAGCAGCGTTGATACCTTCCTTAGTGATGTCCTTACCCTTAACAACAGCAACGAGGATAGTAGTAGAACCTGTTGGAGTTGGGATACGCTGTGCAGAACCGATAAGCTTGCCGTTGAGCTCTGGGATAACGAGACCGATAGCCTTAGCAGCACCAGTTGAGTTTGGAACGATGTTCTGAGCACCTGCGCGTGAACGACGGAGGTCACCCTTGCGCTGTGGGCCGTCAAGAATCATCTGGTCACCAGTGTAAGCGTGGATAGTTGACATGATACCAGAAGCGATAGGAGCGTAATCGTTAAGAGCCTTAGCCATTGGAGCGAGACAGTTAGTTGTGCAAGATGCAGCAGAGATAACTGTGTCAGCAGGAGTAAGGATGTTGTGGTTTACGTTGTATACGATTGTTGGGAGATCGTTACCTGCTGGAGCAGAGATAACAACCTTCTTTGCACCTGGAGCGAGGTGAGCAGAAGCCTTCTCCTTAGATGTGTAGAAACCTGTGCACTCGAGAACTACGTCAACGTCGTTAGCTGCCCATGGGCAGTTTGCAGCGTTAGCCTCAGCTGAGATCTTGATCTCCTTGCCGTCAACGATGATAGAGTTGTCTGTTGCCTCTACTGTGTGCTTGCCTTCACCGAACTTGCCAGCGAAACCACCCTGAGCTGTGTCATACTTAAGAAGGTGAGCGAGCATTTTTGGAGATGTAAGGTCGTTGATTGCAACTACCTCATAACCTTCAGCCTCGAACATCTGACGGAATGCGAGACGACCAATACGGCCGAAACCGTTAATAGCTACTTTTGTCATAAAGCTTTTTAATTTTTTATTAGTTAATAAAAAGTGAATTTTATTTTGTGTGCGCACACCATAGAATAAAGTGTGCTCAAATTTCTGAATGCAAAGGTACAAAAAAATGCGTACAATATTTATATTAGTGGGTGTTTTCTGCATAAATGGAAAAAAGAAATTCTAAAAATGATTTATTTTTCTGTAAAAAATCAATTGAAACGATGTTTTTGACAACTTGGATTAGCAAAATTTTCGTCATATAAGCCCAATGGGATGCTATATATAAATTATGTGTACACGATGCATGGTATGTGATGACAATATGGTGAGGATACTATCTAAATATATTATAAATAATATCAAATTGCGGATTTATGTCATATTAGATGAGTGAATCCATTGATTATGTGTTGCAAGATGTCATATTAACGGATATTTTCGTGTATTCGTTAGCGTCAATGCTGCTCTTGTCCTGAAAAACCAAAATAAATTTTGTTTTTCTCTCACATAATCGTATCTTTGCAAAAAAATAAGGATAAACAATGATAACAGTATCAGATTTAGCCATTCAGTTTGGCAAACGCGTCTTATATAAAGACGTAAACATGAAGTTCACCAACGGTAATATCTATGGCGTCATTGGTGCAAATGGAGCAGGAAAGTCAACTTTGCTCAAGGCAATTAGTGGCGAACTTGAACCTACAAAGGGAACAATAACTCTTGGCCCGGGCGAACGTCTCTCTGTTCTGTCACAGGACCACTTCAAGTTTGATAATTGCACGGTTCTCAATACTGTGCTTATGGGACACACTGTTTTATGGGGTATTATGCAAGAGAAGGATGCTCTATACGCAAAGACAGAATTCTCAGATGAGGATGGTATCCGTGCAGCAGAACTTGAAGAGAAGTTTGCAGAACTTGATGGATGGAATGCGGAAAGTGATGCCGCTCAGTTGCTCTCAGGATTGGGAATAAAGGAAGATTTGCATTACAAGATGATGTCTGAGCTTACAGGTAAGGAAAAAGTGCGTGTGATGCTTGCGCAAGCTCTGTATGGTAATCCTGACAATTTGTTGCTTGACGAGCCTACAAATGACCTTGACCTTGAGACTGTTGAATGACTTGAGGACTTCCTTGCAAACTTTGAACATACGGTGTTGGTAGTAAGTCACGACCGTCACTTCCTTGATGCCCTCAGCACACATACGGTTGATATTGATTTCAATAAAGTCAATCTGTTTGCTGGAAACTACTCGTTCTGGTATGAGTCTTCACAACTTGCCTTGAAACAGGCTCAAAACCAAAAGGCTAAGGCTGAGGAGAAGAAAAAGGAACTTGAGGAGTTCATCCGCCGATTTGCAGCTAATGCAGCAAAGTCAAAGCAGACAACTTCACGTAAAAAGATGCTTGAGAAACTTAATGTTGATGAAATCACACCATCAACACGTAAGTATCCTGGTATCATATTCCAGATGGAGCGAGAAGCAGGAAATCAGATCTTAGAAGTAGAAGGATTGACTGCCATCGAAGAAGATGGAACAATACTTTTCCAAGATCTCAATTTTACTATTGAAAAAGGTGAGAAGTGTGTTTTCTTGAGTCATAATCCACGTGCAATGACAGCGCTTTTTGAAATTATTAATGGAAAGCGTGAACCGCAAGCCGGAACATATAAGTGGGGTGTCACTATTACAACAGCTTATCTTCCTGTAGATAATACAGAGTTCTTCCAAAGCGACAAGAATCTTGTAGATTGGCTTGCTCAGTTTGGTGAAGGTAATGATGTGTTCTTTAAAGGTTATCTTGGAAGAATGCTTTTCAGCGGTGAGGAAGTGCTCAAGAAGGTGAATGTACTTTCCGGAGGAGAGAAGATGCGTTGTATGATTGCACGAATGCAGTTGAAGAATGCAAACTGCCTTATTCTTGATACTCCTACAAACCATCTTGACCTTGAGTCTATTCAGGCATTTAATAATAATCTTAAGCAGTTTAAGGGTAATGTGCTGTTTGCTAGCCACGACCATGAGTTTATTCAGACTGTTGCGAACCGTATCATAGAACTTGGTCCTAAGGGAAGCATTGATAAGCTGATGGAGTATGATGAATATATCCATAGTGATGATATAAAGGCGTTGCGCGCTAAAATATATTAATACTTTTTTGTACGGAAACTTGTAACAGGAATAAACAACACACCTGACTCATGAGAAAATTCCTTTTGCTACTATCTCTGATCTGTGCCTCTTTTTGCTATGCACAGCTGAAACCAAATACCACGTATCAACAGTATGTGGATCAGTATTCTCAGGCTGCTATTGATCAGATGCACAAATATAAGATTCCTGCAAGTATTACTCTTGCACAGGCTTTGTTGGAGAGTGGAGCAGGGAAGAGTTTCCTTGCAGTTAATGCTAATAATCATTTTGGGATTAAAGTCGGTGTTAATTGGTCTGGTCCTTATGTCTTGCGTGATGATGATCGTAAAGGAGAGAAATTCCGCAAGTATAAGAATGTGTCAGAGAGTTATGAAGATCATTCTCTCTTCTTGCAGCAACCTCGTTACAAGTCTCTCTTTAATCTTGACCCCCTTGATTACAAAGCATGGGCTCGAGGACTGAAAGCGTGTGGGTATGCTACAAATCCAGTGTATGCAGACAGACTCATAACAATAATAGAAACATACGATCTGTCGCAATATGATGAAGACCGTTGGGGTACAAAAAGAAGAAGACAACAGGTTGACTACTATGTTGCTCCTGTACGCCATGCAAAGAAAATGGTTAATGGAATAGAGTGCGTGACTGGTCGTAAGGGTGATACGTGGGACGCGTTGGCAAAAGAGTTGAAGGTGTCTAAAAAGAAATTGCTCAAGTTCAACGAATGTGACGAGTCAATGGTGATATATGAAGGAATGAACATTTTCCTTATGAAGAAAGCCAAGAAGGCAGAGTCGAAGTATAAGGGAACTTGGCATAAGGTTCAAAGTGGAGAGTCAATGTATTCGGTAGCTCAATTCTATGGTGTTCGCTTGAAGAATCTCTACAAGATGAATTTCAAGGATGCTGATTATGTTCCAGTGCAAGGTGATCTGTTGAAAGTGAGATGATGATATACGACAAATAAACGTAATCCATGAAAACCAGAATCGTGTTTGATTGAAAAGATGTATAAAAAACAGGAAGGTTCAACTGAACCTTCCTGTTTGGTTTCTTTCATGTCGTTTGTATCTACTGTTTCGTAATGTAATATAACAGAGCAAACGCATTCTTGCTTATTGCTTGGTTTCCACCTCTTCTGTCATGTTGATTTCCTGTCCCTTTGAATCTATGAACTTATATTGCAGGAAAGCAAGCTCTTGACTTGATATGATTCTCAGTCCGAATCCGTATTTCATCTGCCATTTTCTGTATAATGAGATGAACCCTTTTTTGATGTATGCATCAACATACGGATTGACATACAGTTTGAATCTTTTAGTCCCAAGGTGGTTTACCAAATAGTCGATTTTGTTCTCAAGGTTGTCGGTAAAGAGTATGGATGACTTAATCGTGCCCTTTCCGAAACATGTTGGACATGTCTCTTCCACCTTAACGTCCATTGCAGGGCGCACTCTTTGTCGGGTGATTTGCATGAGACCAAATTTGCTGAGAGGCAGAATGTTGTGCTTCGCACGGTCATTTTTCATTAGCTCAGTCATGCGCTCGTACAATTTCTGTCGATGCTCAGCTGTGTCCATGTCGATGAAGTCAACGACAATTATTCCTCCCATGTCCCTTAGGCGAAGCTGTCTTGCTAATTCTTCGGCAGCTCCCATGTTCACTTCAAAGGCATTCGCCTCTTGACCTTCTACTCCGCGGTTGCGGTTCCCGGAGTTTACATCTACTACGTGTAATGCTTCAGTGTGCTCAATGATGAGGTATGCTCCGTGCTTGTAGCTTACGGCTCTGCCAAAACCGGACTTTATCTGCTTGGTAACGTTGAAATTGTCAAAAATAGGTACGTTGCCTTTGTACAGTTTTACTATTCCGGCTCTTTCAGGAGCAATGAGGGTGACGTAGTTCTTTACTTCCTTAAATACATCCTCGTTGTTGACGTGGATGCTTTCGTATGATGGATTGAACAAGTCTCTGAGGATAGCGACAGTGCGACCAGTTTCCTCATGTGCAAGCACTGGCAGGCTTGTAGCTTGTTGAACCTTCGCTATGCAATCGTTCCATGTGCTGGTCAGTACGGATAGCTCGTTGTTTAATTCTGCAGCCCTTTTCCCTTCCGCAACGGTTCTAACGATTACACCGAAATTCTTTGGTTTGATGCTTTGGATGATTTGTTTCAGTCTTGCCCTTTCCTCTTTTGACTTAATCTTTGTGCTCACCGACACTTTGTCTGCAAATGGTAGTAGCACGAGAAAACGTCCTGCGAATGATATTTCGCCTGTGAGTCTTGGTCCTTTCGTATTTATAGGTTCTTTGGTTATCTGAACCATTACTTCCTGACCTACTTCTAAAACATCTTGAATGCTTCCTGTCTTTGTCAGTTCCTCTTGTTTCCCAACCTTTGTCATTGGTGCAAGCTTCTTTCTGTCACTTGCCACCTGCTTCACGTATTTCTCCAGATAGAGAAAGTGAGAACCTAAATCTTGATAATGCAAAAATGCTTCACGCTCATGTCCTACATCAACGAAGCAGGCATTCAGTGCTGGCATGATTTTTTTCACCTTGCCAGCATAGATGTTACCTACCGAATATTTGCTGTCTTGTGCCTCTTTCTGAAACTCCACCAGTCGTGTGTCTTCCAGTAGCGCAATTGTGACTTCTTTCGGTTGAGCATCGATGATTAGTTCGCTGGTCATTTTGCTTACCTTAGTTGTGTGGTTGTTGTTGTGTTGTTGAGGTAGTTCTTGTTCAAGAACTTCTCCGTAGATGCTGGACTTGTCGCTTTTTGCTTGAGGAAGCGATTTTGTTTAATGTCCACATCTTAAAAAAGAAAAGAGCATCACCATGTATGACAATGGCACACTTGCCACTTCATCTCAGGGCTTAGCTCTTTATCTTTTTGCATAAGAAATGGCAGAGTAGCCACCTTTAAGGTTGACTACTTGCTCTTATGACGATTCTTTCTTAGTCTCTTCTTACGCTTGTGAGTAGAGATCTTATGTCTCTTCTTTTTCTTACCGTTTGGCATACTCTTAAATTTTTAAGTTGTTAATATATTAGTTGTTTATAGTCTTTGCGACACAATTATAGGCACAATTTTGCAGAATGTACCCAATTCAAGGTGCAAATTTAGCATTTTATTCCGACTTGATGAAATTTTTAGGTTGAAATTCACTAATATATTATGATTAATCGTCAAAAAGAGTTAAATTTGCATGAAAATAGCGCAATATAATGGCGTTGTATTAAAAGAGTACGGGTTAACATGTGTTTTTCTCTCAAGGCAAACCAGTTGGTGAGTCCTTAGAATTTCAACACTTATAAATAATAATTATGTGCATTTATAATTCAGTCGTCACATCTGCATTACGTCCTGTTGCAGTGGCAATGTTTCTCTTTGCATCAGTTCTTACCACATCAGCTCAAAGTTCACGTGCAATGGTGTCTTCATACAAGAATTTCTCTAAAAGTGTGGTTGATGAGTTCCGTTCATCACTTCGTAAAGTGGCAGAAGATGCCGTAAAAGTGCCGGATGTTGAGTCCTCATCTTCAAATGTGTCACCATATCTTTATCAGATGTCTTCTCCTGGCGTATATCATAGTTCAGCAGTCAGTCGTCGTTTCAAGCTTGACTACTCTTTGCCATTAGAACGTGTTTCGCAGAGTGTTTCGCAAGGTATGGTTGCTCGAGAAAGCATGGATGAAGGTATAAGTTCCGCACTTTCAGATCTTTATTTAAATCGCCCTGATGTGTTCAAGTTTTACGACACTCAAGTGGCACGTGAGACAGTGGTTTCCGCTGCTCAGAACGCTGGAGCCAAAACTGAGGATTTGAATAAAATATATGAGAATCTCGCAAACGACATGAAAGTTGAAGATGTATTGTCTGATGTGGATTTTGATATAGAAGTGAAGAAACCTAATTTTTGGAAGACTTCAGGACTCTTCAAGTTGCAGTTCACACAAAACTATTTCTCAGAGAACTGGTATAAGGGTGGTAACAATAATGTTACCTTGTTCTCAAATCTTGTTCTTGAGGCAAACTATAATGATCAGCGTCGTGTGCAATGGGATAACAAGTTGGACATGCGTCTCGGATTCCTTACTGCCACATCAGACTCTTGCCATAATTTCATAACAAACAACGATAAGATATATTTATTCTCTAAACTCGGCATCAAAGCTACAAAAGCGTGGAACTATACGCTTTCTTTAGAGGCGAACACGCAGTTTATGCCAGGATATAGAAGCAATGATCGTCGTAAGTACTCTGATTTCCTTGCACCTCTTGATGTGTTTGTTTCTCTTGGTATGGACTACAAGCCACAGCTCAAGAATGGAAACACACTTTCGCTTCAGCTTCTTCCGTTCTCATACAAGATGAGATATATATCGGCTGAAGATGTGACAATACATTCTGCATACAATATGATGGATAAAGACTTCCAGCAGGACTATGGTTCTCGTGTGGAATTCAATAGTAAGTTGCAGATTGCAAAAAATTTCACATGGAAGTGCCGCCTCTATTACTTTACAAGTTATAAATATTCTGAAGCAGAGATGGAGAACGTGTTCTCATTTCATTTCAACAAATACATAACAAGTGAAATAAACACGTTGTGGAGATTTGACGATAACCGTTCAAGAAAATATTACGACGATAATCTTGGATATTTCCAGTTTAAGGAGTTCTTCACTCTCGGACTTGCATACAACTTCTAAATCGTTTATATAAAGAAAAGTGGACAGCGAAAATATTTCGTTGTCCACTTTTCTTTTATGGTGTTTGTTTGCAGATTAAGTGAGAAGTTAGAATAAATACTAATCACTTGTTTCTGTTTTCATACAATGCTGTATTCAAATTCGTCAAATCGTGAGAATCCCATCCCTTGCAGGATTCCTTTACTTTTATAAATATCATCAAAAGTGTTATAATCCCGTATTAGTGGTAATCGTAACAGACATTTATCTTGTAACCCTGTTTCTGCAATCAATGACAGGTTTCTCATAACAAGTTCGTTGCTGCGTGAAGTGTATCTCATGTATATATCGCTGTTCGTATCCTTCACATCTATAATGAAAAGAGAAGCATCGCGAATTATCTTTCTGACATTCTCTGTTGGAACGTTTAGAGAGGTCTCAACATTCATTTTCCATTCATGTGGCATGGATTTGCGCAATTGATGTACGAAGTCAGGGTGGAGTAGGGGTTCGCCACCTCCTACAGTAATACCTCCGCCTGTGGCAAGGAAGTACAGGTTGTCACACATGCAGAGCTTTACCACGTCGTTAGCAGTCATTCCCTTCACCTTGCAACGTGTGTCGTTGCATTCTGGATTCATGCAATACTTACAATGCAGAGGACACCCGTGCAGTGTAACCAGTGTCGTTATTCCCTCGCCGTCTATGCCAATACGGTGTCGTTCAATGGCAAACACTTTTACAACTTCCTCGTGATATGGCATGGAAGTCTTGTCACTCTGTAGTGTCTGCATTCTCTGGTTTATCTAAGGAACTGGGGGTGTCTGTTATTGTATCAGACTCGGATACTTGTGACTGCTCAATAGGTACGGCTGGTTTTCCTGTTAGCGGTTCTGGAGGATACACAGTGTCTGTCTTAACTACTAATCCCACAACCTGTCCGATGTGCATGTGTGAGCAGCTTGACACACCAAGAGAACTGACGGCAATAGTGGAACCTATCAGTGCGGCAGCCACACCACGCATTCCTCCTTTTTTCATTTTAAGTTCCTTCTCAATGTACTTTACCTCTGCCTCACACTGTGGACAAGTTCCAAGACAATCGCCATCATGTGTGCATACGGCAGGCTCATAACTAATTCCGTTGGCAAGTGCTATTTTTTTGCGCACCTCTTTAAGGACCTCACATTTCTTTTTCCCTAATGGTTTCATTCTTTTGTTCTCTGTGAATTAGCGCTATGAACGCATAATAACGTATATCTTTTGCAAAGATAGTTAAAAGCATGTTTGCTTGCAAACGAAATGACAAAAAAGTTATATATGATTAGGGCACACCTTTTAAGTTGTCGTTTGGTGTGTAGCTTAGTTGTGTATTGTAAATGTTATGTTTGGTTGTTTCACCTCGCCATCACAGCATATTGTCATACGGCTTTTGTCTATTTTGTATTTGTCAGCCAGAACATCGTACACAGCCTTAGCCCTGTTACGCGACAGCAGTATGTTGCTTGCTTTGTTGTCGGATACTATGTCTGCATATCCTGTGATGGTGAGTCTTGTGTTGGGGTTAGCAAGCAAATGATTCGCTATGTTTTCAATCTCCATTTCATGCTCATTGCCTATGGTGTGCAGTCCCATCTTGAATGTAATGGTGCTTAGCAGCACATCATATGATGAGTTTTCCATGAACAGTTCGTCCATGTCAGGTTCATCCATGTCCCTGTTCACTCTGGCATACGATTCGTTGGCATCTTTAGGTATGGGTGCAAGTGACTCTGCCATATCTGTAACGTTTGCATCTTTCCCGTTTGTGGTTTGTGCAGAGGCAGAAAGACATAATAGAATGGATAATATGAAGATGATGTGTTTCAATTTGGTTGCTTTGTTTTGTGTTATCTTGAAATAAAAAAACCTCCGAGTAAATATCTCGAAGGTTTGGGTGGAGGGTGGGACTCGAACCCACGACATTCAGAACCACAATCTGACGCTCTAACCGACTGAACTACATCCACCATGTTGCTATCCTTTCGCTTAGCGAGTGCAAAGGTAGGGACTTTTATTGAATTGTCCAAATAAAAAACGAAGAAAATTAACACAACGTGCAAATTTTCTTCGTTTTAATGTCTGTAAATATGTTTTTGAGGATTCAGTAACGGGTCTTTTATCCGTCTCGCTGCTTGAAATCCCCCAAATACAATAAGATTAAAAAATCAACTTCATTAGTCTTTGTAGAATTCCTTCTTACCTGCTGATAAAGTGTTCTTCATCAGAGAACAGATGGTCATAGGACCTACGCCACCTGGCACAGGAGTGATGTAAGAGCAGAGTGGGGCAACATTCTCAAAGTCAACGTCACCATTGAGACGGAAACCAGATTTACGGGTTGCGTCAGGTACTCGAGTGGTTCCCACGTCTATGATTACAGCTCCAGGCTTCACCATGTCTGCAGTTACGAAGCTCGGTCTTCCAATAGCAGCGATTATGATGTCAGCCTCGCGGCATTCTTCCTTTAGAGTCTTTGATCTGCTGTGGCAAACGGTTACCGTGCTGTCGCCATACTGCTTCTGCATCATGAGCTGTGCCATTGGCTTGCCGACGATGTTGCTTCGTCCCAGCACCACGCATTTCTTTCCGCTGGTTTCCACTCCGTAGCGCTTGAGAAGTGTCACGATGCCTAGTGGTGTTGCCGATACGTAGCATGGCAGACCAATCGCCATGCGTCCAACGTTGATAGGGTGGAAACCATCCACGTCCTTGCGGTAGTCTATGGCTTCAATCACTTTCTGCTCACTGATGTGCTTTGGCAATGGCAGTTGCACTATGAAACCGTCAACATCTGGGTCGTTATTGAGCATGTCAACTTGTTGGAGAAGGAACTCCTCAGTTATGTCATCCTCAAATCGGAGAAGAGTTGACTTGAATCCACATGCCTCACAAGCAAGCACCTTATTCTTCACGTATGTCTCGCTGCCGCCATCGTGTCCTACGAGTATGGCTGCCAGATGTGGCTGTTTGCCACCGTTCTTCATTATCTCTGCGACCTCAGCAGCTATCTCCTGCTTGATGGCAGCCGCAGTTGCCTTTCCGTCTATTAATTCCATAATGTGTAAGTGTTATCTTCTCATTCGTTGCATCTGTGACATTGCGGCAGACATTTTTGAACTTGTCATCTGGCGCATCATCTTGCGCATCTGCTCAAACTGCTTTGTGATGCGGTTCACCTCGTCAATGCTGTTGCCAGAACCCTTTGCGATGCGCATTTTGCGCGAAGCATTGATGCACTCTGGATGCTCACGCTCGTATGGAGTCATCGAACCGATCATTGCCTCTACCGACTTGAAGGCATTGTCATCGATGTCGATACCCTTCAGAGCCTTGCCCACGCCAGGAATCATGCTTGCCAGATCCTTGATGTTACCCATCTTCTTTATCTGGTTTATTTGTCCGAGAAAGTCATTGTAGTCAAACTTGTTCTTGGCAATCTTAGCCTGCAGTTTCTTTGCCTCCTTCTCGTCAAACTGCTGCTGAGCACGTTCTACGAAACTTACGATGTCGCCCATTCCGAGAATGCGGTCTGCCATACGGTCTGGATGGAACACGTCGAGAGCCTCCATCTTCTCGCCTGTACCAACGAACTTGATAGGCTTCGTCACAACTGTGCGAATAGAGAGAGCGGCACCACCACGAGTGTCGCCATCGAGTTTTGTCAGAATCACACCGTCTATTTCAAGACGCTCATTGAAAGTCTTGGCTGTGTTAACGGCATCCTGACCAGTCATGGCATCCACCACGAGGAGAGTCTCGTCAGGATTGACCGCAGCCTTGATCTGCTCAATCTGCTGCATGAGCTCCTCGTCAATCGACTGGCGACCTGCAGTATCGACGATGACAACATCATATCCCTTTTGCTTAGCCTCCACGATGGCACGTTTAGCCACGGCAATAGGGTCTGTGGCTCCTGGCTCAAGATAGCAAGGCACATCAACCTGTTCTGCAAGCACACGCAACTGTTCCATGGCGGCAGGACGGAATGTGTCACATGCCGCAAGGAGAGGCTTCTTGTGATTCTGAGTCTTAAGGCGCAGCGCCAATTTGCCCGACATGGTTGTCTTACCTGCACCATTCAAACCTGCCATGAGGATGACTGTAGGTGCACCAGGGCGACCGGCAAGGTTCAGTTCCGTAGCCTCGCCGCCCATCAGGAGGGCCAGTTCGTCATGAACAATCTTCACCATCATCTGTCCTGGCTTCACGGCAGTGAGCACGCTTTGACCCAGAGCCTTCTGCTTAACAGTGTCAGTGAATGACTTTGCAACCTTGTAGTTGACATCCGCCTCGAGGAGAGCCTTCCTGACATCCTTGAGGGTCTCAGCCACATTTATTTCGGTGATTTTACCTTCACCCTTGAGTATTTTGAACGAACGTTCAAGTCGTTCCGATAGATTTTCAAACATCTGTATATGTATGGTTTACTTATTATCTACTTGTTGACTACTTTATTCTCTGTTTCGTTTTCTGAGCATACCTTCACTTTCTTGGCTGTTACACCTTTATATATAATGAAAGCGATAGCCGCCACTATTAGAACAATGGCAGTGATGCCGATTATGTGACTATAGTGCGCAATGGTGCCGATGAGCTCGTCCTTAGGCATCGCACCATGGAATGCCACCCCAATGCCCACCAGTATGGAGTTCCAGATGGCAGCACCCAAGGTGGTGAAAAACACGAACGACGGCAGCTTCATCTTTGCCAGTCCTGCAGGAATAGATATCAGCTGACGGATGGCAGGTATCATTCTGCCTATGAGAGTCGACACTGCACCGCGTTTCTCAAAATACTTTTCAGCCTTTTCTACCTTTTCTGCGTCAATCAGACACATGTGACCGAAACGCGAGTTGGCGAATCCGTACACAATCGGACGACCGAGGAAATAAGCAATTGCATAGTTTATGAGAGCACCAAGCAGAGCACCAATGGTGCCGCACACCACAATCATAGGCAGCGACATCTTATCCTCCTCCATAGCCATGTAAGCACCCGGAATCATCACCACCTCAGAAGGGAATGGGATGAACGAGCTTTCAATGGTCATGAACAAGATGATCCACCAATAGTTGAGGTTGTCAAGCGCCCCACCAGTCAGGTTTACAATAAATTCTTCCATAAAGTGTGCAAAGGTACGAAAATAAAGTGGAAAACGAACATGGTATGGGGGAAAATGTAGAAAAGCGACAAAAAAAAGCGTAAAAGTTTGGATGTTAACATAAAAAACTCTACCTTTGGACTCGCTTTTACAGTACCACCTTTCCTACAGTAACATTGTATGGAGAGAGCATCAAGACAAAGCAAACGACACGGGTAAGTCCTGTACGGCCAGCTCCCTGCGGATCCTCCAGGGCTTGACCGCAGCAAAGGCAGTAGGTTGTAGCGGCGCGATGCAGATAGCTTACCCACCCGCCTCTTTAGCTCAGTTGGCCAGAGCACGTGATTTGTAATCTCGGGGTCGTTGGTTCGAATCCGACAAGAGGCTCAATAAACTACTCATCAGAAAAGGGATTGGCAATTCGCCAATCCCTTTTCTGATGATAGGATGTCTTTAATATTTCTTCTATGTGACTTGTGATTTCTTTGATGTCCAATGGTGTTTGATATAGTCAATTACTTAAAACATTGCGTCCTGATGAATTATTTGGATTTAACTTTTTTGTTACCGATGATGACGATGCCACGGTAGTCAGTGTTTACCCGTTGTCCTGCAATGTTGTAAATGGTTGAGGAGGTTGTGCTGGTGACTGCGGTGTCATCAATGCCGACGGGGTCGTCGATTTGTGTGAGTCCGATTGTGGGGAATGCCTTGATTAGCTGGTTGTACTCGTATGGGGTGATTGGTATGACAGTACCATGTCGTGGTGTGAATGCCCCCGAGGTGTATGTGTTTTGCTGGAAAGTATAATGTTGCCAGTCGTTGGTGGTACAGAACTGATAGTGGCCGTTTGCGTAGCAGTCGTACATGACAACCCATCGGTTGGTGTTGATGAGGCGGAAGAGTCCGCCTCCCTCCACGGCTTCATCGGTCTGCTGTATGGTTGGTGACGGTTTGCTCCACTGGCAGCCAGGCTCCGTTCCTTCTTTTGCAGTGAGCTTGCTGGTAGTGACGTGGCATATTCCTCCGCTGCCTTCATTCTTGTATATCATGTGGTACATGTTGTCGCAGTCATCGTACACGATGTCGGCATCGATGGTGGCAGAGCCTCGGTCGTAGAGGAATTGAGGTTCGATCATGAGGTCTGTGAACGTGTCGTTGGCATAGGAGTAATATACCTTGTCGTACTGGCATGTGCCGTCGTTAGTGAGTAGTGAGAAATAGACCATATAGCGTCCCTTTGTGCCATCCTCGTTTTGATAGTCTGGGTCCCAAATCGTTTCGGGTGCCCATACTCGGGTGACATTACTCCATTTGTCGGGGAATCGGGTAGGGAAGTGCACTGTGGAGTGCTGCCAATGTATTAGGTCTTTGCTCCTGTACATGACAATGCCACGGTTTGACGACCATCCTTCGCTGCTTTTCATGTCTGTTGCCACCATGTAGAACGTGCTGCCGTCCTTGCCACGCAGTATGTGTGGGTCGCGTATGGCATGCTTGATTGCCACGGTGTCGCTTGCCATGACTCGCTGTCCGTTGTTGAGTGGTGTGTAGTCAAATCCGTTCTCTGACACGGCGTAGTAGAGGTTCTCGTCGTTGTTGCTTGGGAAGTATGCAAAGAGATACCTTTTGTATGGGTCGTTGCGCTCGATGTCGAGACGGTAATCGTAGAGTTCGTTGTAGCAGCTATTGACGTTGTCGATGGATTGCTTTATCTCCTCCACGTTTCCGTTATGTTCCAATGCTGCATCGATGACGTATTGCGCATGGTCTCGGTGGGAGGGCGTGAGTATGGTTTTCGTGTCAGCCAGATCACGCAGTTGCTGTATCGCCATGTCAAGTGCGTTGCGGTACATGATGATGTCTTCTCCGTCGCCTATCCAGTAAATGCGGAAGTTATCGACGGTCACCCAGTTTGCGTTTGTCGATATGGCTTGGTATCCTATGGTAATGGTACCGTCGGTCACGTCTGCATACACATTGTAATCCTGTGGTTGGCTGACGGGTGTCATGTTGCCGTTTGCCATGAGACTAACTCCGCAGATGTCAACATTGCTACCTTGCAGTTCTGCATGGCATGCAGCCGTGATGCGGTACTTTCCCATAGGCAGTCCCGTTAGTGTCTGCATTGCGTATGCATCGCTGATGGTTCCTGGTGCTGATGTCCATTTCTCATAGTAATAGGTGCCATGCTTCATAGCTGATGTCTCGCCGTTGTTCTGCCTTTGCATGTTGGTATCCCATCCTGTGTCCCAGTCCTCAAAGCTTGGGTTTGTTATCAGATGTGTGTAGTCAACGGGCTGGGTCAGTTTCTCAAGTTTCACTTTCCCCCAGATGAGCCAGCATGCTGGGTTGTATTGAGGATTCCTGATTCCTATTGTCAGGTTGCCGTCGTCATCGGCACGACCAATGATACTGTTTGAGTATAGTCCCTCGTTGAAGCATTGTGCTGCCTCTTCCATGTTGTTAGGCATGCTGTCGCTCTTCCTATCTATGCTCCAAGGTATGACTTGCTGCTCCTTGCTGCCGCAGTATATCACGGCGTTGCCCATCTCGCATCCGCTGTTGCTTGCTGTTGTCATTGTTGAGTTTGATGCCGAGCGGTAGAGTGCTGGCATGGTAAGCCTGTAAACACTTCCTGGAACGAGTCCTTTTATCGTTTGCTCTGCATACCCGTAGCTTTGGAATGTCTCCGTGACTCCGTAATTTGCTGTGACCTTGCCCGAAAAACGCACATCCCATCCTTCTGTGGATATGCTCATGTCGGGATTTTGCAATGAAATGTTGGTGATGTCGGTGGATATGACTCCCTCATAGCATGTTGCGTCCTCTCTCTGTTCCCTCTGCGTCATCGTGTCATGTGCAGTCACACTGACGAACTCTATCGGTGTGGCTTTTTCAGCATCAGTGGTGAAGGTGGCAGCTCCGTCAGCATCGTATTGCTTAGTGGTGAGATACTCTCCCGTGGTGGCGTTCTGCAGTATCAGCTGGTTGTCTGCATTCATCACAAGATGCCAGTTTATTGGGAAGCTCGTGTCTTTGTCGGTGTAAGGTTCACCGTCCTTGCCTAAATATTTGTTGGAGTCGAGATAGCGTATGGTCATAGCTCCATCGTGTGTGTTAATATGTACAGGCACACCGATGTTGTCGAAAGTGGCACGTGTACCCCAGTCGGCACCACGGCTGAGATAGAGGTCGGCATCTGCCCGACGTATATAGTATATGCCGTTGCCGACACATATCGTCTCGTCGTTGTTTGCCTCATGCACGTTGAGTTCGAGGATGTTGAATGAGTATGCCGGTATGTTTATGAGGAATTTGCCACCATCAATACTGATAGGCTGCTCAGTAGGTGCAACCTTGTATTTGTCAGCACCTGTATTCTCTGCCGTGCCGCTGCCTGCCTTCATCTGTATCAACTTGCCGCCTGTGGTCTTGTAGCCATCCAGACTGATGAGTGTGTTGCAGTCATCGGCGTTAGGGTTCGTGAGCTTGATGTATAACGACTCACCCCTGCTCTCCCCATAAGGGAGGGAGAGGGTAGAAGAAATTGAGTTTTGGTTATCGTTATCATCATCAATGCTTGCCGACACATATACGTGCCGGTGGGTTGCGATTGTGAATGCATGTATCAGATTACCATCCAAGTAGCACTTTACGCTGTTGCCGTTCACCTCAATGTCCAGATTGTAGTCGCGGTCGGTATCGAGTGATAAGCCCTTCTCCGTGATGGTGCGCTTTGCTCCGTCTGTGCATATCTCTATGGCACTGCGTGTGTTGTTCCACCCGCCGATGTTCCACCAGCAGAAGTCTTTGTCAGCATCTTTCAGTTTGAATGCCACAAGGAAACCTTCGTCACCCGCAGTTTTGCGTGCCGTCAGACGTAGTTTGTATTTTTCCCCAGTCTCCTCCTCCCATACTAACATCTTGCCTTGCATCCATCTGTCACCTTGAGACACCTTGTAGTCGTTGACGGTCCATGTGCCACCATTGTCATAATATTGGGAATTGTCGGCAGAGAGAACGGAAGAGGTGCCGTCCTCCCTTGCGATGGTGACATCTGAATATTCCACGGTTGTGTTCCACGAACTCAGTCCTATGATGTTCCTGCTGTCCTTTGAGTTGCGATTGTTATTGCTCTCTGTCCATGAGATGTTATGCTTGCCCACATACGACGGCATGAGTTGCTGCACGTAGTAGGACGGTGTGCCATAGCTCTCATGTGAGTTGAACCGTATCATGTCGGGCATCCATTTCTGGTCATTCTCATTGACGAAGATGGGTGCGTAGCTGCCCATTATGCATATATCGGAGTTTTTCTCCATTCCTTGCATGTATATGGCCTCTCCTAAAGCAGCGGCAAGGTTGCCCGTACTGCCGAATCCCGAGGTGACGGCATATTCGCCCGCATACACCTTCTTCATAGTGTCACGGTCGTAGTTGTCGTATTTTTCATATTGGTTGACAAACCATGAGGGGTCGCGATAGTAGTGTTCGTCAACGGCATCCACAGGGTGATCGTTGCGCCACGAAGGGTTGTCCGTTCCCCACGACTCCACGTTGCCTATACAGATGCACTCTGGGTATCTTGCTTTGATTGCATTGTAGAACTGTATATATCTCTCTGCATAATGGTCACTCTGGTCACTGTTATTGTTAAAGTTGAAGTTGTAGTTCTCATTGCCAATCTCAATAAGCCGCATGTTGAATGGTGCAGGGTGTCCGTTGGCTATTCGCATGGCACCGTATTTTGTCGTGGCATCACCGTTGCAGTATTCAAGGGCATCGATAGCCTCCTGAATGTACTCGTCAATGTCATTGTATGGATGGCACCATCCGTGACCCATGCCGATGTTCACCACAAAGAGAGGCTCTGCGCCCAGATCCTCTGTGAGTTGCAGCATCTCATGGAATCCAAGACCGTCGCTCACCCGGTAGTTCCAGTTGACATTCCAGTGACCGGGGCGTTGCTCAACAGGACCTATGGTCTGCTTCCACTCAAACCGGTTGCTGCTGCCTTCCGTCCAACCCATTCCGTTGAAATGAGGTTTGTCATTGCGCCATTCCCCCTCGATGTAGCATCCACCTGGGAAACGCACAAAGGCAGGGTGCATGGCTTCAAGTTTCTCGGCGAGGTCGCGTCGGCATCCGTTGGCTCGTCCCCTGTATGTGTCAGCAGGGAACAGGCTGACCATGTCTATCAGCAATTCACCCTCTTTGTCAAACACAAGTTCAAACACTCCCTTTCCGCAAGAGGCAGTGGCCACGATGGAAGCATCCATCCTGCGCCAACAGTCCTCAGCATCAGAAATGTGAATGTTGGTTTGCCCTATGCACTGTCCCGTGTCGTCCATGATTCGCCCGCACACATCACCGTCGTATCCATAGGCATTCTTCACCCATAGCGACAGGTTGTACTGCCCACCCTCAGTGAAGTTCATTCCCCAGAAACCATCATTGCGTATTCCCTCGCCGTTGGATGCAATGCTGACAGAAAGAGCATGCCGTTGCGCAGCATTCATCAGGTTCTCGTCGGTCAAGGAAATTGACGCATCACCCACGGCACTCCATGCCTCCGGCACGTAATCATTGTCCTCAAACGAACGGTTGCGTATCAGTTCGGCATACAGACCTCCATCGCCCGCATGGTTTATCTCTTCAAAGAAAATGCCATAGTGAAGGTCACCGATGACATGCCCCCTCTCCTTTGGTGAGAAGGACAATGCAACCTGCCCCCACGTGCTGGCTGCAGAAAATAATGCCGTACACACGGCCAATGTCTTAAGTCTATTCATTTAATAAGTTGAAGAAGTTTAATAAGTTGAAGAAGTTGAATTAGTTGACTCAACTCCCTCAACTAAATACAAAGTTTAATTGTAACCATATTCTGATTGAAACGGTAGTCGTACGTCATGTCAACGCCTAATCTGTGTACAATCTTCAATCCAATGCCGCTTACCATATCCTCGTATTCGACGGGGTTGAACGGTTTGCCGTCGTCATGTATGGATATGATGTCGGCAGTGGCACGCACATCCACGCACTTGGCATGTCCATGCTGTACGATTTGCAGAACTGCTCCACAAATGCAGCCGAGTACATACTCTCATTGTATTCAACTTTGCACTCGTAGCCATCGCCCTTCTGAATTACATGTACGGTAAAGTCAAGTCCCGGACGATGCAGACGAAGGTCATCGCCAGCCTGCTCGTGTCCGTCTAAGGCAATGTTAAGAGTATGCAGAGTGCCTTGATAAGCGAAGCATACTCGTGGTTCAATGCCTAAATCCTGATGTAGTTCACCAAAAGAATAGACCGTACGCTTACGAGTGCCAGACATCTGTGTCTTTGTCTGCTGCAAAAGCTCACTGACTGTTGGAGTTTTGCGGAAGTCATGATAAATAGCAAGAGTCTTCACCATCATAGTAAAGGCATTGCGAGTTGCCTTGTCTCCACGGCCATGGAACACGGTAGTATAAAGTGCTTCCTCGTCTGCTGAGAAGTTTGCGAGGGTATATCCAAAAGCAGCAGTGAAAGGAATGCTGACACTTACACCATGCTTTTCACAAAGAGCCTCTACTTCTGTTTCCTTTGTTTTAAGAGTATGGAATGCGAATACCCACTTCCCGTCTTCTACATCATACACGTCTGGTCGTGGCAACGAATCCACTTCGCTTGCGCCACCGAACTCCTGCTCGTGCCATGCCTTTGCCTTTGTGTAAGCTTCCGTCTTACGCAGTTCCTCTTCCTCTATAGCTATGGTAAATCCATCCTTTCCCTCTGGTACGAGTGACTCGCCTGCGTATGCAGCACTTAGTTCCTTACTGAAATTTGCAAACGACATTCCGTCGAATACAATGTGGTGGAAGTCCATGTATAGATGGGCTGCTGTAGGTTCTTTATATATAACAAGGCGGTATAGAGGCTCATTGAGCAGGTCGTACTTACGACCAATCTCGTTGCGTTTGTCATCAAGGCTTTCGCATTCGAGCATCTCTACGAGAGGTTCATCATTACTGTGTTCCTCCATGCGTAATTCGCCACTGTCGGTTTGGATAAGGCGGACTTGACGTAAGGGTGGTTGTTAATCACCGCCTCAAGTGCCGTCTTCAGTTTCTCGATGTCAATGTCTGCATCAAGATGATACAACATGTCGATGTTGTAATTGGCATTGCCTTGTGCAGCAGTTTCTGCCAGGAAGATGCCAATCTGTGTCTGGGTAAGTGGATATGTTTTCATAATGGTTGATATTATGAATAAACTGTTGATCAATTTGTTGACATAAGTTATTTTTAATACTTCTATTAGGAATGTTTTTAGACTGTTTGTAGCTGTTCAATTTTTATGCACAGCATTGTGATGTCGTCACTTTGCTCTGCACCTTCTGCATGATTGTTTACACACTTTGTAATATGATCGATTATATCCTTGGCTGATGAGTCCTTGACTTTGCCGAAGGTTGCAAGTGCAGCATCATCGCCAAAGACTCGCCCCTCGCAGTTCATGGCTTCTGTGATGCCGTCGGTGTAGAGTAACAGGATGTCGCCACTGCTTAGGTTTGTGGTATGAGACAAATACTCTTCTTCCTCCCATACACCCAAAGGCATGTTGTCAGATTGCTGCATAAAACCAATCTTACCTTCATGTAAAAGCATCGGAGAGTTATGCCCGGCATTGACGTATTCCAATGTGCCTGTCTTCATGTTGAGTCGTCCGAACCAGAAGGTTACAAACATACACTGCGTATTGTCTGTGCAGAGCGACAGGTTCATTTTGCGGATAGCCTCACTTATCGGCATATTGGCAGCCACATTGCGGAAGAGGTAGTGTGTAGCAGCCATGAAGAGAGCAGCAGGAACACCTTTACCGCTGACATCGCCTATGCAGAAGAATAGTTCATCGCCTTCTATAAAGTAATCGTAGAGGTCGCCACCAACCTGTTTGGCAGGGTGCAGACATGCATGTGCGTCTATTTCCTTGTGTCGTGGGAAAGGCGGGAACGTGTGGGGTACGAGCTCACGCTGTGTGCCAGCGGCAATGTCGAGCTCGCGCTGCATGGCAGCCTTCGCCTCTGCTGTCTCTTGCTGGTGTATGACGAATGGACGTGCTACAAATCTTACCACCAGTGCAATGGTGACAGCTATGGTCACAAGCAAAAGGAGCATTATGCCGACGATGTTGAGTAGCACATCGTACATCTTCTGTTGGACTATACGCTTGTCGGCAGAGAAAACCAGATTCCAGTTCAGGTGCTTTATGTTACGCTCTTGGCGTATCAGTTCGTCTTCGCTGAGCTTGAGGATGTAGTCGTCTGGCTCGACAAGGCATGTTCCTTTTGCATCGTATATTGACACGTCAATGTCTTTGCGTGCCTTGTATTCACGGACAACATCTGTGATCCAATCCTGATTTATCTCCGAGCAGATGATGCCTCTTCGATTACCTTCGGAATCATATACGGGCATGCTGCAGCAGATGAGTGACACGTTGGACAGTACGCTTGATTTATATGCATCGCTCCACATGCATCTGCCATGAAGATAGGATCCCACCCAGTTTTCGTCATTGTCGAAGTCCTTCTCTTCGTAAGGTTCTTCTATAATTATGCTGTCACCAGAAATGGTGGTGCGATATGAATTGTGCGAGATCTTCTTGCCCGTAGGGGTCTCCAGAATGACAATAGACATTTCCTGGGCGTTCTTAATGCTCTTGATGGTATGATAGAGTAGAGAGTCAATCTTGTCGTCCTTTTTGACGGTGAGGTATTCAGTTGAAAGAGAAGCCGCTGTACGTATAGAGTTTTCCACACGCAGCATGCGTTGCTCAATGATGTTCGTTGTCCAGTCAATAGATTCTTTCAGACGGTCGTCCACCTCTATGTTGAACTGTTTGTAGAGCATCATCTGCACGCAGAACAGTATGATAGCAGACAGTAACACGACGGAACCTGCTACCCAGAGAGTCATCTTCCATTGAAGACCACTCATGTTCGGTTTTCTTTTTCCAGGCAACTTCATAGAAATAGAAATTGAAGATTGAAATTTTATTCAATCACGAACATCTTGTCAAAGTGTGTTATGCGTAGAACCTCCATGATGTTGCCGTTCACGCCGAGCAGAGTGACCTTGAAGCCCTTTGCACCAAATGTCTTCTTCAAACGGAGCAGCAGGCGCAAACCGGAACTGGCAATGTATTCAAGTGCGTTACAATCAATGGTAAGTGGTTTGTCTGCCTGAGCTTCTATCTCCTGAATCTGTGATTCTGCCTGTGTAGCAGCCAATGTGTCAAGACTGCCATTCATTGTAACAAGTATGTTCTCTGCGTTGTTTTGAATTGTAATTTCCATATTTGATTTAGTTATTGAGTTGAGGGTTGAGGGATTAGAGTTTTGGTCTTAGTTTTGGTTTTAGTCTTAGTTATTGTTCTTTACATCTTGTACCTTACGGCAAGCGAAACGGTGCGTGGCATGTACTCGCATGTTCCTTCGGAGATTCCGTAGAAAGCTTTTACGTATCGTGTTATATCCTTGTTGGAACTTTTGAGTATATTTGTAGCGCCGAGTGAAACGGTGAGTCTTTGACGTGGGAACTCTTTCTGCACCATGGCATCAAGTTTCAGGTTTGTATCGTAATAATAGTTATTGCGGTCGGCACCCTTACTGTGCCAGTCGGAATTGATGAGTATCATCCAGTTGTGTGGCAGGCTGAGTGAGTTGTTGAAACTGACCATTATGAGTGGCTTCTTCAACTTGTCTTGACCGTTTGCCAGTGGCATAGTGAACCATTGCTTGTGGAATCGTGCATAGAGATATGGTGTCCAGATTCCGATGTGAGGCGTGAGTGTGAGGTGTATGTCTGCAGCATCGTAGTCGGGTGCATTGTAGCTGACCATGCTGCTCAGCGTGGTGCATATAGGATCGGTGTAGCGTGTGTGTGTTGTTCTGAGGTTCAGCCACTTGTATCGTAACTGTAACGATGTGGTGGCGATTTTCTCTGTCCATAGTATTTTCTCCTGCATGAGTTCTGCGTCAGCTACTTCCAAACGCGTCAACCCGAGATATGGACGCACGCTACTGCGTGTATGTACGAGCGACAGCTGTGTGTTGCCAATAGGCGCTGATAACTTTACGCTTGGGTAAAGAAAGTCGCGGTGTGTAGATAGTTCCCCGTTCTTGTACAGCTTGTCAATAATACCGCCGTCAGTAATACTGGTCGTGAGATTGTCTTTTATGTAGCGGAGCAGTCCGTCGTCGCTACATGGCTGATACTCTGATTCTGTATGTTCGTAGCGTAAACCTGCCTCAATCTCTAATTCCCCAAACTTCTGTTTTGATGAAGCATAGAAAGCAAGGGTGTTGTCGGGATGCATGGCATGGATGCCATAGTATGACTGTATTTCAGTCGGTGGATTATGCAGGTCGTCATGCTTGTTCACCTCCATGTGGTCATACTCATGCTCTGCACCGACGCTGAAAATTCCTTTCCATATTGGTGCTTCTGCTTTGGCGTATGTGCGCAGGTCATATTCGTCACGCAGGTAATAACTCTCCCTGTCGGTCTTGTACATGGTGAGATCTGCATTGCTGAAGAATGTGTTGTTGCCGACGGTTATGCTCAAGTCGCCTATGTGTCCTGCATATTCCACGGCTATGTCGTGGCGTTGGTCAGGATGGGTTTTTCTTTGGGGAAATTCTGGAATGTGCGTTGTGTTACGTTGTTTGTCGGCTAAAGAATATCTTACGGAAATATTGTGGTTGTCGTTGATGTCATAAGCAGCTTTGGCACGTACTGTAAGTTGTTGGACAGAGTTATGAGGGTGGATCACATCTTGCTTTTCACTTATCAATTGCCCGTTCAAGTATTTCCTTGTGAAATTGTCCTTGTGGAAAGTGTTACGTTCTTCGTTCCAACCCACGAATCCACCTAATGCCCATCTGTCATTGCTCCATCTGAGTGTCAGTTCGTTGCCGGTTGAAAGTTTGTGAGTGAGGTCTATTCGCGATTTGTAGTCGAGGCCTAACCCTTCAGATTCGCTTTTTTTTGCCTTGATAATCACTACAGCTTGTACATCCTTGCCATAATCAGCTCCAGGTTGGCGTATCAGGTACACTTCCTTTATACGGCTTGCATTAAGGTGCCATAACTCGGATAGTTCTGTCACTTTACGGTTGTTGATGTAAATGGCGGCATTGCCTCTGCCTGGCACGATGATTGCATCTTCGCTTATTACTATTCCCGGTATTTGATGCATCACGTCCATTGCAGACTGCAAACGTGACATGTCGGTCCCTTCAATGACAAATGTCTCTTTAATTCCAGAAACATTCTGCTGCGACTTTACTGGGAGTGCAAGTAGCAATAAGGCAAGTATGATAACCCCATTTCTTCTCATGGTATAATCAATGTTGTTGTTTTCGCTTTTAAATCTCTTGTATAAAAATGCAAGCTGTGATTTTTTTTTAGGTTGCATCAGTAGAACCGTTTTCTGTTAATCTGCATTTGCCTATTACAACGGCAAATTTACGAAATTATTTCTAATAAACAAAAAAAGAAATATTAAAAATGAGAATAATGAAAAAACATTTATTTTTTCGCAGATAACATTTGGTGGAATGAAAGGAAAGTCATACATTTGCATCTGAACGTTAGTAATGTTAGTAATGATTAATTAATAGATTTAATTTGTATGAAAAGAGCAATCTTTATTCTTGCAGCAGCTGCTGCTTTGATTTTATGTGTGACAGTTATCTATGCACAAATGATAGACAACGGTAGAAAGGTGAAACGAAGCAAAAAGAGTAAGGTAACTATGGTGCTTGACGAGAAAATTCTTAGCAAGGCCACGATGATAGAGTATAACTACAGTAACGGTACGGTATCTCCTGAATATCATTTCAATATAATGGTGACAGTCACTCCTGATAAAGTCATCGCACAGCGTCGTAAGGGTTATGACGGAAAGACGGTGTTCGAGAAGTCGTTTGACATAACAGCAGAGCAATATAAGGAGTTCATGAATAATATCCTCGGACAGAATATGAGAAAGCAGAAAGAGAACCGTGAGGCACTTGTGTGCGGAGGAAAATCAGAGTCTATTTACGTGTATGAAGGAGAAAAAGTCATCTTCTCTGCTGCACGTGGTGAACTGGAGATTGCAAAGGGTAGTATGGACACATACTTCATCAATATTGTGCCTGAGTCATCACGTGGGCTGTTAAGCAAGTAGGGGGGTGAAGCACGTCGTTTCGTGACGCAATATGGTCGTTTCATGGCACGATATGATCATTTCATGCCATGAAACGACCATTTTGTGCTACAATTTGTTTGAAGAATCAGGGAGGATAGAACCGTAACATAATAGGAGAATAGACCCACCCTTAAGGGAGGGAGCTCGAATGATGAAGCTTACCCCATACCTCATTAACCTTTTAACTCCTTAACCTTTTAATAATTAACTATGGCAGAATACATTAAACGAGAGATGCCGGATATGAACGGCAGTGGAGAGAAGAAATGCTACTATACGGTACGTACCTATAGCAATCTCAGTTCGGCAGACTTTGTTAAGAAGATATGCTACCCTGGCTCGGGATTGAACCAGGGAGATGTGGCTAAGGTGATGTGCCGCATGGTTGACGAGATGAAGCGTTGGCTTGCAGAAGGTCATACCATAACGATTGATGAACTCGGAACATTCAGTCTTTCCGTAGGAGTGATGGATAATGATGAGGTGGAGGACTTTAATGGTAATGGTAAGAAAGTGACTTCCAAGAGGATAGGTGTGCGTGGTGTCAACTTCCGTCCAGACAAGCAAATGATTAAGGATATTGCTCTCAAGTGTAAGTTGCACAAGGGTTATGACGCTCCTATCAACCGTTCGCCTTACACTCGTGAGCAACGACTGAAGATGGCGCAGGATTTCATAGCAGAACATCACTTCATGCGAGTGCGAGACTATGAGAACATGACGCTCCTCCCACATTCCACAGCTGCTAATGAGCTCCGCGATTTCTGTGTGCAGCCAACTGGTATCACGTCAGAAGGCAGAGGCAATACGAAGGTGTATGTGAGGCGGTCAAATTAACATCTCTGCTGTCTTCTCGCTCATCTTGGCACAGCTACGAAAAGGCTGACGGACTGTTACTGCAGGACTCAATGCGCATTGACGAAGAGTCGCAGAATGACGGTTATTTAAAGATAATAATAAAAAAGAAATCCTTACAGGAAGTAACGCCACGGCGTTTTCTGAAGAGACTCAGGTCAAGGAGACGTTGCAGATAATGGTCGACTGCTATCTTGTGCCTTACTTCCGCATATAATTGCCTTAATTTTTAACTTTTGATTTGATAAGTTGTTTGTTAGCAAAAAAAATGCTAACTTTGCATTGTTTTTGCGACATCGTGATGTGGTGTCGCTATTCAAGGCATAAAGAGTTCAAATAAAAAACGATAGGATATGAACATTTCTTACAAATGGCTTAAGGAATACGTCGACTTCGACATGTCTGCTGAGGAGGTGGGTAAGGCACTGACCAGCATGGGTCTGGAAGTTGAGGCTGTGGAGGAGGTGCAGTCCATTAAGGGTGGACTTGAGGGTCTCGTGGTTGGCGAGGTGCTTACATGCGAGGCTCATCCGAACAGCGACCACATGCACGTTACTACCGTGGATGAGGGTGACGGTGTGGTGCAGCAGATTGTGTGCGGTGCGCCTAACGTGGCTGCAGGACAGAAGGTGGTTGTGGCTCAACTGGGTTGTAAATTGTATGATGGTGATGAGTGTTTCACCATCAAGAAGAGCAAACTGCGTGGTATTGAGAGCAACGGCATGATTTGTGCTGAGGACGAGATTGGTATAGGCACAAGTCATGATGGCATCATTGTGTTGCCACAGGATGCTGTGGTGGGTACTCCTGCTGCTGTGTATTACGGTATTGAGAGTGATTATGTGATTGAGGTTGACATCACTCCTAACCATAGCGATGCGTGTTCACACTGGGGGGTTGCTCGTGATTTCTATGCTTATCTCAAGCAGAACGGATATGAGACAAGTCTGCACCGACCATCGGTTGACGGTTTCAAGGTTGACAATCACGACCTTGAGTTTGCTGTTGAGGTTGAGGCTCAGGAGGCATGTCCTCGATATTGTGCTGTCAGCGTAAAGAACTGTGAGGTTAAGGAGAGTCCGAAGTGGTTGAAGGACAGACTCACCACCATCGGTCTCCGTCCTATTAACAACATCGTAGATATCACCAATTACGTGATGATGGCTTATGGTCAGCCTCTGCATTGCTTTGATGCCGACATGGTGAAAGGCGGCAAGGTGGTGGTGAGGACTATGCCGGAGGGTACTCCGTTTGTCACTCTTGATGGCGTGGAGCACAAGCTGAGCGACCGTGATTTGGCAATCTGCAATGCAGAGGAGCCAATGTGTATTGCTGGTGTGTTCGGTGGTAAGGGTAGCGGTACTTACGAGACAACTAAGAACGTGCTTTTCGAAAGTGCATATTTCCATCCTACATGGATACGTAAGTCGGCTCGCCGTCATGCTTTGCAGACTGATGCCAGCTTCCGCTTTGAAAGGGGCATTGATCCTGCTGGTCAGATTTACGCTTTGAAACAGGCTGCTTTGCTTGCTCAGGAACTGGCTGGTGGAGAGGTGAGTATGGAGATCGTTGATGTGAAGAACGACTCTCTTCCTCAGGATGCAATCATTGATGTTGAGTATAAGTACGTCACTGACCTCATCGGTAAGGAGATTTCTCCAGAGATTCAGCACAGCATACTTGAGAGCCTCGGTTTCAACGTGCTGAAGGCTGATGATAGAATGATGCAGCTTCAGGCTCCTGCATTCCGTGTTGATGTGAAGATGCCATGTGATGTGGTTGAGGAGATTCTTCGTATCTATGGCTACAATAATATTGAAATACCTTCTCAGGTGAAGTCGTCGCTCACTACTAAGGGTGAACTGGACAAGAGCAATAAGCTGCAGAACATCATTGCAGAACAGCTTGTAGGTTGCGGTTTCAACGAGATTCTGAATAACTCACTCACTAAGGTGTCATACTATGAAGATGGTGAGACGTACAAGGCGGAGAATTCGGTAAAGCTGATGAATCCTCTCAGCCAAGACTTGGGCGTGTTGCGTCAGACGCTTCTCTTCGGTGGTCTTGAGTGCATTGAGCATAATGTGAACCGACGCATGCCTGACCTTAAGTTCTTTGAGTTCGGCAACTGTTACAGGTTCTCGCCTGAGAGAAACCAGGATAAGGTTGATGAGAATGGTGAGGTGCTGAAGGCAAGTGCAGAGTCGTCAAAGAAAATACTTGCTGCTTACAGCGAGGACTTCCACCTCGGTCTCTGGCAGACGGGTAAGCGTGTCAGTGGTAACTGGGCTCATGCTGACGAGGACAGCAGCGTGTTTGAGATGAAGGCATACGTGCTCAACATCCTGCGCCGCCTCGGTGTTCCATTCGGTGCTCTTGTCTTTGGTGAGGTGAAGAACGATGTGTTCAGCATTGCCACAACAATTACACAGCGTGGAGGCAAGACTATTGCTGAGTATGGTGTGGTGGCAAAGAAGCAGGCGCATAAGTTAGGTGTTGACGCTCCTGTGTATTATGCTGACATCAACTGGACAAATCTTATGAAGCTTGTCAAGAAGGTGAGCGTCAGCTACTATGAAGTGAGCAAGTTCCCAGCAGTGAGCCGTGACCTTGCATTGCTCGTAGGCTCAGAGGTTGAGTTCGCTCAGATTGAGGCTGCTGCTTATCAGGCAGAAAAGAAACTCTTGAAAGAGGTTAGGCTCTTTGATGTGTATGAGGGCAAGAGCCTTGAAGCTGGTAAGAAGAGCTATGCCGTTAACTTTACTCTTCAGAGTGAGGAGAAGACTCTCAACGACAAGGCTATTGAGGCTGTGATGCAGAAAATAGAGCAGAATATCTGCAAAGCCACTGGTGCTACGGTGCGTGGTAAATAATGGGATTTAAGATAATAAGTAAATCAAAAACTAAAATAATACAATGGGAAGAGCATTTGAATTTCGCAAAGCGAGAAAAATGAAGAGATGGGGTAACATGGCAAAGACTTTCACACGCCTTGGCAAGCAGATTGCCATTGCTGTTGCTGAAGGTGGACCAGACCCGGATAACAACGCGCACCTTCGTGCTGTAATTGCAACATGTCGTCATGAGAACATGCCAAAGGACAATATCGACCGTGCTATCAAGAATGCCATCGGTAAGGATAAGTCTGCTTGGAAGTCGGTGACTTACGAAGGATACGGACCTCACGGTGTTGCTGTGTTTGTTGACACTCTCACTGACAACACAACACGTACTGTGGCTGACGTTCGTTCTATCTTCAACAAGTTCAACGGCAACATGGGTACTACTGGTTCGCTCTCATTCCTTTTTGATCACTTCAGCCAGTTCACATTCAAGAAGAAGGATGATCTTGATATGGACGAGTTCATCTTGGAGGCTATCGAGTATGGCGTTAATGATGAGTTCGACGAGGAGTATGATGAGGACAAGGACGAGACTACCATCACTATCTACGGCGACCCAAAGCAGTTTGCCCAGATTCAGAAGTATCTTGAAGATAACGGATTTGAAATTACTGGTGCAGAATTCACTTACGTGCCAAACGACCTGAAGGATGTCACTGACGAACAGCGTGAGACAATCGAGAAGATGGTTGAGCGTCTTGAGGAGTTTGACGATGTACAGAATGTTTACACTAACATGAAGTAATCATTTTCCCTTATGAAGAAGATTTTTGAAACACAAGGTACGTGTTCCAAAGCAATAGCATTGGATGTCGATGAGACTACAGGAGTCATCAACGACATCCAATTTATTGGTGGATGTGCTGGTAACACAAGCGGTATTGCTGCTCTCGTCCGTGGACAGAAGGCAGATGATGTGATTGGCAGACTTGAGGGAATACGTTGCGGACTGAAGAACACAAGTTGTCCTGACCAGCTGGCTCGTGCATTGCGTGAGGTGATGGCTAAGTAAGCAAGATATTTTATCAGTTACTTAAGTGTTATTAATAATATGTACGCGCGTGTATCTATATTATTTGTGTCCTTAGTGATGCTGCTTGGTGTCATGTCATGTAAGGAGAGTGCTGCTGAAAGGTTTGAACGTGAGGCAAAGGAATTTACAAAGAAGAATTGCCCGCAGCACTTCAATGATGGCGTTACAATTCTGGATAGCATTGTCTTTGAGAAGAAAGGCAATGGGGTGCAGAAGATGTATTATTCGCTTCAGCTCGATGATGAGCAGAGGGATGCTTTCAACCAGTCGTTGGATTTGGTGACTGAGGGTAATCTGAAATCGTTGAGGAACAATGTTCAGTTTGCAAAATTGAAAGAAGCGGGTGTTTCCTTTGAATACATTTATCATGATGCCACCACAGGTGAGAAACTCGTATCGTTTGTTTACTCGCCGACAGAATATGAATAGTGTGAAAGCGGTGGGAGCCATCCCTGAACATCTTTAAGGTGTGTGATTTTTACACTTCACACAATACTTTTCATAGCAGTAAGGCAAACTCATAAAATGGTGCATTTGTTGTGTACGCACACAGCAAATGATGCCTTTTTTGTTAAAATGACATGTTTTTATTGCTAATTCATTGTCTTTTAGTGCATTTTTTGCTTGTTTTCTTTGCAGAATGACAATAATTACGTAACTTTGCACCGTAAAACAAAAGGACATGGTTCAAATTTGTTCTTACACATTCTCAAAATAAGTTTAATAAAAAAAGGAAAGATTATGTTACAGGAAAAAGCAGGAAACATCGCTGGTCTCATCTGGAATACACTTTCAGCATCAGAGACAGCTCTTACATTCAAGCAGATTAAGAAGGCTACTAAGTTGGTAGAGAAGGATTTCAACCTCGGTCTTGGTTGGTTGCTCCGCGAGGACAAAATCGCTACAGCAGAGACTGGTGACGAGAAGGATCCATACGCATACTCTCTCAAGTAATAAGTAGCTGATAGAGATATAAAAGATGTGCTGTCCATTGATTTGGACAGCGCATTTTTTTTTATGTCAAATATTTTGTCTATCTTTGCAATAAATATTTGACGCATTATTAAACTAATTTTGATTACCTACTTAATCATGAAGAATATAAGAAACTTTTGTATCATAGCCCATATTGACCATGGTAAATCGACCCTTGCCGACCGTCTGCTGGAGAAGACGAACACCATCAAGATTACGCAGGGACAGATGCTTGATGACATGGATCTGGAGCAGGAAAGAGGTATTACCATCAAGAGTCATGCCATACAGATGGAGCATGCTTATGATGGAGAGAAGGATGAGTATAAAGGACAGAAATTCGTTCTTAACCTCATTGACACTCCTGGACACGTGGACTTCAGTTATGAAGTAAGCCGAAGCATTGCTGCATGTGAGGGTGCTTTGCTTGTTGTTGACGCAACACAGGGAGTGCAGGCTCAGACCATCAGCAACCTTTATATGGCGATAGACCATGATCTTGAGATTATTCCTGTAATAAATAAGATAGACATGCCTAACGCTATGCCGGAAGAGGTGGCAGATGAAATCATCGACCTCATCGGTTGCGACATAGATGACATCATCTATGCTTCTGGTAAGACAGGAGAGGGTGTGGAGGATATCCTCAATGCAGTGGTGGAGAGAGTGCCACATCCTGTAGGAGAAGAAGATGCACCATTGCAGGCTCTTATCTTTGACTCTGTGTTTAACTCATACCGTGGTGTGATTGCCTATTTCAAGATTCTCAACGGTGTGATGCATCCAGGGGAGAAGGTACGATTCATAAACACAAAGAAGGAGTATCTTGCTGAGGAAATCGGTACCTTGAAGATGGACATGGTGCCTAAGAAAGAACTGCGTACGGGCGATGTAGGTTATATCGTGACAGGCATTAAGAACGCTACTGAAGTGAAGGTGGGTGACACCATCACATCGTTGGTAAGACCTACAAATGAGGCAATACAAGGTTTCCAAGAAGTGAAGCCTATGGTGTTTGCTGGTATCTATCCTATAGAAAGTGAGGATTATGAAAACCTGCGCACTTCATTGGAAAAATTGCAGTTGAATGATGCTTCACTCACGTTCCAGCATGAGAGCAGTGCGGCACTTGGATTCGGTTTCCGTTGTGGATTCCTTGGGTTGCTGCACATGGAGATTGTTCAGGAACGTCTTGACAGAGAGTTCAATATGGATGTGATAACCACCGTCCCTAACGTAAGTTACATGGTTTATGACAAACATGGTGAGGAGCAGGAGGTGCATAATCCAAGCGGTATGCCAGACCCAACCCTCATTGACCATGTGGAGGAACCGTTTATCAAGGCAACTGTCATAACAACAGCCAACTATATAGGTCCTATTATGACGCTGTGTCTCGGCAAGCGTGCGGAACTTGTGAAGCAAGACTTCATTGCAGGTAACCGTGTTGAAATAGAATTCCTCATGCCGTTAGGAGAGATTGTCATCGACTTCTACGATAAACTAAAGAGTGTGAGCCGAGGATATGCTTCCTTCGACTATCATCCTGCCGGATTCCGTGAGTCAAAGTTGGTGAAACTCGATATATTGCTAAATGGCGAGAGTGTTGATGCGCTCAGTACACTCACTCACGTTGACAATGCCGTAACGCTTGGCAGAAGGATGTGCGAACGACTGAAGGATTTGTTGCCACGACAGCAGTTTGACATTGCCATTCAGGCAGCAATAGGTGGCAAGATTGTGGCACGTGAGACTGTTAAGCAGGTTCGAAAAGACGTGCTTGCCAAATGCTATGGTGGTGACGTCAGCCGTAAGCGTAAACTCTTGGAGAAGCAGAAGCGAGGAAAGAAGCGCATGAAGCAGATTGGTAATGTGAGTGTTCCTCAAAAGGCATTCCTTGCTGTGCTTAAGCTTGATGATGATTGACATTAATATTAACATTAGCATTAACCATCCCCCACATCATTCTCCCTCCCTCGCGGGAGGGTTGGGGGGCTTTTAAATACTAAATCTAACTAAACTATCTATACTATATGAAAAAAATCATTCCTTTCTTTACTGCAATGCTCATGTCGGCAAGTGCATTGGCTGAGCCTATTGACCAGACACGAGCATTTGGCATAGCTCAAGAGTTTATGAAACCAGGGCATGCTATGACTCTTGTGAGTACAGCGACACGCACTCCAGCCAAGGCACAACGACTGGATGGCGCAGTTGCATCCACCTCTCCATATTATATTTATAGCAGAGGAGTGGGGCAGGGATTTGTCATCGTGAGTGGTGACGACTGTATCCCTGAAATCATCGGATATACAGACCAGGGCGATTTTGATACAGACAACATGCCGCCAGCTTTGAAGGACATGCTTGACTACTATGCGTTGGCAGTTGAAACAGCACAGGAGACAGGCACAAACGCTACTGCACCTAAGAAAGCAATGAACAAGGCTGCTGCCAATCGTGACAACATTTTACCTTTCACAACATCGCATTGGCATCAGTCTGGACCATATAATGACATCTGTCCTTGTAGAGTTGATAACGGACAGCGTGCAATGACAGGTTGTGTGGCTACAGCTGCGAGCCAGATTCTGTATTACTGGCGTAAAGACCTGCCTGCCACTCTCCAATCAACGACACCTACATATGGTTACGGAAATGCACATCCAGAGGTGAGCTTCCCTAAGGGAACGCCTGTCAAGTGGGATCTCATGCGTGATTCGTATAGTGGTTCTGAGCCTAAGGAGTATAAGGAGTCTGTTGCCGAATTTGTTTATTGCGTAGGTACTGCCACATGGCTGACATACGCAGATGGTTCAGGAACAGCAACATCAGGTAACATCGAGAATATACCTGCCACATTCAGCGGCTTCTTTGGCATGAACGGAGGTCGTGTGGAATATAGAAGCTCATACTCTCAGGAGGCATGGACTCAGCTGATATACGAAGAATTGGCAAAGGGTCGTCCTGTAATGTACACAGGAGTGCATCCTACAAATGGTGGTCATGCGGTGTATATTGACGGTTATCAGAAATCAACAGACTTGATGCACTTCAATTTTGGATGGGGTGGACAAGGAGACGGCTACTATACAACAGCCACTACTGACGGTATGAATGGTTTTAATGATTACCAGTCGGCACTTATCGGTGCATATCCTATGAAACAGAATGTGAAGGGTGATGTAAGAGCTACGGACAAAGTTCTCGTGAATGTTGATAATAACTTCAGGATTACTGTTGAGAACAACTCAACGCTTGCTATCAATGGATTATACCTCTTCCTTGCTGCAAACACAACGTCACCTACGGATTTAAGCAAGGCAAAATCTGCTGATGCAGACGTGGTTATAGAGAGTGGTTCGAAGAAGAGCATCACTCTGTCTGGAAAGCCTACTTCTGCAAGAACGTGGTATGTAACGGTTACAGATGCTAATTTGAGTGTGTTGGCGACGAAAACGGTGGAGGTGGAAAACTCACAGCCAGAACTTATAGCCAAGAGTCTTACTGTTCTCGGAACTTCTGATACGGAAGACATCGCAGGTCATTCATATACTAAGGTATATAACAACGGTACTGCTGCATTAAAGCTTGTGATGGAAAATGCCGTGTCTGAGGATTATGGCGGCACCGCCAAGATTGATTTATATGAGTCTGTTGATGGTGGCGAGACATTCAGTTTGTTGAAGACTGTGACTAAGTCCAATACTGTAATAAGTGGAAATGGTTTGCAGACAGAGGTGATCCTTTCAGCCTCTTCGCTTAACGCAGATAATCTGTATTATGTCGTGCCGAGTGAAGAATGGGGATCTGGTGCTTCAAAAGTGTCGGTTAAGAATGAATCAGAACCTGTGTATTTCAAGATTGTAGGAGCAACCGACCTTGCTGCTGTTCTTGATGGCAAGGTGCTGAAGTTCTCTGGTCACTGGGATTCTTCTCAGTTCTCCACAATCGTTTCCAAACCTTCTAATAAGAATGCAGTGATGTACGATTTGACAGAGGTTACAGGCGTGACAGAGGTTGCTGGTGCAACATTCCCTAACCATAATTCATTGGTATATGCAGCAAAGGGTGCATCTGGAAAGAATGTAATCAGCGACGGAGTATGTTCTTTCTTGGAACTGACTGCCGGATATGATTTCACACCAATAGCAGGCTTTAAGGCTGACAAAGCATCATTGGATATCAACATGGTTCCTAATGCATGGAGCATGCTGACGGTTCCGTTCTCTTGTGATATTCCATCAGGATTTATCGCACGTGAGGTGAACTCACACAGACAGTCTGTTTCTGGCATCAACAATACAAGTTCTACTGAGTTGGCAAGCAACGTGTCACGACTTGAGGCTGGTAAGTCATATCTGGTTATGTTCTCAACTGCAAACAAACAGGTGCTTCATTCTGACGACCCTGTGGATGTGCTTGCTCAGCCTGTGGAGAATAAGGATGCTGCATTCATCGGTACGTTTACATCTATTACTACTCCAGAAGGAGCAAAGGTTGTAATGGATGATGCTGTTGACAAGCAGTATTTCAAGTATGTAGGTGAGGGAACTGTGGTTGATGCTTTCAGAGGATATTTCTATGATGAGGTGATGCTTACCGATAAAACAGACTTCCGCGCATTCTCAAACTCATCTGCTGATCCTCAGTATCTGACATTAGGACGCACCATTGAGACTTTGTATGATGTATATGAGGAATGCAAGGGTTATGTCACACCAGAGGCAAATGCCATAATGCTTGACAGCATTGCAAGTGCTGAGCATATCTACACTGCACAGCCATTGCCTACATCTTCTACGACAGAGACAACAATCAAAAAATACTATGAGGCACTCAGTGCTTATGCTGATCAGTACAGATTAGCAATTGGTGCAGTAGGAGATAATGAGATAGACATGACTACTCTCCTCGTGAATCCTTCTTTTGAGTCTAGTGCATTAAAGCCAACTGGATGGACAGTGGAAGGAACAGGCTACATGCGTAAGAACAGTGACCTGAACAACAAGACTGTCAATGGAGATGGCGCTGTCTATTTCAGCGGTGCAGCAGGAACAAAGGTGCAGCAGACCATTGCAGGTGTATTGCCTGGTGTATATCGTGTAACTGCAAAAGTGGGAGCAGCAACAGAGGACGATATAATCAATGTTTTTGCAAACGATCAGAAGGCAACAGCTAATGGCAACTCATTCGGAAAGCATTATCTCACAGAAATCGTCATTGACGATGTAAAAGTAGAGCAGGGTGGTGAACTCACCATTGGTGCAGAAAGTGCCAATGTATATTTCATTGATGACTTCACACTCACTTATGTTGCGAATCTCGATGAGGATACTGCCATAACAGATGTGTGTACGAACAACAGTTCCGTCAAAGAGGGCATATACACCTTGCAGGGAGTTAAATTGCCACGAATTAACACTCCTGGAATATACATTATAAACGGCAAGAAAACAGTTGTAAAGTAAAGAGTTGATAGAGTTTAGAGTAGAAGGTTGAAAGTTTAGAGTAGAGGGGAGTTGGGGGAGTCATCTTCTTCAACTCCCTTCATCTTCTCCACTTCTTCACCTCCCTCATTTCCTTCAAATGATGCCATACAGCATGCTTTTTATGCCAAAAATGTGTTAAATAACATATTTTTCTTGGTGGATTAAGAAAAAAAGCGTAAATTTGCACCAGTTTTTAGAAAGAGCGAACGAAAACCTTGAATATACTTTCAAGTAGATGCTGCTACTTTTACGTTGTTCAGGACGTCGCTAAGTACAAATTCGGGGAGTGTGAACTCCTCCGACTGAGATAAGTAAGGTCATGACCTTTCCTCTTGTTTCACACTTACATTCGGTATGTGATGAAACCTAAGAATAGAGAAATGAGAGAACATGTGATTTGTTCCTGTCATGACAAGTATTAATCTAAGGTAAGATTGTATGAAGAAAATTTTGGTATTATTTCTGATGGTCATCAGTTTGAATGCATCAGCAGCAACGAATGCAGAACTCTACAAGAAATGGGGTGACGTAATCGAAGCTATCGCGAGAGTGGAGAGCGGAGGCAATCCTAAATCAGTTTCAAAGAATGGTCTGTATGTAGGTTATCTGCAGATTTCAGAAATCCTTGTTCGCGAGTGCAACAGAATTGTTGGTTATAAGAAATATACTTACAACGACCGCTATGACAAGCAGAAGAGCATAGGTATGTTCATCGACTTCATGGAGGAGCACAACCCAGAGGGTAACAAGGAGAAAGCCATCCGCCTCTGGAACTCAGGCGATTTGAACTGTATGAATCGCAAAAGCCGCACAGAAGGCTATTATCAGCGAGTTATGTCACACTACACAGAGATAGCTTCGCGATAAATAAAACAAATAAACAAAGCTCAGAACTCAGTTCTGGGCTTTTTTATTGTGGTACAAAAAAAATGGGCTACCCCGTTTCTCACGAAAAAGAATAGCCACAACACAAACACAAAATAAAACACGACAAACTTACTTGGGCATTTATTCAGGCACTTTTATGTCCCAGTGCCCAAGAAGATGTTTCGATATTTAAGGGGTTATAGTTTATAGTTTATAGAGTCAACTTCTTCAACTCTCTTTTATTTATTGAATGCCGTCCTCACGAAGTTTCTTCTGCCAGTTCCATGCAGAGAGAAGGATGTCATCGAGAGGAGTGTCGGCAGACCATCCGAGCACTTTGTTAGCCTTGTCAACATTGCCCCAGATAGCTTCGATGTCGCCCTCGCGTCGTGGAGCATATTCCCAAGGGAGCTTCACGCCAGTTGCACGCTCGAATCCTTCCACAATCTCAAGAGTAGAGTATCCGTGACCAGTGCCGATGTTGAAAATCTCCACAGGTTCAGTCTCCTGCTCTAGCACTCTCTGCATAGCCTTAACGTGAGCCTTAGCAAGGTCAACAACGTAGATGTAGTCGCGTACACAGGTCTTGTCAGGAGTGTTGTAGTCGTTTCCGAAAATCTTCAACTGCTGACGTATGCCGATTGCAGTCTGAGTGACAAATGGAATGAGGTTCATTGGCACACCGTTTGGCAACTCACCGATGAGAGCAGATGGGTGTGCGCCTATAGGGTTGAAGTAGCGGAGGATGATACTCTTTATTGGAGCACCCGAGTGGATGTAGTCATGAATAATCTCCTCGTTTACCTGCTTAGTGTTTCCGTATGGAGAGAGCGCCTGCTGAATAGGAGCTTGCTCAGTAACAGGAAGGTTCTCCTCTGTAGGCTGTCCGTAAACAGTGCATGAAGAAGAGAAGATGATGCCCTTGGCATTGTACTTAGTCATAAGCTCAAGAACATTCATCAGAGAGTTAAGGTTGTTGCGATAATAGAGAAGAGGCTTCTGCACAGACTCGCCCACAGCCTTGCTTGCTGCAAAATGGATGATACCCTTGATTGGGTACTTCTGGAACACAGCCTCAGTAGCTGCGAAATCGTTAAGATCGACCTGCTCGAATGCAGGACGAATACCAGTGATCTTTTCAATGCCGTCAACAACGGCAGCGTTTGAGTTAGATAGGTTGTCAATGATTGCCACATCATAACCAGCCTGCTGTAGCTCAACAGTAGTGTGTGAACCGATGAAACCGGTACCACCAGTTACGAGAATTGTCTCTTTCATATTACCGTATTTTATTTATTTTATGTTTACGATGGCAAAGTTAACTATTTATTTTAAATCAATTTCCTTTTTGTCCGTTTTTTTTCTTTTTTTCGGCATTATACAGGCTTTTCGGACACTTGTATGAGTAAAAGAAGGGAAATATGTTATCCAGAACACTTAAGAAGCATGCTTCGCACACTCTTTGAAAAGGATTAACATTACATAATCAATCATAATAAGCCATAACTGGTAATTACGAACGGTGAAGTGTTAATTTTACTGAATATTTCATCGTAGCTCCTAACAGCCATGCTGCCTGTAAGCTGTCGCTGTCGTACTCGCCGAGAGAATGTTTGGGTTCCTTTTCATTTTTGTTTGGGAATTATTAATATTATGCGGGAGAAGGGGCTGCTGTATGCGTATGTCACGATGAAAAGTTTGAAACGTTGCGACGTAACAATTGCTACATCGTGACGTTTCAATTAATCATTGTTTACCTGGAGAATGAGCGTTTGTGCCTATGTCAATATGTAGTGTATTAGATGGCAAAATACACAAAATAGTAGTTGCGTTGTGAAGTAAAGGAATTTTTGTTTGCTTTTATTTGCTCTTTATCCAAACATATTGTATATTTGCATTAAAATTCAGATATGAAACGAACTTTGCCAGTTCAAACACGCAGCCTCTACCTATATATAATATGTGTATTAGTCCAACCACATCAACCTGAGCGTTGTTATAACTATTTTTGGGGTTAAACCCTCATTGCCTCTTATTCTAAGAGCAGCTACTGTAATAGGAACACATTGGAACTTCTGTTTTTTGCAGTTTCTGATTATAATCCATATTTTTGCATTTAGTAAAATATTAGCTTACAATGAAAGGGAGTTTACCAACTCGTATGAAAAACAAATATAGTTATTGTACTGACGGACAAAGAATAGAACTATATAGTGATTGAAATTTGATAAACAGATTATTAACTAACAAAAAATAAATATACCATTATGCAATGCCCAAAATGTGGTAGTCCCCTTAATGAAGGACAAAAGTTTTGTACAAAGTGCGGACAACCAATAAAGAACACACCTCAACAGCCTCAGATGCCAAGTAAGGCAACAGCTCCACAGGCTCCAAGACCAATTGCCCCACAGGCACCAAGACCGATTACCCCACAAGCTCCAAGACCGATGCAACCTCAGGCTCCGCATCCTGTGCAGCCACAAATGGTTCAAGCACCACGTCCACAACAAATAGATGCAGACGATAAAGGTTTCTTGAGTCGTGTTGGACATGGAATTGCTGCGGCAGCTACAGGTCGTTCGTTCATGCAAGGTTATGAGCAACAGCGTAATCGGGAGCATACGTATGAAGATCTTGCAAAGATTGCGCCAGCCAAGATTTCCGATGCAAACAAAACGCTTCGTGAACTGCAAAAAACACACCCAGGAGTGATTTCCAATGGCGACGAGCTTGATGTCAACGCAATTGCAAAAAAAATACAAGAACTTCTTTCTGCTCCAGGAGCATCAGAAGGTGTTAAGAACTCTGCCATAACCAAAGCACTTAAGGAGCTTGATGACAAGATATATGAGATACGAGTGAAGTGTGACCCTTCATTGGCACGTCAGACAAATGAGCCGGTAAGCGAGACAAACTTGCGTAATCGCAATGTGCCTGTTGTTCAGCTTCACGATGTCAATGAGGATGAGCTTGCCGTAGTGCAGAAGAAGGCTATCTGGGGAATACAGCCAGGTCAGATAGCACGGCGTATCACTGAGCGCGAGTTAGATTCGGTGGAAGGACTTAATGGTTTCATTATCCGCGACGGCTGTCAGGCAATGATTTTTGTGAACGGACAATTGGTAAATGTGTTTGACGAAGGTGCATATAATGTCCCTCAGCGTAGCGAAGAGATGTTGAAAGCTGAGTTTCAGCGTCTTTTTGAGGAGATGGAACGTCAGGAAAAGGAAAAACGTCAGGCAGAGAAGCAACGACAGGATAATCGCAGTTTCATAGAGCGTGGAGGTGTTGTCGGTTTGCTTGGACGCGGATTGCGTAGCGTGACTCATTTTATCTTCGGAGCTTCTCCTGTAAAACAGCAGAAGGAGAAATCTGAAGCTGATCGTATCAAGGACCTTGAAGAGAAAGTTAAAAAGGCACTTCAAGCAAAGAACAATGAAACAGTTCTTAGTATTGTATTAGTTCGTAAAGGACTTGTCAACATGACGTTTGGAGGCAACTATGATGGCGATACGGTGCAGTATCAACCATATACGATTCCGACTAAATTGTTTGACATACAGATTGGTGTTTCTTTACAACTTAAAGTTACAGACATACACCTGCTCGCAACTAATCATTTGGCAGATTGCAACTCACTGACCACAAATGACGTATTCCGTCTGCTCAATCAAAGTATAGAAGGCGAGATTGTGGAAACACTGCGTAATGTTGAGTATGAACACGAAGGTCTTTCAGAATCAACGCGTAACTTGCTCAAACAGCGCATACAATCGCTGATTGACAATCGTTTGCGAGGTATCGTTTGCGATAACGTAGAAAGGATTACAGATCGTAGTGAGGACTTTGATCGCTTTCGTGCTGTAGAACGTCAGCTATATTGCTCGGAAAAGGAACTCGACTACTTGCAGCGTACAGGTGAGGTGCGCAACCGTATGGAGCAGGAGCAGAATAGACAACTCATCAATTCTGCTCAGAACAAGGAGGATTACTCGTATGCAATGCAACAGATTGACAAGGATCATTTGTTGCATCAGGATGAGTGGGATGATTTTGTCCGATTACTTGAAGCTCAACGCATAATTAAGCAATCCACATCCGATGAAGAAGTTTATGAAGCCCTCCTTGACCTGCAAAAGAATCGTCTTGTAAAGGATAACGAATATGCAGCCGTAGCAGATGCTGTAGAGCATGACCGCATTAACCGCAATGAGATAACGGAGATAATGCGTATCCAAGCCAATGAGAACATCTCTATGGCTGACATGAGGTCACGTTTTGCCTTAGGCGATTTCAACCAAGAGCATGAATGGGAACGTGAGGATTTGGCACGTAAGCGCAACTGGGGCATTGAAGATGAGGAGCGTGAGCGTGAATGGGTGAATGAGGAACGGGAGTATGACCGTCAGCGCAACCGTCTGAAAGCAGAGGATGATTATGATTTTGAGGTGATGATGCGACAGCGTGCAGTTGACTTGGAAGACCACGACCGTGAACGCCGTGAACGTATAGAGGACGAAGAACGTCAGCGTGCAAATATGCGCCAAGACAAGTTCGATGACGACCAGCTGGAAGCTAACCGTAGTGCCCGTCAGATGCAGAATCTTGAGATGGCAATGAAACTGCAGATGCAACAAGAGGCACAGGAACAGCAGCATGCCGAGAACATGGCAACCATCCAGAGCAACGAGCAGATGAACCGTGACAATAACTTTGCCAATATGTCTGCAGAGCAGATACGTGCAGCTCAACTCTCTCACCTAACTGGTGATGCGCAGGTTGCTATGGCTAACGCCTACGGCAATGCTCAGCAACAGGCAGAGCAAAAGGTTCTCTACGAGCAGATGATAGCTCAACAGAATGCACAGAGTGCACAGAATCAGCAGATGATGATGCAGATGGCACAGATGATGCAGCAAGGCATGATGGGAGTGGCAGGAGCTCAGATGAATAATCAACAGCAGCAGATTGACCAACTTCGTGCTGACAAACTGCATGCTGAAGAGCGTCAAGATCACGCACAAGACCAGGCTTTCACAGCAATGGGAGGTGTGGCAACAGCAGCTGCTAGCAATCTATACACTCAAAATACTAACACTAATGTGAATGTCCAACAACCACAACAGGCACAAGTACAGCAACCCGAACCACAAATGATAGAATGTCAATGCTATAATTGTCATAAGGTGATAAGCATACCAGAGGGAGCTGCATGCTGTCCTGAGTGCGGTGCTCCGTTTCAGTGGTAAACCATTAAAAAGGTATAATTATGGCAGAATACAATATAGGTCCTAATGCTAACCTGCTCAAAGGGGCAATAGACTCTCACGACACGAATACATACAATACGGACAATAGTGTAAACACAATCAATAATGTAACCAATAATAGCAATGTCTTTCAGGCACAGAAGACAATGGCACAGATGCATGCAGAGAATGTGCAGACATTCACCGATGAGGTTATAAAGTTGTGCGACACTCCTGGGATGACAACTGTAAATGGAATGCTCACTGCAGATGCCTTTCATCAACTTAACATGCTGAAACTGCGACTCATGCTGTCGCAGCAGGAAGCTGATGGTATCATTGCACAGGTGCAGCAAAGCCTTGCTATGACGCGTCAGCAGAAGCAACAGGAACAGATGGCACAACAGCGTGCAGAGACAGCAAAACAAATGGCTTCCATGGCACCACCAATGCCATCAATGCAAACGCCGCCTCCTATGCCTAAGTTTGATCCACAGAAGGTGCAGCTGAGTCAGATGCAAGGCTTTAATCCACTGCAAGCTGCACAGCAGATGGGGATAGGAATGGGCAGTATGCCCTCGATGCCGAATAGCATGCCATCTATGCTACAGAACATGTCGCAGCAGTCTCCATCAATGCCTCAAATGCCACAGGATATGCCACTGATGCCAAATAAGGTTTCCGGGACAAAAGATCTTGTTGTTCCAGAACAACAGATATCAGATGAGCAAGAGCGCATTCCACAGTATGGCATAATCCTTACTGATTCACTCGCACTTGCAGATAAATACGGATGTGATCCACAGGATGTCTATGATTTGTTAAATGACTTTATTCAGGATTCTGCAGATGCAGAACAGCATTGGTATCTGTTGGATGCAGGCAACTATCGTAACAATATTGACACGCAGTATTGGGGCGATTATAATGAGTTGCTTTTCAACTTTATTCAAGATAACGGTTTCCAGACAGGACTCGCCACACCTGTATTCATCATAGGTGGCAGTGATGTCATACCTGTTCCACAGTTGGAGGATCCTCAATGGGGAGGTATGATTCCTGCGGACATAGCTTACTGCTTTGACACAACATTCTTCAGCGACCTGTGGGAAGGCGACCGTACCATTAATACGGATTATGTACGAAACACGGTATCACGTCTTCCTTTAGAGTGTGGCAAAATGGCGAATACTCTTCAGGATGACCTTCAGTCATATTTCAATCTGTGTGCAATGCTTTCTGATGGCATTGATGTGCCAGGTGTTGCAATGGCATCGAATGTGGAATGGACAAATAACAGTGTAACCATGTCGCAGCATTTACCATTGATACATCAGCGTACAGACGATGAGAGGGAAATATACAAAGGTATGTATATGTGTCCTAAATTAGTAGTAAAAGGAAATGGTAGTGCAGAAGAGGTAGATGAAGAAATTCTTGACGACTACAAACAGGCACTTGATAAGGCAGGAATGCTTCTTTTCAATCTGCATGGTAGCGATAGCCATGGAGACTCTGGCTTTTATTGCAATGGAAAAGGAGGTTATCCAGAATCCTTCAACATAGAACTGATGAAACAGAGTAATGCCCGCGTATTTAATACTGTGGCGTGCTTTGGGGCTCGTTACGATGGTTATGAACGTGATGACTCTATGCTGATGTCTGCACTTATGGGTGGAGGAAAAGTGCTTTATGCCGGCTCTACAGTGTCGGTTCCAATGATTGGCGATGAAGAGCAGAATTACCCGGCAGGCGTCACACAGTATCCTGGCTCGGGCTCGGAAAAGTTTATGCCGCTATATTGCTACTACCAGTTCTGCGGACTACCTGCAGGTCAGGCAATGATGCAGGCAAAATTGGACTATTTCAACACATTCCGCCATATTGAGCGTGATGACTTTTCGCTCTCAACCATGATGATGTTTGGACTATATGGTAACCCTATGTTACATGTGAAAAGGCGTGATGACGTCATACAGGCTGCGATGCAATATGAGGTTCTTCCGCAACTGCCAGCAACAAAGGTAGCAAATGCACCTGTTCGTATGGCAAGAAAATCATGCCTTATCAGCAAGCAACAGCTGCAGGCAAGCAAATCGCTGCTTGATCAAGTACGAGGTTTGGTTGACCAGAACCTATCTGCAATTCATGGCATGGTGCAGCAGAATCTGTATAATGCTCTTGGTCTTGAACCACGTTGGTTGGAGCAGGTGGATGCTTATCAGGTTCAGAATGTGAGTGGTGGGATAGATGAAGGATACATCTATTATTATGATGCTGACAATAAACAAGGTCGCAAATCTATGATAGAGGTAGATAAGCAAGGAAAAATCACACATAAAGTAACATATAAATAACATAACTTAAGTCAGTGATCAGAATTAATTTTGATTACTTGCTTGTTAATCTAAAACCATTACAAAACATTAAACTTTTTATATTATGGGATTTTTTGGATTTAAGTCTTCCAAGGAAGTAGAAGAAGAAAAGCGCAAGGCTGCACAAGCTGCTCTCAACCAGCAGAGTGCAAGCTTGTCAAATCAGGCAAGAGGAAGTCAGACGAGCTTCCGTATTCCTTATTTTGACGCATTTGACCCACGCATTGAGACAGGTGTGCCAGTAGCAGTTGGTGTTTCTATAGTTTATGCCATAGAAGACATGGACACATTCCTTCAGTTGAATGCTATGCAGTCATTCAATGAGTCTGTTTTCAACAACAAGTTGAAGAGTGGTGTAACAAAGTTTGTTAAGTCTGTAGTTTCAAATGCTCCATCTGACGGTAATTTCCCTTTGGTACAGATTGAGCGTAGGATAGAGGCAGTGTCTGATATTGTTCAGGCAAAGGTCATTCCACAGGTAGAACGTACTTTTGGTATCAAGGTGCGTGCTCTTGATGTAACTGATATCGTTATAGACAAGTCAAGTTATGCTTACAATGAACTTAAGTCTCAGACTTCAGACCTTGATGCAGAGAAGCGTATGATGCAGCATGACATGAATATGTCAAATATGAAGCTGCAACACAATACAGAGCAGAGCAACTTTATGTTGAACAACTCCCTGCAACAGGATCAGCTGCGTGCTCAGTCTGCTCTTGGCATTGATGCCATGCAACGTCAGCACGAAATGCAGCTTGGTGGTCAAGAGGAGATGCAGAAGATGCAGCTCGAGATGCAGCGCCTACAGAATATAGAAGCATTGAAGATGCAAATGGAGGATCAGCGCGAGACTATGCGTATTAAGCGTGAGGAGATGCAGCGTGCCAGTCAGTTACAGACAGAACAGACTTTCCTTGGTGCTCATCAGGCAAATCTCAATGCAGAAGTTCTTAACAATGCTACAGACAAAGGAATCAATGCCTTTAGGCAGCAGAGTGGGCTTGGAACGTCTGGTGGTCAGTTTGGTCAGAATCCTCTTGGTGGCGGAATGCCTCAGATGCCTGGAATGCCTCAGATGCCTGGAATGCCTCCTATGGGTGGAATGCCTCAGATGAATGCACAGAAGGCTATGCCACAGGTGCAGTATATGGTAGGCATTAACGGACAGCCAGCAGGTCCATTTGATTGGAGTCAACTAACACAGATGGTGCAGACTGGACAGCTCACACAGCAGAGTCAGGTTTGGACTCAGGGCATGGCATCATGGTCAATGGCAGGTCAGGTGCAGGAACTCCTTCCTCTCTTCATGGGACAGGCACCAGCAATGGGAGGTATGCCTCAAATGCCAGGAATGTAATTCAATAAAGATATAGTAATTTTTTTAAACTACCATAGAATATTATTAATTTTTAAATTAATCGATTATGTACTCAGAAAAACTTGAAGGCCTCATTGAGGCAATACTCGCTGATGGCGAAATTGAAGAAAGCGAAATGGCGGTTCTAAAGAGAGCTGCAGAAAGAGAAGGCGAAGATCCTGAAGAACTTGAAATAATTGTAAGGGGTAGATTGGCAAAGATGAAAAAGGCTGCAGCTCCAGCTGCAGCTGCAATGCCTCCTATGCCACAAAACCCACCAAGTGATAAATTTGGTGGTAATGCTTTGAAATGCCCTGCGTGTGGTGCTTTATACGTATCTGGTGCAGCTACATGTCCTGAATGTGGATATGCGTTTACAGGTGTCAAGACTACACGTTCATCAGAGCGACTGTACGAAATGTTACAGAAGATAAACAGAGAGAAGAAAGTTGCTGAGGAGTCAATTATTGGTGGTATTTTCGGTGACCGCAACATGGGGGTAAAAATTTCAAAGGAGAATATCATTGCAAAATTTGATACCATACAAGCATTCCCTGTTCCAAACAGTAGAGAAGACTTATTAGACTTCATTACAGCAATCATGCCAAAGGCAAATCCTCATGGTCCAGAGAATGGTTACAAGACTTCAATAAACTTAAATTCTGTATCTGGCAAGAAAGTTGAAGAAGACCTCGGTTATGCTTATTGGCTGTTGGTGTCAAATTGTATAAACAAAGCAAAAATCAGTTTTGCTGGTGACGAGGCTTTTGCAATGTTTATTCAGCAATATGAGAGCAAGCAGGCTGCTCCTGTTAAGAAGAAGGGGCTCTTTGGAGGTTTGTTCGGAAAGTAAAGAGATCTGTACCATGTACCAATTTACATTGTATAATGTACAACCTTTAGCTCGCTGACCAAAGGGTATCAATTATCCCAAATTGTTCATTAGACTCTAATCAAAATGGATACGAGAACCTTAAAAAACAAATATTGTTGTGTCCTAATGAACTATTTGGGATTATATTTTGGTCATTTGTACATCTGAATGATACATCGAAAAGGGGTGTAAATCAAACCGAACGGCACTTGCCCTGATGGGTGTGTCGTTCGGTTCTTTCATTTTCGGGTGTGATTTGTCTGGTGCTCTACCTGATGACAAATTTTACTGTGCAGTAGTCGCCGTCAGCTGTGGTTACACGTGCCATGTAGATTCCCTTTGGCAAGTGTGCCACGTTGATAGTAGCGAATCGGTCTGCATTTCGGACTGTGGCATTGCGTGCCACCTGCATACCACTGGTTCCAAATACTTCGAGTGCGACGATACGTGCGTCCTCGCTCTTGGCATTTACGACTCCCTCTACGTATGCGATGCTTATGCCGCCTTCCTTGACATGGCTGTGGATGGCGTCAGGTTCTGGCTCGATGATTGGTGCAATGTAGAGTGTGTCGTATGATGTGATGATGTTGGTCTTGCCGATGGTTGGCTGGCTCATCACGTAGGTGTCGTTAGTTCCGTCTGGATAGCGACCGAATGACTGGTTGCCGAGGTGGACATCGTAGGTGATGGTGTCAGACCATACAAGTGAGTTCTGGTTGTCGTAGCAGCTGAAGAGTACATCGCCACCTTCTGCTGCGAGTTTGAACGAGGTGTGGATGTCGGCTGCCATGTTGTTGAGTTTGTCGCACCAGATGACTTTGTATCCGTGAGCCGGAACGATTGTGTTGAGTGCCACGTTGTCAGTAGGAATCTGATATTTCTGTGGTTTTTCGCGATTGTCAGAGATGTACGCACCTGCTATGTCAATGTCAGTGTCGGTTGTGTTGACAAGCTCTATCCAGTCGTTCTTCTTGAAGTAGTCGTTGATGTACATGCTGTTGGCTGCACTGACCTCATTGATTCTGATTGCTGTGATTCCTTCTTTTGCCATTTCCTCATAGGTCATCTTCTCGTACATGGCTGTGAGGTTTATTGATCCTGATGATGGGATGGTGTACTCTTCATCAGTTGACACATAGTCTGTTCCGCTGAGCACTTCCTCGCTCATAAGGAGTTCTGCATCCCACAGTATGTCGGTTGAAGTGTTGCTGTTGTTATGTACCTCGACTGCTATTATGTTGTTACCCTTCTGGAAATAAGAACTGCTGATGTCAGTCGTTCCTGTGTTAGGGTTGTTATAGGCGTATGTGCTTGCGAATGTATTGTAGCTGACATTTCCCGATGGCATGTTGTCGCGTGTAACCTCATAGCCGTTGACATAGAGCACCATGCCATCATCGAGTGTGTAGTTAAGAGTGAATGTTGCCTTCTCGTCTGGGTTATTCTTGAGAGTGATGTTCTTGCGGAAATAGTATGTGGTGAGGTTTGCCGCTGTCTCGGTCTGCTGGTCTTTGCCATATCCGATAGGGGTCTTACCACTGTTCCATTTCTTGCTGTTGTAGGATGCAGATGTCCAGTCATCACCATCGAGTGAGCCGCCGTCGTAATAGTCCCATGCATCGCCCATGTTTATCAGGGTTGTTTCCTGTGTTGTGGATGTCACTTCTCCTGCCCATCCCACGAACTTGAATCCAGGCATTGGGTTTGCCTTGAGCACAACAGGTGAGTAGAGGTATCCGTTCATGTTGCCGGTTGGTATCTCAAAGTCATTGACGCAGAGCTTGGCACCTTCCACGTTGCTGCTGATGCTTGCTGCTTGCTTTGCGTTAGTCAGCTTCATGTAGCTTGCCATGTGGTTGGTCTGTGAGTTGATGCGCTCGTTCGTGAGTCTGCCTATGAGGTCGTTTGCAGTGCCCCAAGGGCTTGATGTGAAGTATCCGTTGCTGATACTCATGCTTGGTGCCATCTTGTTTGCCACATCCATGATGATTTCCTGGCATCGCTCTGGGGTGAACACCGAACCTGCTATGACGCAATAGTGGTCAATGAACTGCTTCTTGAACTCTTCGTTCTTGAGGAGGTTGATGAAGAGGTCCACCATTTCTATATATATAGAGTTGCGTTGACCGTTTATTGATGTGCCGTCCCAGTATGCTCCGTACAGTTGGTCGGAGGTGCGGTATCGCTTGTTGCTGAACTCGGTGAATGGAGTGTTTGTACCGAATGTGCCGTCAAGGTCGAAGAGGACGAAGCGGAACTTGCCGTTGTTGACATCGCGGAATCCTTTGATGTTGTTTTGTGGCCAGTCTGTACCTGCAAGGTAGAACTCAACTGCCATGTAGTTGATGTATTCGTCTATGTCGAGTCGTTGCTTTATCTCTTCGTATGTCTCTTCGTCGGCAGCATTCTCTGCCAATGCACACAGTTCGTTGAAGGCATCCTTCGTTCCTGTCATCTGCACGTAGCCTGAGTCTGGCGACATCTCAAACTGATCCATCTCCTCGGTGTCGATGCCGTAGTTTGCGTATGCGAAATGCTTGTTGTTTGGCTCACGCATGTTCAGTACGCCCATGAACTTACCGTTGATGTAGTGCAGTACTGGCACCCACGACTGACCGTCGATGTTGAGGTTTGTGCGTGAGATAATCTGTTGCAGAGCTGCATCCTTGATTCGTGCAGAGGTGTCGTTGCCGCCGTTGCGAATCTGAAGGGTCTTGTTCTTTATGTATGGCTTGTCTGGGAAGAACGGATAGTTGAGTGAGTTGAGTCCGTCGTAATACTTGGCAGCCTTCAGTTTGAATGAGTATGGTGTCCATGCACGGCTCCAGCCACCACAGCGGCTGAGGTCAACTTCCTGATTGAAGAGCATGCGGTATTCGCCGCCGTCGTCCTCATTGCCAATGTATTCGAAGTTTACAGGACGATCCCAATCCATGTTCCAGTTACAGTTTGAGTTCTGTCCTGCTCCTGGTCTGCCGTTTTTGCTTCCCTTCACGAACACCCCGTAGTCGCTGCTGTAGAGGTCGCTCTTGCTTCCCACCACGGATATGATTGGAAGTTCAAAGTTCTTGTCATTGAGGATGTATGAGCGTGTCACCACCTGCGATGGCAGCATGCCTTCTTTGAACAGACGGAAACGGAATGTGGCAGTTTTATCTGTGTTGAAAATGCCTGTAGCACTTGTCTCGCCGTTAGTGAGGGTAGGGGTACTTCCGTCCGTTGTATATACGAGTGTTGCTCCCTCAGGAATATTTACGCATATCTGCAGGTTGCCAGAGAAAATGTGTGAGTCCTTATCGATGATAGGTGCCTCAATCTGAGTGCTTGCAAAGTTGCTTGTTGCGTTCGACTCGCTTGGTGTCGGTTCAGCAGTTACAGCCCACTCGTCACCTCCGTCTGTTGTTCTTGCGTAAGATGTACGTGATATTGCCTGTGGGTAGTCCTGACGGGTGATAATCTTTGTTCCGTCGCTGATGATGATCGTACCTCCGTCGTAGTTGAGCTTAAAGTTAATCTGGTTGTGCTCGCCGATGTTCCAGATGCCGTTGTGGTCGAACCATAGCACACGGAATCCCTTTGCAGGTATGCCACCGATTGTTTCCGGAAGCTGGAACTTCGTCAGGTCGTTCTCATCGTCTGTGATGTATAGTCCTGCAAGTGAGCCGTTTATTGATGAATTGTTGTAAAGCTCTATCCATGAACCGTAGTTGAACGATGGGTCCATGAACATGTCAACATTGGCAGCCTGTATCTCGTTGATGACAAAGTTGCTTGCTTTTATGACTACGTTTGCAACGGTCACTCTACAAGACTTGACGAGTGCAGGGTTGTCAACCGATGTGGCACGAATGTATGCGCTACCTGTTGAGCGTGCAAACACCAGACCGTTGTCATCAACAGTCACGATGTTCTCATCGCTCGATGTCCATTTAATTTTCTTGTTGTCAGCATAGTCAGGCTGTACCGTAGCTGTGATGCGCTTTGTTTCCCAAGGCACCATGTTGAGGGCAGTGGTGCTCAATGTGACGCCTGTCACGTGCTGGAAGTCTGAGGTGAATTGCTCCAGTTTCCAGTTGTCAACACATGTCCAGTCTTCAGAGATTGTATATGGCTTGCGTATTCCAATAGTGAGTTCACCATTGTTTCCGACTTCCACCTCTATCGTGTTCATGTAGTAGCCGGCATTGAACCAGTAGTCGGCAGCTTCCATATTGTTTGGCACATAGTATTCGTACGTCTGTTCCCACCAGTTGCCGTATGTATTGCCGATGCCTGATGCTCCACCGCCGAGTGATGCCGATACCTTGCCTGACGACAGGTATGCAATCTTAGTGGTGCTTTCGCCCTTTGAAGTCTGTGCATACAGTTCGGCAATCTGGCTGTCACCTGCGTTGCCATCCTGTTCAATGCTGTAGTCGTTTGCTGCACTTCCCATGCGGTACAATGCATTGACCGATACGCGGTATTTGCCAGGTTGCAAACCTGTTATGTGCTGATACGTGTCATAAGTTTTCTGGTAGTGTTCTGCATTTTCTTTAGGATTGTAGGCTCCAAATCCTGTGCCCTCCCATCCGGTAGTGACATCGTCACCGTCGAATCTTGGGTTGGTGACATATTGGTCTGTTACATCCACCCACTCTTGGGCAAATGCAGCAAATGCAGTCATGGCAAAGCATGCCAGCGATGTAATTAATTTTTTCATTAGATTAGTATGTTTCTGTTATTTTTTTAAATTCAATTATCATCTTTTCCTCCAGAAGTTTAGTCCGAGTACGTACTTCAGTGTGCCGTATGTGTTAGTCAGACCGAACTTGTCTTTCCGGTATGAATATGTATGAGTCTCAAATATAAGTCCCGAGAAGCATCTTGTGTTGTTCCAGAACAACGACATGCGCAGGTTCAAGTCGGTTGACAGGTTGTTCAGAATGGAGTGTTTCTCAACTTCCGACTCCGTGATGTTCGACCTTCGGTATCCTATTGATGGCATGAGCGAGATGGCATACAACAGATTCTTGCCAAGCACCCAATTGTAACTGTATCCGACGTTTACACTATAGTCGTGGTAATCGACTTTGTTGAACAGCAGTGTGGGGTCCATCTGCTCCTGCAGGTGATCGGGCAGCTGGTCGGCATCGAATGTCACCCTCTGGTGGTTATATTGGAATCCAATGCTCCAGCTTCCGCAGCTTTTCCTCTGCACGGCGTTTTCTCCAAATGCTGCTGGCCATGAGAAGTGCCTGTTGTTGAACATATACACTATGCTTGCACCGTCGCATCTTGAGTCAAGACCGTGGAAGGTCTTGTCCTTTCCTCTCAGGTCAACGCCCGATACGCTTCTTATCTCAGCACCCTTGCCCGAGTTGAACATATAGTATTCGGCGAAGAACTTAGCCGTATGTATCACGAACGTCTGTCTGAGCGATGTGCCGTTGGTCTTGCCTGCCTTGATGCCAAGGTCGTTCATGTTCCACACGGCTCCATATCCTAATATGCTGTAGTACACGAAACCTCCGAGAATGACCGAGGGGTCGGACTGTATCACCATGCTGTTGCCAGTGACTGACGATCTCATGAAATAGTAGTCGTGCCAGTAGCTCACCTCTGCCTGTGCCGTTAACTGGTATTTCTGTGGTGTCACATAGTTAGTGTCACACCCCATGAAGAAATCCGTCACCCCGTTCATGACCCTTGTAAACAGAGGTTTCTTGCGCTCTGCCTCCACGCTCACCTCCTTGAGCGATGTTGTGGCTTGTGAGTCCACTTTCATCGTGTCAATGGATGCCACCTCTGTCTGTGCCGTAGCTTTAGGCATGGCAAGCATCATCAAAAGAATGGTTAGCAACGTACGCATTTTTTCTCCTCTTGGTTGGTTGTAGGTTGTTTCTTGTCAGAATTGAAACGTGACTATAGTTTGCCAAGTATGGTGTCCATGACCCAGTTTGTGGCTGTAGCGCTTCTGCTGTCGCAGTCGCATTGTACCTTACCTTGCAGATGTCTCACCACTTTCTCTATCAGTCCCCATTGCACGTGCTCTGGATTATCTATCACTATTTTCTTCTTTCCTTCTTCAACATCAAGCACTATAGGTTCGTAGTCGAACACCGAGAACACTAACTTTCCCTTTGTTCCAACTATGGAGATTCTGTCGCGACGTGCAGAACTGTGTGCCACGAAGCACCACGATGCGCTTCCGCTGAGCCCGTTGGCAAATCTGAAACAAGCATTTATGGTGTCAGCCACCTTGTACAGTCCTGCCATGTTCTGACAGTATCCTTGAGCCTCCACTATAGGGCCGAACATATATTGCAGTATGTCGAGCTGATGGCTTGCTAAGTCATAGAAGTAACCGCCACCTCCAGCCACCTCAGGCTGCAGTCTCCACGGCATGTTCTTGTTGGCATTATAGTCAAGTTCTCTCGGTGGCACGGCAAAACGGATCTGCACTGTCAGCACCTTTCCTATTTCCCCGTTCCGTATGATGCTCCTCACCTTGTCAAAATAGGGAAGGTACCTGCGGTAGAAAGCCACGAAGCAAGGCACATCTGTTAGTTCGCTTATGCGGTTCACTCTAAGACACTCCTCATAGCTTGCAGCCAACGGTTTCTCTATGTAAGCAGGCTTCCCTGCCTTCATTGCCATTACTGCAAACGTGGCGTGTGAAGAAGGTGGGGTGGCAATGTAAACGGCATTTACATCAGGATCGTCAACCAGTTGCTGGGCATCATCATACCATTTCCTCACTCCGTGCCTCTTGGCATACGACTCGGCTTTCTTACCGTCGCGGCTCATCACAGCCACCACCTCGCTTCCATCTATCTTGTCGAAAGCAGGACCGCTTTTCATCTCAGTCACTTCGCCGCAACCTATAAAACCCCATCTGACGGTATCTAATTTCTTCACTTTCTTGATTTTTAATATAAAGAAGATGCAAATATATAGATTTTTTTATTACTTTTGCATCCAAATTTGAAATTTAACGTAAAAAGACAATCGTTTACACCTAAATCTGTGTGTTTTTCACTAAAACAGATTGGTTCAAAACACAATACATTAATTTTGATCACCTACTTATGGCGCGTAACAAGAAAAAACTGCCCATACTCGAAAAAGTCCTTATCACCGCAGTAGCAGCCGAGGGAAAATCATTGGCACGAGTGGATGATAAGGTTGTTTTTGTACCATACGTCGTTCCTGGCGATGTGGTTGACCTTCAGGTTAAGAAGAAGAAAAGCTCATACATGGAGGCTGTGGCAATCAACTTCCACGAGAAATCTGACCTTCGTGACACACCATTCTGTCCACACTACACGATATGTGGCGGTTGCAAGTGGCAATGCCTCAAATATGAGGAGCAGCTCAAGGCAAAGCAGCAGCAGATAGTTGACAACCTCACACGCATCGGCAAGATAGAACTTCCTGAGATAAGCCCGATACTCGGAAGCAAGCTGACACGTGGCTACCGCAACAAACTTGAGTTCGGTTTCAGCAACAAGCGTTGGCTCACAGAGGAAGAGGTTCGCAACGATGTCAAGTATGACCAGATTAATGCAGTCGGCTTCCATATCTCAGGAGCATTTGACAAGATTCTTGACATTGACCAGTGTCATCTCATGGACGATATCAACAACCGCATCCGTAACGACATTCGTCAGTATGCCATACAGCACGGACTTGAGTTCTACGACCTTCGTCAGAACAAAGGACTCCTTCGCTCGCTCATGATACGCAACAGCAATACAGGCGAACTCATGTTCCTCGTACAGTTCCGTATCGACACCCCAGAACAGCAGTCACAGGCAGATGCACTCATGCAGCATCTCGCCGACACATTCCCCGAAATCACATCACTGTTATACGTTGATAATCATAAGGCAAACGACACTTTTGGTGATCAAGAGATTCATGTAGTCAAGGGCAATGATTACATATACGAGCAGATGGAGGATTTGCGTTTCAAGGTGGGACCAAAATCGTTCTATCAGACCAACACCGAACAGGCATACGAACTATATAAAGTGGCACGTGACTTTGCAGGACTGACGGGTGAAGAACTCGTTTACGACCTCTACACTGGCACAGGCACAATAGCCAATTTCGTGTCAAAAAGAGCACGCAAGGTCATCGGCATAGAATATGTTCCTGAGGCAATAGAGGACGCAAAGGTCAATTCACAAATCAACGGCATCAGCAACACACTCTTCTATGCAGGCGACATGAAGGACATCCTCAACCGTGAGTTCATAGAGGAGCATGGCACACCCGATGTCATCATCACCGACCCACCACGTGCAGGCATGCATCAGGATGTCATCGACACCATACTCTTCGCATCACCAAGACGCATAGTGTATGTCAGCTGCAACCCAGCCACACAAGCACGCGACCTGCAGCTGCTCGATGCCCAGTACAAAGTCACACGAGTGCAGCCAGTCGATATGTTCCCTCACACACAACATGTCGAAAACGTAGTGCTGCTCGAGAAAATCTAAAGATATGAATAACTATTTCAATAAGAAAGCAGCCAACCACTACACAGACTACCATGTCAGCGAACCTGCCGAACTCCTCACCTTCATCATGAACAAGGTGGCAGGAGTGTCGCGCACCAAAGCAAAAGAGATGCTGTCGCAACGCATGATCTATGTCAACAAAGAGATAATCACCCAGTACAACTACCAGCTCCGTCCGGGGCAACTCGTGCAGATAGCAAAGAACCGCCATAAGCACGACCTCACAAACCGATGGGTGCGACTCGTGTATGAAGACGCCTTCATCATTGTGGTCGAGAAGAAACAGGGAATACTCACCAATGCACTCCCTGGTGACAGACGGGAGAACGTGAAATCCATACTTGACGAATATGTGAAGCGACAGAGTCGCACCTTTGCCGTACACACCGTCCACCGACTTGACAAAGGCACATCAGGACTTCTGCTCTTCGCCAAGCGTCGTGACATACAGCAGATATTCACCGACAACTGGAAGGACATCGTCTATGACCGTCGCTATGTTGCTGTCGTTCAGGGCGAGATGGAGAAAGACAAAGGTACCGTCATGAGTTGGCTTAACGACAACAAAATGTACGTCACATACTCCTCAGTCGTTGACAACGGAGGCAAACGAGCCATCACCAACTACCGCACACTCAAGCGCAAGAACGGATACTCCCTCATGGAACTCAAGCTTGACACAGGCAGGAAGAACCAGATACGTGTACACATGCAAGACCTCAAGCACCCCATCGTGGGCGACTTCAAGTATGGCAGCACACAAGAGCAATATGGTGACCGCCATGATCCCGTAGGTCGCATCTGCCTCCATGCCTTCCGCCTCGCCTTCACTCACCCCATCACAGGCGAACGCCTCCAGTTCGAGACCGAATATCCTCATGAGTTCACACGGATTATGAAGTAGGGGAGAATGTGTTATTTCAAGACGTATCTCAGCCGAATTGGTCTGTACTTTCGAATTGGTGTAGCTGCTTTCATCAAGAACGCCATTGACAGATTCCTCGTCTTCTGTCATAGAGTACAATTAGATGTTTGTGTTCACAAAAAAAGGCGTGTTCATAAATTGTTGAGCGGTGGTGTTTTTGTGAACATGATATTATAAGAACGCTCTTCTGATGGTGTCTAAAAGTTCCTCAGAAGTGATGCTAGATATTCCTACAGACTTCAGGAAGTCTTTGTTAGGTAACGATATTGCAACCTCATTGCAGAATCGTTCCATGTCTTCACGAATGGAAGAGGGCAGATCAAAATGGTCTTCTCCAGAAATCATAGCTGCCAACCTTAAGATGTCCTTCTTGTGCTTCTCAATGTTTCGGCTATCGACCTGTTCACCATAATTCTTACGAGCCAAAAGGTCTGTATATGCCTTTCCTTTCAAGCATATAAGCGCTTCGATGTTGGCTAAGTGTACACCCTCATAGATAAAGCTGTGGTTGATGGTGAAGTTATAATAGTCATCATTCATCAGTATAGCGGAAAGGCTGGATATTCCATCTTCAATATGGATTGGCTCTATGCGAGCATCCTCTGGCAGCGTTAGCAATCCTGCCTTTCTTGAAAACAACTCCACTTGTTGCGGGAATACTCCGTTGACAGGATTCATGAAGCGGAAGTACTCATGTTTCTCTTCTCCACGCTGACGTGAAGAGTAATCTCCCTGACGGATGAAGTCCCAGAACTTCACTCCAAACTCTGCCGATAAAGCTTCAACAACAAGAATCAAGTCCAGATCCTTTGTTGCACGAGGTGTCTGTGAGAAGTCTTCCTCATGGATATTACATGCAGCGCCACCTATTAGAACGTAATTGTCTGTATAGTCAGCAAAGAATTCTTTCCAAATTTCAAGTCCTCTTACCATTGCATTTCATTTATCATTGTTTCTAATTCCATTTGTATTCTTTCGTCCTCGTCGTTACGCAAGGCGAGATATAATGAAAGTTTATCAACTATATCATTGTTGGATAAAACATGAGGGTTGTACTTCCATACCTGTACTATATGCTCACCGAACTCTTTATCAAGAATACCGTTGTTTTCTTTTGCTTCTTTTTTTGAGATAGCAACAATAGCAAAACTTGGAGACGCAAGCATCGTGAATCTCTCCATAGCGTTTTCACCTGCAATAAGCGAGTTTTCGGGGATATTGTCGGAATACATGACTTTTTCTACAGGTGATGTCATCATAGGCTCTGTCTTATCCCAAAGGTCTTTGCCGTTATTACAGAACTCCACGGTCTTCAGCTTTGTTCCAATCTGGCGAATAATCCCGTGCGCTTCCATCCACCTCAATGCACGGCTAACACCTGGGTAAGAAACTGCAAACTTTTCTGCAAGTTCGTATGCAGTCATAGTATTGAGGTTGTCACATTGCAGATGGTACAGAATCATGCACTGCGCAAACGGAGGCATAGACTCGTCTTCCAATGACTTGCTAACAACAGGTGTTTTCAGTTCAATAAGCAAATAAGGGATAAAGATCAATTTCTCCGGCACGATGAAATTAACCCTTGCCGTAACAAGGCGCGTCATGTTGTATGGCGCGATGTTTGAAAGAACAAACACAATATGCTTGCTTATCTTATGCGCCACAATAGTTCCATGTTTCTTTAAAACCGCAGGTGTGCCCGTTTCCTCTTCCTTTGGAATAGCCAGTATTATGTCAATACTTATAAGGTGAACATTATACCATGTGTATGCAGACGCAATGGCTATTGGCAACACTTTTATTTCGTTGACAGTAGCCTTGCTGTATTTCATGTCCGAACCACACATCTTCGAAAGATACGCAATGGCCTTTTTGATATTATCACCCATATTGCAAATTATATTACTATTAATATTTTTTGCAAAAGTAATGTTTTTATTTCATTCAACCAAATTTTCTAACATGTTTTAGCATGATAACACACAGATATAGTCAATTTGTTGTTTTTGAGGTGCTCAGGAAGATGGATTTCTGCCATTTCCCTGAGCAAAAGTTTAGTCAACCATCTCTTCTAAATCTCGCTTTATATCCATGTCAATCTCACTGTAGCAGGCGAACGCCTACAGTTCGAGACTGAATATCCTCATGAGTTCACACGACTTATGAAGTAGGGGAGAAGGTGTTACAAAACAAGCATTAGATATAATTGAAGAACTCTTATTTTCATTGTTATTGTCATTTTTTCTTTACTTTTATTTCTATATTATCTTTTACACCATTATCTGAGGTAATTGTTATTGTTGCCTTTCCATCAGCAATTGCCTTTAAGTAACCATCATTAGAAATCTCGATAACTTCCATGTCACTGCTACTCCAAGAAAAAGTTGGTGTTGAACGAACTGGTGAAAACGAATATGTTAATTGCATTTCATCTCCTACAACTAATTTCTTTTCTCTCTGATTAATAGAAACTGTTTTGAGGGTTGGAATTACAACTTCTAAACCAGATTCAGATTTAAGACCACTTGGTGTTGAGAAACAAATCTTTGTTGTACCTAACTTCACACCTTTTACATTATTTGCCTTAGTGCATTCCGCAATACTAATATCATCAATAGCTATACTCACATTGGCTTCTGAGTATTTCGGTTGGAATGTTACATATTTTTCCATGTTTGTTATTTCATCCCACCCAATCCTTATAACAGAAGGCGTCGTGATAGTTTCTGCATCCAGCTTGTGAACTTTGATAGTAAAAGGATATGTTCCTTCTTTCTCTATCATTTGTATTCTTGTCTGGGGGACACCATCTTTTACGATCTGCTTCCCATCCTTTAAAACAGGTTTCTCCTCACCTTTGATTTCGTATTCATACACATAGTTTACAACTGTGGTACCAGATTTATTCGCTCTTATAGTAGCACTGGTCTCGCTTTTTTCAACAACAGAGACCTTTCCGTTTTCTACTGCCACCCAATTATATCTCTTTTTGGGCAACATTGCTATTCTTTGGGGAAGAACGAGTCCAGTTAAACCGCCTGCATCAACTTCAACATGAGACATCTTGTATTCGTTCGACTCTATTATTTCTTTTGATGGGTTGCTTTGTGCTATTGCCGACGAAAATGGGAATAGAAAAGACACAATAACCAACTTACAAGACCTTACTATATTGAACTTGTTGTTTTGCATATATATATATGATTGAAAATTACGAAACAAAATAAATACTTACTTATCATTCTTAAAATGTATCTTTGCTTTTCTTCTTCTGAAACTTATTAATCCATCAATGAACCAACCAGAATTATAATCTCCCCTGTTAATCTCGTTGGCAGTAAAGAAAAAGTCTGGTACCGAGAATATATTAAAGCAAGTTGCTTCTTTAAAGAGAGAACAAATTATTCTTGTGATTGAATTGTTGCGTTTACATGAATATGTTAAAATTGGCACATTCTCCGCAGTATTAGAGAATGTGTCTTATGTTATTGTTTAAGATTAAATAGAACGGATAATTGAAGCGTTAATTAGAAGATCAGTTAGGAGAGCAACCATTAACTAATCTGCTATAACAAATTTATTACCATTCAATCTTGTATTGTATATCAGGATTGTCTTTTTTCTTCATTGTTACTAATCCTGTGGAACTATTAAAATTCCATGAATCATAACCTTCATAACATAAATTACCATTATAATCATAAATATCAAACTCTTTCTCAGTTTTAAAAAGCATTGCATATTTTCCAACAGGAGCATATGTCACAAGACCAAAATGATGGTTCATCCGACATTTCGAGTGATGCGGCAATCATGTAGTGCATAAAGCCTAAGGGTGAAATATCGCTCGTCTCTGAATCCGTATGCATTGCGTTTCATAACTTTTATCTTGTTATTGATACCTTCTACTTTTCCCGTTG
>JAZLHP010000014.1:0-2448 GCA_045616905.1 Bacteroidaceae bacterium
CAGAATCATTCAATGTCAACAACCAATAGCATATTTACGCTACAGTTTCCCGAAGCAAAAAGTATAATTGTTTCGGGTGACATTCATGGTGACTTCAATCTTCTCGTTAACAAACTTTGTGTACAATACGAGATGAAGGACACCGTGCTCATTGTGGCTGGCGACTGCGGATTTGGATTTGAACAGAAAGGGTACTATGAGAACATTGTCAGACGTAATAGCAAGCGCATGAACGCTGCGAACAACTGGATTGTTTTCGTAAGAGGCAATCATGACAATCCTGCCTACTTTGATGGGAAGACGTTCAATCTCAAAAGGTTTGTTGCAGTTCCTGATTATTCAGTTTTACAAGCATGTGGACATTCGATTCTCTGCATTGGTGGTGCAATATCTATTGATCGCCAATACCGCAAAGATAGTTGGATGCGACAACAGAGCATTCATCATAAGCATCAATCCAATGAGCTATTGGATAGGAATGTGTATTGGAGTGACGAAGCACCATATTATGACGCAGACAAGCTGAATGCCATCAACGAGCGTTTTTCCATTGATATAGTCATAACCCATACAGCCCCTTCCTTTTGTGAACTACAATTCAAGAACGGATTGGCAACCTGGGCAGCGAATGATGAAGGCAACCTTTTGGCAGACGTTGAAGAGGAACGTCAGGCAATGGATGACATTCACGAACATCTGCTTTACCACAATCATCCGATAAGCCATTGGTGCTATGGTCACTTTCATCAAAGCTGGCATTCAGCAATAGGCGACATCCTCTTCAAGATGCTCGACATTATGGAGTTTTATGAGATCAGATGATTTCCCGAAAAAATGGTTATAACTCCCAAAATTCGGGTATGACCAATTATAAATAATGTGAGTACCTTTGCACCGCAATTTATGCGAATTTGGTACAATGAAACATTTATTTATCCTTGCGTTCACGGCACTTCTGCTTGGTGCCTGCGCACAAAACAAGACAACGAGTATGGCAGAACAAAGCATCTCTATGACTCAGGAATGGGACAAGACTTTCCCATTGAGTGAGAAGGTTAATCACGAGAAAGTGACCTTCAAAACACAGTACGGATTTACCCTTGCGGCTGACCTCTACATTCCGAAGAATGCAAATGGCAAGATGAAGGCTATTGCCGTAAGTGGTCCTTTCGGAGCCATCAAGGAGCAATGTTCTGGTCTTTATGCCATGACCATGGCTGAGCGTGGTTTTATCACCTTGGCGTTCGATCCTTCGTTTACTGGAGAGTCTTCTGGCGAACCACGTCGCACCGCATCACCAGACATCAATACGGAAGATTTCCTTGCTGCAGTTGACTACCTCTCCATGCGTGAGGATGTGGATGCAGAGAAGATTGGCATCATTGGCATTTGTGGTTGGGGTGGCATTGCACTCAATGCAGCAGCCATCGATCCTCGCATCAAGGCAACTGCCGCTATGACTATGTACGACATGAGCCGTGTGAATGGTAATGGTTATTTCGATGCAGATGACAATGAGGAGGCACGTTTTGCTGCACGAAAGGCACTTGCAGATGAACGCATGAAGGCTGCCCGTACAGGCAAGACAACCCAAGGCGGTGGAGTTGTTGACCCTCTGCCAGACGATGCTCCACAGTTCGTGAAGGATTACTACGATTACTACAAGACTCCACGTGGCTATCACGCGCGTTCGGGAAACAGCAACGATGGTTGGCACACCTTCGGTTGTCAGGCATACGCCAACACCCGATTCCTTTATTATATCAATGAGATTCGCTCGGCCGTACTCATCGTTCATGGCGAAAAGGCTCACTCACGCTATTTCGGCGAAGCTGCATACAAGTATATGACAGAGGGTAAGGCAGAAGGTTACGATGCTGTTCGCAAACCAAACTCTGTTCCAGAGAACAAGGAACTGATGATTATTCCTGGAGCCAGCCATTGCGACCTCTATGACGGCGGAAAAGACAAGGTCATTCCTTGGGATAAGTTGGAAGCTTTCTTTAATGAGAATATGAAATAAATGCAACAGATTCATTTAGATACAATACAGCAGTTCAACGACTACAACGGGATGGAGACGCTTCATCCCCTTGTAAGCGTTATTCATGTAGATAATACAGAGCATATCAAGGAGTGCATGATGCACTATGGCTTTTATGCTATCTATCTGAAGGAGAACAAGGGTTGCAAACTATCTTACGGACGCACGGAGTACGACTTCGATGAGATGACCGTAACGAGTTTTGCACCTGGACAGGTGGTGACGGTAGAACCCAATCCCGATGTCCCCTTTGCCAAATACATCGGTTTGGCATTCCATCCCGACCTTCTCAACCGCACGTCTCTCGGCAAGCAGATGAGCCGCTATGAGTTCTTCGACTACACGAGCAACGAAGCGCTTCATCTTTCTGCTCAAGAAGTGGAAATCTTCCGTGGTGTCCTCTC
>JAZLHP010000015.1:0-10441 GCA_045616905.1 Bacteroidaceae bacterium
ACCATACAGTCCAATGGAAATGGAATAGGAAACTTAATTCTAATACCTTTTTGCCATGATAAAGAAACTATACATCATATTATGCGTATGTATGAAAATAAGTCTTGTCGCAGCACAAACCATAATACAAGGTTCTGTGCTTGACGACCAGGGCAAGGCTGCAGAGGCTTTTGTTACTGTGAGTCCAAAAGGTTCTGGTAGCATACTTGCTTTTGCTGATGCTGATGCAAAGGGCAATTACAAACTGGAGTTCAAGACGGATGCAGACTCTGTGACCGTGAGCGTATCGGGATTAGGTATCGGTAGTCAAGCAAAGATTGTGGCTAATCGCAGCCAGAGACTCAATTTCTCTGTGAAGGAAGAGGCAACGGAACTGAAGGAGGTAAGCGTAAAGGCAGAGAAGATTCGACAGAATGGAGACACTCTCAGTTATCTTGTTGGTGCCTATCAAGAACAGGGAGACCGAGTAATTGGTGATGTGCTGAAGCGTATGCCAGGTATCGAAGTATCGGACGATGGCGGCATCAAGTACAACGGCAAGTCCATCAAGAAGTTTTATGTGGAAGAAATGGACTTGCTGCAAGGTCGCTATGGTCTCGCAACCAACAACATCAATGCTTCCGATGTAGCTTCCGTGCAAGTGCTCGAGAACCATCAGCCAGTGAAGATGCTGCAAGGCAAGGAACTGACCGATGATGTGGCAATCAACTTGAAACTGAAGGACTCAGCCAAGGGTACTGTAGCAATAAACACGATGATTGGTGCTGGTGCTCAACAGGCAGAAGGATGGGGATTTGGTTCTCGTTCGCTTGATAGCGACAACGCAATCATCGGTCAAAATCCGCTCTGGACTGGTGAACTTGTAGGAATGTACTTTGCCAAGAAGCGTCAGAACATGTCGTTATATAAAGGTAATAACACAGGCGAAGATGTGTCGAAGGAACTGACGGAGCATTATTCAGGTATCAACAGCGTAGGACTCTACCCATTCTGCCCGACAGGTGCCATATTGCCAAGCGGTTCGGGACTGCCGCAGAAGCGAACTTTTGACAACCATTCGCACATCCTCACGATGAACCATTTGGAGAAGCTCAATAAGGACACAGAAGTGGGACTCAACATAGCCTACTATAATGACAATATCCGTCGTGAGGGCAACAGCCTCTCCGACCACTTCATCAGCGACGACAGCCGATTGCTGATGCGTGAAAGTATGACGAGCGAAACGAAGGTGAACAACCTCAATGTTCAGGCTCGATACAATCTGAATTCTGAGACAGGATTTGTTGCCAATGTGTTGAAGTTCGATACCAACTGGAACTCCGACCGTGTGTTAGGACAACTATCGTCAGAGACCACAGGCAGTATACCAATGAACTACGGCAACGACTTGGTGCGTCAGCATTTTGATCGTCCAGAACTTTCTGTTTCCAATACATTCAATACAATAAAGAACATAGGAAAGAACAGTCTCAATCTTCACTTCTCGGCTGGTTATGCTCACAGGCCAAACACACTCATCGCTGAGATAGACTCCATGCAGCAAAACACTCATACGGAATATACTCAGGATGTTACTTCCCACCACATAGCTGGTCGATTCAATACTGGTTATAATATCCGTGTAGGCGAGCACTTCAAGTTCAACTACGGTATCAATGCATCAGCAAACTTGCATGGAATAGTTACTGACCTCAATGCAAACATCCCCTTTGGAAGCTTGGGACTTCTCAACGACCTTTGGTACAACACCTATTCCATTGCACTCGACCAGTCATACAAATACGAGACGCACGACCTGACCGTCACCCTCGGTTTGCCTCTCAACCTATACAGCCAAATGCTTGATGACCGCATCCGTAAGGACAAGCACAGCTACACGCATCTGCTCTTCTTCCCATCGCTCTCAATGAATTGGGACATCACTCGCGACCTCTGGTTCAATGCAGGAGCCAGCTACTCAAAGACAGTGGGCGACCCAGGCGGCATATACTCTGGTTACATCATGTCCAACTATCGCACCTTCCAGCGTTCATACGTAGAGCAACTTTCCGAGACAAAGAACTATGGAGCCAATGCCAGTCTTCGTTATCGCAATGCCCTTCAAGCACTCTTTGCCAGCATCGGTTTCAACTTCCGTCGCAGTCATGACAATCAGATCTACGGTTACACGTACAATGGTGGAACCAGTGTGATACAAGCCGTCAATCAGCCTACAGTTGCTGACAGCTACGGTGTGAATGGAGAAGCAAGCAAGGGCTTCGACTTCCTTCGTTCAACAGTCCGAGTGTTCGGAGGCTACAATTTCTCAAAGAGCGAACGACTGATTGCTGACAATCTCTATCAGTTCAATGCCCAGTCGCTCAATTTCGGTGGCTCACTCTCGTTCAGTCCATTCGAATGGATAGGCATAGTCTATAGTTGCGGATTTGCCAATAGCCGCAGTTATACAAAAGGCAATGAGAATGGTTCAACAGCTGTTCGCAGCAACACACAGCGACTATCCATGAGCATCTACCCAACGAAGAAACTTACCCTCACCCTTTCAGCCGAGGACAACTACAACAACCTCACAGCCACCAATCGTCACGCATGGTTCGGTGACGCCAAGGCAAAACTGAAACTGAAACTCGTTGACCTCGAACTGCAACTCAACAACCTCTTCGACCAACGTCAATACACTCGTGTCAACTACAGTGGTCTTGACATATTCACACAGACTTCACAGCTTCGACCAAGAAATATTGTTGCCACCATAAGGTTCAAGATGCTGTAGCCTCCTCCCCCTTGGTGACCAATGCCAGCGGGAGTCACTGCAAACAAACACCACGGTTCACGGAATACGCCATAGAATACGTAAAAAGTTTGTAGTTACAAATATTTGGATTTGTAGTTACATTTTCAAACGTTTGTAACTACAAACTATTAATACACTCCGCCATCCATTCGTATCGTCACCATTACCCCTCCCAACCTCCCCTAGGGGAGGAGATCCGTCCGGATGGTATCCCCTCCCTCTGAGAAGATGGGCTGGGCAAATGTCTATCGTCCACTGATGCAAAGAGATGAGTACATCAACGGATTCATGGTGGAGACTCGCAACACACTGTTCAAGGGTTCACTGATTACTTTCCTCACCTTCTTCACAAGGCAGGAGAAGGAGAAAACCAAAGAAACAATGCGGAAACCTGTTGTTTTCGTGCAATCTTCACTCGATAGTGTACAAATTTTTGACACTTTCGGGGTGAGGGAACGGAAATGTACATGTTTTTTCTTGAAAAGTGATTATCTTTGCGGAGGAAAAGAAAGACCCACCCCGACTTTCCCGTCCTCACTAAGAGCACTTAGTTCGGTCGCTTCCTAAACCGTGACATTTAGTCACGCTTTCATACGGTCGCTACCCGTAAGGGAGGGGGTGGAGAATGATGGGGGTAATCCCTTAAACTCTTAAACCATTAAACTCTTAAACCATTAAACTCTTAGACCATTAAACCTTTATTTGACATAAGACGACACGGTGTTGCGGTGGTCATGGCTTTGTGCATGACCTTCGTGGCGTGGTATTTCCTGATGACTCAGGTGGTGTACAGGAGTAGTTACAACTACGACATTGCCAACAGGGACAGCGTGTACAGGGTGGAGGCGAGGATGAGACATCATGCCGCCTCTCTGCCGACTGCCTCAGAGGGGGTGGCGAAGGGAATGGATGAGGACGATGGGTTCGGGAAATTGTCGCAACCGTTGGCGATGTGTCTGAAACGGTTGCCTTGTGTGGACGGCATAGTGGGAGTGACGGATGCGCATGTTGGTCTGGACAACTCGGGACTGACGGAGATTTACTCCTACCAGTCGTCAATGCAGGGATTTGTGTACAATGCCATGCCGCCCGACATGGAGATGTTAGGGCTGACGATGGTGTGTGGCAGCCTGACTTTTGCGGACGAAGGCATGGGGGGTGTGATCATTCCTGAGTCGTATGCGCTGAAGCTGTTCGGCAGGGCTGACGACACGAGGGGCATGAGGATAGCGTGGCAGATTGCGAACTCGCCGAAGGTGCAGGTGGTGGGCGTGTATAAGGATCTTGACGAAAACAGCGTGATTCCGAACGGTGTGTATCACACGTCGTCTCACGTATTTGACGGCTGGTGGGGCGTGGCTATCATGAATGTGTTCGTGACGCTTAGAGACACAGAGGAGAGACAGGTGCTGACGCTGGATGCAGAGGGCATGGCTGAGGAGATGAGGAGGGAGCTGCATGAGGTGTTTGCCGCAGATTCTGCGTTTGAGGCTAACTACAAGGACATTGAGTTCAGGCTCACGCCCGTGACGACTGACGGCAGATTGCTCGCCACGACTAATTCCAACATCTACTTCGTATATGAGCTTGCTGCCCTGCTGATACTCGTCATTGCGTTTGTGGTGAGCATGGGCATTGCCATGAGCGAGGCTCCGCAGCAGATGAAGATGCTGAGCACGCTGAGGGTGTTGGGGGTGAGCAAGTGGAATGTGCGCATGCGTATTATTATAAGATGTGTGGCACGGGCATTGCTGGCATGTCTCGTCGCCCTGTTCCTGATAATAGCGTCCAGTCACCGTCAATGGACGAACGATGTGTTCTCGGCTCCGACGAGTGTTGATATTCCGTATAACACGCAACTGCTGTCGTGGATGGCATGCATTGCTCTGGCGGTGGGAGTGCTGTCGGGCATCTGGCCAGCTGTTTATGCCACTCGTCATCCGCTGACCATGACCATACGTGGACGCTTCGCCCTGTCGGTAGGCGGCCGCATTATACGCACGGTGATGCTCGGGCTGCAGTTTGCGCTCACCTTTGCCTCCGCCATGTACTGTGCGGTCGTTTTCCTGCAGAACAGGCATCTGTTCCGTCATGACTATGGTTTTGACAAGGACAACCTGCTGTATGCGATGGAGATTGTGCATCCTGACTTCAACCTTAATTCGTGGCAGCGCGACAACGATGTCACTCACGACCGTATGGGCGCTCAGCTCGACTCGGTGGAGAGGTTGATGCTTGCCGACAAGGATGTGGACGGGGTGTGTCGCACCGACATAGTGCCGCTGGTGCATTGCAACAGCAGTCAGGCGTATGACTATGACTCGGTGACGCACACTTTCAACTCGATACCTTTCGTCAACTGCAATGTCGATATGTCGTTCTTCACCACCCTGCACATCAATGTTGAACCGAAGGTGATAACTGCCCGCAGAGGAGAGACGTTCCGCATCGTCATGCCTCAGGCACGGAACACGACTAAGTCGGAAGAGGTCTATCTGCAATCGGGGTCAACATTCACCAAGGTAGAGAAGGAGAATTGGCGTATTAAGGGCGAGACGGTGGGACTGACTGTCACAATGCCTGACGACCGCACATCCACTGACAAAAGCCACATGTTCACGGTGCATCCCGACAGATATTACGGAGAGTACATAATGGTGCATCTCAAGCCAGGTGCAGACAAGCGTGCTGCAGCAAAGCGTCTTTACAGCATACGCAACCGCATACATGGTCTTGAACGTCAGTTTGCCGACGACTCACCAGAGTATAGGTCGCAGATGCGCGAGATGCTCCGTTTCCACGATTACGATGCCGAACTCAACAGCCACTACGAGGTGCAGCTGCGTTTTGAGGTTCCGATGTTGCTCATCTCGCTATGCTGCATCATCATCACGCTTATTGGACTGATAGGCATAACCACCATTGAGCGCAGATACATGTTGCGCAGCACAGCCATCCGTCGGGTGCTTGGCACCACAACCGCCGAGCTGATGATGTTGCAGGTGCGCCACTACGGATGGATTCTCATCATAAGCGCCATCATAGGTATGCCTGCAGGCTACTGGCTGTCAAGATACTGGGTGGCGACTTTCGCTCTGCACACAGATGTGCCTTGGTGGATTCCACTGGCAATATTCGTGGTGGTCTATGCCCTCGTGCTATTGCTCGTGGCTGTGCAGAACCTACTTTTTAGCACCAAAGACTTAACCTTAGCCATTAAGACCGAATAAGACATAATGATTAGACTTGAGAACATATCGAAAGATTTTCCTACGACGGTGTGCCTTCGCAACGTGAACCTGACGGTTGCCGATGGTGAGTTTCTGTGCATCATGGGACCATCGGGGTCTGGCAAGACGACGCTGCTCAACGTCATGGGGGCGCTTGAACCTCCTACGGAGGGCAAGTGCGTGGTGGGTGGCTCGGACATCTACGCCATGTCGGAGGGTGAGAGGACCCGTTTTCGTCGCAGGCATCTGGGTTTCATTTTCCAGGCATTTAACTTGATTGATGAGTTGACCGTGTTTGAGAATGTGGAGCTGCCCCTGAAGCTGAGGGGGTATCCGGCTAATGAGAGGCGTGAGAGGGTGAAGGCTATCCTTGCGCGTCTCGGTGTGAGTCATCGTGCTGACATGTATCCGAACCAGTTGTCGGGTGGTCAGCAGCAGAGGGTGGCGATAGCACGTGCCGTCGTTGCCAAGCCGCGGCTCATTCTTGCTGATGAGCCTACTGGCAATCTGGACTCTAAGCAGGGCAGTGAGGTGATGGCTTTGCTGTCTGAGCTGCACCGTGAGCTGGGGGCTACCGTGGTCATGGTCACTCATAACCGTCGCGATGCGGACTATGCTGACCGCATCGTGGAGCTGTTTGACGGCAGGGTGAGGATGTTGTAGGGTGAGGGGTGAAGGTTTGATTTTGATTAGAGACTTACAGCTCTATCTCGAAGCTGACGTTCCATCCGTTGGCTCCTTCGGGCAGCAGGGTGATGGTGCCTCCGCTTATCTTCATAATCTGACGGCACAGGCTCAGTCCTATGCCGTTGCCTGTTTTCTTGGTGGTGAAGAACGGCACGAAGATGTCTCGCTGCTCTGCCTCGGGTATGGGGGTGCCATCGTTGCCGATGACGATGTGGGTGTTGCCGTTGCCGTATCTGTAGGCGGAAAGTCCTATGTGGGTGGCATTTGCCTCGACGGCATTTTTTGCAAGGTTCATCAGCAGCTGGCGCATCAGGCTCGGGTCGGCTTGGATGGTCAGGTCGGGCGGTTCTATCTGTGATGTGAAATGGACGTTGGCATCTGTGAGGGCGGTGATGCTCGTGAACAGCTCGTCAACCATCATCTCCTCGGGTTGCGGACGCTGCAAAGAGGAGAACTTGCGGTAGCTGTCGACAAACGAACGGAGTCCTTCGCTCGTGTCGTGAATTGCCTTGATGCCTTCGTAGAACTCTGACTGCTGTATGGAAGGTTCGTTCATGAACGTGTCTGACAGCGACACGATGGGTGCCAGCGAGTTCATTATCTCGTGGGTGAGTATTCGCGTCAGTTTCTCCCACGATGCCATCTCTATGTCCTGCCGCTGCTCCTGCATTATCTCCATCATGCGGTTTATGGTATTACGTGCGGCACGCTCACCGGGGGTCATGAGTCCCTTCACGGGCAATCGGAACGACAGGTCGCCGTTCTTTATCGCCTCAATGATAAGCTCGTATTTGTCTCTTGCAAACATAAATCAATTCCTTATAGCCTTCAGTTTATTGTACAGTGTCTGTCGGCTGATGCCTAAAAGGTCGGCTGCTAACTTCAGGTTGCCGTTGCACTTGTCAACGGCGGCACGGATGTGCTCGTCCTCCACCTCAGCAAGTGTGCGAATGTCGCGCTGTCTGTCAATGGCACCAGCAAGTGTCTGCAACAGCCTGTCGTTGTCCCATGGTTTCACCACGAAGTCCGATGCTCCTCGCTTCAATGCTTTCACAGCCAACTCAATGTCGGCATAAGCGGTGAAGAGCACCACTGGCACCTCGGGGTGCAGCTGCTTTATCCTGTCCAGCCAGAACAGCCCCTCGCTGCCCGTGTTCAGCCCCAAGGCAAAGTTCATGTCGAGCAGCACCACCGACACGCTCTCTTGTGCCATCACCTGCGGGATGGTGTCAGGTGCCGACAGGGTAAGCACCTTCTCAAACGTCTTCTTGAAAAGATACCTGAGCGATACCAGCACGCTCTGGTTGTCATCAACTATCAATATGGAATTGTACACGATTTATGAGTTTAAAGGTTAAAGGGTAAAGGGTGAGGGCTGAGGGTTTCAACCATCCCTTTCCTTTTGCAAAGATAATGAAATAAAGTGTATCGTCACCCATAAATCAGGAAGAAACCGTTGAAAGTGTCAAGAAAATTTACATACGTGTGTCTAATATTTTTACACTTCGCAAAAAACCGTTGCACTGATCTATGTGAAACATGACGGATGGCGTACCTTTGCACCTGTCAGACGATGCCCGTCATGTGGGGCAGAGTTTAATGTTCGTGCCGGGTCGTGAGATTCGGCACGATTGCTGGTTGCTCATGGGGTGTTTTCATGTCCTTTCGGATGATGAAACGGTGGGGAACCGAGGGGAAGGATGGAAAAAGTATGATTTTTTTGAAAGATTTATTCAACTGTACCGCGTTTTGACACAGCGACCCGTTATCTTTGCAGCATGTTCATCTTCTGAATCATAATAAAATCTTCTTATTAAGTAAGTGATTAGAATTAATTTTATATTAGATTGTACTATATTTGGATGTAGTTTTGGTTTTCATTAGAAGGAGCGTAGCGAGCTACGTGACTGAGAATGAAAGACAAAAATGCGCCAAAGATAGTGCAAGATGATATACAAATTATCTCAGGACACTTGCTTAACATTATTAAATTAATTTTGATTACTTACTTATCATATTTTATAATCTTAAAATCACTGGTATTATGACTCTTGACGATTATTTCTTTTTCAACAGCACGGGTGGTGCGAGTGGCAGCCCGTCTGGCCATTCGCATCAACGTGGCTTTGACGAGGATTATGATGACGAGGGTTAAACCTTCACCCATAAGGTCCAACTCCTTAAAACCTAAACCTTAAACTTTCACCATGTGGTAGCCCATTCTCTTGAGCTGGACGTATGCTCCCATGAGGTAGAGCTGGTGCAGCGAACGCACGTATGCCTGAAAGGCGAGTGGGCTGCCTGGCTCGAACCGTTCGCGCTGTATGCGGCGCAGTGCCATGGTGGCTGAGCCGTTGACGAGGTTCTCGGTCTGCCTGAAGGCATCGCCTGTGAGCGTGAGGATGTCCTCGCGGATGTACTCGTCCATGCAGTCGTAGCCTCGAGGGGCTCTGAGGGTGTGATACAGATTGGGGGACTGCGAGTGGAGTGTCCAGTCGTCGTCCCACATGTGTGCCACTGCCATGCCGACATACATCATCCAGCCGAGTGACACGGTGGGGTAGCCGTTGAACTCGCGCACGCCATCTTCGAGGTAGGCATTGGCTATCTGCAGCCATTTGTCTTCGATGTCGGGAGCATCGGGTAGGATTTCGTCAACCTCGTCCTTGGCACGGAGGTATGTGTGCAGTCCTTCTTTTAGCGATGCTTCAAATGCATTCAAATATTCTTCATTCATAATACGATTGGCTTCTTGGGGTTTTAGTTTTCGGTTTTGTTTTAGTTTTAAGTTGTTTTTACTTTCATTCTCACCCATATCCACCGTGGCACCATGCGCCAGAGGGTGACGAGGATACGGTATCGCCAGTCGATGGTTGCGACGGTTTTGTGTTTCTCTATTGCCTTCACTATTTTCCTTGCCACTGAGTCGGGGGCGAGTTGCAACGGGAAGTTGGAACCTTTTATCATGTCGGTGGCGACAAAGCCGGGACGTATGTCTGTGAAGCTGATGTTGTGTCGCTGCATTCGCGACAGCTGCTGGAGCGATTCGATGTAATGACTCTGGTAGCGCTTGGTTGCTGAGTAGGATGGTGCGGCTCCAAGTCCCTTGGTGCCTGCTATGCTGCTGATGACGGCAATGTGTCCCCCACCCTTTTCTGCAAAGTAATGGTACACGGTGGTTAGCATGCGTGTGAACCCTAACGCATTGGTGTTCACAGTGTCAAGTTCCAGGTCTGCACCGAGCGCTACATTCTGGTATCCTATCCCAGAGCTGTGGACATAGAGGTCAATGTCTCCCATCTTGCCGATGAGCGTCTGGAGGGCATCGGCAGCATTCGCACTGGTGATGTCAACGCATTGTGTGGCAACGATGTTCAGGTTCTTGCTCTGTATCGCCTGTAACCGTTCCTGTCTTCTGCCGGCTATGCCGACCTCCCACCCCCTGCGGGTGAGTTCCCTTGTCACTTCCAGTCCTATTCCTGAAGTGGCTCCCATTACTATTGCTTTCATACTATATGAAATTTAGGAAAGCCCATCATTTTAGTTTTAGTTTTTGGTTTTCGTTTTCGTTCTAATTTTTAACCCAAATAGTTCATTAGGACACAATGATATTTGTTTTTTAAGGTTCTCGTATCCATTATGATTATTTCCTTACATCTTTTCTCTGTTTTTTCGGTCATGATGCCCGCATCACTCACTCAAAAGCCAGAAAAAACCTGTATAGGCT